>JAEZCC010000025.1 GCA_023412715.1 Bacillota bacterium
TGCCTGTCTCATTCCACCGCGATAACCGAAACGGGACAGCCCTCCTGTGCTTCGGCGGCTTTATCCTCCGCCTCTGCCGGAACGGGGTCCTGATACACCTCCGCCTTCCCGTCGTCGCCCATCTGGAAAACTTCCGGGCAGGTTTCCGTGCACAGCCCGCAGGAGATGCAGCCGTCTCTGTCAATCGTCGCTTTCATATCAATCACCCTTTCAAAAAATATGGCCGTTGTTAAAATCCGCGAACGCCAATCTTGAAACACCCATCCGCCGGCATGCCGGGCTCCGTAATACGATCTTAGAATTCCCTGATTGACCGCACATCATTCACGGACCGTCTTCTTCAGGCCGGGAGTTTTAACTTCCATCTTCCGGCTCCTTCCCGAGGCGGAAACCGAAATCTCTCAACGGGATGTTATTTCCAATTGGGGAAAGCCAACAATAATAAGGCAATTCGCGGGTATCTACGTTCCGTGGAACAAATGAACTTCCCGTTCCTTGCATTTTACAGGAATACTGGTATGCTAAATACAAAGACAATACGCGCCTTTATCGGGCTGGAATGAGGCTGTTACCATGGGCAATGAGTCGGATGCCGTCAAATTGGATACCGTCAGAATCGGAAAGTATATCGCAGAAAAGCGCCGGGGGCTGGGACTGACCCAGCAGGGGCTTGCGGACCGCCTGAACGTAACCAACAAAGCGGTTTCAAAATGGGAAACCGGCCAGGGTGCGCCGGATATCGGGACGCTGCCGCGGCTTGCGGCCGTTTTGCAGGTGACGGCCGACGAAATTCTGAAAGGTGAAGGCAGAGGGAAAAACGCAGAAAACGTTCCGCCGGATTCCGCCGGCCCGCTTCCAGACGAAGGCGGCAGCGGGCAGCCGGCGTTCACGGTTGCGACCCGGCTTTCCCGGGATTTCCGTTTGACCTGCAATAAGGTAATTTGGCAGAACTTTCGCATTGGCCTGCGGCTGACCTGTCTGATTGCGGGCATCGCTCTGGCCGCGCTGGCGGCGGCCGGAGCCGGTGTCTCCCAGCTGACCAGTCGTTCCGTTCCGCCGGCGATGATCGCCGTCTGTGCGCTGGGCGGGGCTTGCTTCCTTGTGCTCACGGCGGAAGGATACCGATTCTCCAGATCGATACGGGAAACCGGCGCTGAGGAAACCTGCACCTGCCGATTTTTCGGCGATCATGTTTCCATTACAAAAGCAGACGCGGAAAAGAGCTGGCGTTACGCGCATGTGACACAGATTCTCGAGAGTAAGGAATGTTTTCTGATCCGCTGCGGAGAGGAAACGGAGTTCCTAAAAAAGTCGGCGCTTCCGGCAGAGCAACCGGATGCGTTCCGCGCCTTTCTGAGGGAACATTGCTCCGGATACAAAGACGTTTCAAAAGGAAGGTGGGCGCGGGTCCTGGGCTTCGGCCTTGCCGTCGCGGCTTTGCTGATTCTGCTGTTTCAGTCCGCCTATCTGTTTCTGCACGCCAGGTACGGGGTAGTCTATCAGACGGGAGTGGTCGAGTACCTGATCAATTTCGCCGGGCTGGTGTGCATTTTTCTTTCGAGCGTCTTTTTCGCGCGGCGCTGCCCGGTCATCTGGGCCTGGGTCGGCATCGCCTGCGGGGCGTTGATTGTTGCCGATATTACCGTTTCCGTCATGGCCTCGGTAAAAACGCAGGATATCCTGTCTTCTTCGCCGGACGGCCGGAACGTACTGATCCTCAAGCGCGACACATCCACCAATCAGGTGAAGCAATACCGGCATCCATTTCTCTTTTTCGCCCGGCCCTACCGGCAGTTCCCATACGAGGCGTTTGGAACAATCAAGACGCAGTGGCTGGCCGGGGATATCTGCGCCGTCACCTATATCTCCGAGCAGAACGGCCCCGCCCACCAGATCGTGGCCGCCTTTGGGGACCGCGGACGCACCGACAACTATTATGTGGAAGCCGCGCTTGACGGTTCGTGGGAACCCTCGGGACAGAACACGGCGGGCTGGCGGCTCGTGCGCGATACCAAAGGGATCGTCCTCTCCAACGGCAGCACGGAATACAACTACGACGCCAAAGACTGCGTGCAGTACGGGCTCACGGCAATTGTCCTCTGCAAGGGCGGTCTGCCGGAATGGACGGTAGCGCTCAACAAGGACTGTAAAATCGACCCGAAAACGCTGCTGGTTTCCTACGGCGGAACGCTGACGCTGTGCAAGGTTTCCATGAGCCCCACCCCGCCGCTGGTGCTCCGCAGCACGAGCAAATCTTCGGTTGACAACAGCAATGTGCTCATTGAATCCGCCTCAAAGGACACGTACCGGATTCAGAACGGCGTCCTGTCGCTTTCCTGGGATTACGGCCACCGCTGGACCGCCGTCTCCCTGCCGGAGAATGCGCTTTCCTCCATGCTGCAAAGCGACAGCACCGACAAGCTCGCGGACGGCTGCTATCATATCGCGGACGATTTTACCTACCTGCTCTATGGGCAGACGAAGCTCTCGGTGCTGTTCATCCAGAACGAGGGCAAGAATCAGGAAACGCATCCGGTGGCGAATCTCGCCGGCGACGGCATCACCTCACGCTACGTCGTCTATACCAGCGGACAGACGGCGGACGTCGCCGTGGGCCTCAGCGGAACGGCGGACATGAAAGGCTCCATGCTCTTCACCACCAAAGACGGCGGACGGACGTGGCAGAGCAAAGCGACGCCCTCCACCCAGACGCTGACCGGGATGAATTTTCTCAGCCAGGACGTCGGGTATCTGAGCTACACCGACGCGAGCGGGGCTTCCGGCGAGCTTTACGAGACGACGGACGGCGGGCGAAGCTTCACCAAGGCGGCGCTTCCCGCCGGGAATCTGGCCGAGGTGGACATTCCGGCGTCGGGCCTGACCTTCGGGCAGGTCTACGATACGCCGCAGGTGCCGCAGCTGGAGCACGGCATTCCCGTGCTTTATGTGACCCAGGGCAGCGACGGAGATTTCGGCTATTACCGCGCCCGCTATGAATCGAAGGACGGCGGCAGGACATGGCGGTACGTCTCACAGGAAAAGCCTTCGGCAAGCAGCGGCTCATAATCCATTCGATTTTCTATGGAGCGAACGCAATGAAACGTAAATCTTTATTCGTCGCACTCGGCATATTGGCGGCCCTGCTGATCGCCGCGGTCAGGCTGTTCGGCGTTACCCTTTTCAATACTTACCTGAATCCGAACGACCGGGTCTACCAGTTCAGGCGCGGCCTTCAATATGAGAACGGCGGCTATGGAACGGACCAGGAAAAGCAGGCGGCCGTATGGATGCAGAAATCGGCCGCCCAGGGCTACGCCCCGGCGGAAACCGTGCTGGGCCTCTATTATGAAAGCGGCCGGTTTGTCAGGCAGGACAGCGCGCTTGCCTTTTCCTATTTTTCAGAGGCTGTGAAACAGGGATACGCCCCCGCCTATGGTGAACTGGGTCTGTGCTACGAAAAGGGCGCAGGCGTGAAGCAGGACGCCGCAAAAGCGGTCAGCCTGTACCGGCAGGGAGCCGAAAAGGGAGATTCTATATGCGAATACAGCCTCGGGCTTTGCTACCACAACGGCACGGGCATCGGCAAAGACAGCGCCAAAGCCGTCAGCTGGCTGGAAAAAGCCGCCGGTCAGGGCCTGAAGCCGGCCGACAACACGCTGGGAGGCTGGTATGAAAACGGGGACGGCGTGACGCGCGACCCGGTGCGGGCGGCGGATTACTTTGTCCGGGGCTCCAACGGGAACGACGCGCAGTCGCAATATAATCTCGGGCTGTGCTACCTGAACGGGAAAGGCGTCGCGAAAGACGAGGCCAAAGCGGTCAGCCTGTTTCAGCAGGCGGCCGCGCAGGGATACGCGGCGGCGTACGACAAGCTGGGGCGGTGTTACGAGGACGGGAAGGGCGTCGCCAAGAATGAGGCCACAGCCGTAACATACTTCCGGCAGGGCGCGCAGGCAGGCGACGCCGATGCCGAAGGGAACCTGGGCTGCTGTTACTTCAACGGGGTCGGAGTCGCGCGCGACGATGCGCAGGCTTTCGAGTGGTTCAGCAAGTCCGCCGCCCAGGGCGACGCCGGAGGTGAGTATAACACGGGCATCTGCTACCAGACGGGGCGGGGCGTGGCGAAGGACGGCAAACAGGCGTTTGAACTGTTTTCCAAATCCGCCGCTCAGGGCTATCTGTTATCCATCGACCAGGTCGGCGAATGCTATTTTTACGGAACGGGCGTGCCGGTGGATTACGCCAAGGCTGTGGAGTGGTACCGAAAAGCCGCGGCGCAGGGGAACGCGCGGGCCTATGAGATGCTCGGATGGTGTTACTACCAGGGCGAGGGCGTTCCGGCGGATTACAACCAGGCCGGCATCAACCTGAAAAAATCGGTCGATCTCGGCAATGCCGACGCCGCCCGTTACCTGGGCCTGCTTGTTCTGAATGACGACGGAACCTATACGAAAAAGTAGCCGCGGCCACAGGGAAACGGCAAGGAACAGTTCTTGTCTAGGTGCAAAATCACACCTATAACCTGCACGAAATAAGCGGCGGCAGAACCGGCTGCATGCAGAAGCCGGAAGAAACACAGGCGCAATACGAAGAAATAATAAAAAACTCGGATTGAGCGCACTCATGAACACAGCGTGAGACATATTCTGAAAAAATAAACCCCGGCCGATTACCGCGCGGCAAGAATCAGACGCTCGATTTCTGCTTCAAGCTCATTGATACCGGAATTTGTCCGGGATTCCAGCGATTTGAGCTTATGGACCGCGCCCATAACCTGATTCTGCACGTTGGAGACGCTATCCTGCGACCGGTTGATTTTGGACTGCATATACCAGTCTGCAATCAGCCCGTCGAAGAAAAAATCCGCAAACATTGCGAAACCGCCCGTTTCAAAACTGATGTCCGATTGAATCCGGACATCGGCCAGTTCGGAATGGAACTGCCGCAGCAGCCTCTGCGCGTTTTCAGTCTCCGCCGCGGCATCGTCAATACGGGAATGCTTTTCAATGCCGGAGATCAGCCCGCCGCCAAGAAGGTCCCAGGCTCCCCATCCTTCCGCGCGGTTCAGGCTGTCCTGAATTTGATCCAGGCTACGGATCACCTTTTCCCCCGCGAGGATCGCTTCCCTGATTTCTTTAAGATTTATTTTTTCACGGTTGAGTTGGCTTGACTTCTCCAGAACCCTCTGGGAAGATTGGCTGCCGTCCCTGATGAGCTGCTCTTTTTTATCGGCGAAAAGTCTGTCAAAATCCCGCTGACAATCCACATAATTCGGCCGTTCAACGGAAAGCTTCGTAATCTGATATTTTACATCTTCCAGATCTTTTGCGGCCTGATCGTATTTCAATTTCGCCGCGAGGGCTTCTTTCTGCTCTTTTTCAACGTGCTCGTCCAGTTTTCCAAGCATGGAGTAAAACATGGAGGCGATGCTTCTGCCTTCTATTTTCGCGACGTCGCCGTCTTCCTTCTTCCAGACAGCCTCAAGCCCGGCAGCCTTGCGTTCCAGCAGGGCCCGCTGGTCCCGCAGGTCCTGAAGCATAGCGTCAACCTTATGCAGCCGCGCTATTCCCTCTTGCGCCAAACGTATTTTTTCGTTTATTACAGAATCCATTTCTGCACCATCCCCCTGTTTTTTCCTCCGAAACGAGCCGGAGCGATTGAAAGGCATACGAAAACCGACCCGGTAAAGATTGCAGGCGCTGCCCACCTTCTATGAATTATAAGGGATTATCGGCTCCGGTATTTTCCCTTTTCCGCCGCTTACGAATGAGCCGATCCAGGACGGCTGAGCCGGCGCCCTGCCGTTTTTCAGCATCGTCTGCCATTCTTCGTCGGTCAGCCGGCTGCCCGATTCGAATTCATAATAGCTGAAGACCGCTCCCCTGGTCAGATAAAGCCTGCCGCCGATTGGCACGGCCACATAGATTTCATGCGCCGGTCCCACGCCTGCTTCCAGATATCCCCCGCTGTCGTAACGGTTGGGGGCAATCGTGTGGAAATCCGCGACCATCGCCATGTTCTTGTCGGCCTCGGACTGGATTTCAAACCATCTCAGACCGTCCGTGGCGAGGGAAGCCGTCATTCCCTCCATGTTCTCGCCGTAATCGTAGATGCGGGCATATTCGTCGTCGGTCAGCGTCTGTCCTTTGAGTTCCTTGGCGGAACAGTCCCTCAGAAATTTCAGCAGATTTTCAAAATACCCGACGGAAGCTTTCACGCCGGTTTCGTCGTCGCCCGAAAGGATCCCCCTGGCCGCAAGATTTTCTTTCGAATACTCCGTAAGCCACAGCAGCCTGTCATAAACCTCGACCACGGGTTCCACATACCCCAGCACCTTCGGCTCTTCCCCTCCGCCTTTTTCCGCCCCACTCTGCTTGCCGTACAGAATGGTGTCATGGCGGAGCTCGGACCAGCTCCCCAGCGCGGTGCTCATGGATTTGTCGATCCAGGCCTGATTCGTCATAAAGGACGGGTATCCGCTGCCGCAGGGCTGAATCAGGCTCTTCAAGGTCCACAGCCATCCGTAATACAGGTTGGAACGCCAGGTGTTTTCAGAGAGCTTTGAAAACTGCTCCTTTACTTTTGCAAACTGCCCGGGATAGCCTTTCCAGCTGTTTTCTTTTTTGCTCAGCTGAATCGCGTAGGCCCGGTCCGAGCCGAGCACCCCCATCACGTCGAGTCCGCTGGGGATCGGCCTCTGGATCGGCTCCACAAGCTCCTGAAGCATCTCGGAATCCGCGAGATACCTTTGCCCCATCAGCCGGAGCTGCCTGCCGACGGGCGTGTTTACATCCGTGTATTTTGCCGCGATCCTTGGTTCCGGCAGCTTCTCCGCCTCTTTATAGAGCGCGTCCAGCCGGCCGCCGTCATCCAGCCGCTCAAGATTCGGCCGGTCGCCGTACACGCTTTGCAGCAGGTTCTGGTAGTCGTAGACGGTCAAGTCGTCGGACGCTCCCACATAAAAGGAGGTCGGCTCATAGATTTTCTCCCAGTCTGCGATGTCCTGCGTCCCGTCTTTTTTCATGAACAGCGCGTAGGTGACAAGCAGCGCCTGCAGCGTCTGCTCCACGTCCCGCACTTTCTGGTCTTTATCCATGTAAAGAGGGAACGGCGCCTGGCCGTACCAGGTCATGGCCAGAAAATATCGCTTGAAATCGTCGCTTCTCGTGTAATGCCCCCTCGGGGTGAACTGGCTGTAATCCAGCTGGAACGGGAAGATGGCGGACGGGGCGAAGCCCCCTTGCGCCTGAACCAGGGCGTATTCCCTGTCCGCCATGGTTTTCGCTTCGGCGGGCAGGTCAGCGGGCAGTGATTTTTTCAGTCCAAGGGCCGCCGTGCCAAAATAGGCGGCGTTCTTCAGCGCGGCGTTTTTAACGGCAGGGTTTTTGACGCCGCTGTAGATTTGAATGGACTTTTTCAGCATGCTGTCCGTCAGCTCTTCAACCGCCTGAATCAGACTCTTTGATTCCAGATTCCGCAGCGAATAATCATAGAAAATGTGGTAGACCTGCAGCACCGAATCCGCCGTGATGAAGCTCGGGATCTCAAGGTAGCTGTTTTTTTCATAGAGGTAAAAGAGCTGCTGTTCGGCAGTCGGCGAAACCACGAAGGCATTCTGGGACAGGAGCTTTTTCTCCGCGTCCGAAAAACTGCCGAACTGCTTCAGGTTCGCGATGTTCGACAGGTCAGGATTTACCTGGTACGCCTTCACCGATTTTTCGTATTGAGTGGGAGAGTACGGTACGGAAACATTTTTGCTGACGGAAGCGTTCAGCGGCATCAGAGGGTAGTCGGTGTTTTCCGCTGTCTGGCTGCTCCCTCCGCTTTCCGTCCGGGAGGCGGGAGGCGCCGGATTTTTGCCCGCCCTGCGGCAGGCTGACGCGGTAAGCAGGATGCTGCAGCACAGAACGGATGCAACGGTACGCCTGAATAACATAGAAATCATCCCTCCGTTTTCATTACACCATTCCTGTAAAGGAAGGTTTTTGGTTCCGAAGCGGTTTGACTGCCGCAGACCGCGGTAACCGCTCCGTAGACCGCCCCGATGTCACGAATGACGTTATACGCCCGGGAAGTGCCGATGGATTCGAATCCGAAGCCGGTCCATTGATACGCGTTCAATTCCTTTTTACCGTCCTGCGTGGTTTCCACTGAAACCAGCTCATCCATTTTGTCGCCGTCCACATCGCAGAAGACATAGTCGTCGAACGGACGCGACAGTCTGGAGCCGAGCCATTTGGGGTAGAGCTTGCGATTGTGGAATTCATAGAGAAACGGGCGTTTGGCATAAACCGGATGGTATTTCGCCATGGTGTACACCCCAAGCGAAACTTCCTTTTTCCCATCTCCGTCCACATCGCAGACCTGAACCTTCCAGGGATTGAGGTTCCCGAACGGCGCGTCGTAGGTTTTCTTCACTGTTTTGCCGTCAAAATCGAGGACGATCAGTCTTTCTCCGTAAGGTTCTCCCTCTTTTCCGAGCAAAAGAAAAACATCGTCGTTTCCGTCGCCGTCATAATCCGCGAGAAAACTGCTCACGTCTTTCAATCCGTCGTCATTGCGATACCCGGACACATATTTACCGCGGTCGTATAGCCTTAACGCTCTTTGACAGAACAGGGCCGCGTATTTTTTCCGGGATGAGGTCAGCCCGGCAAGCCCGAGGACGGCACCGTCCGCCGGATCGACGCGGCTGAATTCCGGGAACCCGTTTCCGAGGCTGTGGAACAGAAGCCGGGTGCCTGGGAGACCGACAATTCCATACGTATCGCCGGGGTCCGGATCCGTCTGTTCGCGTGGAATCAGCCGGCATGCCGAAAGGAAAGCCGACAGCACGGCCGCAAACAGCAGGGCCGTCAGAACCGGTCTCTTTCCCCGGTGCTTTGACGGATTCCGTAAAATTAGGGGGCAGCGGTTACCGGAAGCGTAGCCGTTTGAAATTTCCGTCTGCTTGGTTTTTCCCATTGCAAACATGGTTTCGCAGCTCCTGTCATAACCGGCTTCTGAAGCTCGATCCTGTTCCGGATTCTTTGACGGACCGGACACGAAAAGCCGATTGCTTTTTTATCTCAATTTCATTGCCACCGCCACTATAATCATTCGGATCCCAGATGCCGATGTGGACGACGCCGATCTTCTGCGGCGCGGGCAGCATGTTTTTATCTAAATATATGACGATATTTTTAGCCAGCTGATCTCTGCCCGGATATTTTTTATTTCTAAGGGCCGGGTCGGTGGGACTGTCCATCCGAAAGCACCAGCGGCCTTCATTCCAGATCAGCCGCTGATGGCCCGGACCCGCTTGTGCTGCGTACAAGGACAGAATAGCCCTGATATGACTCAGCATAAAAGCTTTGGGGTTATCATTGTCTGTTGTGGAAAGCAGCAAGGAATATAGGATTAACCCTTTCCGGCAAAATGATCCCTGACCATGATAAGACTTTTCTCATCAAATTCCAATAATAATGACCGGATTGAAACCATTATGACAATCCGGTTATCTGTTTTCCACCTGCCGGCAGGGAATCGTCTGCCTGCATGAGAGAGGCACTTGATGATACAAAAAAGTGCCTTCCGCCGCCTGGAATTTTAGATGAAAGCGAGTCGGAAGAATACGATTATGCCCGCCGTGCGAGTCCTGTGCCGAAGGCTGACAGCAATGAAATTGATGCCTGCGCCGGGACAAAACGTGGTATAATATAACAAATACAAAAGCCGGGAAGATTTCACGCAGACGATGTAAGACGGGTCCCGAAAGAAAGTTATAAGAGGGCATCCATTTTGGATGGCTATATCATTGGAATCATCATGGCGGTCTTCCTCGTTGCGGTCGCCGCCACTATGATGCTGTCCGACCGCTCGGCTCAGAAAAAGCTGCGGGGAGAAATTTCGGAACGATTTGGCGAAGCGCCTGATAACGATGAACTGGAATTCGGCAGTATTTCGCGGCCTTGGAAATATTGTACCAATCAGGACACATTCCGAATGATCGATGATACCACATGGAACGATCTTGAAATGGACCGGGTGTTTGCCCGGCTGGATTCCTGTCAAACCTCATTGGGCGAGGAATATCTCTATATCATCCTGCACAGGTTCACAAGTCAGGAAGGATCGGATCGCCGCGAGGCGTTGATGGATTGCCTTGACCGGGAACCTGCGCTGCGTTTGCAGCTGCAGATGCACTTGGCGGGGCTGGGAAAAAGAGATTATCATGATCAGCTTCTTTTCAAGAAGGAAAACTGAGCAACAGATTCCCTCTGTCCGTTACTTTTCCTCTGTTCTTTGGTGTTGCAGAAAAATCTGTAAAACAACCAAAGCTCAAAAAGATGAAAGCTTTTCAGGGCTGCGGCAGGAATTGCTGAAAAAATTGGACGCTTTGCATAGACTGCGAGGCGCCGCCTCCGGCACCCTGCAACACATGGTGATAAGCGACATGGATTCCATCGAAGAATTTGTCCGAATGGTCACAATTTATGAAACCCGCAGTTATAACAAACTGATTCGGCTGATCACCGCGAACAAACAGCAATGCAGAGAATTATGTGAAGAGCTCGCTGATTTGGATGTCGCAATAGCCATTCTGTCTTTTCGGAAAAGCCTTCGGTTTTACAGCAAACCCCATTTTATACAGGGCATGCAGCTGAATGTTCAGCAGCTATATCATCCTCTTTTGAAAGATGCCGTTCCAAACAGCGTGGTATTTTCAAACGATGCTCTGATTACCGGTTCCAACGCTTCCGGGAAATCGACCTTTATGAAAGCGGTGGCTGTAAACGGGATTTTGGCAATGGCAGTAAACACCTGTACGGCACGGGTATATCAGGCCCCCAGGCGGCTGGTAATTTCCTCCATGGCGGTGAGGGACGATCTGCTCGCCGGAGAAAGTTATTTTGTAGCAGAGATAAGGTCGCTGAAACGTGTTCTGGAACATGTCGGGCGTTTTCCCTGCCTATGCTTTATAGATGAAATTTTAAAGGGTACGAATACGGTGGAACGCATTGCCGCGTCGACCGCCGTTTTACGATATTTACATCGGCAAAACTGCCTTTGCCTGGTTGCTTCCCATGATGTCGAGCTGACTCGAATTTTAGACAAGGAATTCGAAAACTACCACTTCAGCGAACGGATTGCCAGCGACACAATCATTTTTGACTACTTAATTAAACCCGGTCCTTCCAAAACGACAAACGCCGTAAAGCTTCTCGCTTATATCAATTTTGATGAAGAAATCGTTCAGGACGCAGAGGCTATGGTAAAAAATTTTGAACAAGCAGGCGACTGGGAAAAACCGTTAAAAATCTAAAAAGAAAAGGGAATCGCCGGGGCAGAAGGGAAAAGGCTGCCCGGATATTACAAAAGCCGTACCGGAACCGGATTTTAAATCTGCCTTCCACAGACGGTCTGGGTGCAGAGATGGAGCTATCCGATCAAAAGAAGCCGGATAAAAGGAGCTGAGTCCGTTGGCCAAGTGGAATCCCTGGCACGGGTGTCACAAGATCAGCGCCGGCTGCCAGAACTGTTATGTGTATCGAATTGACGCCCGGCATAACAGAGACAGTTCTATCGTGGAGAAAACCAACGACTTCGGCCTGCCGCTGAAGCGCAGCAGGACCGGCGAGTACAGGCTGATTGGGGACGAGACGGTTTACACCTGTTTTTCCTCCGACTTTTTTCTGGAGGATGCGGACAGCTGGCGTGCGGAAGCATGGCGGATGATCCGGGCCAGACAGGATCTGCGTTTCAAGCAGACCGGCGCCAGGTTCGAAAAGGACGGCAGGCTTTACTCGATTCCCCGGAAAGATCAGCATTCCCAGGCACAGAAAGCAGAAATCGACCTTCGGGAAACGATATGACGGAAAGGCGTTAAAAGCCACCGAAGGCCAGCGGCCTCACTGCTCTACTGAATCAGGCCCAAATATGGGTATAAGCCTTTCTCCGCTGTTATTTTTGTGATCTGCCAAAAATCGCCCTGCCGATCGACCGTTGCCTCCGCATGATAATCTCCGGCAGGGCCGGCTGACGTTGCGGTGGAAAAAGAAAGCTGAAACACATACCGCGTACTTCCCGCCTGTGTTCTGTCTGTAATTTTACAGCCGTCAATCCAAGGGCTCGACATTCCGGTCACCCAATATGGATTGTACTGGGTAAGCTGTTTGAGATACTCTTTTTTCAGTTCCGGACCCATTACGGAATATTGCATGGCTCCGTTTCTGCTTTTCATGCCTTCCGCCAACACCCGGACGGCGTCTTCCGGCGTACAGACTCCCACGGAATCCATTGCGTGCAGCAAAAGCTCGTTTCTGACTTCATATTTGCCCGCCTGCGCCACAGCCGCGGCAACGCTGATGTACTTGCAGTTGAGAAAATACCCCACTACGTTAAACAGCGTCATGATAACCAGACAGACGGCGAGCACAATGCCGATTCGCTTTTTTACCTGCCCTGAGAGCATCAGTTTCATACGAATTCCTCCTGTCGTACATTTCGGTAAAATGTATGACGGAAGATTCGGATTTAGCCGGATTGCAGCGTGATGGCGCCTGCCGTTCTGCCGTCTCTTCCATGAAGGCTGCCTGTTTTTCCGTATGACAAAAAAGAGAAACCCCAAAGCAAGTTCGCTTTGTGGTTTCTTCAGAATTCGGGACTTTATTTTGTAAAAGCCGTGCCCAGCCTGCGGAACCGGTCGTAACGCTGCTGAAGCAGAAGTTCTTCGTCCATGGCCGCTTTTTCAAGGATGGTCTGATACAGCCCGGACTGCAGAGTTCTGTACACCTGCCCGAAATCCTTGTGCTCCGGGATGACGCGTTCGATCACTTTGAGCTGGAGCAGATCGTCGGCCGTTATTTTGAGGAACCGGGCCGCTTCCTTCACCTTCGAGCTGTCCTTCCACAGAATGCTGGCGCAGCCTTCCGGAGAAATGACCGAGTAACACGCGTTTTCCAGCATCCAGACCTCGTCCGCCACGGCGAGCGCAAGCGCTCCGCCGCTTCCCCCCTCGCCGACGAATACGGAAACAATCGGAGTCCTGAGGGCCATCATCTCCATCAGATTTTCGGCGATGGCCTGGCCCTCTCCCCTTTCCTCGGCGGATATGCCGCAGAAAGCGCCGGCCGTGTCCACAAAGCAGACGACGGGCCTGCCGAACTTTTCCGCCAGCTTCATCTGGCGCAGCGCCTTCCGGTAGCCTTCCGGATGCGCGGAACCGAAATTGCGGCGGACCCTCTCTTTGGTATTGCCGCCCTTCTCGCTGGCAACGACGGTGACCGGAATGCCGCCTAGGCGGGCAATCCCCGCGACCACGGCCTTGTCGTCCCCGAAACGGCGGTCGCCGTGCAGTTCCGTGAACTCGGTAAAAATATTCTGGATATAGCACAGGCCGGACGGCCTCCCCTTCGCACGCGCCGCGACGAGGCGATCGTATGCTTCCATACTCATCCCCTCCTCTGGTGCATCGACAGCAGCCTTGAAAGGTAATCCTTCTGGCCGCCGCGCGGGACGATCTCGTCCACGAACCCTTTTTCCAGCAGGAACTCGGCGCGCTGGAAATTCGAGGGGAGCTTCTGCCGCATGGTCTGCTCAATCACGCGCGGGCCGGCAAAGCCGATCAGGGCGCCCGGCTCTGCAAGGATGATGTCCGCTTCCATCGCAAAGCTCGCCGTCACCCCGCCCGTCGTCGGATCCGTGAGGACGGCGACATAAAGATTCCCCGCGTCGCTGTGGCGTTTGACCGCCGCGCTCGTTTTCGCCATCTGCATCAGGGAAAGGATCCCTTCCTGCATGCGCGCGCCCCCCGACACCGTAAAGCCGATGACCGGGAGGGCGTTCTGCGTGGCGTACTCGAAGATGCGGGTCACCTTCTCGCCGACCACGGTCCCCATGCTCCCCATCATGAAATACGGCTCCATGACAAACATGCAGCAGGGGAACCGGCCCACCGAAGCGGTGCCGCATACCACGGCTTCGCGTTCGCCGCTTTCAAGCCTTGCATGCCAGAGCTTCTTGTCGTAGTTTGGAAAATCGATCAGGTTGGTGGAGGACATCTGCGCGTCCCGCTCTTCAAACGTGTCGCGGTCCGCAATCAGGCCGATGCGCTGCCTCGCGTTCATGCGGAAGTGGCAGCCGCACTTCGGGCAGACGCGCCCGTTTTCGTTCAGGTCCCCCGTCAGCAGGATCGCCTTGCATTTCGGGCAGGAGACGCACATCTGGTCCGGAATGTCCGGCAAGGAGTTCTTGGATCTGGCGTCATACCACTCGAGAGGATTTTCCGGCTTTTTAAACAGGTTTTTCGTCAGCATCTCTTCTCGGATTCCTCCAGTTTCTCCATCAGATCGGTGTGGTAGCTTCCGGAGCGGAACGCGGGGTCGGCGAGTATTTTCCGGTGCATGTCGATGTTGGTGTCCACCCCGCTGACGACAAGCTCGCAGAGGGCGGCCTGCATTTTCCGGATCGCCTCTTCCCGCGTCTGGGCATGCACGACGAGCTTGCCGATGAGGGAATCATAAAACGGCGGCACGACATAATCCTGAAACAGGGCGGTGTCGAACCGCACCCACGGCCCCCCGGGGATGTGCAGAAGGGTGATTCTTCCGCTGCTGGGACGGTAGTTGAGCGACGGGTTTTCCGCATTGATGCGGCACTCCAGGGCGCTGCCGCAGACGGAGACGTCCTCCTGCCCGAAATTGAGCGGGAGCCCCGCGGCAATGCGGATCTGCCATTTGACAAGGTCGATCCCCGTCACCATTTCCGTCACGGCGTGCTCCACCTGAAGGCGCGTGTTCATTTCCATGAAATAAAAATTGCGGTCGTCGTCCACGAGAAACTCCACGGTGCCCGCGTTCGCATAGCCGGCCGTCTTCGCGGCCAGGACGGCGCAGCGGGCCATCTTTTCCCTTGTGGCGGAATCGAGGGCCGGGGACGGGCTTTCTTCCAGAAGCTTCTGGTGCTTGCGCTGGACGGAACACTCCCGCTCGCCGAGGACCACGGCGCGGCCCTGCCCGTCGCAGAGGATCTGCATCTCGATGTGCTTTGCGGGGTAGAGATACTTTTCGAGATAGACCGCCCTGTCCCCGAAGGCAAGGCGCGCTTCCGCCGACGCCACGGCGAACGCGTCCGCAAATTCCTTTTCCGTCCGGACCAGCCGGATGCCGCAGCCTCCGCCCCCGCTTCTGGCCTTGATCAGAAGGGGAAAGCCGATTTTTTCAGCCTCTGCCCGGGCCTTCTCCACGTCCTCCACCATTTCGCTGCCGGGAATGACCGGCACCCCCGCAGCCTGCATGGTGCGGCGCGCCATGTCCTTGTCGCCCATTTTCGCAATGACCTCGGAAGACGGGCCGATAAACACAATGTTGCATTCCTCGCAGAGGGCGGCGAACTTCGCGTTCTCAGAAAGGAGGCCGTACCCCGGGTGGATCGCGCCCGCGCCCGTCGCGACGGCGGCCGAAATGATCGCCGTGATGTTCAGGTAGCTGTCCTTCACCTGCGCGGGGCCGATGCATACGCTTTCGTCCGCAAGGCTCACATGCAGCGAATCCCGGTCTGCCTCGGAAAACACGGCGACCGTGGAGATGCCCATCTCTTTGCAGGCGCGGATGATGCGCACCGCGATTTCGCCCCGGTTCGCAATCAGTATCTTTGAAAACAAGGCTTTCACCCCTTATCTTTCGAAACCAGCGCAAAAGAAAGCTCCGCGCTGACCACGGGTTTTCCGTCTACGCTTCCCCGGCCTTTCGCAAAATAAAAGGGAGGGCGGCTTCTCGTGAGGCTGCATTCCATAACGAGGGTGTCCCCCGGCAGGACCTTGTTTTTGAACCGGACCCTGTCGAGGCCGGCAAACAGGGGAAGCTTCCCCTTCACCTGCTCGGCAAGCAGCATGCAGCAGGTCTGCGCGAGCATCTCGCACTGCACGACGCCCGGAACGATCGGCATCCCCGGGAAATGCCCCCGCAGGAACCATTCGTCCCCTTTTACGGTATATTTTCCCACCGCAAGATTGTCTTCCTTCAGCTCCGCCTCATCCAGCAGAAGCATCGGTTCGCGGTGGGGAAGAATCTGTTTCAGTTCGTCTTTGTTCATGCGCATCGCCGTTTCTCCGCGCAGAAATGATGTCACGGCCGGGTCCCGCGCGGAAGGGCCCGGCCGCCGCGGTCAGCGCAGCCTGAAAAGCGTCTGACCGTATTCCACGACCGAGCCGTTTTCCGCGCAGATTTCCGCAATCTCGCCGTCCTGGTCGGAATTGATCTCGTTGAGCAGCTTCATCGCCTCGATGACGCAGATGACGTCGCCCTTTTTCACGGCGCTGCCCACCTTGACGTAAGGCTCGCTTTCCGGCGTGGGCGCCGCGTAAAAGACGCCCACCATCGGGCATTTGATCTCCCGGTACTGCGGAGCGTCCTGCGGCTTCAGCGCCATGCCGTTTTCCTGAAGGGCCGCCGGCACGCCGCCCGGAGCCGCAGCCGGAGCATACGCCGCGGGCGCGGCCGGGCGCTTTTCCAGCCTGACCTTCGAATCCTTATCCGAAATTTCAAGGCCGGTCAGGCCGGCCTCCTCCATAATCTGCGCGAGGGAACGGATCTCCTCGATTTTCATCCCTGCTTCCTCCTTTTCTTACTGCCGCTCTGCCTTCCTGAAAACCAGGCAGGCGTTGTGACCGCCGAAGCCGAGATTGGTCGAAAGCGCAAAATCGGCCTGCGCCTTTCTCGCCTTGTTCGGGACATAGTCGAGGTCGCATTCGGGGTCCGGCTCGCGGTAGCCGATGGTCGGCGGCACCACGCCCGTTTTCAGGGCAAGGATGGCCGAGATGGCCTCGGCCGCGCCGGTGGCGCCCAGCATGTGGCCCGTCATGGATTTGGTAGAGCTGATCATCGCGCTGCGCGCCTGATCCCCGAGCGCTTTTTTGAACGCAAGCGTTTCCGTCTTGTCGTTCAGGGCGGTGCCCGTGCCGTGGGCGTTGATGTAAAGCTTCGCGTCCGCCGGCACGCCCGCTTCTTTCACGGCGAGGCGGATCGCATTGGCCGCGCCGATCCCTTCGGGCTCGGGCGCCGTCATGTGGTAGGCGTCGTTCGTATTTCCGTATCCGCAGAGCTCGGCGTAAATTTTCGCGCCCCGGGCCGCGGCGTGCTCGTATTCCTCAAGAATGAGGACCGCGCCGCCCTCGCCCATCACGAATCCGCTGCGCTCCCTGTCGAACGGGATCGACGCGCGCAGGGGATCCTCCGTCTCCGTCAGCGCCATGCAGTTCGTAAAGCCCGCGACGGCGAGCCCGTTGATCGTCGCCTCGGAGCCCCCGGCGATCATGGCGTCGGCGTCGCCGCGCTGAAGCGCGCGGTACGCTTCCCCCAAGGCGTTGGCCGAAGTCGCGCAGGCGGTGACGATGCTCATGGACGGCCCCTGCGCGTTGAAGCGGATGGCGATGTTGCCCGCCGCAATGTTGGAGATCAGCTTCGGGATGAAAAACGGTGAGACCTTTCTCGGCCCGAATTCATTGAGCTTTGTGCACTCCTCGATGAACGTCTTCATGCCGCCGATGCCGGAACCGACGTACACGCCCAGCCGCTCCGGCCCGACCTTGCCCTCGATGCCGCTGTCTTCCACCGCCTGGGCCGCGGCGGCCATGGCGTACTGGCAGTAAAGGTCTGTCTTGCGGATCATGGGCTTCTCCATGTAGTCCTCCGGATGAAAGTCCTTCACCTCGGCCGCAAGCTTCACCTTAAAGCCGGAAGCGTCGAATTTCGTGATGGGCCCGATCCCGTTTTTCCCGGAGACAAGGCCGTCCCAGAAAGTCTGCGCATCGTTGCCGACCGGAGTCACGGCGCCCATGCCCGTTATAACCACTCTTTTATTCATTGAGTATCCTCCCGTGGATTACAGTTTCATTCAAATGCAGAGACCGCCGTCGACGCGGATCACTTCGCCCGTGATGTAGGACGAACCCTCGCCCGCCAGAAAAACCGCAAGCTCGGCCACGTCCTCCGGACGGCCCGCGCGCTTCATCGGGACGGCGGACACGACCGCCTCCCGCGCTTTTTCGTTCATATTCTTCGTCATGTCCGTATCGATGATACCCGGCGCGATGGCGTTGCAGGTCACTCCCCTGCCGGCGAGCTCCTTCGCCACCGTCTTCGTCAGGCCTATCAGGCCCGCCTTGGCGGAAGCGTAATTCGCCTGGCCCGGGTTTCCCGTGATTCCCGCCACGGAGCTGACGTTGACGATCCTGCCCGACTTCTTGTGCAGAAAATGATGATAGCAATGCTTCGTCATATTGAAGGCGCCCTTGAGGTTGGTCGCGATCACGTCGTCGAAATCCTGCTCTTTCATGGTGGCCACCAGGCCGTCGCGCGTAATCCCCGCGTTGTTGACCAGAATATCGATCCGGCCGAAATCGGAGAGGATCGTATCCACCAGCTTTTTCGTTTCCGCAAAATCGGAGACGTCGCACCGGTAGGCCCTGCACGTTACCCCAAACCTTCCGGCGAGCGAGCAGGTCTCTTCCGCCGCCCGTTCGTTGCCGGCGTAGACGACGGCGACGTCCGTCCCGTTCTCCGCCATTTTGAGGGCGACGGCGCGCCCGATCCCCCGGGAGCCTCCCGTAACGACCGCCACCTGACCTTTCAGCATTCTTTTTCCTCCTTCCGCGCCAGGGCGGAGACCGCTTCACGAAGGGTCTCCGCATCTTCCACGTGATGAATTTTCGCGGCGGGGAGCGTCTTTTTTACCAGGCCGCTCAGGACCTTTCCGGGTCCCGCCTCAAGAAACGTATCGATGCCGTGTGCGGCCATGTCCTCCAGTATCTTTCTCCAGAGGACCGGATGATTGACCTGCATGGCAATATTCTTTCTGATTTCTTCCGGGCCGGAGGGGTATGGCTCCGCCGTGTAATCGGAATAGACCGGAATCGCGGGCGCGGCCAGCGGGACGGCCGCCAGCTCCCGCTCCAGCTCCGGAACAGCGGGCGTCATGAACGGGGAATGGAACGCCCCGCCGACCGCCAGCGGGACGGCCCTTCCGCCCGCGGCGGCCGCGGCCTCGCAGAACCGCTTCAGATCCGTTTCTTCCCCCGCGACGGCCACCTGCCCGGGGCAGTTGTAATTGACCGGATAAACGCGCCCGCAGCGGCGGCAGAGCTCTTCGACCTCGCCGTCCGCAAGCCTCAGGACGGCGGCCATGCCCCCGCCCTCCCGGCCGGCTGCCCTGCCCATGGCAAGGCCGCGTTTGCAGACGAACGAGAACCCGTCCTCCGGGGAAAAAACGCCCGCAAAGGTAAGAGCCGCGATCTCGCCGAGCGAAAATCCGGCGGCCGCGTCCGGCACGACGCCGCCTGCGCGGAGCGCCTCGGCCGCGGCCAGATCGACGCTGTAAACACAGGGCTGCGTGTTCTCTGTGCGGGAAAGGACCTCCTCCGGCGCAGAAAAGCACTGGTCCGCGGTCCCGGGCCGGATTCTGTCGGCAGCGGCGAAAACGCTTTCGGCGGCTTCCGAGGAATCCCGGAGCGAGCGCCCCATGCCGGTGTACTGGGCGCCCTGCCCGCTGAATAAAAACGCTATTTTACCCATTTTGCAGCACCGCCCAGTACCTGCTCGGCCTCGCCGAACATCTCTTCTATGATCTCTTTCGCCGTCTGTTCCTTTTTCACAAGGCCGGCGATCTCGCCCGCAAGGAAGCAGCCGTTTTCCGCGTCGCCCTCGCGCGCGGCGCGGCGGAGCGCCCCGGAACCGAATTTTTCCAGTTCTTCGACCGAGACGTCCGCTTCCCACTCTTTTTTCTCAAAGCTGCGCGAGAACGGCGTTTTCAGCGAGCGGACGGGATCGCCCAGCCGCGTTCCGGTCACGACGGTGTCGAGCTCGTTTGCCTTCAGGATCTTGTCTTTATAGACCTGGCTGATGGTGCACTCCTTTGCGACAAGGAAGCGCGTGCCGGCCTGAACGCCCTGAGCGCCGAGCATCAGCGCCGCCGCAATGCCTCTTCCGTCCCCGATGCCGCCGGCCCCGAGCACAGGGATCTTCACCGCGTCGCAGACCTGCGGCAGCAGCGCCATGGTGTGCAGCCTGCCGATGTGGCCGCCGCTTTCCGCTCCTTCGGCGATGACGGCGCACGCCCCGCGCTTTTCGGCCAGCCGCGCAAACCCGGACGAGGCCACCACGGGCACCACGCGGATGCCCGCTTCCAGCCACGCCGGCATGAACCTGCCCGGATTGCCGGCCCCCGTAGTGACGACGGGCACATGCTCCTCGACGACCGTGCGCGCGACTTCTTCGACGAACGGGCTCATCAGCATCACATTGACGCCGAACGGCCTGGAAGTCATCTCGCGGCATTTCCGAATCTCGGCGCGCAGCTGCTCCCCGTTGGAATTCATGCCGGCGATGATGCCGAGGCCGCCCGCGTTGGAAACCGCAGAGGCAAGCGACGCGTCCGCGACCCAGGCCATGCCCCCCTGAAAAATAGGATATTCGATTTGCAGCAGTTCGCAGACCGAAGTCTTGATCATAAAAACAACCTCCCTGAATTGTTCAGCCCCAGCGCAGCACGCAGGCGCCCGAAGTCAGACCGCCGCCGAACGCGACCATGGCGAGGATATCCCCCGTGCGGAACGTGTCCTTCCGGTTCAGTTCGTCCATCAAAATCGGGATGGCGGCCGACGAAATATTGCCGTAATGGGCGATGTTGCAGCAATAGCGCTCCTCCGGGATCTCCAAGCGTTTTTTTGCGGCATCAATGATGCGCAGGTTCGCCTGGTGCGGCAGCACCCAGGTGACGTCCTTCTGCTCCAGGCCGGCGTCCCGGACGGCGCCTTCCAGCTGCGCGACCATTTCACCGACCGCAAATTTGTAAACGTCGTGGCCCTGCATGGTCAGGACGGATTTCGGGCGGGGCGCGCGGTTAAACGGGGAATCCCCGCTGACGTTCGGGATGAACATGATCTTCCGGTTGCCCTGGGCCGAAACGCGGATGGAAAGAAGCCCGTCCCCTTCGGAAAGGATCACGGCGCCCGCGCCGTCGCCGAAGAGGACACAGGTCGAACGGTCGCTCCAGTCAAGAAGCTTCGACATGTTTTCGCAGGAAACAACCAGGATTTTCTTTGTCCGCTTCCGCGCGAAAAAGCCCGCCGCCACATCCAGCGCGTACAGAAAGCCCGTGCAGGCCGCGTTGATGTCGAAGGCGGGACAGCGCGCCCCCAGCCGCTCCTGAATCACGCAGGCCAGCGAAGGCGTAAAATAATCCCCGCGGATTGTCGTGCAGATGATGCCGTCCAGCTCGCCGGCGTCCGTTCCGGCGTTTTCCAGGGCGGCCCGCGCCGCGGCCTCCGCGACGTCGCTGATCGTTTCGTCCGTGCAGACGTACCGGCTTCTGATTCCCGTCCGGGAATAAATCCATTCGTCGGAAGTATCGAGAAATCCCGCAAGATCGTCATTCGTTTTGGAACAGGCGGGGTGAGCGCTTCCGGTTCCGATGATTCTGAAACTCATTGAGACCTCCGTGGAACCGTCTTGCGAAGACAGCAGAGCAAGGCGGTTTTTTCGTTATATAAATTTTAAATATTTTATCAGATGATCGGAAAAAAATGATTCCCCTTGGTCATTCCTAATAAGAATTTTATAGGCTTATTTTTACTTCGCAGAAAAACTGCGGGCCAGTTTCTTCCCTCTCTGCCCGGAATTCTCCCGGACATTTTTCGATATATTGGAATAACATTCCTTTTTCGCCATTTCGCGGAGCTTGTATTTCTGGATTTTTCCGCTCGCCGTAGCGGGAAAAGCCTTCATAAACTTCACATATTTGGGTATTTTATGCCTGGCAAGGTGAGAGCCGACATATTCGCGTACCTCGTCCTCCGTCAGGCACGACCCTTCTCTCGTGATGATACACGCCATAATTTCTTCGCCGTACTCCTCGCTCGGCACGCCGATGACCTGTACGTCCCTGACCGCGGGATGGGTATAAAGGAACTCCTCGATCTCCTTCGGGTAGATGTTTTCCCCTCCGCGGATGATCATGTCCTTGATGCGGCCGGTGATACGGTAATATCCGTTCTCGTCCACGGCCGCAAGGTCCCCGGAATGGAGCCAGCCGTCGTTGTCGACTGCCTGTTTCGTCTCTTCCGGCATGTTGTAGTAGCCCTTCATGGTGTTGTAGCCGCGCGAGCAGAACTCCCCAGACACGTTTGCGGGAAGCGCTTTGCCCGTCCTGGGGTCGACAATTTTTGCCTCCACGCCGGGCATCAGCTTCCCCACCGTGCAGACGCGCAACTCAAGCGGGTCGTCCGTCGTCGTCATGGTGCAGGCGGGGGATGCCTCCGTTTCCCCGTAGGTGATGGTGATCTCGCGCATCCCCATGTCTTCGATCACTTTGCGCATCACCTTTTCCGGGCAGGGAGAGCCCGCCATGATGCCCGTGCGCAGCCTGGGGAAACGGTGGCTGCCGAATTCGGGGTGCTCCAGCATGGCGATGAACATCGTGGGGACTCCGTGCACCGCAGTGCAGCCCTCCTGCTCGATGGCCTGCATGACGACGGTCGGGCGGAAATACTCCACCGGGACCATGGACGTCGCGTGGGTCAGGCACGCCATGACCCCAAGCACCAGGCCGAAGCAGTGAAAGAACGGGACCGGGATGCAGAGTTTGTCTTCACTCGTGAACTTCATGCAGTCCCCGATTCCCTTGCCGTTGTTGATCACATTGTAATGGGTCAGCATGACCCCCTTCGGAAAACCGGTCGTCCCGGAGGTGTACTGCATGTTGATCACATCCCGGGGAGAGAGCGAAGCCTGCAGCCGGCGATATGCCTCGTCGCCGCAGGAGAGGCCCATTGCGGGCAGATCCTCAAACCGGTAGGCGCCGGGGAGCTCCCGCTGCCCGGCGTAAATCACGCTTTTCAGAAAAGGCAGGCCGGCGTCCGAGAGTTCGCCCGGTCTGCTTGTCTTCAGGCCAGGGCAGAGATCGTTCAGAATCTCCACATAATCCGTCCCCTTGAAGCCGTCGATCAGGACCAGCGCCTTGGAATCCGACTGCCTGAGAAGGTATTCCAGCTCATATTTTTTATAATTCGTGTTGACCGTAACGAGAACGGCGCCGATTTTGGCCGTCGCGAACAGGGTGACCAGCCATTCGGGAACATTGGTGGCCCAGATGGCAACATGATCCCCCCGGCCGATGCCGATGGACAGGAAGCCCTTGGCAACCCTGTCGCATTCCTTCCGAAATTCCCGCCAGGTCCTGCGATACGGCCTGTCGATATATTTCACCGCCTCCCGCCCGGGATATTTTTCGGCAACCTGGTCCAGCAATTTTCCAATGGTACAATCAAGCATCTCCTGCATATTCAAAATTCCTTTCTGCAAATTCAGCCTTATTTCTGTTGTGGATGCATAATGATGTTATATTAAACACCGTATCATATAGTTTTATTAACTATACTATATCTCTTTATTATCTAATTTAAAAGGTTTTTCTAATTAGAAATGTGCCTTTGCGGATACTATCATAAATCAATACACGGACTATAGGAGCGAATTTATCAGGATAATGATGCTTAAGGCGACGATCGGAATCGCCGTACCGCAAATAAGCTGCAGGACGGTATGCCGTTTCATCTGAAGGCTTGACAGGAAGACGAGAGCAAGGACCGGAATCCCGCAAAAACCAAACGGCTGCCCGAAATATACCAGCAGGGCAAAAGGCCCGGCCACCCCGCACGCGTGCCCGCTTGCTTTGAAGTGAAGCAGTTTACTCGAAAGCATAATTAAGATTCCGGACAATAAATAGGACAGGTAAATGATCCAGACGCTCTTCGGCGCGTGCAGAAGCACGGCGGAAAGACACCCGCCTATGTATCCGGAAACGGCGAAGTCTATGGCCAGCATTCTCTGCCCCTCGCGCCCTTTGCCCTTGTATTTTTTGATGAGCGGCTGCAGCGGATAGCCCAATAAAGGAAAGACGACTAAAAATAAAACGGAGAAAGCGAAATGGACCCTGCCGCCGAACAGCAGGGGATTCCTCAGATATAAAACCAGCAGCATGACGAGCGCCATAACCGGTGCAACCGTGAGGATACGGATCGGTTTGGCGGTTTTGTTCATCCTAATCAATCCTTTTTTACACCATCCGCTCTTCTATCCCCGACAAAAAACAAAGCCACGGTTCCCGGGCCCGTGTGGGAACCTATCACCGTTCCCACGCTGTTGATCGTGACCTTTCCATCAAGATGCGGAAAAGCCGCTTCAACCATATCGGCCACTGCGCGGGCATCGTCCGGACACGCGGAATTGGAGATGAAGCACTTGCCGCTGTAATTGATGCCGTCTTTGGCGTGCTCTTTCATTTTTTCTACAATTTCCCGGATCACTTTTCTTTTTGATCGGATTTTTTCGCGTGGGATCAAATGCCCGGCTGCATCCATGTTTAACAGGGGGCAGATTTCTAAAATTGTGCCGAACCATCCCGCTGCTTTTGAGATTCTTCCGCCTCGTATATAGAAGGTCAGATCTGTCGAGAAAAACCAATGGTGAATCAATAACCGGTTGTTTTGCGCCCACTGGTAAACTTCTTCATAGGATGCTCCGTCATCCCTCATATCCGCAAGCATATCCATAAGAAGGCCATAACCGGAGGACGCCCCCAGAGAATCAACGACTTCTATTCTTCTGTCCGGGTATTTGTTTAAAAGCTCGGATCTGGCTGTATTGGCTGAATTGAAAGCTCCGGATAGACCTGAAGATAAACTGACATGAAGGATGTCCTTTCCCTCTTTTAAAAACGGTTCAAAAAAGTTTTTGAATTCTTCGACATTAACCTGAGAGGTTGTCGTTTGCGAACAGGCGGACATTTTTTTATAAAACTCGTCGAAAGGCATGGACTTTCCCAAATCATCCAGGTATTGTTTCCCATCCACATTAAAATGGAAACAGACATAAGGGATCGATCTTTTCCTGAAATATTCGTCAGTCATATCTGCTGTTGAGCAGCAGGTCAGCACATATTTCATAACATCATTCTCCCATTAAAATAAAGCATAAAACACGCAACCTCTCGGATGGAATATTGCTTTATAAGCATTGTTCCTATCATAACACCGGTCTGCCCGCATCGTCACTCTATTGTGGAGGAGCGGGAGGCTACAAATTGTTTTCGCAGAAGTAGAGGGAATTTTTGAGAATTCTACTGCCGGTAGAGTCCCCGGAACCAGATTTTGTGAAATTGATTATTTCCTTTTGATATGTTATAATCAGAAAAAATTGCATTCCGAGGTGACATTCAACTTTATGGAAGAACTAAAGCCCGTTATTGCTAATAATATAATTGATTTGCGGAAATCAATGCACTGGACGCAAGCCGAACTTGCCCAAAAGCTGAATTATTCAGACAAGGCCGTTTCAAAATGGGAGCGGGCGGAATCTGTCCCGGATGTAACCGTCTTAAAAAGTATTGCCGATTTATTTCATGTTACGATAGATTATCTGATGGAGGCGGACCACACCGAAAAAGAAGTCAAATCCCAGACAATTTCAAAGCTGCAAAGACGCAATCATTTTATCATAGCGCTGCTGTCCGCTTCCCTTGTATTCCTGATAGCCACCATCATCTTCGTGGTCCTGCTGGTATGTCCGGTCAAGTCGGACTTCCGTCCATGGATGGTCTACATCTACGCTCTTCCGATCGCGTTGATTGTTTTGTTGGTGTTTAATTCTCTCTGGGGAAAACGGGCGGCAAATTTTGTCATTATCACCGTGCTTGTATGGGTGACTCTGCTGGCCATCTACCTGACTTTTCTTTCCCAGAACATATGGCTTGTTTTTACGATCGGCATCCCGTCTCAAATCATTATTTTGCTGTGGTCAGGGGCAAATTTCGGCCTGAAGCGCAAATAACAGTAAAATAGCCCAGACCAGCGGGGCATAGCCATGACCACCCGTAAGCAAACAAGAAAAAAGCCACAAAGCATTTTAGCTTTGTGGCTTTTCCCTTTTTCCCATATTTATGAAAATGATCGGCGCCTAAACAATCAAAAAAGGCCGTGATTTCTTTCGTGAGAACGTCCGGGCCGCCCGCTATTCGGAAAGCGCATATTTTTCAATCGCCAGAGCGGCGCCGTCTTCCGAATTGCCGAGCGTAACCGCGTCCGAGGCCGCCTTCACACACCCGGCGGCATTGCCCATTGCAACGCCGAGGCCGCATTCGCGCAGCATCTCGATGTCGTTTTCGCTGTCGCCTATGGCGAGGATGTTCTGCATCTCCGCCCCCGGGAGATGCCGGCATACGTCCCGCAGCCCTTCCGCTTTCGAAACGCCCGCCTTCATAATCTCGATGCCGCGCCCTTCGTTGACCAGGCTGTATTTCCGCCGGCCGGACAAAAGCTTCCGGATTTTCTCCGTTTCGGGAGGAGTAAGAAGCGGAATGTTGATTTTTTCCACGTCGGCGGCGCCGCCTTCCAGAAGCGAAAACAGGTTCTCCGCTTCCGCGCCCAGCTCGTCCAGAGCCGCCCGATGCAGGGGCAGCAGAGGGTACTGCCGCACACGCCGCCATTTGTCGCGCGCTATGTAAATTTTGCCCCGGCTCCAGACTTCCGCCCACATGCCGGGCGGAAGCTGCCGCAGGACCCACGCCGCGTCCTCCGGGGGAATATACTCGCCGCTTACCGCCCTTTTCTCTTTCACACTGTAAAGCACCGCCCCGTTGGAGGTGACGGCCCAGTCGATTTGCGGGATGGAAACGACGGCCTGCGGCAGAAAGGAAGAGATTCTGCCGCTTGCGACCACGACCGGGATTCCTCTCGCGGCGGCGGCCGCAATGGACTGCTTCAGCTTCCCGGAGACGCTCCTGTGGTCGTCCTGCAGGGCCGTCCCGTCCAAATCCAGGGCAATGAGCTTGATCTGCAAAAAATTCACCGGCTTGTGTCAGTTTCGTTTGTAGCGTAAAATTGCATTTTTTGTTTTGACGATGTACTCTTTTGTCTGTTCGATATTGTTTTTCACAATGCCCATATACAAAAGGTCGGTCACAATCAGCGAAGCGTTCCGGGAGGCGATAGCTCCCAGCCGAAGCTCACGCTCCGTCGTGGGGATGTACAGAAGAATGTCGGCATATCGCGTCAGGGGGGTTTTCCGGAACTGCGTGACCGCAATCGTAACGGCGCCCTGCTCTTTCGCGAACTGCATGGCGGTGTTCACTTCGTGCGTCTTTCCGCTGTAGCTGACGGCCAGCGCGACATCCCGATCCGTGATATGTGCGGTGGCCGCGAGCTGGTCATGAAAATCCTGGTGGTAGACGACGCGGCGGTCGATTCTCGACAGCTTTTCCATCAAATCCATGCATACAATCCCCGAGCCGCTGACCCCGAACAGATAAACGGTCTGGCAGCGGAGCAGGGCGTCGATGGCTTTCTCAAGGCTTTCGACATTCAGCAGCCGGTACGCCTGATCCTGCAGCATCGTGCTCAGGGCCTCCGCCTTTCTCACCACGTCGGCAACGGAATCCTGTTCGCTGATCATATCGTCGAAATTTGAGATTTCGTCGGCGCTGTCGCCGGCAAGATCGACCTTCAAGGCGGTGAAGCCGCTGTAGCCGAGCCGGTGCGAAAAACGGATGATTGCCGCGGCGGAGACGCCCGCACGCTCCCCAAGCCTTTGGGCGGAGCTCAGGGTCACCTCGCCCTTGTGCTGCAGAATGTACCCGGCGAGTTTTTTCTCCGTATCGGTATAGCTGGCCATGCCCTCGCGGATTTTGTACGCGCAACTCATCCCTGTTTTCCCCCGCACCGCATTATTTTTTCCCGCTGCCCTGCGGGATGCCGCGTTCTTTCAGCGCCCGGATCGCCTGGGAAATATTCCCGCCGCTGTCTTTCAATATTATACCACAATCTTTGCCGGGAAGACCAGTCAATGCCATGCAGATGGCGATTTTTACATTGGATCCGCTCTGTTCCAGAAGGCGGGCCGCCTCTTCATAGGCGCACCCGCTGCTGGAAGCGATGATGTGCCTCGCGCGCTCCACCAGCTTTTCGTTCGTGGGCTGTACGTCGACCATAAGATTTTTATAAACTTTTCCGTATTGGACCATCAGCGCGGTCGAAATCATATTCAGAATCATTTTCTGGGCGGTGCCGGCTTTCATGCGCGTCGAGCCGGTGATTACCTCGGGGCCGACGACCGCCTCGATTTTCGTCTTCGCGTGCCGTGAAATTTCGGCCGCGTGCACACAGCTGACGGCGCCCGTGTAGGCGCCGACTTCGTTCGCGTAATCGAGCCCGCCGACAACGTAGGGGGTCCTCCCGCTGGCCGCAAGCCCGACGACGGTGTCCTCTTCTTTCAGGCCGGCCGCCTGCAGGTCGCTGCGGGCCAGCGCCATGTCATCTTCCGCGCCCTCCTTCGCCTTCAGCAGCGCGCCGAAGCCCCCCGCGATGATTCCCTGAATCAGCGACGGCTCCACGCCGTAGGTCGGCGGGCACTCGCTGGCGTCCAGCACGCCCAGCCTGCCGGACGTGCCCGCGCCGATGTAAATCACCCGGCCCCCCCGCATCATCCGCTCATGCGCGCGGTCAATCAGCTCCGCCACGGCCGGAAGCACCTTTTCCACGCTGAGCGCGACCGTCCGGTCCTCCCGGTTGATGACGCGCAGCATGTCGAGCGTCCCCATGACATCTATATTCCTGCTGTTTGCATTTGCCTGTTCCGTCTCAAGCGTATTCAGATTCACTGCCATAAATCGTTGCTCTCTCCCTCATGTTGATTGGCGGAAAACGGGCAAAGCCGCTTTCTCCGCACGATGATGGAATTTCCGGCGGGTGTCCGCCGGAAAAAGATCACTTTTTGAATTATTTTCATTATAGCATCAATAAATATTATTTCAATATAATATCGAAATTGTTAAAACTTATTTTTCAATTTATTATATCGAACATATTCTCAAATTTTTCAGAAAGAAAGGCGAGTGGTGCATTTTATTCCGAAATTCAAGTCGATTTTGAAGTTAAGTTATTAAATAGTATCAGAAATTTAAAATATAATTTTATTTTTCTGATACTATTTTTTAAAATATTATTGACATATTTAACTGAAATTATATAATGAATGTAATCCAGTCGGAGAGTCAATCCGGCTGCCATAAAAATCAGGCGGTTCTCACGGCACCGCCTTTCAAAATTCACACGAGCGTAATAAAAGGAGAGTAGAGCCATGGACTATGGGAAAGTAGCGGCCGAAGTCCTGAAAGGATTGGGCGGCAAAGAAAACGTGGTCGCCAACGTAACCTGCATGACGCGCCTTCGGGTGAGCGTCGCCCATTACGGGGAAGTAAACATCGACGCCCTCAAAAAAACAGAGGGTGTGCTCGGGGTCGTGGATTCCGACACGGTGCAGATCGTTTTCGGCCCCGGCATCGTCAACCGGGTCGGCGAAGAATTTTCGCGTCTTACGGGTCTGGCACTGGGCGTCGATCAGGCCGCGGGCGATGTGAAAGAACTCGCCAAAGAGAACAAGGAGGCAAACCGGCAAAAGCACAACGGGCCGGTCCAGAGATTCCTGAAACGGATTGCCAACATCTTCATTCCCCTGCTGCCCGGCATTATCGCCGCGGGCCTTATCAACGGAATCGTCAACGTCGTCAACGTTTCCACCAAAAACTCAATGGACGCGTACTGGTGGTATTCGTGCATACATACCATCGGATGGGCGCTGTTCGCATACCTGCCGATCTTCGTCGGCATGAACGCCGCGAAGGAATTCAAGGGCTCGCCGATTCTGGGTGCGATTGCGGGCGCGTTTTTCTGCAGCAACACGGCCATGCCTCTGCTTGCCAAGCTGAAAGCCGGCGCCGTGCTCATGCCGTTTACCGGCCAGGCGTTCAGCCCGACCACGGGCGGCCTGCTCTCTGCGCTGATTGCCGGCATTTTCTTCGCTTACCTGGAAAAATCGATCCGCAAATTCATGCCGACGATTCTTGACACCTTCTTCACGCCTCTTCTGACCGTCATCGTCGGCGGGCTGGTGACAGTCCTTGTGCTGCAGCCGATCGGCACGCTGCTGACGAACGGCATCTACTATCTGCTCGACTTCCTGTATGCGGACCTCGGCGTGGTGGGCGGGTATCTGCTTTCCGCCGGTTTTCTGCCTCTCGTCGCCGTGGGCCTGCACCAAGCGCTTACGCCAATCCACGCCATGCTGAACGATCCTGCGGGGCCCACGAAAGGCATCAACTATCTGCTGCCGATTCTGATGATGGCGGGCGGCGGTCAGGTGGGCGCCGGCTTTGCGCTTCTGTTCAAGTCTAAGAACAAAAAGCTCAAGAGGCTGACGCGCGACTCCCTGCCGGTCGGCATCCTCGGCGTCGGCGAACCGCTGATGTACGCCGTCACGCTTCCGCTCGGCAGGCCTTTCGTCACGGCGTGCCTGGGCGCCGGCCTCGGCGGCATCCTCGCCTCCCTGTTCCACCTCGGCACCGTGTCGCAGGGCGTCTCCGGGCTGTTCGGCCTGCTGATTGTCGTGCCGGGCACGCAGCTGCTGTACCTACTCTCGATTGTTGCGGCCTACGTCGGCGGATTCATCCTGACCTATTTCTTCGGCGTCGACGAAGAGCGAATCAATCAGGTTTACGGCACGGAAGAAAACTGACGGACAACATAACGATATCACTTCAAAGGCGGCGCACCTATGAACCAATTCGGCATTTCCCTGTATCTGGGCACGGGACTCGAAAAGAACGCTGAAATCATCGGCAAGGCAAAAAAGTCCGGCATCCGCTACGCGTTCACTTCGCTGCACATCCCGGAAGAGCAGCGCGACGGCGGCGCGGACAAAGAAATCCGGGAGCTGCTGGAGCTGTGCCGGGAAAGCGGCATCTCGCTGATTGCGGACATCGGCCCCAGGACCTTTCGGCAGATGGGGTTCCGCAGCATGGCGGACCTGAAACAGACGGCCATTACGCACCTACGGGTCGACTACGGGTTCAGCTGCGGCGAGATGGTCGAGCTTTCGCACGATTTTTACCTGGTGTTCAACGCCAGCACGGTGCAGGAAGACCAGATTCTGGAGCTGAAACGCCTGCACGCGGACTTTTCAAGGTTCAGCGCCTGCCACAATTTTTATCCGAAACCGCTGACGGGTCTTTCCATTGCCAGAGTGGAACGGACGAACCGCCGGATTCACAAGCTCGGCATGCAGACCATTGCATTTGCCGCGGGAGACCGGGAACTGCGGGGGCCCCTGAAAATGGGGCTTCCGACCGTCGAAGAGCACCGCAATCCGGAAGTGCTGCTCAATATGCTCCAGCTCATCCGGCTGTGTGAGACGGACATCTGCATGGTCGGGGACATCGACATCAGCGACAAGGCATACCGGCAGATTCGGGAGCTTTCCGAGGGTTATGTCAGTCTGGAAGCGAAACTCAGGCCCAAATACGCTTTTCTTGCGGGCAATATCCACCACGACCGGCCGGATTCCAGCGAATACGTTATCCGTTCGCAGGAATCGAGGCAGTATTCGTCGCAGGGAAAGCTCTTCCCGGCCGAGCCCTCCCTCCCCCGCAAAAGGGGCAACATCTCCGTCGGCAACGAAAAATACCTGCGCTATTCCGGCGAGCTCGAAATTGCGCGAAAAGATCTTCCCGAAGAAAATAAAGTCAACATTGTGGGGCAGGTATCGCCTTCCTGCCTGAAATACCTGGATTACATCGCGGACGGAATGGGGTTCCGCCTCATACCGGAAAATCATTGAGCCATAAAAGCCCGGAAAAATTCACTGGACTCTTTGTAAAGCAAAACGCGGCCCGTCTGTAACAGACGGGCCGCGTTTTCACATTCCGAACTGTTTTCAGGCTATTCCTGCCGGCTTCAGGCATTGCCTGCGGCCGGCGTTTGCCGAAGCCGGATTTTTGCGAGCTCTTTCCTGAGAAGATCGGCTTGCGCGGACAATTCTTCGCTCGTCGCCGAACTCTGCTCGGCTGTCGCGGAATTGGTCTGAACGACCGCGGACATGCTCTCCACCCCCCGTGCGATGGTCTGAATGGATTCAGACTGTTCGCGGGAGGCCGCTTTAATCTGCTGGATGGAATCGTTGAGCGCGGCAGCCTTATCATTGATAGCCGACAGGGCCTGCGCCGTTTCCTGTGCCAGGGAAGACCCTTCCCTGACTCTCTGCGACGAATGTTCAATGAGGATCGACGTCTGTTTGGTGGCCTCTGCGGATTTTACCGCAAGATTCCGGACCTCATCCGCCACCACGGCAAACCCTTTGCCCGCCTCTCCGGCCCTGGCTGCTTCGACCGCCGCGTTCAGCGCCAGAATATTGGTCTGGAATGCAATATCGCCGATTACCTTAATAATTTTATCAATCTCCCGCGACGCTTCCGAAATAGCGTCCATCGCTGAAAGCATCTGCTGCATCTGGCCGTTGCTCTCCGAAAGCTTCCGCGTGGCGGTGTCCATGTTGGAAGCCATGCTGCCGATCTGCCCGGAGTTCTGGGCGATCTTCTCCGATACGCGCTCGATGGAATCGGAAAGCTCCTGGACCGTTCCGGCCTGTTCGGCCGAGCCCTGCGCAAGGTTTTTCGCCGCGTCCGAAACCTGCCCGGCGCTGCCGTCCACCTGCTGCGCAGAATCGGTCACGGACCGGAAGATTCGGTTCATGTTGTCAAGGATCGTGCCCATCGCATTGGAGATTGGCCGAAAATCCCCTTCATACCGGCTCCGGCATTCAAAATCGTAGCGCCCCTCCGAAAGACGCAGCATGGAGTCGGAGATATCTGACACGATGCTCTGCAGCGTGTCAAACGCCGAATTGAGCGAATCCGCCAGAACGCCGATCTCGTTCCGGGACCGGTAACGCACCCTCGCTTTCAGGGAGCCCGCCGCGAATTTGCGGGAAACGCCCGCAAGCTCTTCAATGGGGCGGCTGATGGATCCTGAAATCTGGATCCCCAGAAACAAAGCGGCCGCCACGCCGAGAAGGGAAACCAGGGCCAGCACCAGAAAGAGAAGGCGCGCGGCGCTGTTGTTGGCGTCGTTCGCCTGGTTCGAGACTGCAACGTGATAGTTCATGTAATCCGTATAGACGCCGATCAGCTGGCTGCCGGCGGCGCGGGTCTGCTGCAGGACCTTGTTTGCCGCCGTGATCCGGCCGCTGCCGGCAAGGTCGAAGACCTGTTTCAGCTGCGGCTCGAGCGTATCTGTATAAAGGCTGCCCGCATTTTTCAGTTTCTTTTTCCATTCGTCGCTGATGTCCGCCGTTTCCAGCTTCTTCAGGTCGGCCGCATACAGACGGGCGTATTTTTCAAAGCTTTCCCGGTCGCCGTCAAGCGCCTTGGAGTCCTGAAAATTGGTATCGGCGTCGATGGCGGCGTCCCGGCAGGCCGACTGCAGGGAAGAGATGTCTGTCAGGATGTCCGCGACCACAGGCAGAGAATTCATGCGTTCCTGGGAATCCGACATGGAAACGGTCAGCCGCATCATTCCCAGAAGGCCGACCGCCCCCACGACCACCGCGATCATTGCCATGCTGATAAAAGACAGCTTCAGGCGTTTTGAAATTTTCATGTCTTTGATTTTATCTGTCAGAATGCTCATCGTTTTTTCCTCCCACTTCCCTTTTCAGGCAATCTCTTCCTGAAAAGGAGCAATAAAAAAGCCACAGCCTATGTCCGCTCCGGACTCCGCCGGCCCTTCTTCCTCGCCGGAAAGAAAGGCCCTCGGGACCGTCGCCGGAAATATTCCGTGACTTAACAGCACAATAAAGTTTTTACCTGATTTTACAGTTTTTGCATACGCTGCTCTAAAACCGCGACGCTGTCGCGTTTCATCAGGGTATTGCAGATTTCAATCTTTACGCGGACGTCCGGATTCCCGTTGTTGATGCGTTCCACAAGACGGCGCACCGCAACGCGGCCCATCTCTTCTTTGTCGACGCGGATCGAGGTGAGCATCGGAGTGGAAATCCGGCAGAAGGGAAGATCGTCGAAGCCGATGACGGAAACGTCCTTCGGTATGGTGACGCCGTGCTCATTCAGGGCCTTGATGGCCCCGAGCGCAATGATATCGTTGTCTGCGAAAAAGGCCGTGGGCAGAGCCGGATTGCTTTCCAGCAGCCTGCCCATATCCTGGTGGGCGCCTTCCACCGTCGGCGTCAGGGAAAAGATAAAATCCGGGTCGGGCGCGAGCCCGGCACCCTGCAGCGCCAGCATCCACCCCAGTCCGCGATAGCGGAAGTTGCGGATCCTTATCTTGCTTTTCAGGTAGCCAATCTTTTTGTGCCCGCACGCCAAAAGATACTGGGTGGCCTCTTTTACGGAATCCAGATTATTGATGAGGACGCAGTCGAAAACGGTTTTTTCAAACCACGCGTCCAGCACCACCAGCGGCGCCGCGGCTTTTGCAAAGGGCACGATATCTTCTTCCGTCAGTTCCGTCGCCAAAAGCAGGATCGCATAAGAAGGGTCGGCCAGCAATACCTGAAGCTGCTGCTGGTAGTCCGGCTGTTTGCTGTCAAGGTTCAGCAGCGTGATCTCATAACCGGCTTCCCGGCTCTCGTTTTCCACGCCTTCGATCAATGCCGAAAAAAAAGGCGTGTCGGCAACAACCTGGCCGCCGTTTTTTATAATCACGAACCGGATCCCGCTGATCTTGCGTGAACCCTGGTACCCGCAGGCGCGTGCCGCTTCCAGAATCTGGCGGGCCGTTTCGGGATTGACGCCTTTCTTATTGTTCAGAGCGTTGGAGACCGTCGCCTGAGAAAATCCCGTTATTTCACTGATCTGTCGTATGCTTACCTTCATATGTGTCCGCACCTCTTCTGAAAACACCTCATTCGTGATTCATTATATTCTTGTTTTTTCACCCGTACAAGTATTCCTGTAACTTTAAGCAAAATGTGGATTGAAGTCATTTCGATGTTCCGGAGGGTGCCGGGGTCCCGTGCAGCACATCAGTCAGGCAGCGAAATACAATAGGAAAAAGCCGGTGAACGCGCCGGTCGTATCCGCCCTCGGCGAAGGGAGAACGGGCCGCCGCAGCCACGAGACGCCCGCGCCGCCGCTGCGCCAAAGCTTCGGCAGGCGGACGCGAAATTCAAGACCTTCTTCATCGCTTTGAATCTCTTTTACGCAGGAAAGGCGACTCCCGCCCTGCAGATGATATTGGGGTAAGGAGTGAACTCCCCCGTGCGCACGGCAAACTTCACGTCTGCCGACATCGCTTTCAGCTTCTCATGCGGAATTTTATCGAACGTGGCGTCCGGCAGCTTTTTCCGTATGTACGCAAGCAGCTCTGGATTTTTTTCGTCGATTTCTTCCGCCAGCGTGTAATGCTCGACCACCGTCTCGGACAGAATCGCGTCCATCACCTGGCGGAACGTGGGCACGCCCCCGCTGACGGCCAGGTCCACCACCGGAACCCCTTTCGGGATCGGCATGCCCGCATCCCCCACCAGAAACAGATCCTTGTGGCCCAGAGCCGCGATATATCCGGCAAGCCGGGCGTTCAGCACTCCGCTTTTTTTCATTTTCAGATTACTCCTTTGCGGAATTGCGGGTCTGCAGGGCAATCTTGGCCTGCATCCTGCGCTGGAACTGGTCGATGATAACGGCAAAGATAATCACCAGTCCTTTGATGACCTTCTGCCAGAATTCCGAAACGCCGCACATGACCATGCCGTCGTTGATCACGCCGATTACAAAGGCGCCGAGGATGGTCCCGCCGATGGTCCCGACGCCGCCCGCCATGGAAGTGCCGCCCAGAACGGCCGCCGCGATCGCGTTCATTTCCCACGAATCGCCGGTGTCAGGGTGCGCCGCAATCAGCTGGGAAGAAGTGATGATGCCGACGACTGCCGCACAGACGCCGGAAATGATATAAACAAGGGTTGTGACCTTGTTGACCTTCACGCCGGAAAGCCGTGCCGCCTTCTGGTTGCCGCCGACGGAAAGAATATGCCAGCCGAAAGGCGTCTTTTTCAGGATCACCGCCGCGATTGCGGCAATGATGACAAAGATGATGGCCCCGTTCGGAATGCCGAACGTATTGCTGCCGAACACGGTAAAACCGGTGTTGCCGAGGCCCGCCTTGCCGGTGATGTCCGAGAAGGTCGCGCCGTTGCTGCGCAGGTTGGCAAAGCCGCGCGCAATGTACATCATGCCGAGCGTAGCGATAAACGGCGCAACGTTGAATTTTGTGATGACAATCCCGTTCACCCAGCCGATCAGCGCGCCGATTACCATGGTAATCAGGAAAATGGACGGAACGTTAAAATACAGGGTCACGCCGAACGCCGTGAGCGTCAGTCCCTCCTGAATCAGGCCGCCGGCAATCATGCCGGCCAAGCCGACAATGGAGCCGACCGAGAGGTCGATGCCCCCGGTAATGATGACGTATGTCATGCCAACCGCAAGGATTCCGTACAGCGCGACATGTTTCGCAATCAGAAGGAGCGTTTCACCGGTAAGAAAATTGGGGGCCGCAATACTGAAAAAGGCGACCAGCAAAATCAAAACAATCAACGTACGCCCTTTCAGCAGTAACATGGTAAGGGATGAATTCGACTGCTTCTTTTTCATATGACCAGTTTCTCCTTTACACTTCGGACGGTTTGGTATGGTGGCCCTTATAAGAGGCAAGGACCAAATCGTTTTCGTTGATTGAGTCGCCGCTCAGTTCGCCTGTCAGAATGCCGTTGGAAAGGACGAGAATGCGGTTTGCAATCGCGATGATCTCTTTCAGCTCCGAGGAAATGACGACGATGGAAAGGCCGCGCTCCGCATACTGGCGGATGATGTCGAAGACCTCCGTCTTTGCGCCGATGTCGATTCCGCGGCTCGGCTCGTCAAGCAGCAGAATCTTTGGCTCGGTCAGGATGCCCTTGCCGATGACCACCTTCTGCTGGTTGCCGCCGGAGAGCGAAAGGATGGGCAGGTGCTTGTCGGCCACCTTGATATGAATGTCCCTGATCTGTTCGTCGACGTTCCTGTCTTCCTCTTTCGGGTTCAGGAAAACGCCCTTCACATACCGTTTTAAGCTGGAAAGCGAGATATTCTTTTCAATGTCCAGCGTCTGCACCAGGCCTTCCCTCTGCCTGTCCTCCGGCACCATGGCAAAGCCGCGCTCAATCTGCTCCGCAACGCTGCGGATCTTGATCGGCTTTCCTTCCAGGGACACTTCGCCCGTGCTTTCGGGGTGCAGACCCATGAGGCATTCGAAGACCTCCGTGCGGCCGGCGCCCAGCAGGCCGTAAATGCCGAGGACCTCGCCCCTTTTCAGCTCAAAGCTCACGTGGTTGACCGTGTACCCGCCGCCTTTTTTCGGCAGGCAGAGATCCTTGACCTGCAGGACGGTCTCGCGCCTGCCCCAGTCGATATTGCGATCCAGCTTCGGGTAGGATTTGTCGCTGCCCACCATCTGCTTGACAATCCAGCTGATGTCGATGTCCCTGACTTCGGCGTCGGCAACGTACTTTCCGTCGCGCAGAATGGTGACGTGGTCGCCGATTTCCATAATCTCTTCCAGCCGGTGGGAAATGTAGACGATGGAGATTCCGGCGGCCGTCAGCTCGCGGATGACCTTGAACAGGACTTCCACCTCCTGCTCGCTCAGCGAGGAGGTCGGTTCGTCCATAATCAGGATTTTCAGGTTTTCCTGAATCAGGTTGCGGGCAATTTCAATCATCTGCTGCTGCCCCACGCGCAGGTCGCCGACCAGCGTATACGGGTTCAGCGGGTGTTCCAGCCGCGCCAGGACCTTTTTTGTTTCTTCAAGATGCTTTTTATTGTCCAGTTCAAAGCCGTTTTTCGTTTTCTCGCGGGCCATGAATATGTTCTGGTACACCGAAAGGTTGGGGAAGAGGCTCAGTTCCTGATGGATAATGCCGATGCCGCATTTGCGCGCATCGTCCGTATTCCGGAAGCTGACTTCCCTGTCGTCCATGAAAATCTTTCCTGCGCTGGGCTGCTCAATGCCCGCGATGATTTTCATCAGCGTCGATTTTCCCGCTCCGTTTTCCCCGACCAGCACGTTCACTTTTCCTGTCCTGACACGGAACGAAACCTGGTCGAGGGCTTTTGTGCCGGGGTAAATTTTATCGATATGGTCGGCAAGCAGGCACACGTTCCCGCTGTCTTTCTCGGTCGTCTCCATCTGCGCACCCCCTATTTCGCCTTGATCTGAACCGGCGTGATCCGAATCTCGGTGTCGTCGCCGGCCGTAAAGCACCCGGTGAATTCAATCGTCTTGCCCGTCAGGGAAGCGACGTTCGCGGGGTCGACCACTTCTTTCTGCACGGCCTTGTTGATGCTCTGCGAGATCTGCGCCCACTGCACCTGGTTCTTGTAGTCTTCATACTTGATGAAGCTCAGGCTGTCGCGCACGGAAGTCCCCATATAAACCGGGCCGATCTGAATCCTGACGACCTGCTTCCCGCTGTAGCCGTCAAGGGACAGCTGCATGGTGCCGGCCTTTTTCTGCTGATCCACCGAAGCGACTTTTCCGGTCCCCTTGACGATGAAGTTCACTTCCCCGCTGGTGCCGGAAGAATATTTGCCGTATTTTTTCGCGACCGACTGCAGGCTGCCGTTTGCTTCGGTCAGCAGCGTATTCAGGTCGACCGCCTCTTTGGTCAGCTCCGGAACCGCTTTGGACGCCCATATCTGATCGACACTGTCGCCCGCGTTGAACGTGGTTTCGCCTGTCAGTTTGCCTTCTTCACCAATTTTGACGACCTTGGCGCATCCCGCGAAAGAAGAAATAACAAGCGCAAGCGCAAGCAGTGAAGCCGCTATTTTCATTTTCATGTCTTAATTCCCCGTTTCTGGAAACACTCGAAATCTCTGGTGTCCGTCTTCATAAACGAGCCGATGGCAGTAATTACGAATATAGGGGGCGGGGGAGGCTCCCGGCCGGGGCCACCCCCGCCCCAATAAAGAAATCAGGAAGAAAAGAACTCCTTGCCGTCAGGGTCAGTTGGAATATACGAAGGTATGCAGCTTGTCAACATTGTCCTTTGTGATGATGACACAGTCAATGAGCTGTTTCTCATCCTTGCCGGTAGAACCCGTCTTCAGGTACTGGTCGGCCTGTTCCACTGCGGTCGTGGCGATGACGGCGAACTGCTGCAGGGCCGTGCCGACCATGTTCCCCGCCTTAATCTGGGCCGCGGCCTCGTCGGAACCGTCTACGCCGACAATCTTGATGTCTTTCTTGCCGGATTCCTTGACGGCGGCGGCGGCGCCGACCGCCATGGTGTCATTGCCGCAGACAATGCCCTTTATGTTCGGGTGGGACTGCAGAATGGTCTCGGTCTTGTCGAAAGCCTGGGTCTGTTCCCAGTTGGCTGTCTGCGTCTCGACGCATTTCATGTCGGTGTACTGGTCGATGACTTCATGGAACGCGCTGGAACGCACGCCCGCGTTCGTGTCGGAGTCCTTGCCCTTCAGTTCGGCGTACTCGCCTTTTTCGCCCATGGCCTCGACGAATTTTTCGGCAATGCCCTTCGCGCCCTGGTAGTTGTTTGCGACGATCTGGGCGATGGCGACGCCGGACTGGTTGATTTCACGGTCGATCAGGAAAGTCGGGATATTGGCGTCGGCCGCTTTCTTGACGGCGGCCACAGTGGCGTCGGCGCCCGCGTTGTCGCAGACGATGGCGGCCGCTTTATCCGCAATGGCGTTGTCGAACAGCTCGCTTTGCTTGTTGGCGTCGTCGTCGTGCGAAACGGCCTTGACCTCGTAGCCGAGGGCTTTCGCCTTCGTGGAGGCATTGTCGGCCTCAGCCTTGAACGCAGGGTTGGAGATCGACGGGGTGATGATATAGATGATCTTGGAGCCGCCGCCCGTCAGGCGCTTCTGCGCCGCGGCGGATGACGCCGCCTCCGACGATGCCGGTGCTGCCGCGGAGGCCGCTTCCGACGACGCCGCGGGTGATCCGCTGGAACTGCAGCCCGTAAAAATCGCGCCGGTCATCGCGGCTGCCAGGAAGATTGCCGTAGATCTTTTGAGTTTCATACAATTTCCCCCTAAAAATTTTTTAAAACTTAACAGGGCGATGCCCTGTGTTTTACGTCATGCTGCAGCGCCAGAGCCACCGCCTGTTTCCACCCGGAAAGGAGCGTCTCCCGCTCTGCCGCGGGCATTCTGCTGCCGTATTCCGCGTAACGGATCCGGTCGAAAATCTTCCCGCGGTCGTACAGCCCCGCAGAAATCCCCGCCGCGAACGCCGCGCCCATTCCGGAAAGCTCCTGCAGGCCGGGAACGCGGACCGGGAGGCCGATAATATCGCTCTGGAACTGCATCAGGTATCCGTCCCGGGCCGGCCCGCCGTCGGCGCGCAGCTCCGCAACGGGAATTCCAGACTGCCTGCGCATGCATTCCACGATGTCCGCAATCTGATACGCGATGCAGTTTTCCGCGGCGCGTACGATCTCCGCCTTCCGCGTCGTGCGGGTCATACCCGTCAGCACGGCGGACGCGCCGCTGTCCCAGTAAGGGGCCCCCAGCCCCGTGAAAGCCGGCACCAGATAGGTGCGGTCGTCGGGGTTCGCCTGTTCGGCCAGAGTCTGGGCCTGCGCGGACGACTGAATCAGCTGAAGATCGTTTTTCAGCCACGAAATCACAGCGCCGGTGTAATTGACGTTCCCCTCGAGGACATAGTCCACTCTGCCGCCCATGCCCCACGCAAGCGAGGTGACCACGTCCTTGCTGAAAACCGGCCTGCTGCCGATGTTCATCATCACGGAAGAGCCCGTGCCGTAGGTCGCCTTCATCATGCCGGGGCGCAGGCATCCCTGCCCGAACAGGGCGCCGTTGCTGTCGCCGAGCACGCCGCAGATGGGAACGGGCTTCGGCAGGAAGCCTTCGAAATCCGTCTCGCCGAAGACGCCGTCGGAATCGCGGACCCGCGCGAGGCAGCGCTCGGGGATTCCGAACGCCCCGCACATTTCCGGATCCCACTGAAGCGAGGCAATATTGAAAAGCTGCGTCCGCGACGCGTTGGAATAATCGGTCTGAAAGGATCGGCCGCCGGTCAGGCGGAAAATCAGCCAGCTGTCCACCGTTCCCATGCAGAGGGACCCCTCCCCGGCCTTCTGCCGGGCGCCCCCCACATTTTCCAGAATCCAGGCCAGCTTCGCCGCCGAAAAATACGGCGAAAGGCGAAGGCCGGTCGCCTGTTTCACTCTCTGCGCAAAATCACCCGTATCCAGCCGGCGGCAGATTTCGGCGCCGCGCGCGCACTGCCAGACAACGGCGTTATAGACCGGCTTTCCGGACGCGCGGTCCCACGCGAGCGCCGTTTCCCTCTGGTTGCTGATGCCGAACGCCAGAATCTGTTCTTTCGCGATGCCGGCCTTCTCCACAACGCCGCGTACGACCGCCAGCGTGTTGGCGTAAATCTCTTCGGGGTCGTGCTCCACCCAGCCGCGCTCATCCACAATCTGCCGGTGCGGGCGGTCGCAGCGGGCAATCAGTTCCCCGCTTCCATCGAACAGCAGGCCTTTCGTCCCCTGCGTGCTCTGGTCGACCGCCAGAATGTACTTATCCATGCGTCATGACCTCTTCGGCCGCTTTCGCAATCCCTTCGGCGTTCAGGCCGTAATAGTCGAAAACCTCTTTCGATGTCCCAGTGACCACCGGCGAATCCGGCAGGGTCAGGTTTCTGACGCGGGCGGGGTGTTCGGACGCGACAATCTGGCTGACCATGGAGCCCATGCCTCCGAAGGCAGTGTGCTCCTCCACCGTGACGATGCCGCGCGTTTCGGACGCGGCCTTCAGCACGGCTTCCCGGTCGATGGGTTTCACGCAGTACATGTCCAGCACGCGCGCGGAAACGCCTTTCGCGGCCAGAAGTTCCGCCGCGTCTTTCGCGGGTCTGACCATCTCGCCGCAGGCGATGAGCGTCACGTCGCCGCCGCCGCGCACCAGCGTGGCCCGGTCCATTTCGAACGGGACGCCGTCCTCTTCGTAAACATCCTCCACGGCATTGCGCCCCACGCGCACGTAGGCCGGCTCCCCGTCCTTCAGCAGCGCCCGGATCAGGCGCTCCGTCTGGAAGTGATCGCTCGGCAGATAGACGCGCAGCCCCGGGATGGAGGCCATGGTCGCGATATCGTTCGCCGAATGGTGCGTCATGCCGAGCGCGCCGTAGCTGACGCCCCCGCTGATGCCGATGAGCTTGACGTTGGTGTGCGAGTAGGCGACGTCCACCTTCACCTGCTCCATGCTGCGCGTGGAAAGAAAGCTCGCCGGGGAGACGGCAAAGCATTTTTTGCCGCACCGGGCAAGGCCGGCGCTGACGGAAACCAGGCTCTGCTCGGCAATGCCGACTTCCACGAACTGCTTCGGGACCGCCTCCGCGAAGGCGGTCATGGAGCCGGAGCCGCGCGAGTCGCTGCACAGCACGACAATGTCCCTGTCCCTTCCCGCCTCGTCCATCAGAACGCTGCAGATGACCTGCTTGTTTGCAACCTGATTCATAGCGCGGCCTTCCTCTTTTCTTCCAGTTCCTTCATGGCCTGGGCGTATTCCTCCTGTGTGGGCAGGCGGTGATGCCACCCGGCCTTGTTTTCCATGAACGATACGCCGCATCCCTTGGTCGTGTTCGCAATGACGACCGTCGGCTTCCCCTTTGTGACCTTCGCAAGCTCCACGGCATTGCAGACCGCCGTCACGTCGTTTCCCGGGATGGAAATCACGTTCCAGCCGAACGCCGCCCAGCGCTCCTCCTGGCTGTCCTGCTTCATGACCTCTTCCGTGCCGCCGGAGATCTGAAGGCGGTTGCGGTCCACGAGCGCGGTAAGGTTGTCAAGCCCGAAATTTCCGCCGGCCATGGCGCCCTCCCAGACGGAACCCTCGTCAAGCTCGCCGTCGCCCAGCACCGTGTAAACGCGGTACGGCGCGCCGTCCATGCGGGCGGCCAGCGCCATGCCCACCGCGACGGAAAGGCCGTGGCCCAGCGATCCGGAATTCATTTCAACGCCCGGGACCTTGTTGTTCGGGTGGCCGATAAATTTTGACAGATACTTCGAATATGTATCGAACAGCTCCTGCTTCGGAAAATACCCCTTGTCCGCAAGGATGCAGTACAGCGCTTCCACGGAATGCCCCTTGCTGAGGACGAACCGGTCGCGGAGCGGGTCGTTCCGGTTTTCCGGCGTGCAGTTCATCTCCCGGTAATAGAGCGCCACCAGCATATCCGTCTCGCTCAGATCCCCGCCGATATGCCCGCCTCCGGCTTTGCGGATCAGGGTGACGACGTCTTCGCGGATCTGCCAGGTTTTTTCTTTCAGATTCACCATGCCGATCATTCCCCCCTGAGGTAAGCTTTTACCTTTTCTTCAATCGGGTCGTAGAAGTCCGGTTTGACCCCGATATATTTGCAGGCCTCGTACAGCACCGGCACGATGTTTTTATGGATGCCGACGCAGTGATGGATGTACGGCCCGCACACGATTTTTTCTTCCAGGCGCTTGATGTTTTCGACCTCAATCCACAGGTAGGTCCCCATGCAGCCCGGGCCGTCCACGCCTTTCGCGTTTCCCATCAGAAGGGAATATTCCCCTTCGTCCCCATCGAAACGGCACAGGGTGACGTCGCCGTGTTTGGCCTCCGCCGTCAGGCTGCCCGGATAGTTGAACGCCAGCGGATAACCCACCTTCGGTTTTTCCCTCGCCACGGAAATCGGCCACGGGCCGCAGTGCTGCAGAAGCTCGCCGTTGGGGATGTCCGGGTGGCGGATGGTCCAGTCGGCAAAGAAGGTGCGCGCTTCGCCCATCCCGGCGGCTTCCGCCATCAGCGCGGTGACCGCGCCGTGGATGTCCGTTTCGCAGACGACCGGAATGCCCTCCTCGTTCAGAAGGGCGTTCGCCGTGCAGGGCATGATGCCGATTTCACCCTGAAGGGCGTTCCAGCACTGGATGGCCGCCGCGTTGCACCCGTACTTTTCAATCAGGCGGCTCATGGCCACCTTCAGCGCGGCGACGGTTTCCAGCTCGCCGTCCTTGATGCGGACCTCCATGTTTTTGCGTATGTAATCCTCCACCTTGGCGACTTCCGCGCCCTGCTGTCTGGCCTTCTTCACTTCGGCGGTCAGCTCCGGGAGCGGGACGGGCGCGAGCTGGATGTTGAATTTTTCGAGAAGCTCGCCCTCGTTGCACATGGTGCTCCAGAAATCGAACGGGCGGGGGCCCATCTGGAGGATCCGGATATGGCGGAACGTGCGGACGACGTTGCACACGGCCAGAAAATCGCGCACGCCGCGCTCAAATACCGGGTCGCTCAGGCGGCAGTTCGTCAGATATGTAAACGGTACGCGGAACCTGCGAAGGACCTTGCCGGTCGCGAACAGGCCGCACTGGGTGTCACGCAGGCGCACGCCGTTCGAATCGGGCCGCTCGTCGAGCGGGCCCCACAGCAGCACCGGCACGTTCAGCGCCTTCGCCAGGCGCGCGCATTCATATTCGGTCCCGAAATTGCAGTGGGCCAGCAGAATGCCGTCGACCTTTTCCCGTTTGAATTTCTCTTCTATTCTGGCAAGGCCGGCGTCGTCGTACAGAAGCCCTTCCTCATTGCAGTCTTTGATATCGACGAAATTCACTCCGAGCTCCCGAAGGCGATCCTCAGTGAGATCCCGGTATCTGCGTGCGTCCGGAGCGCTGAAAATGCTGCGCCGTGTGGGCGCGTAGCCCAACTTCACTGAATTCATACTCTGTTCCTCCACAGCCTCTGAAAAATTATCATTCGGTCCGTCTCTGCCCGGCCGATTTTGCTTCACGGCCGGCCTCTTTTGCTGCAGCTTCAGCCGACGACATCATAATAAATCTTTTTATAAATATTTAGTAGTAAATATAGAATTATAGACTAAATATTTTTAAATATATAAGATTTTATAGAGTATTCAGACCATTTTCTTTTTGACACGATAGAGGTTTCTCAAGTTTGTTCGTTATTTCGACTACAATTTAATTAATATTCTCGATTTATCTCGTTTCTCCTATTTTAACTATTTATATAAATTTTTATATAAAAAGATCTTTCTTTCCCTCGTTTTCTCTCCTCCGTCTCCGATTGCGCCTGATCAGATCGGGAATGCCCCGGGCCGCCGGCGCCTGCCGCAACGAACGCAGGATTCTCCCGGCACAGGGCCGGCATGCAAAAAAACAGGGCAAGGAAAGTCCCTGCCCTGCCAGCCGAAAATACGGCTTCCGCCCCTCCCGGCCCCTGTTACGAAACGGAGGAATTCTGCTTCCGGATGGTGAAATTGTCCTCAAGCAGCGCCCAGTTCTGCGGGAACGGATAGCCCAGAGCCCAGTAGCTGACCCCGCCGAGGCCATAACGCTTGATTGTGTCGAACTTGGCCTGGGCGCTGCGCGCGTCCTCAAACCACACCTCGTGCTCCCTTCCCTGTTCGTCCGTATACCGGAAAAAGGGCGCCTGGGCGACCGCGTCGTACTGAATCTCCGCGCCGTACTTTACGGCCCTCGCGACCGCCTCCTGGGCGCTGAAGGTTTCCGCTTCCTGCCCCTCGACGTGCGGCAGCAGCCAGTCCCGTGCATAAATCTGAAAGCCGAGGTAGATTTTCTCTCTGGGAATGACGGTGACGGCATAATCCAAGACCTTTTCAATTTCATTCAAAGGGGAAATCGGCTGCGGCGGCCCTTTCCGGTAGCCCCACTCGTAGGTCATCAGAATCACGAAATCGACGATTCTGCCGTGCGCCGCGTAATCATGCGCTTCGTAGAGCAGGCCGGCCTGCTCTTCGGACGTTTTCGGCGCGAGCGCCGTCGACACGAAAAAGCCCTCCGCGTGCAGGCGGTCCACCGCACGCTGAAGAAAACGGTTGTAGGCTTCCCGGTCGGCCGGAAGAACGTTTTCCAGGTCGATGTTCAATCCCTGGTATCCCTTCTGTTTCATCAGGCTGATGATCTCGGTCAGCAGGCGCTCCGAAATCTGCGGATCGTTCAGCACGACGGACGCAAGGTTCTCCCCCCGGGAGGTCGATGTGAAATTGGTGATGGCCATCATGGGAATCGCGTTTTCCGCCTGTGCCGCCTGGACGGCGGGCCCGTCGTCGATCGGCTGCAGGGTCCCGTCCTCCTGAATTAAATAGGCGAACGGGCTCAGATAGGTCAGATGCCTGCCGTCTTCCCTGACGATCGGGGCGGCGTCTTCCCCCAGAATATAAATGTAGCCGTTCGCGTTCAGAGGGGGCCTTGGCCTGTGCGGAATGACCAGTACGGTCCCGGGAAGAATCCGGTCCGGATCGGCGATCCTGTTCACCGTTATCAGGGACTGCAGCGGGACTCCGTACTCCCGGGCAATCCCCCATAAAGTTTCGCCGGGCTGGACGCGATGCCTGGGGGCGGGAAGATACAGAATCATCCCCGGCAAGATCCGGTCGGGATCCGAAATCTGGTTATTCTGTAAGATCGTCTGCACCGTCGTTCCGAACATCCGGGCGATGTCCCACAAGGTGTCCCCGGGCTGGACGGTGTAAAAATCCTCGCTTGGAATCACCAGCGCCTGACCAATCACAAGCCGGCCGGGATCCGGCAGGCCGTTTATCTCCGCCGTTTCGTCTGCGGAGACGCCATACCGGTTCGCAATCTGCCAAAGCGACTCTCCCGGCATGACCACATGGATAAACATGACGCTTCACCTTCTTTTCTAACAATATATGATAGGAAGGAAGCGGAGTGCGTGAGAATTTTCATTTGAGAATGCCCGGCGGGTAAAATTACGGAAAGAAGCTCCGGTGACCGGAAGAAAGGTCACCGGAGCTTCCCGTTACAGCCGCGGCGGCGTTTTTTTACTGCGCAGCGGCGCCCGAAAGGACGCAGGGAATACCGAAGTAAACCCCGATGCCGCCCCAGTCCGGGGCAGGCGCTTCGGGATAATGGGCGGGGTAATTGACGACCCAGTAATCGTAGTCGTGGATCATTTCATGGTAGGAAAACAGCCCGCGAAGATTATGCCGGCCGACCGCATCGTCCAGCGTTTCCCGCATCCGCCGGAAGTCGGATTTCACGCCGCTGTCTTCTATCAGATTGCCGGCCTTGTTCAGATTTGCTTTGATGGTGTCTTTGTCCCATTCGTTCCAGACGACTTCCTCCCCCGGAATGGCTATTGTTCCGGTGTGCTCTAAAAACTCCCAATAAGGGGCATCCGGTGATTTCAGGGATTTCACGCGATCCATCAGGCAGTATTCGATGCGCACGTGTTCTTCCCGGACCGTATCCCGCACCGTTTCGAGCTGCGCTTCCTTCAGCCCTTTCAGGGCCTGCTTCTGCGCCCGCAGGCAGGCGCTTTTTTCGGGCGGTTTCATCTCGCTCTTATGCAGCCAGTAGAGCTCTTCCTCCGACGATGCGCCGACGGAGGACGGCAGGGCTTCGGCGGCAGAAGACCGCGGCGGCTCCGGCGAAAGGTGGGAAGAGGCCGCGTCCCGGGAAGAGGATGGGATCGTCCGCCGCGAGTCGGCCGTCGCGGCAAAGACGGCGGCGATGCAGCAAAATGCCGCCGCCGCGAAAAGCAGGATTTTCTTTTTTCTGTCCACCGGAACCCCTCCCTTGCCACAATCGTATTCCAAAATTTCTTCCGTGTCAATTTAAGATCCGGCTTGCTTTCACCGGCGAGATGCCTTACGCTCCCGCAAGGCCGGCGGCGGACGGCGGCGCGTCGCCCGGAGTCGTTTCCGACAGCTTATTTCTTTGGACGGGGCACCGCGTGTGATATAATAGGAAAAGACAGAGCCGCATCCTCAGGATCCGCCGGTTGGGTGCAGGCTCGGCGGGAAGCTGTCTCCCGTGAAAAACCGTTCTGCTTTGAAAGGATGATCTGCTTTATGAAGGTTCTGCTTGTCAACGGAAGCCCGCACGCAAAAGGCTGTACCTACACCGCGCTTTCGGAAGCGGCCGCCGCCCTGAGGGAAAGCGGCGTGGAAACCGACATTTTCTGGCTTGGGGCGAAGCCGGTGCACGGGTGCATCGCATGCAACAAGTGCGCGGAGCTCGGGAAATGCGTGTTCGACGACGACGTATGCAACGAGCTGCTCGGCCGCATGCAGAAGGCCGACGGAATCATCATCGGCTCGCCGGTCTATTACGCCGGCCCGAACGGGGCGCTGTGCGCGGTGCTGGACCGGATTTTTTACAGCGCGGCGCCTACGCTTGCCAACAAGCCGGCCGCCGGCGTCGTCAGCTGCCGCAGGGGCGGGGCGAGCGCCGCTTTCGACCGCCTGAACAAATACTTCATGATGAGCCGGATGCCCGTCGTGACCTCTCAGTACTGGAATTCGGTCCACGGCAACACCCCCGACGAGGTCAGGCAGGACCTTGAAGGCCTTCAGACCATGCGGACCCTGGGGCGGAACATGGCGTGGATGCTGAAAACAATCGGGAAGGCCGGCATCGGCGCGCCGGAGCCGGAGCCGTGGACGGCGACAAACTTCATCCGGTAAAATATGCGGAACCGCAAAAATCCCCTGCCGGCCTTTTGGGGCGGCAGGGGATTTTTATTCCCGACCGATTCAGAATTTCAGGACTTCGGGCGCCCCGGTCTGTGAAAAAGCGGAAGCCGTCGCGTCCTTTAGATAAAAGACAGCCGTGTTGCCGTCGTCCGCCTTGTACCTTTCCTGCAAAGACGGGTACGCGTCCAGCATGCTCTGACGGGCGGCGGTGCGGTCGTCCTCGACCGCCGTCGCCTCAACGCGGATCCACCTGTCGCCGAGCATCCCGCAGATTTCCACTTTGGGGTCCGCTTTCATCTGCTTGTAGACGTTTTTTACCTTCCCGGTCTGAAGGTAAAGCCTGCCCTCAAAAAGATTGGCCGTCCCGAACGGACGGACCCTGGGCTGGCCGCCGTCTTCCGTCGCAAGAAAATAAGCCCCGCACTGTTTTAAAAGCTCGCAGACCTTCTGCACATTCTCCATTTTAATCACGCCTCCGTGTTATTTGATTCCTTTTCCTGCATCTGACGCTCAATCCAGGCCATCAGCAGATTCACAATTTTCTCCTGCTGCCGCGCCGTCAGCTCGGTGCCCTTCGGCACGCGGTACCATTTGTTGAGGCATCCCCGGCAGCAGCAGGCGCAGGCATGCTGCGCAAGAAAGACCGGGTGGCCGCGCATCGGGGTCTGCCTGCCGTCGTTGGGGATGACGGCGGGCGCCAGCCGCTGCCGGACGAAGTCCTGGGCGTGGCGGCGGATGGTATCCATCCCCTTCTGCCGGACATAAGCCTTCTCCTTTTTCTTCAGGTGAAACCCCGCCCGGAATTTTGAGGTCTGCAGTTTGTCCAGCGCCTCATCGATCGTCTGCATTCCAATCGCCTCCGCTCCCCGTGCCGCCGCGGCAGTTTCGATTCAGCGTCGGCCGTCGGTCCCGGGCGTCTGAGAAAGGGCATGTCGGAACAGCATGTTTCTCTCTTCTGTGCCTGTAAATCCATTATAATTTTTACCGCCGTAAATTGCAACCGGGAATGTCTTTCTGCAAAATCCGCTTCTCCGGCGGGGCCGCCGCAGGCTACAGACTGCCGTAAATTTTGCTTAAATTGCTTTCGGCCCGTTCGAGGTAAGTCTTGTTGTCTTCGGCGCTTTCCATGGTATAAATCGTCTCCACCTTCGCCCCGACCTCCTGCGCCAGCGTCTGCGACACCTCGGGGCTCGTCATCTCTTCGGCAAAAACGGCCGTGACGCCGTGCGCCTTGCAGTACGCGACAAGCTGCACCAGCTGCCGCGCGCTGGGCTCCCCTTCTGCAAAGACGTCTTCCACGCTGTTCTGCTCCAGGCCGAAATCGCGGCACAGGTAGGCGAACGCGGCATGCCCGGTCACAAAATTTTTCCGTTTCGCAGACTTGAATTTCGCGCTGTATTGGCCGTAAAGATCTTCCAGTTTTGCGGTATATGCGCTGCAGTTCTTCTCATAATAATCCCGGTAATAATCCCGGTTCGACGGATCCGCCCTGACCAGGCCGTCCCTGATGTTCCCGACCTCAAGCTCAGCGCCTTTCAGGCTGATCCAGACATGCGGATCGTACTGCCCGTGCCCGCCGCTTCCGCCCTGCTCCGCATTCTGAATCGGCTGCGCCCCTTTGGAGGCTTCCACCGTCACAAGGTCCGGGTTGTCCGCAGACTGCGCCGCTTTCTGCGCCCAGGCTTCCATGCCCAGCCCGCTGTAGACGAAAACCTTCGCCGTACCGAGGCCGACCAGATCCTGTGCCTTCGGCTCAAAATCGTGAGGCTCCATCCCGTCCGGAATAATCGTGGAAATGTCGACTCTGTCCTTTCCCACGGCTTCCGTGAACTCTTTCAGGGCGTTGAAGGACACCGATACCTTCAGCCTTCCGCCGGGAAGCGAACCCGGCTGCGCGGCACTGCCCGCCGCGCCGGAGGCCCCGGAAACGTCGGAACCTCCGCCGCACGCGGAAAGGCTTGCGGCTACCGCCGCCGCGCACAGCAAAGCCGCCAGATACCGTTTGAACATCAAAAGGCCCCCAAGCCGAATAATTGCAAATAAAAATCATTTGCGTTCATAATATAATCCGCGGGAATCTTCTTGTCAAGCCGATTTTCTCCTCCCGCGCCGGAATCTACGCTTCGCGCGGCGGCGGACCCGTGTTTAGTGTGCCAAAAGGGACCTTTTTTATTTCCGCTCCGCCGCGGCCCGCCGCTTTCCCGGGTGGAAGGCAAAAATGAAAATTCCAGGAGATTTCAAAATAATTACAAGAAGTAACAAAATATTTATTATTCTGTGCTTTAATAAAAGATAGCTTTCTTTTTTATTGGAATTCTGACTGAAAAAGAAACTGGGGGCTTGGAGCGCTTGTCGTTTGTCTCTTTTGGATTTTTCCTCTTTTTCTGCGCCGTGGCAATCGCATATTTTCTTCTCCCGCACCGATACCGGTGGATTTGGCTGCTGGCGGCCAGCTATTTTTTTTATATGTGCTTCAACCCTTGGTACGCCGTTTTTCTGGCCGTGACCACCTTAACCACCTATCTTGCGGGCCTGCGCATCGGCAGCGGCGGCAGGAAAAAGATGTGGGCCGCCCTGTGCCTAGTCGTCAACCTCGGCATCCTGCTCGTTTTCAAATACCTGAACATGTTCAGCGAGTGGTATGCGCAGGCGGCCTCCCTGTTCGGATTCTCTTTCTCCGCAGCCCATTTCGACCTGCTTCTGCCGGTGGGGATTTCTTTTTATACCTTCCAGGCCGTCAGCTATATCATCGACGTTTACCGCGGGGACACGAAGCCGCAGCGCCATTTCGGGAAATACGCGCTGTTTGTGTCTTTTTTTCCGCAGATTACCTCCGGGCCAATCGGCAAATCGAAGGAAATGCTTTCCCAGTTCGACGAAGTCCATTCTTTTGACGAGACACAGGCAAAAGAGGGCCTTCTGCTGATGCTCTGGGGCTATTTTCAGAAAATGATCGTGGCGGACCGGCTCGGGATGCTGGTGGACACGGTCTACCGCCAGCCGCAGAAATATTACGGCCTGGCCTCGCTGCTCGCCGTCGTTTTTTACGCTTTTCAGATCTACTGCGATTTTGCCGGTTATTCCAATATTTCAATCGGCATGGCGAAAGTCCTCGGGTTCCGCCTGCCCGTCAATTTCAACCGCCCGTATTTTGCAAAGTCGATTCAGGATTTCTGGCGGCGCTGGCATATTTCGCTGAGCACATGGTTCCGCGACTACCTGTATATTCCGCTCGGCGGGAACCGGTGCTCCGCCTTCCGGCACTGCCTTAACATTGTCATCGTCTTTACAATCTGCGGCTTCTGGCACGGCGCCGCAGTCGGTTTTCTTGTCTGGGGCCTGCTGCACGGCGTTTACCAGGTCATCGGGCTGCTTACCCGGAACATACGGGCTTCCGCCAGGGCAAAGCTGGGGATCCGCGCGGATTCTTCCCTGTACCGTGTCTGGCAGGCGGCCGTGACTTTTCTGCTGACTACCTTCGCCTGGATTTTCTTCCGCGCGTCCACGCTGGCCGACGCCGCGACGGTGATCGGCAGCCTGTTCCGGTTTAACCCCGCGGCGTTCGGGGACGGTTCCGTCTTCCAGCTCGGGCTGAGCCAGCCGGAAATGGCCGTGGCGGTAGTCGGCCTGCTGGTCGTCCTCGCCGTGGACCTGCTGAGCCGGAAAAGGCAGCTGATCCGGTCGATCCTGAGCTTTCGCACGCCCGCCAGGTGGGCTTTTTACATCACGGCAGCCATGATCCTGGTGATTTTCGGGGTCTACGGCTCGCAGTACAGCGCCCAGCAGTTCATCTACTATCAATTCTGAACAGGTGAAGCACATGCTGAAAAAATTTATTCTGAAAGGGATTCTTCTCACTCTGATTCTCACGGTGATTCTTGCCGCGCTCGGTCCGATTTTCGTCTATAAAACGCAGCACAAGGGAAAGCTCGACGAAGGACTTTACCTTTCCGACGACCAGTACGACGTTGTTTTTATGGGATCCAGCCATATGAACGGCGCGATGGATCCCAACGTCATCTGGCACCAGCAGGGAATCACCAGCTTCAATTACGCGACCGGCGGGCAGCCGATCGACGCGACCTACTATCTGCTCAAGGACGTCCTGGCAAAACACAAAAACCCTATTGTCGTGCTGGACGTTTTTTACCTGGGCATGACGACAGAGTACGGCGAGAGGGGGCTTGTCAGCAACGCGCTGGACAACATGCGGTTCTCGCAGAACAAGCTGGGCGCAATCTGGAACTGCACGCCCCCGGAAGACCGGCTCCTCTATCTTCTTCCCGTGCTGAAATATCATTTCCGCTGGTCGACCCTGGAAAAAAAGGATTTCAATTTCAACGACGCCTCCGTCTACTACACAAAGGGATTCGTGGCCGGAACGAACAAATACGGCAAGACGAACTCCGCATGGGAAGACACAGAAAACCGCATCGACATTCCGGAAAGGCCGCTGGAATATCTCGACAAGATTATAGACCTGTGCAACCAGGAAAACTGCCCGCTGATCCTCGTCAACATGCCCGCGGATTACAGCGAGCCCGACAATGAGAAGGGGTGGGTGGACGATACGGAAGCGCTGCTCAACTCCATCGCGGATTTCGCCGACAGCAGGCAGATTCCCTTCCTCGATTTTTACGACCTGAAGGATGAATTCGGGCTGGATTTTGCGAACGACATGAACAACGCCGGCCATCTCAACCTGTGGGGAGCGGTCAAGGTCAGCTCCTATTTCGGGAATTACCTCTCGGCAAATTACGACCTGACGGACCGCCGCTCGGACAGCGCCTACGCGCAATGGAACTCGGACTACACGCATTCCCAAGCGGCTTCCGTTTTATAGGGAGCGCCCCGGAACGAAAAAGCATCCGCATCAATGCGGATGCTTTTTTCTATCTTAACCGCGAAACGCGCGGGGCCGCCGGGACGGGTCAGAACATGTCGCTGCAGACCGGGGTCAGAAAAAGCTCTTCCGCCTCGTCGCGCTCCCGCGTCTGCGCCAAAGCCCACATCAGCTTGGTCACCGCCGCCTCCGGCGTCATATTGCTGGTCTCGACGACGCCTTTGACTTTTTTCGCCTCGCTGCCGACGGCGTAAACGCCCAGGTCGCTGCCCTCGTGCGGGACCTGCGTGGTGAAGACGACCATTTTGCCGCACGCGGTCCAGTCGCGTACGGCCTGGAGGAACTCGCTGCCCCCGCCGTAGTACGGCACCCCGCCGACGCCGAAGCTCTCAATGACCAGCGCGCGGTAACGCTGCTTGAGGTATTCGAAAATGCCGACGTCCATCCCCGGAATCAGGTGCAGGACGAAGACGCTGTTCTCCATCTCCCCGTAAAAGCGGACCGGGGGCAGCTGCGGGACGGGAAGGAACAGGATCAGCCGCATGTCGCTGAATACCGCAGCCTCCGGGTAGTCGATGCTGGCGAAGGCGTTGTAGCTTTTGGTGCGCACCTTGCGGGCGCGGGTCCCGAGGATGACCTTGCTGTCGAATACGATATGTACGCCCCAGGCCGCGTCGCTGACGGCGTAAAGGAACGCCTGCAGCAGATTTTTCCGCGCGTCCGTGTCGCGGCTGTAGATGGATTTCTGCGAGCCGGTCAGCACCACCGGCTTTCTGCTGTTCTGAAGCAGATAAGAGAGGGCCGCGGCCGTGTAGGCCATGGTGTCGGTGCCGTGCGTGACGACGAAGCCGTCGTACCGGCCGTAGGCGTCCCGAATGGCGCCGGCGAGGCGCAGCCAGTGCGTCTGGCAGATGTTCGTGCTGTCCAGATTGAAAAGCTGCACGGCGTCGACCCGGCAGATGTCGTGCAGCTCCGGCACAAAGGTGAGCAGCTCGGCCGAAGTGACCGAGGGGGAAAGCCCGTTCTCCGTCCCTCTGGCCGCGATGGTCCCCCCTGTGGCGATGAGTAAAATCTTTTTCATACTTTTGCCCCTTTAAGCCCGGCAGCGGGCGGGTCTGCCGAACACATTTTCCTGTCAATCGTATCATTCCGGGCCGTGAAAAGCAAGGTTTTCCGTTCCTGCAGGGCCGGGAAATCTTCTGACAGGCACCGGTATTTGTGGTATACTTGTGGGGAAGTCACAGGAGAAGTCAGGAAAGGAACAGTGGGAATGGGATATATTGCAAGGCGAGCGGAGCGGCTGGTCCCCTATGCGGCGGGCGAGCAGCCGAAAAAGGCCGGATTCATCAAGCTGAACACGAACGAAAACCCCTACCCGCCTTCGCCGGCGGTCTTCGCGGCGATCGGCGGGGCTTCGAAAAAGCTTCCCCTTTACCCGGACGCCGACGCGGAAAATCTGCGCCGCGCGATTGCGGAGCAGGAGGGCGTGACGCCGGAGTGCGTCTACTGCGGCAACGGCAGCGACGAGGTCATCTCCCTTTGCTTCTACGCTTTCTTCGACGACCGGCTTCCCCTGCTGTTCCCCGACGTTACCTACAGCTTTTACCCGGTGTTCGCGCAGTTTTACGGCATTCCGGTCAGGCAGATCCCTCTGGATGAAGATTTCCGCATCCGGGCGGAGGATTACCTTCAGCCGGCCGGCGGCGTAATCTTCCCGAACCCGAACGCGCCGACGGGGATTTTTCTGGAGCCGGGCGAAATCGGCCGCCTGCTGCAATACCACAGCGAAGCCGTCGTCGCCGTCGACGAGGCCTACATCGCGTTCGGCGGGCAGAGCATGGCGCCGTTCGTCAAGAGCTGCCCCAACCTGCTGGTTATCCGCACGTTCAGCAAATCCCACGCGCTTGCGGGGATGCGGGTCGGCTATGCCATCGGCCAGCCGCACCTGATTCGGGCGCTGACAAACGTGAAGGACTCGTTCAACTCCTACCCTGTCGACCGCATCGCCGCCGCGGCCGCCGAAGCCGCCGTGCGCGACCCGGCCTATTACGCGGAAATCGACGGAAAAATCGCCGCGACGCGCGACCGTTTCAGCGCACGGCTTTCCGGGCTCGGCTTCCGGGTGCTGCCGTCGAAAGCGAACTTCGTCTTCGCCTCTCACCCCGGCGTCCCCGCAAAGGAGCTGTTCCGCGCGCTGCGGGAAAAAGGCGTCCTCGTGCGGTATTTTGACCGGCCGAGAATCGACGGCTTTCTGCGCATCACCATCGGCACCGACAAAGACATGGACGCAGTGGCCGCCGTCCTGGCGGACATACTGGGAAAGGAATGATAACATGCGGGACATCTTCGGCGCCGGGGGGAACTGGTACAAGGGCAACCTGCACATGCACACCCTGCGCTCGGACGGGCTGCTTTCCCCGCAGAAAGCAATCGGAATCTACCGGGAGGCGGGCTACGACTTTCTTGCCCTGACGGACCACTGGGTGCAGAGCGAAACCCGCGAGGGCGGGGAACCGCTGCTGCTGAGCGGATGCGAGTGGGACACGGGCAACATGACCGACTCGCCCGTATTCCATATTGTGGGCGTGGGGATGGAATCGAAGGTCGGGCTGGAAGCCTCCCCCGCCCTTCCGCCCCAGCGGATCATCGACGCGATCCTCGCGGCGGGCGGGGTGGCAATCCTCGCGCATCCCCTCTGGTCCGTCACAGACCCGGCAGACTGCATGGGCCTGCGCGGCCTGAGCGGCGCTGAAATCTACAATTCCGTCTCCGGCCTGCCTTGGAACGGCGAACGCGCCGATTCCAGCACCTATATCGACATCTGGGCGTCGAAGGGCAGGTATTTCGGGTGCATGGCGGCCGACGACAGCCACGTCTACGGCGGCGAGCAGACGCGCGCCTTCACCATGGTCAAGGCGGAGTCCCGCTCGGCCGGCGCCATAAAAGACGCGATCCGCGCGGGTAATTTTTACGCAAGCCAGGGACCGCGGCTCGAATCCGTCCGCGTCTCCGAAAGCGCGGTCGAGGTGGAATGCTCCCCGGTGGAAACAATCGTTTTCAACAGCAACACGGTCTGGTGCGGCGACAGGGTCTTCACGGGAGAACGCGGACGCACGGAAGCCGTCTACCAGATCAAGCCGACCGACCGGTATGTGCGCGTCATGCTGATCGACGCCTCCGGACGAAAAGCCTGGTCTTCCCCGATTCCGATTCAAAAAGCACGGGAAGCCCTCTGAGCCACCGTCTCACGGGAATTTCTCTTTTGTCGGAACGCGGCCGCTTTCCCCGGCTTTTCCAATACGGCCCTGCCGAAAAAATCTTCCCCGGCGGCAGACAGGCAAAGAACGCAGCAACGAAAACAGCTGAAAAAGGAGCAGTCCATGACGAACCACATCATCTTTGACGTCGACGGCACTTTATGGGATTCCACGGGGGTGGTTGCCAAAGCCTGGAACCGGGCCATCGCTGAGGTCGGCGGAACGTCGGCGGTCATGACCCCTGCCGTTCTAAAAAAAGAATTCGGAAAAACGATGGACGTCATCGCCGACGATCTGTTCCCCGACGCCGACGGACAGACGAAGGAACAGCTGGTGCAGAGATGCCGCCTCTACGAGCAGGACGTCCTGTCGGCGACGACCGATTCCCTGCTGTTCCCGTCCGTCCGGGAGACCCTCCGGGCGCTTTCCGGCAGGTGCCTTCTGTACATCGTCAGCAACTGCCAGTCCGGCTACATCGAGATGTTCATGGAAAAAGCGGGAGTAGAAGCGTATATCACGGATTTCGAATGCTTCGGGGACACCGGCATGGGAAAAGCGGAAAACATCAGGCTCCTAATGGAGCGAAACCACCTGAAGGACGCGGTGTACGTGGGGGACACCCAGGGCGATTACGAGGCGACGGCGGCCGCGGGAATCCCGTTTATCTTTGCGAAATACGGATTCGGCAATGTCGAAAAGCCGTTTCTGACCATCGATAAAATCGACGATCTTCTGAATCTCTTTTAACACGGCGGAAGAACCGTTCGCCCCCGGCCTTCTATCCTGCGAAGGCCGGGGGCATTTTTCTGCTGCTGCGGCCGCGGCAAGGCTACGTCTGGTCCAGCCCCGACCAGTAAACCATGCCGGCGGCGATGGAAAAGCCGAGCTCGCGGTGAAGAGACAGGGAAACGCCGTTGCCCACGATAATGTGCGAATACGGCACCCTGCCCTGCTCCAGCAGCCGGTTGACCAGAAAAGCCGCCAGCGACGCAGCGACGCCCCGGCGGCGGTATTCCGGCAGCACCTCCAGCATGCCCATGGCCCCTTCCTCGTGGATCCCGATGAAGCCGGCCGGGCGGCCGTCCGCAAAAGCGCCGAACACGGCCCCGGCGGCAAGCCTGCCGCGCAGGTAATCGCTGTCGTCCGCATGGGAATAATGCTCCTGCAAAAAAGGCAGATATTCTTTTCCCAGCCGCCGGATATCGGCACCGCCGCGCTCCGGCAGAGGCCGGCGGGGCAGATAGACCGCCTGCCGGCAGGGAGTCATCGCCGAAATGCCGAATTTGCTTTTCACGGCGGAAAGGTAAAAATCCTGATGCGCGACAAGCAGCTCCGCCCGGTCGAGCAGGCCGAGCATTTCTGCCGCCGCTTTTTCCGCCGCCGCGCTCATCATGACCACCCCGCACGCCGCATGGCGAAGCAGCACGCCTTCGCCGGAAGCATACAGCAGCTCGGCGTCCCCGCGGCGGATACATTGGAGCATATCCATGTGCAGCAGGGGATCCTTCGACAGATAGGCGGCGGCTTTCTCGCCGTCTATGACTCCCCGACGGCAGTTTTTACAAGATTCCATTCGGCTTTCCCTTCCCTCCCGGCTCTGCCGGGCACCATAACAATTGTATCACAGGCGGGCAACAAAACGCGGAATTGATTCATAAAAGTCATAAAGTCATCTTATGATTACTATATAGAACTAACAGGCATTTTTATTGTGTTACCATAAAAATATTAGCAATCTAGATTTAAGAGTGCTAAAATTCCGGAAGGATTTCTGTCAACTCAACTGCATAGAGTTCCCGGACCTTTTTGATTTTTAGCCTCGGCTGGAGATCAAAAAGGTTTTTTCTTTGTTTTATGACCGAAACCCTGAAAAAACAAACCAGAACGACAGTTTCCGGGCGGACGCCGCGGGACGGTTCGGGGCGAAAGCCGAATTTTCCCGAAGCCTCCGGCCATATAAAACTGCGCAGAAAACAAAGGAGGGATTTTTTATGAAAGCATTGTTGTTGGTCGGCGGAAAGGGCACGCGGTTAAGGCCTTTAACTGACAGGCTCCCCAAGCCGATGGTGCCCGTCATGGGCAGACCGCTTCTGGAAAGGACGCTGGAAACGCTGAGGCGCCACCGCGTCGACGAAATCGTGCTGAGCACCTGTTACAAATCCGAGTGCATCCGCCGGTACTTCGGCGACGGGTCGGAGCTGGGGCTGAAAATTCATTATGCGCAGGAAGATTTTCCGCTCGGCACGGGAGGAGCCGTCAAAAATGCCGAAAACTATTTTACGGAGCCTTTCTTCGTGCTGAACGCGGACATCCTGAGCAATATCGATTTCGGAGAAATGATGCGTTTCCACAGGCGGAAAAAAGCCGGCGTCACAATCGCCGTCACGCAGGTGAAAAATCCGTCCGCGTACGGCGTGATAGAAACCGACGAAGACGGGTACGCCGCGTCTTTCCGGGAAAAGCCGAAGCAGACCGCCTCGCACCTGATCAACGCCGGCGCCTATGTTTTCGATCCGGACGTCCTCAGAAGGATCCCGTCCGGCAGGGCGGTGTCCGTCGAGCGGGAGGTGTTCCCGAAGCTGCTGGAAGACGGCCGCAGAATCGCAGTGTACCAGGGGTGCGATTACTGGCTGGACATCGGCACGCCGGAAAAATACGTTCAGGCACACCGCGACGCTTTCGTGGGGAAGCTTCGCCTGCCGGAAGTGAGCTTCAGCAGGCACGCGGTTTACAGCAGGCGCAACGCACAAATCAGCGGGACCGCTTTGATCCGCGGGCCGGTGTATCTCGGCCGTGACGTCCGGATCATGAACGGCGCCGTGGTCGGCCCCTATGCCGTAATCGGCGACGACTGCATCATAGGGAACCAGTGCGAGGTCTCAAGCTGCCTGCTGTGGAACCGGGTGGCCGTGGAAAGCGGCACCAAAATGGCGGAATGCATCGTCACCGACGACTGCCGCATTCAGAACATGCCGCGGTGCCGCCGCATGATTTATACGCCGGACACTCTGGAAGCCGCGCAGGATGAAGCGATCTGACGCTTTACCGCGCCGCAGAAAATAAATTTGCATTGGAAGTGTAAGCCCGTGAACACCGAACGGCAGAATTTAACAATTGGATTTTTAAGTACCTATCCGCCCCGGGAATGCGGAATCGCAACGTTTACCCAGGACCTCGTGCAGGCGCTGAAAAGAAGCAGGCGGTTCAAAATCGAGGTTGCGGCGGTCAGCGACAGGCCCTACGATTACGGCGAAGACGTCGCGTTTCAACTGCCGCAGCAGGACCGGGAAAGCTATGAAGAGGCCGCGCGGCGGATCAACCGGTCCGGCGTGCAGCTTCTTGTGGTGGAACACGAATACGGCATCTACGGCGGCGAATGCGGCGAATATCTGCTGGAGCTGTTCGGCCGCATCGAAAAGCCGGTCGTTTCCACGTTCCACACGGTCCTCCCGGAACCGGACCAGAAGCAGAAAGCCATCCTGCGGACCCTGTGCGAAAAAAGCGCGGCGGTGGTGACAATGGCGTCGAACTCCGCCGCCGTGCTGCGCGGCGTTTACGGCGCCGACCCGGACAAAATCAGGGTGATCCCGCACGGGGTCCCGGAATTCGACCTGCCCCCTCGGGAACAGCTGAAACGGGAAGCGCACCTCGAAGGCCGCACAGTCGTCAGCACGTTCGGGCTGATCAGCCCTGGCAAAGGGCTGGAATACGGAATCGAAGCCATTGCCGAAGCCGCCCGAAAGCACCCAGACATTTTTTACCTGATTCTCGGGCGGACGCACCCCGTCGTCAAACGGGAGTTCGGCGAGGCATACCGCAGAAGCCTTGAAAAGCTCGTGGCCGACCGCGGCTTACAGAAGAACGTCGGGTTCGTCGACCGGTACCTCACCAAAGGGGAGCTGGCCCGGTACCTGAAGCTTTCCGACATCTATATGACGCCGTATCTCGGCCGGGACCAGGCGGTCAGCGGAACGCTCGCCTACGCGGTGGGGTACGGCAGGGCGGTCGTTTCCACCCCGTACCTGTACGCGCAGGAAGTATTGGCAGACGGCAGGGGCATGCTGGCAGAATTCAGGGACGCCGGCTCGCTTGCCGGCTGCATCGGATATCTCGCGGAGCATCCGGAAGAAAAGGCGCGGATGGAGCAGAAGGCCGCCCGTTACGGCAAGGCCATGACATGGCCCCGGGTGGCGGAGCAATACGGCGAGACCTTTTTCAGCGTGCTCCGCAGGTTTTCCGCGCAGGGCGGTGGTTCCCGATGAGCAGTACCGTCCCGGACGACACGCACGTCTTCCGCATGACCGACTGCACCGGCATGCTGCAGCACGCGGCAGGCAGCGTTCCCGACCCGTCGGAAGGATACGCGACCGACGACAATGCAAGGGCCCTCATCATGGCGGCGCTTCTGTACGAAAAAACGGAAAAGCGGAAATACCTGGACCTTGTCTTCCGCTACCTCTCTTTTCTGATTTACGCCCAAAACGGCGGCTGGTTCCGGAATTTTATGGATTACAACCGCAATTTTGTTGAAAAGAAGGGCTCGCAGGACTGCTTCGGCCGCTGTGTTCTGAGCTTGGGCTTTCTTGCGGGACGCTCCGGGCTCCCGGCCGGCATACGAGGGACCGCCGGCTCCCTGCTGGAAAAATGCCTCCCCCGCTGCGGGGAGCTCCGCTTTCCGCGTTCCAAAGCTTACGCTGCAATCGGGCTCGGACTATGGAAAAAGCCGCAGGCCGTGCCCCTGATGCGGAAGCTGGGCGCGGAGATTCTGGATACATACAGTCAGAATTCCACGGACGGCTGGCATTGGTTTGAAAATTCCGTGACCTATTGCAACGCCGTGCTCCCATGGGCGCTGCTGGCGGTCTGCGAGAGGACAGGCGACAGGGAATATCTAGCGGCAGGCATCGAAAGCCTGGATTTCCTTCTGAAGACAACATTCAAGGGAGAGCTCTTCCGCCCGGTCGGCTGCAAAGGCTGGCTGCAGAAAGGCAATGCGCCGGCGGCATACGATCAGCAACCGGTCGAAGCCTGCGGAACGCTGCTGGCCTGTCTGGCGGCCTGCCGGCTGACCGGAGAAAAGGATTACCGCGACTGTGCATATGCCTGCCTTGGCTGGTACACCGGGAAAAACACCCGGCGCATCAACATGATCGACCCCGAAAGCGGCGGCTGCATGGACGGCATCACGCCGCAGGGGGCGAATCGGAACGAAGGCGCGGAAAGCCTCATCTCGTGGATGATTTCTTCGCTCGCGCTGCCGGGCGCAGACTGAATAATCTCGGGTTCGAATCCCCGATAAGCAATAAGAAAAAGACAGGCATTCCGCAATGCCTGTCCTGATTGGTGAACCATCGGGGATTCGAACCCCGGACACCCTGATTAAAAGTCAGGTGCTCTACCGGCTGAGCTAATGATTCATATGAAATAAACGGAAACGGCGCAGGGCCGGGCCAGTCATGAAAAAAACCTGCCCCATCGCACAAACAGCCTTCAGAGCAGGCTTTTGGCTGGGCTGGCAGGATTTGAACCTACGAAATGACGGAGTCAAAGTCCGTTGCCTTACCCCTTGGCTACAGCCCATTGCAAAATGCGGCAAAGAAGCCGCACGCTTCCTTTTATATGTGGGGTGGAAGGTGGGATTCGAACCCACGGTCTCCAGTGCCACAAACTGGCGCTTTAACCAGCTAAGCTACATCCACCATATCCCTCTGGTGCGCCAAAAGGGACTCGAACCCCTGGCCCACTGCTTAGAAGGCAGTTGCTCTATCCACCTGAGCTATTGGCGCAAATGGAGCGAGTGATGGGAATCGAACCCACACGACCAGCTTGGAAGGCTGGAGTTCTACCACTGAACTACACTCGCATTTCAGGCGACGCCTAATAGTATAGCATAGTTCAGCGGCAGTTGTCAACCAAATAGGCCGAATTTTTTGGCTTTTGAGGCCATTCGGCCGCTATTTCAGGCAGTTCAGACGGATGCCCTCTTCGTCCGCCGAGATGGAGATCCCGGCGATCGGTTCGTCGGCGTTTTCAACAATCAGCGAGGCGATCTTGTCTTCCACCTGGCGGCGGATCAGGTTGCGCAGATCGCGCGCGCCGCTCTTGCCGCCCACGGAATGCTCCGCCAGCCAGCGGGTGGCTCTTTCGTCGTAAACCAGGCGGATGCCGCGCTCCCCCAGCGTGCCGACATATTCGTCCAGCATCAGGTGCGCAATCTTTTCGTAATCGTCGGCGTCCAGCATGCGGAAGACGATGACCTCGTCGACGCGGCTGAGAAACTCCGGGCGCAGAAAGTCGGAAAGCGCTTTGAGCGCCTTTTCGCGGCTCATGTCCGACTCGGTGCGGGCAAAGCCGAGCGCGCCCTCTTTTTTGTCGCTGCCGGCGTTCGACGTCATCACGATGACGGTGTTCTCAAAATTCACGTTGCGGCCGTGCGCGTCCGTAATATGCCCTTCGTCGAGGATCTGTAGAAGGATATTCATCACGTCGGGATGCGCTTTTTCGATCTCGTCGAACAGCAGGACGGAGTACGGGCGGCGGCGGACCTTTTCCGTCACCTGACCGGCCTCGTCGTAGCCCACGTAGCCCGGCGGGGAGCCGATGATGCGCGACACCGAATGTTTCTCCATAAATTCCGACATATCGAGCCGGATGAGCGTTTCCGGCGTGTCGAACAGCTCGCGGGAAAGCACCTTGACCAGCTCGGTCTTGCCGACGCCCGTGGGGCCGACAAAGATGAAGGAAGCGGGCCTGCGGCGGGGGCTGATCTGCACCCGGCTGCGGCGGATTGCCGCGGAAACGGCGGCCACGGCCTCTTTCTGGCCGATGACCTTGCTGTTGAGCACGTCTTCGAGGCTGGCGAGCTTTTTGAGTTCGCCTTCCTGGATGCGGCTCGCGGGGATTCCGGTCCAAAGCTCTATGACGCGGGCGACGTCCTTCTCCTCCACTTCCGCGCCGAGCGCAAGCGGAGCGAGCTGCTTTTCTTTTTCGCTCAGCTTTGAAACGTCCATGCGGATCTCGGCCAGCTTTTCATAATCCGGCTCGGCGCCGGCCGCCGTCATTTCTTCCTCTTCGCCGCGCAGGTCTTCCAGCTGGCCGCGCACCTCGTCGTATTCCGCCATCTGGCGGTTGCGCAGCTCCGCGCAGGCGCAGGATTCGTCCAGCAGGTCAATCGCCTTGTCCGGAAGAAAGCGGTCGTTGATATAGCGTTCGGAAAGCGTGACCACCTTCCTGACGATCGCGTCCGGCACGCGGACGCGGTGGAAGCTCTCGTAATAGGTCTTGATGCCCATCAGAATCTGCACGGCGTCCTGGATGGACGGCTCGGCTATGGTAACGGGCTGGAACCGGCGTTCCAGCGCGGCGTCTTTTTCAATATATCTGCGGTATTCGGAGAATGTGGTCGCCCCGATTACCTGAATCTCCCCGCGCGAAAGGGCGGGCTTGAGAATATTGGCCGCGTTCATGGAGCCTTCGGCGTCTCCGGTGCCGACAAGGTTGTGCACCTCATCGATGAAAAGGATGATGTTGCCCTCAATCTTCACTTCGTCGAGCAGGCCCTTGATCCTGCTTTCGAACTGGCCCCGGAACTGCGTCCCTGCGACCAGCGCCGTGAGGTCGAGAAGGTGGATCTCTTTTTTCTTCAGCGAGGCCGGCACGTTGCCATCCGCGATGCGAAGAGCCAGGCCCTCCGCCACGGCCGTTTTGCCGACGCCAGGCTCGCCGATAAGGCAGGGGTTGTTTTTCGTCCTGCGGCTCAGGATCTGGATGACCCGCTCAATCTCTTTTTCGCGGCCGACAATGGTGTCGATTTCGTGCGCCCTAGCCTTGGCGGTCAGGTTTGTGCAGTACGCGTCGAGATGTTTGCGTTTCGTTTTATGTTTTTCCTTCGGCTGGGCCTTTTTCGCGGCCTCGCCGTTCTGGATCTGTTCCGGAAGATTGGCCGAGCCCGGAAAAATATTCTGCAAAAACGGCATGGTGGCAGCCCCGCCCGGCACAAACCCGTTCAGGGCGTTTTCGTCCGAATTGTCGTCCGATTCGCCCCCGTCCGGGTTCTGGTTCATCAGATCGGTCAGTTCCGCCTCCATGTTTTCCACCTGGTCGTCGGTAATCCCCATTTTTTCCAAAATATCGTTTACAGGCTTAATGCCCAGTTCTTTTGCGCAAATCAGGCAGAGCCCGCGGCTTTCTTTCATATTCCCGGTCGGCGAGACAAAGACGACCGCCGGCCTCTTATGGCATCTGGAACACATCATCATAGCAGTTCACTTCTTCTCCACATTGCGTGATTGGTGTGCGTTGCGGTTGGGTTTCATTTAGTAGTATATCATACCATGGAACGGGATGTTTGGCAAATAATCATTTTTTTGCGTTCTCACGGCTTTCTTTTTTATCCATGACCTCGTCGATGTCGAGCTTGTACTTCGGGTCGTCCGAATGGCGGATGGCAAAATACGTCTGGGCGTATTTGACAAACGCATAAATCATGAACCCCGCCGCGGCGGAAAGCAGAAAGACCGACAGCGGAAAAGATTCGTAATTCCAGATAGCCTTCAGCGCGACAATCACCGCAAAAGAGATATAGAACAGGGTCGTCGCGGTCTTTCCATACCATTCTGAACCGCTGGGCTTCTTTTTATTCTTGCTGATGAGGAAAATCGCCGCAGAGAGCATCAGCGTCTCTTTCAGCACGAAAATGGCAAGCAGCGGGATGAGGATGGGCTGTTTGACGGAAAGGCAGATCGCCATGGCGAGCTGGGTCAGCTTATCCGAAAGCGGGTCAAGCATCTGGCCCAGCTCGGTAAACTGATGAAAACGCCTGGCTATCATGCCGTCAAAAATATCCGTAAGCCCCGAAACACCCAGAACGACAATCGCTTTCAGGTACTGCTCGTTCATGAAATAAATGATGAACGGGATGACCAGGACCAGGCGGACCGCCGTCAGGGTATTCGGGATATTCAGGTTTTTATTTCTGCTCTTTTTGTCCATGCGACCCTACCTCATTCCAGAAATTCGTCCGCAGCATTGTGTCGAGAGGATTATGCGCCGAAACCGTCCGATAGATCCGTGAGAGCCCCGTCTTCTGCCATTCCTGAGAAGGTTTCTGAGGGATGGACGCCGGCAGCGCAAGCCTCAGGGCCGCGCAGGCCAGCAGAACGACGACGGCGCCTTTGCAGAGCCCCAGCGCGCCGCCGAGCAGGGAATTGACCTGCTTCAGGCCCGGCAGGCGGAACAGGCGGTCCAGAAGCGCCGCAGCCGCATGCACCAGGATTTCAAACAGAATAAACAGGACGACCACCGTGACCGCAAGGCGCGCCGCGCTGCTGCCGAGCAGCGGGCCTTTCGCGGCGCCGAGGTACGGCGCCGCCCATGCGAGGGCGCGCGGCGCGCACAGGACCGCGGCAGCGGCGGCGGCAACCGAGCCGACCAGATCCACAACAGAGTGCGCAAAGCCCCTGCGGAAACCCGAAACGGTGAAAAAAACCAGGATGATCCCAAACAGGATATCCGTCAGAACGTCCATGCGCACCGCCCTTTCTACAACGGATGGCCAGAAATCATGATAAATCGCGGCAGGCAGCGGTTTAAATGAAATATATCACAAAAACCGAATTTAAACAAGTGCGGCCTACCGATTCTCCAGAATCCTTATCTCGGAAATGCCGAGAAGATAAGCCGAGGTCTCGTCCCGCAGGGCGACGGCTTTGGCGTCGCTTCCGCTTTCGAGCTTCTTCGCGGCCTGCCCGGGCGAAGAGAGCGAGCAGAAATACGCCTCGCCGTCCGCGAGGGCCGCCGCCGTCTGCCCGTACAGGGAAACCGACCGGACGCTGCCGCCGAGCTTCTGCGAAAAAATCTCCGCGCCGCCCGGGTCCAGCACGACGAGATTGCTGACGGAGGTCTCGCCGAACGAGGCCAGCGCGAGGGCCGTCCGCCCGGCATCAAAGCAGAAAGCGGAGAGCCGCTCGCCGTGATAGTCGAAATCTTTTTTCGTCCGCGAAGAAGCGTTGATGATCGAGGCGCCCGAATCCCCGACCGCCGCGACGGTGGAAGCGCCGTTCCAGTACACGGCGTGAATCAGGTTGCCCGGGTAGGTGGCAAATGGCTGCTCCACCTTGCCGCTGTCGAGGTCAAGCAGGTACACGGCGGAAACCATTTCCCCGTTTTTCGCAGAGACGCCCGCAACGGCGGCCTGCGTGCCGTCTTCGTTCAGCGCGACCGAGGCGGGGTAATAGTCGTAGAACCAGTAATAGGACTGCACGCCGCCCTCCGCGGTGTAAACGGTCAGCTGGCCGCAGTAGCCGTCGGCCTCCGTCAGTATGGCGCAGCGCCCGTTCGCCGCGAGCGCCCCCGCCAGAATATTCTGCTTGACGTTGATCTGCTTTGTGCCGCCGCTCACGGAATCCAGCCGGAAGCTCCTGCCGCCGAGGTTGTACAGCAGCGTGCGGGACCCGCTGACCTTCAGCACCGGGTTGCCAAAGCTGTGCTGGTCGTTCAGCAGTTCCTTCGCCGTGGAGTTGTAGACGGTCAGGGCGGTGTCGCTCGCCGTGAACAGGTTTTTCTCCGACACGATAAAGTTCCCCGGCTGGATGGAAGAGCCTGCGACCGCCTGCGGGAAGCCGTCGCCGATACCGAAGCCGACGATGCGGCTCTGCACCCACACCAGGACGTTCGACGGCGTCAGGTTGCTGCGGTTGTACCACGCAAGCACCGCCAGCGCGCTCAGCGCGAGAATCAGGATGACGCGGTAAAGCCACCGCGGGGCGCGGCGCGCCTTGAATTCCTTCGCGCGCGGCCTTCGCCCCGTCTCTGTCAGACGGTATTTCGACGGGTCGATCCCCGTGGTGTCGTAACGGTGCTCCCGGTCATCCATCGTCTTTCACATCCTCATAAAACACCTTCCGCAGGTAAAGGCCCTGCGGCGGCGCGGTCGGTCCCGCGGCGGTGCGGTCGCACGCAAGAAGAATGCGCGGCATGTCTTCCGGCTTCAGCTTGTTCTGGCTTACGCGCAGCAGCGTGCCGACCATAATGCGCACCATGTGGTACAGAAAGCCGTCCGCCGCAATGCAGAAATCCGCCTCATTCCGGTCTATGCGGGACCAGCCCGCTTTTGTCACCGTGCGCTCCATGCGGCCCGGCTCGCGCGCGTCCCTCGCGCAGAACGAGGTGAAATCATGCGTGCCAAGAAAAAAATCCGCCGCGCGGTTCATGCGCCCGAGGTCGAGCGGGTACCAGTAATGCAGCACCCTGCCGCGCAGAAAGGGGTCGCGCACGGGATTGGTCCACACGCGGTAGACGTACTCTTTCCCCTTGCAGGAATAGCGCGCGTGAAACGAAAGCGGAACCTCGCGGCACGACAGCACGGCGATGTCGTCCGGCAGAAAATGGTTCAGCGCGCCGGCCAGCCTTTCGCACGGGATTTCCCGCTCCGTGCGGAAGCTGACGCAGAATTCGAGCGCATGGACGAAGGAATCCGTGCGGCTGCACCCCTTGAGGTCGGGGCGCTCGCCGAGGATCTTTTCCAGCGCCGCCTGGAAGACCTGCTGCACAGAGACGGCGTTCCGCTGGACCTGCCAGCCGTGGTAGCAGGATCCGTCGTACCGGATGGTCAGCAGCAGATTGCGCGGCGCGGTGCCCGCGCGGTCAAGCCGCGCCGTTTCGTCAGGTTGAAATTCCAAACCCCGACTGGCGCGAGAGTTTGAGGCAACTCCCGATTTGGAGGCCGGGGGTTCGAAGTTGGAGGCCGGAATGTCAAGAGGAGCTCCGGCCCTGCCCTTTCTAACATCAAACATCAAACATCCAACCTCCAAATTGCCGCGCCGCCTACCTGAGCGAAGCGGGCAGAAGCAGCGTGCAGATCAGCACCGCGGCGCAGAAAAGCGCCATGCAGGCCGACGCGTAAACGTCGAGGCGAGACATGTGCAGCTGCTTCATCTTCGTGCGGCCCTCGCCGCCGTGGTAGCAACGGCATTCCATCGCCATGGCGAGGTCGTACGCCCGCCGGAACGACGAGACGAACAGCGGGATCAGAATCGGGATGAGCGCGCGGATGCGCTGCATCATCCCGCCGCTTTCGAGGTCGGCGCCGCGCGCCTTCTGCGCGCTCATGATCTTGTCGGTCTCCTCGAGCAGCGTCGGCACAAAGCGCAGCGCGATGGTCATCATCATCGCGATTTCGTGCACCCTGACGTGCAGCGCCTTGAGCGGCTTCATGAGGCGCTCGAGCGCGTCCGTCAGATCGGTCGGGGAAGTCGTGAAGGTCAGCACGCAGCTGAACAGAATCAGGCTGACGATGCGCACGGAAATGAAGATGGCGTTGTAGATGCCGCCGTCGGTGATCTGCATGAACCACCCGCTCCACACAACGGTCCCGGTCCCGTAGAACAGATTCAGCACGCCCGTGAACAGCACGATGACAATGACCGCCTTCAGGCTCTTGAAGTACTGGAAAAACGGCACGCCGGAAAGCAGCAGCACAAGGGCCATCAGCGCCACCATGCAGCCGAGGCCCGCAAAATTGGACGCGATGAACAGAAAAACGATATACAGCACCGTAAGGACAATCTTGACCCGCGGATCCATGCGGTGAATCAGCGATTTGCCGGGAAAATACTGGCCGATGGTGATATCACTGATCACGGCGCTCACCTCCTTTGCGGAGCAGGGGGCGCAGCTCCTCGACCGCCTGGTCCACCGTCAGCACGGGCTGCACGGGGCAGCCCAGGTCGCGCAGCGTCAGCAGGATCTGCGTGATCTGCGGCACGCGCAGGCCCATTTTCTCGAGCTCCCTGCCGCGCGCGAACACGCGGTCCGTCCGGTCGAGCATGACGGCCTTCCCCTCGTTCATGACGAGCACGCGGTCGGCAAAGCGCGCGATGTCCTCCATGCTGTGCGAGACGAGGATCACGGTGCTCCCGCGCTGCTTATGGTACTCGGAAATCTGCCGGAGCAGCGTGTCCCTGCCGTTCGGGTCGAGGCCCGCCGTCGGCTCGTCCAGCACGAGGACGTCCGGATCCATGGCGAGCACGCCCGCGATGGCGGCGCGGCGCTTCTGCCCGCCGGAGATTTCGAACGGGCTTTTCCCCAGAAGCTCTTCGTCGAGCCCGACGAAGGCGGCGGCGCGGCGCGCCCGCTGCTGCGCCTCTTCGTCGCCGAGGCCCATGTTGTGCGGGCCGAAGCAGATGTCTTTGAGGACCGTTTCCTCAAAGAGCTGATGCTCCGGGTACTGGAAGACCATGCCGACCTGAAAGCGCACGGAACGGATTTTCTTCGGCTCCGCCCAGATGTCCTTTCCGTTCAGGAGCACCGTGCCGGAAGCGGGTTTGAGGAGGCCGTTGAGCATCTGGATGAACGTCGATTTTCCCGAGCCGGTGTGGCCGATGATGCCCAGAAATTCCCCCCGCTCGACGCCGGCGCTCACATGGTCCACGGCGGTTTTTTCAAACGGCGTTCCCGCCCCGTAAACATAGGTCAGTTCTTTGGTTTCAAGGACAAACATCGTTTTCTCCCAGTCTTGTTATTTCAAAAGCGGCTTCAATGCTGCGACGCATTCTTCGGTGTCGAGCGCGCATTCCGGAAGGCCGAAGCCCTCCTCGCGCAGGCGCCAGACAAGCTCCGTCGCCTGCGGCACGTCGAGCTGGTGATCCTTGAGCAGCGGGACCTGCGAGAAAACCTCGCGCGGCGTGCCTTCCGTCAGGATCTTCCCGTCGTCCATCACGACGACGCGCCCCGCGCCCGCGGCCTCGTCCATATAGTGCGTGATGATCACGATGGTGATGCCCTGCTCGCGGTTCAGCCGGTGGATGGTGTCGAGCACCTCCTGCCGGCCGCGCGGGTCCAGCATGGCGGTGGGCTCGTCCAGCACGATGCAGTCGGGCTTCATGGCGATGATGCCGGCGATTGCGACGCGCTGCTTCTGCCCGCCGGAAAGCTTGTACGGCGCGTTCAGGCGGTAGTCGTACATGTCCACGGCGCGCAGGGCGTCGTCCACGCGGCGTCGGATCTCCGGCGGGGCGACGCCGAGATTTTCCGGGCCGAAGGCCACGTCTTCCTCCACAATGCTCGCCACGAGCTGGTTGTCCGGGTTCTGGAGCACAAGGCCCACGCGCCTGCGGATTTCAAGCTTGAGATCCTCGTCCATCGTGTCCAGCCCGTCCACATAGACCTTGCCGCCCGACGGCAGCAGCATGGCGTTGAAATGCTTCGCCAGCGTGGATTTTCCGGAACCGTTGTGCCCCAGCAGCGCCACAAACTCGCCTTTGCGGATGCCGAGCGAAACGTCGTGAAGGACCTCGTACGGCTCCTCGCCCTCGCTCGGCTCGTAGGCGAACGACACGCGGTCCGCTGTAATGTAATCCATGTCCAAACCTTTCTTCGGCCGGTTACGCCTGAAACTTATTGATTGCCGCAGCCCGCTCCCGGTATTCTTCCTGCGAAATCAGGCCGGCCTCCAGCAAAGACTTCAGTTCGTCCCGGCGTTCCCTTTCTCCCTTCCCGGCGCCCGGGGCGGGAACGGCGGGCCGTTTTTCCGGGCGGGCCTCCGGCCTGCGGGGAGGTACGGAGCCGAGTTTCTTGGGGGCCTCGGCGTCGGCCTGCCTTTTGCGGTTGACAATCGTGACCAGCACAATCGCAATGAAAATGAGGACGGAAAAGACAAACCCCGGCGATTCCCCGTCCGCCGAACCGTTTCTCCCGACCGCCGCGAGAAAAAAAGGCGATAAAGCCGTCGCGGCAAAACCATACGCTTTCATTCTCTTACCCCCCGCGAATCCCGTCAGGACTGCCAGATTGCCGTGCTGCCGCAGGGAAGCACAAGGCCGCTCTCCGTGACGGGAAGGCCGATTTCGTCGGACGAAACCCGCCCGCCGAACCGCTTTTCCAGCAGGACGCCGAGCAGGTATTCCATGACCGCGGGCGAAAGGCCCGCGGTGTAGGAATTCAGGATGAAAAACAGCGGATCGCCGGAAAGCACGGGCAGGCATGTCTGCACAAGCTCATAGAGCTGCTCTTCCAGCTTCCAGACCTCGCCGTTCGGCCCCCTGCCGTAAGACGGCGGATCCATGATGATGCCGTCGTACCGGTTCCCGCGGCGCTGCTCACGCCTCACGAACTTTTCGCAGTCGTCGACGAGCCAGCGGACGGATTTGTCCGCAAGGCCGGATTCGGCGGCGTTCTCCTTCGCCCAGGCGACCATGCCCTTGGAAGCGTCCACATGGCAGACCCCGGCCCCTGCCGCAAGGCAGGCGAGCGTGGCGGCGCCGGTGTAGCCGAACAGGTTCAGCACCTTGACCGGCCGGCCCGCTTTGCGGATTTTTTCCGCCGCAAAGTCCCAGTTGACCGCCTGTTCGGGGAAAACGCCGGTGTGCTTGAAGCCCATCAGCTTCACGCGGAACGTCAGATCCCCGTAGCGGATTTTCCAGAAATCCGGGACGAGGCGCTTCACTTCCCAATGACCGCCGCCGGAGGACGAGCGCAGGTAGCGCGCGTCCTCGTTCTGCCACAGCGGATTCTTTTTCGGGGTGTCCCAGATAATCTGCGGATCCGGGCGGACCAGCACGGTTCTGCCCCAGCGTTCCAGGCGCTCCCCTGCGGACGTGTCAATCAGCTCGTAGTCGTCCCAGCGCGCCGTTCTCATCGCGATGCCCGCGCGGTCACGCCGCGCCGTTCGGTCTGAAAGAAACCCCGGGCCGGGGCGGGCGCGAGAGTCGTCAGAGACTCCCATGAAGTCATCATGTCAGCCGCTCCCTCACGACGTCGGCGACGGAATCCGCAAGCGCCCGGATGCAGTTCTCGTCCTCGCCCTCAATCATGACGCGCAGCAGCGGCTCCGTGCCGGAGGGGCGGACGATGATGCGGCCCGAGGTGCCAAGCTTTTTCTTCGTGTCCTCCACGGCGGCCTTTACCTCGTCGTCCGTGTAGAAGCGCAGCTTGCCGTCCGGCTTGACCGGCACGTTCACAATCACCTGCGGGTAGCGGGCCATCAGCGTCGCAAGGCTCGAAAGCTTTGCCTGCCTGCGGTGCACAAGGCTCAAAAGCTGCGCCGCGGTCATCTGGCCGTCGCCCGTCGTGGCAAAGTCGAGGAAAATGACGTGGCCGCTCTGCTCGCCGCCGAAATTGTAGCCGTCGAGCTGCATCTCTTCCAGCACATAGCGGTCGCCAACCTTCGTCGCCTCGAACTTGATGCCGTTGTCTTCGCAGAAACGCGAAAAGCCCATGTTCGTCATGATGGTCCCGACCACGGTGTTCTTCGCCAGCTTGCCGCGCGACTTCATGTCGGCCGCGCAGATGGCCATGACGAAGTCGCCGTCCACGAGCTGGCCTTTTTCGTCGACGGCGAGGCAGCGGTCGGCGTCGCCGTCGAACGCCACGCCGGCGTCGAGCCGGTTCTCACGCACAAACGCCATCAGACCGTCCATATGGGTGGATCCGCAGTTGTCGTTCACGTTGACGCCGTTCGGGCGGTCGGCAAGCATGTGGCACTCCGCCCCCAGCTCGCTGAACAGAAGCTCCGCCGTGCGGCTTGCGGCGCCGTTGGCGCAGTCGATGCCGATGCGCATGCCGTCAAGCGCGAACGGGACCGTGCTTTTGAGGTGGTCGACGTAGTCGCGCACGGTGTTCGGCGCTTCGGTCACGCAGCCCACGTCGCCCGCGGTCGGGTGCGGCGGCTCGGCCGCATGGTCGAGCACGATGGCCTCAATCTGTTCTTCGAGCGCGTCCGGCAGCTTGAAGCCGTCGCCGCTGAAGATCTTGATTCCGTTGAACTCGCAGGGGTTGTGCGACGCCGTCAGCATGACGCCCGCGTCGGCCTTGTATTTCCCGACAAGGAACGCGACGGCGGGGGTCGGCACCACGCCCAGGCGGACGACGTTCGCTCCCACGCTGCAAAGGCCCGCCGTCATGGCGGCTTCCAGCATGTCGGAAGAAATGCGGGTGTCTTTGCCGATCAGCACCTTCGGGTGCCGGTGCGCGCTGTCCGTCAGGACCATCGCGGCCGCCCGGCCGATATTCATGGCCATCTCGCAGGTCAGCTCGCTGTTCGCGACGCCGCGGACGCCGTCCGTTCCAAATAATCTGCCCATATGTGGTACAACACTCCTACTTTACAAAATTTAAAGGGACAGGATTTCAGAAAAGCTTCTGCTGCCCGTCTTCGGGCGCCGCCGGCTTCTGCAGGCCGAGGTGCTCGTAGGCCGCCTGCGTGGCGCAGCGCCCGCGCGGCGTGCGGCTCAGAAAGCCGATCTGCATTAAGTAAGGTTCGTAGATGTCTTCGATGGTCACCGCTTCCTCCCCGATGGCCGCGGCGAGCGTCTCGAGGCCGACCGGCCCGCCCTTGTAGAACTTGATCAGCGCGCTCAGCAGCCTGCGGTCGTTCGCGTCGAGCCCAAGGCCGTCGATTTCAAGCCGGTCAAGGCCGAGCTTTGCCGCCTCGCGCGTGATGCTCCCGCCGGAAACGACCTGCGCGAAGTCGCGCACGCGCTTTAAAAGCCGGTTCGCGATGCGGGGCGTCCCGCGGGAGCGCGAGGCGATCTCCAGCGCGCCGTCCGCCTCGATGGGGATGCCGAGGATCTTCGCACTGCGCGTAACAATCTGCGCGAGCTCGCGCGGGGAATAAAGCTCCAGCCGCAGCACCACGCCGAACCGGTCGCGCAGCGGCGCGGAAAGCTGCCCGGCGCGCGTCGTGGCCCCGACCAGCGTGAACTTCGGCAGCGGCAGATGGTACGAAGCCGCCATCTGCCCCTTGCCGGTGATGATGTCGAGCGCAAAATCCTCCATCGCCGGGTACAGGATCTCTTCCACGCTGCGGGAAAGGCGGTGCACCTCGTCGATGAACAGCACATCGCCGGGGTTCAGGTTCGTGAGGATAGCCGCGAGGTCACCCGGCTTTTCGACCGCCGGACCGGAGGTAATGCGGAAATTGACCCCCAGCTCGTTTGCGATGATGCCCGCGAGCGTGGTCTTGCCGAGGCCCGGCGGGCCGTAAAGCAGCACGTGGTCGAGGCTTTCTTTCCGCTGGCGGGCCGCCTCGATGAAAACAGAAAGGTTCTCTTTTACTTTCGTCTGCCCCACATATTCGGAAAGCGTCCGCGGGCGCAGGGGATTTTCCACCTCCGCATCCTCCGGCGAATATTCCGGCGTGAGGACGCGGTTCTCGAAATCGGAATCCCCCCGCTCCGTATCAGTCGGATCATAACTCAAGTTTTCCATTCCGCCGCCTTTCTATCCGCCGTTCTGCGCTTACTGCCGGCCCGGGTCCATGGCTTTAAGGGAAAGCCGGATCAGCTCTTCCACCGGAAGGGCGCTGTCGAACTTTGCCACGGCCGACGCCGCTTCGCTGGGCTGGTACCCCAGCACGGTCAGCGCGTTCACCGCGGCGCCCGCGCTGTCGGAAGCCGAGGGCTGACCGGGCACCGGCGCCCCCCCGCCCGCCGTGCGGATGTCGCGCACCTTGTCGCGCAGCTCCAGCACGATGCGCTGCGCCAGCTTGCCGCCGACGCCGCTCGCGCGGGTGAAGGCCTTGCTGTCGCCCGTGGCAGAGGCGGCGGCCACCTGCTCCGGCGTCAGGACGGAGAGCACGGCGAGCGCCACCTTGGGGCCGACGCCGCTGACGCCCGTCAGCATTCTGAAGCAGTTGAGCTCCGGCAGGGTTGCAAAGCCGAACAGATCGACCGCGTCCTCGCGCACGTGCAGGCGCGTGTAAAGCGTCGCCTCCGCGCCGAGCGGCGGAAGCGCACGCTGCGTGTTCTGCGAGGTCAGGCATTTGAAGCCGATGCCCGCGCATTCCACGACGGCGACGCCGGGTTCCATGTGGACCAGCTGCCCTCTCAGACTGTAGAACATGACTTTCTATCCTTTCCCCCGTCCGTCTCGCGGAACCGATTCATCAGCACGGTGCGCCTCAGCCGCGAGCCCGCCGCCTGCCCGTGGCAGACCGCCATGGCAAGCGCGTCGGCCGTGTCGTCGGGCTTCGGCACCTCTTTCAGGCACAGAAGCCTTCGGGTCATCTCCATGACCTGCGGCTTTTTCGCCTGGCCGTAGCCCGTGACCGAAAGCTTCACCTGCAGCGGCGTGTACTCGAAAATCTCCGCGCCGCATTTCCGCGCGGCGAGCAGAATCACCCCGCGGGCTTCCGCCACGCCGATAGCCGTCGTCTTGTTGTTCTGAAAATACAGCTTTTCCACAGAGACGGCCTCCGGCTTCCACCGCTGCGCGATGTCGGAAAGGCCGTCGTAGATTTTCTCGAGGCGAAGGCTGAAATCGAGCTCCGCCTTTGTGACCACCGCCCCGTACTCAAGCGGACGGAAACGGCCGTTTTCCGCCTGGACGACGCCGTAGCCGACAACGGCGTAGCCGGGGTCGATTCCCAGAATAATCATGGCGCGGTTCCTTTCCTGTAAATTCGGTTTATTATATCACAAATGCCGCATGAAAGAAAGACCGGCCCGAGATTTTGAAAGCCGGAAGAATTTCTTTTTTCTCTGCGGAAATCCTCATCAAAGATTGTGTATAATAGGGATATCGGCAAATCTGCCGATTTCAACGGGAAAAACGGGAGGTGTCTGAAATCATGCTGGAAACAGCGGATCTTGCAAAAAGAGTGACAAAGGAACGGTACAAAGAACTTGCGCCGAAGCTGGAGGAGCGTCTTGCGGCGCTGCAGCAGCCGGTGCGGCAGGCCAAGCTGCCCGTCGTCATCCTGTTCGAGGGCTGGGGCGCCGCGGGGAAGGGCGGGCTGATCGGCAAACTGATCCGGAACTTCGACCCGCGCGGCTTTTTCGTCTCTTCCTTCATCGCGCCCACGGAGCTGGAACGGCGCGAGCCGGTCCTCTGGCGCTACTGGAACGCGGTCCCCAAGCAGGGCCAGATCGCCATTCTCGACCGAAGCTGGTACATGGACGTCACCACCGCCCGGCTGGAAGAAAAGCTGGACGACAAAGCCGTGGAACGCCGCCTGAAGGACATCGTCTCGTTCGAGCGGCAGCTGACCGACGGCGGATACCTGATCCTGAAATTCTTTATTCATATCAGCAGAAAAGAGCAGAAAAAGCGGTTCGAGGACCTGGAGCAGGACAAGGACACCGCCTGGCGCGTGACGGAGCTGGACTGGGAGCGCAACCGCCGGTACGAGGACTACTCCCGCGCGTTCGACGAAGCCCTGCGCTACACGAACACGACGAACGCCCCGTGGTGCGTCGTCTCCGGCATGGACCGCCGCGCCGCCGCGCTCGACGTGTTCACCGCCGTCGCGGACCGGATCGGGGAGGCCCTGGAAGAGAAAAAAGCGCCGCCGCAGGCCAAAGCCCAGCCGGAAGACAAAATCCAGCCGGGGCCGTTCCGCCTGCTGACGATGCCGAAGCTCTCCGGGATCCCGCTCGACCGCAGGCTGGACGACAAGGACTATAAAAAGCAGCTCAAAGAGCAGCAGGAGCTTCTCGCCGAGCTGCACCAGCGCATGTACCGCAAGAAGGTGCCCGCCGTCATCGCCTACGAGGGCTGGGACGCGGCCGGCAAGGGCGGAAACATCCGCCGCGTCGCGGAAGCGCTCGACCCGCGCGGCTACCGGGTCGTGCCCATCGCCGCGCCTTCGCCGGACGAGCTTGCCCGCCATTACCTGTGGCGGTTCTGGACCAACCTGCCGCGCACCGGCCACATCGCCGTGTTCGACCGAACGTGGTACGGCCGCGTCATGGTCGAGCGCATCGAGGGCTTCTGCTCACAGGAGGACTGGCGCCGCGCCTACCGTGAAATCAACGAATTCGAGCGCCAGCTCTGCGACTGGGGCGCCGTGGTCATCAAATTCTGGCTGCAGATTGACAAGGACGAGCAGTTCCGCCGGTTCAGCGACCGCCAGAACACCCCCTCGAAGCAGTGGAAAATCACCGACGAGGACTGGCGCAACCGCTCCAAATGGGACCAGTACGAAACCTGCGTGAACGAGATGCTGCAGTACACCTCCACCGATTTCGCGCCCTGGCATATCATAGAGTCGCAGGACAAGAAATACGGGCGCATCCAGACGCTGAAAATCATTACGGAAGCGCTGCGGGAGCGCCTGAAATAAACGCCGCGGTTTGCCGCGCGCCCGCCGATGTGATATAGTATAAAAAACGTCGGTATCGGCGGAAACGGGGTGCTTTTACATGGTGGGAATCATCGGGGCAATGGCGGTGGAGGTCGAGGATCTTCTGGCGCTGATGGAGGAGGAAGCTTCCGAAACAATCAGCGGCACCGTCTACCACTCGGGCAGAATCGCGGGGACGGACTGCGTCGTCGCACAGTGCGGCATCGGCAAGGTGGCGGCGGCCGTCTGCGCGCAGACCATGATTCTGAAATACCGCCCGGCTTCGGTCGTCAACGTCGGCGTGGCCGGCGGCATCGGCAAAGACATCCACATCGGCGACGTGGTGGTTTCGCGCGGCCTCGTGCAGCACGACATGGACACCTCCGCCCTCGGCGACCCGAAGGGTTTTCTGAGCGGCCCCAATCTCGTCGAAATCCCGGCTTCGGGGCCGCTCGCGGCGACGGCGGTAACGTGCGCGGGCGAAATCGTGGGGAAAGAGCGCGTGCACCTCGGCGTCATCGCCACGGGCGACCAGTTCATCGGCGACGCGGGACGCCTGGAAGAGATAGCGCGGGACTTCGGGGCCTGCGCCTGCGAGATGGAGGGCGGCAGCATCGCGCAGGTGTGCTTTCTGAACCGCGTGCCGTTCGTCGTCATCCGCGCCGTCTCCGACAACGCGAACGAAGAGGCCGCCGTGGATTTCGGCGCGTTCGCCGCCGACTCCGCCAAAAAGTCCGCTGCCCTCGTGCGCCGGCTGCTTGCCGCCGCCCAAAGGGGGGACGGCGCATGAGAATTCTCGACATCTCGCGCGACCTGTTCTCTTCGAAGCCCTACCCGGGCGATCCCGTGCCGAAGCGCGACGTCGTGCGCCGCATGGACATGGGCGACGAGTGCAACCTCTCCGGCTTTTACGCCTGCTGCCACAGCGCGACGCACATGGACGCGCCTCTCCATTTTCTCGAGGACGGCGATCCGGTAGAAAAGATCCCGCTCGGGCGGTGCGTCGGGCCGTGCGCGGTCGTGGAGGTCAGGGGCCTTCTGACCGGCGCGGACATCGACCGCATGACGCCGCTGCCGGAAAAACGGCTTCTGCTCAAAGGGGGCGGCGAAGCCTTTCTGACGCAGAGCGCGGCGTTCGCGCTGGCGCAGGCCGGCGCGCTGCTCGTGGGGACGGACGCTCAAAGCATCGGCGCGCCGGAGGACGAGGCGGCTCCCCACAGGGAGCTGCTGGGTGCGGGCATCCCGATTCTGGAGGGTCTGGACCTTTCCGCGGTCCGGCCCGGCCTTTACCGGCTGGCCGCCCTGCCCCTTCTTCTCTGCGGCGCGGAGGCCGCGCCCGTCCGCGCCGTGCTGCTGGAAAACAGCACGGGCGAAGACGAAAAATCCGGTTATTGAAAAATTTACAGGCAATTCATATCTTCTTCACAACTGTTTTTGGCACCGGGGATATAATGAAGACGTTGCCAGAGACGGAGCCGCACCGTTCTTTGGTACACATGTTCTACCCTCCTCAATATACCCCTCAAGCTAATGAAAAAAGACCTGACCTTTTCGGATCAGGTCTTTTTTCATGAAAAGCGGACGTTCAAAAAATATTTGCCGAAAGCCTTTTTGCGGAATATCGTGCCACTTTTAGGGTCAAAATACAGACGGAGGTGGCACATTTGAATCTTCACATACAAAAAAGCGGAAAAAGCAATAAAGGGTTCTATATCGCGCTCGGCGTGTGCCTGATTGCGGTGGGCGTGGCCGCCTGGACGACCTACGACAGCGTGTCGAACTACGCGGTGCCCCAGGACAACTCGCAGAGCCAGACGACAAAAGCGAACGATACGGTCAGCGGGATTTTTGTGACGGAATCTTCGGAACCGTCCTCCTCCGCGGCGCCGGCTTCCAGCGCTCCGGCGGTTTCCAGCCAGCCGCCGGCGGTTTCGCACCCGGCGACAAAGCCGGCAAGCGTAACGGCCCAGACATTTTCGTACCCTGTGGGGAAAACGATCCTTCAAAAATTCAGCAAGGACCCCGTTTTCAGCAAGACGACGCAGGACTGGCGCGCCCATACCGGCATTGACCTGAGCGCCGCCGCAGGCACCTCGGTGACCGCTTCCGCCGACGGCACGGTCCGGAAGGTCTACAAGGACGACCGGCTGGGCAATATTGTGTCCGTCAGCCACGGAAGCTATGAGTTCCATTACTGCGGGCTGGCCGAGACAGCCGTAAAGGCCGGAGACGCCGTCGCGCAGGGCCAGAAGCTGGGCACGGTCGGCAGCGTCCCCATCGAGAGCCAGGAGGCTTCGCACCTGCACCTTGAGGTGCTGAAGGACGGGCAGTATGTGGATCCCCTCTCCGTTCTGGAGTAAGGGGCGCCTCTTACGGCCCGGCGGTGCGCCGCCGATGCGGCCCCAGAATTCCGGCAAAGCCGAAACCCGCTGCATCCGAAGGGCGCAGCGGGTTTTTGACGGCCGCGCGGGCGGAACGGCGCGGAAACTTGAAAGTTCTTTCCAGTTATGTTATGATAAGCATGTGAGAATATCGTACAATTTTTTGTTATGTTTTGTTAACAATATGTTAATATTCCATACATTTTTTCTCACAACAATTCCTTCATTTTTCTGCTATACTGGTTCCCGACAGCGAATAGATATTAAATGTAAAATTACGAATGAAAGGATGCGGAAATTTGGAAAAAGGTAAAACGGTCCTCGTCTGCGTCACGGGTCAGCACGACTGCGACCGGCTGATCCGCACCGGAAAAGAAATCGCGCTGGAGCAGGCTCTTTCCATGCAGGTGCTGTGCGTGCAGCCCAATTCCTCTGGGTTCGACGCGGACTGCGAAGAGCTGGAGTACCTTCGGCAGACGGCAAGGGACGCGGGAGCGGAGATGTCGGTCTATTTCAACGACGACGCCCCGCTGACTGCGGCAAGCGTGGCGAAGCACATCGGCGCCGCGCACATCGTGACAGGCATGGCCGGCCCGGAGGGCACCCCGGCAAGCGGATTCATTGAACTCCTACATAAGCTCCTCCCGACCGTGCCGATCAGCATGGTGGCAAAAGACAGGACCATTTACAACATCTGCCCGACCAGAAGAGACGAAAAAGCGGCAAAATCCATTTCGTTGAAAAGCATATGAAAAGCCGTCCCGCAAACGCGGGACGGCTTCTTTTTACGGTCAGCCCCCGAAAACGAACGGAGTGCTGTCGACCGGCGGATCGAGCGCGGCAAACCGGTAGCCTTCGCCCTGCAGGGTCCGGATGAACGCCGGGATCTCCCCGAGGGTCGCCTGTTTCGTCGCAGAATTATGGAACAGCACGACGGACACGCGGTGTTTCCGCACGCCGTCCAGGGAGTTTTTCAGAATGTTCGCGGCGCTCGTCTTTGCGGAGCCGTCGCCGGAGCTGACGTTCCAGTCGTAGTACACATACCCTCGCTGTTTCAGGCCTTTCTTCAGTTCCCCGCTGATTCTTCTGTTGTAGTCGTTGATGCTTCCCCCGGCAAAGCGGAAAAGCTTTGTGTCCACGCCGGTGGCGTCAAGAATCAGACTGTGCATTTTATCGGCGTCTTCAAAAAAGGCGCTGCCGGAAGCATAGATCTTCCGGTAGTCGTGCGTGTAGCTGTGGACCCCGATCGCATGGCCGCGGCCGGCGATCTCTTTCAGGTCGGCCGTCTCGTTCTTGTCGAACGTGCCCACGACAAAAAAGGTCGCCTTCACGCGGTACTGGTCAAGAACGTTCAGCAGAGGCACCGTCAGGTCGGAGGGGCCGTCGTCAAACGTCATGTAGACCACTCTCCCGGCGGGAAGAGGCGGGACCTGACTGCCGGCCGCCGGCGGCTGTACGTTCTGCGCGGCGGAAGAAGCCGGGCTTCGGGAAGACGCCGCGGCCGGGGACGACGCGGAGGAGGACGCCGGCGAAGCGCCCGCCGGCACCGCGGGGGCGGCAAGGCGGAGCGTCTCGCCCCCGCCGAATGCGCCGAAAGCGAAAGCTGCGGCAACACAAATCCCACCGACTGCGGCAAGGCCCGCGCTCACCAGAAATATTCTGTTGCGAATCTTGTGAATTTTCAAGCTGCACACCCTTCCTGGGTCCGACAAAAATCAGTCCGATCCGACACCTCTGTACCTCTGATTATATGCTTCCCGCCCGTAAAATCAATGGATTTAACGGAACTGTAACCTGCCATCTTTTCGCTGCGAGCCCGCTCAGACGGAAAGGAACTGCCGCGCCTGCGCCGCGTCCAGATCCGCCGTTTTACCGCGGCGGACGACCAGGCCCTTCTGAAGGATGAGATAGTCCTGCGACATGAGGCGGGCGAACCCGAGGTTCTGCTCGACCAGCACGACGGACAGCTCCATCTCGCGGCAGACGCGGGTCAGAATCTCGCCCAGTTCTTCCACGACGCTGGGCTGGATTCCCTCGGTCGGTTCGTCCAGCAGCAGAAGCTTCGGCGAAGGCATCAGCGCCCTGGCAAGGGCCAGCTGCTGCTGCTGCCCGCCGGAAAGGACCCCGCCCTTCCGGTCCAGATGGTCCCGCAGGGCCGGAAAATAAGAAAGCATCTGTTCCCTGCGGCGCGCCACGGCCTTCGGATCCTTCCAGCCGAGGCAGCCGAGCTCAAGATTTTCGCGCACGGTGAAATGCGGAAAAATCTCCCTGCCCTGCGGCACATAGCCGATGCCCGCCCGCGCGCGCCGGCACGGCCGGAGGCCCGACATCTCTTTCCCCTGAAAGCACGCCCTGCCGCCGGAAAGCGGCAGCAGGCCGACAATACCCTTGAGCAGCGTCGTCTTGCCTGCGCCGTTGCGCCCCAGCACGGCGATCCGCCGCCCGTCGCCCAGCGAAAACGACACGCCGTTTACCGCGCGGCTTTTGCCGTAGCTGACTTTCACATCTTCGAGGACGAGCACGGCGCATCCTCCCCTTTCCGCGAAGATTTCAGGTAGACCCGCACGACCTCGGGGTCTTTTTCGATCTGCGCAAGCGGTCCCTCGGCCAGCACCCTGCCCATGTGGAGCACCGTGACGGTTTCGGCCACCTGCCGGACAAACTCCATATCGTGCTCCACGACCAGGACCGTATGATCCTCCAGCAGGCTTCTGACCAGCTTGCCCGTCTGCCTCGTCTCCTGCGAGGTCATGCCGGCCGTCGGCTCGTCAAGGATCATCAGGCGCGGCGACTGCATCATCAGCATGCCAATCTCGATCCACTGCCGCTCCCCGTGCGAAAGCTCGCACGCCATGAGCGCCCGCTTGCCCAGAAGGCCGATTTTTTCCAGCACCTCATACGCGCGCAGGCGATCGCCGCGCGGCACCCTGCGGAACAGCGAACGCGCGGTGTTCCCGCGGTACGGCGCTGCAAGCTCGAGGTTCTGCAGCACCGTCATGTTCTCGAACAGGTTCGGCCCCTGAAATTTGCGCCCGATGCCGTACCGCCGCGCGATCTCGTGCGGCGCCCTGCCGGTGATGTCGCGCCCGCCGAAAATCACCTTCCCCCGCGTCGGCCTCGTGCGGCCGGTAATCAGATCCATCAGGGTCGTCTTGCCGGCGCCGTTCGGGCCGATGACGACCCGCAGCTCGCCCTCGCCGACGGAAAAATCCACATCCGAAAGAGCCCAGAACCCGCTGAAACAGACGGAAAGCCCCTCCGTCCTCAAAAGCTCAGGCACGGTTTTTCCCCTCCCCCCTGCGAGCGCGTTCCCTCGCGAAGCGGACGACCGCGCCGGCCAGGCCGTCCGGAACGAAAAGCACCACCGCGAGAATCGAAAGGCCCAGCAGAAGCTGCCAGTAGAAACCGAAATGCTCGGAAAGCGCGTTGCCCAGCACGTTGACCAGCAGGGTGCCGAGCGCCGCGCCGGTCAGGTTTCCGCGGCCGCCGAGCGCAAGCCAGACGATTGCCGCCGTGGAAAATTCCATGCCCACGTCGTTCGGGGCAATCATCCCGTTCACCGGCACGTACAGCACGCCGGCCAGACCCGCCAGCGCGCCGGAGACCGCGAACGCCGCCGTCTTGAAGCGCGCCTGGTCGCACCCCAGAAATTCGAGGCGGGCCTCGTTTTCGCGGATGCCCTGAAGGATCAGCCCGAAGCGCGAAGCCGCGAGCAGGCGGCAGAACGCGTAGACCAGAAGGACGAAAAAGAAGACGAAATAATACGCCTGCTGAAGCGACAGAGTCTCCCCGAACAGCGAAAGGCCAGGCAGCCCGCCGATCCCGTTGAAGCCGCCCGTGTATTTCTGCTGGCTCTGGATGAACAGGTTGAAAACCGACGCGATGGCGAGCGTGATGACGGAAAAAAACACGCCCCCGACGCGGCTGAAAAACAGGAAGCGGCCCAGAAGGGCGGCAAACAGGGCCGGCAGCAGGATGCCCGCGAACGCCGCGGCGAAGGGGTTCGAAATCAGCCTGAGCCAGACCGGCGCCTGCGTGACGCCGTACCGCGCCATGAAGTCCGGCACGCCTCCCCCCGCGGAAGCGGAGAGCGACAGCGCCATGACATACCCGCCCATGCCGAACAGCACCGCGTGCCCCAGGTCCATCAGCCCGGCATACCCCCAGAGGATGTCGAGGGAATAGGCGAAGATGAGGAAGACCAGGTATTTTTCAATCAGCTGCGTATAGAACGCCGAACCGCAAAGGGGAAACAGCGCCAGGACGAGGAAAAGCGCATAGTCGATGTATCGGTTGACCGGAACGCGGGAAAGACGCACCATGTCACCTTCCCTCCTTTTTCGTGAACAGCCCTTCCGGTTTGAAGCGGATGGCGAAGATAATCAAAAGGAAAACAACGATGTTGGCAAGCACGTCATTGCTGACGCCGCCGAGCAGCGCGGTGGATTCGCCGACCATGAGGGAGCCGACCGTCGTGCCGAAGAACGACGCGACCCCGCCCACGACGGACGTCATGAAAGAGGTGACGAGGTACGGCGCGCCCATGAACGGGGAGACGCTTTTGACCGGCGCGACCAGCGCCCCGGCGAGGCCCGCAAGCCCGCTGCCGAACGCAAAGGTCAGCGTGTCGACCCGGGAAGCGTCGATGCCGAGGCATTCCGCCATGCCGCGGTTCTGCGAGATTGCGCGGACCCGCTTGCCGAACCGCGTTTTTTTCAGCAGCAGGACCGTCCCGAGAACCGCCGCCGCCACGAACAGCACGGTGAAAATATTGTAGTACGGCACCACGGCCTTCCCGAACGCGAGCTTGCCTTCAATGGGGATGGCGACGTACTGCGACTGCGCGCCGAACAGCAGGTTGGTCGTCTGCTGCAGCACGACGGAAACGCCGAACGTGGCCAGCATGGTTTCCGCGGGGCGCCCCACCAGCCGCTTGACCACCAGAAGCTCAATCAGCGCGCCGGCCGCAGCCGTTACGAGGGCGGCCGCAGCCATCGCCAGGGCAAAGCTCTGCCCCAGCACCTGCGTCACATAAAAGGTCGTGTAGGCGCCTATCATAATCAGTTCGCCGTGGGCGAGGTTGATGACGTTCATCAACCCGCAGATAATCACCATGCCCAGCGCGGCAATCAGAATCAGCGCCGAAGAATTGAAGCCGTTCAAAAGCAGCGCGAAAAAGCTGTCCATCGTTCTCTGTCACCTCACCAATCTGCGCAGAAAGCCGGGGCGTCCCGGAGCGCCGAGGCGTTCCGGGACGATGGTTTGAAAGTCATGGCTTCGGGTCAATCGTCTTTTCCGACTCGTAGAGCACGTTGATTTCGCCCTTGTCGTCCACCTTGCCGATGCGGCAGTACAGGTGGGCGTGGTTGTTCTCCGCGTCTATGAAGATGGTGCCGGAGGGGGAGTCGATGGTCAGGCCCTTGAACGCCGCGATGACGTCCTGGGTGTTATAGGGATCCTTGACCTTTTTCATCGCTTCCGCCAGGAACTTCGCGCCGTTGTAGCCGCCGACGACCGCATAGGTCGGCTCCGTGCCGTCCTTGACTTTTTCGGCGTATTCCTTGACGAACGCCTGGTTCACCGCGTTCTTTACATTCTTGAAATAGTCCACGCAGACATAGCTGTCCTTCGCCGCCGGAACGCCGATGGATTTCAGCACCGTTTCGTTCGTCGTGAGGCTCGCGATGGTCGCCGTGAGGCCGTAGGAGGAATACTGCTTGTAGAAGGCCACATTGCTGTCGCCGGTCAGCTCGCTGTAGATGATGTCCGGCTCCGAGATTTTGATTTTGTTGAGGACGGACGAGAAGTCCGTGCTGCCGTAAGGGACGTATTCCTCCCCGACGACCGTCCCGCCGCCCGACGCGAGGTACTGCTTTGCCAGCTTGTTTTCCACCTGCGGGTAGATAAAGTCGCAGCCGATGAGGAAGAATTTCTTGCCCACGTTCTGGAGCAGCCAGTTCACAAAGATTTCCGCCTGCTGGTTGGGGACGCAGCCGACGCAGACGATGTTCTTCGACTGCATCTGACCTTCGTAGGACTGCGGGTACACGAGCAGGGATCGATACTGTTCCACGACGGGCTTGACGGCCCTCAAGGCGGAGGACGAGCAGGTGCCGATAATGGCCGCGACCTTTTCGTCGAGGATGAGCTTGCGGGCCTTGTCGGCCGCCTTCGCCGGGTCGGAGGCATAATCCGCGAACACGGACTCGATCTGCCTGCCGTTGATGCCGCCAGCCGCGTTGATCTGCGCGATGGCGAGCTTCGTGCCGTCGTACAGCTGCTTTTCGCTGACCGACGTGACGCCGCTGAGCGAGTACAGCACACCGATTTTAATGGTCTGCGCGCCTGAAGAGACGGACGCGCCCGTAGATTGACTGCCGCCGCATCCGGTCAGAAGCCCTGCAAGCAGAACCGCGCCGGCGCCGGCAAGGAACAGAGCGACTTTTCTTTTCATAAGATTCATCTCCCGAAAATCTCCGGATTTCTTTCCGAGCACTTCGGGTTTATACTATTCCCAGCGGAGAAATAACGTGCATGGCTGCGCGGCGGGGTGCCGCTCTCAGGCCGCGCCGTTTCGCTAAGCGAAAATTCCGGACTACGACTGGCGCGAGAGTTCAAGGGCGCTCCCGAGCTTTGCCGGTGAAGCCGACTTTTTGCCTCCGGGAACGCTCTCAATTAGGATCTTTGTGTATCGTGACATCTTTCCGAATATGCGGTATACTGAATGAGACAAACAGGAAGCTGCAAGGGTAGTTTTGAATTGCGGATGATTTATAATCTGAAAAAGGATAAGGATAATGACATGGATCATTACAAATCGTGGGCAGGGCTCAATAAGCAATTAAGCGAAAACTTGTGCGATCCATTAAAGAACAGGGTTACATATTTCCTTACGCGGTATCACGATGTGCATAACGCCTGGGGACGAGCGGCCATTCTATTGGATGGTAAAGAACTTGTCTGTTTTTCGTGGATAGAAATGTATCACCAAGAATTTGACATTTCCGCTTTACATAAAGAAAAACCGGAAAGCTCTTATGAGGAAATGATCGCAAGAATGAAACCAAAATGGGATGCTGACTGTACTTATTGTGAGATGGATTTTTTGGATGCCATACTTCAATTTCGCAATATGTCTGTTCAAGTTGCTCTCGAATCCGAAAACTACATTATCAAAATATTGGCGATCATGGACAGGCGCGTCGGTAAAAGGGCACTGTTACAAACCGTTGCAGATGCGAAATACAAAAAACTCCCGACTTGGGTGCAACAGTTTTACGAACTGCGGCTATCCCAAATATCGTGAGGGCATAGATGTCATACAAGTCTGACAAATTCCAATTGATACAACAGAAAAGCCCGCAGAATTTCTTCTGCGGGCAAAGGCTGCAAACCGGGCCGGTGGACAATTCGTTTTTCCTATCTCTCAAGACACCGGAACTCAGGTGACGGTGAAGCCGCCGTCCACGGCGATGAACTGGCCCGTCGTATAGCTGCACGCGTCGGAGGAGAAGAACAGCACCGGGCCGTTCAGCTCCCCTTTCGCGCCGGCGCGGGAGGCCGGGCACAGCGAATTGTACATCTGCATGAACGCCGCGTGCTTAAAGAGCGTTCCCTCGGTCATTTCCGTTTCGAACAGGCCGGGGCCGAGCGCGTTGACCGTGATGCCGTACTGCGCGTAAGAAGCAGCCATGCCTTTCGTGAGGCCCAGGACGGCCGCCTTCGACGCGTTGTACACATGGCGCCACAGCGCTTCCGGCTTGTCGGCGACAACCGCGTTGACAGAGGCAATGTTGACGATCCTTCCGTACCTGCGTTCCTTCATCTGCGGGACGATGTATTTGCACATGAAGAAAATCCCCTTGACATTGGTGTCCATCGCTTTGTCCCACTGCTCTTCGGTCATGTTTTCCACCGAACCTCCGAACGCCACGCCCGCGTCGTTCAGCAGGATGTCAATTTTGCCGAACTTCTCCAACACGGCGGCCACGGCGGTCTTGACGCTCTCTTCGCTGGAGACGTCGCACTGCACGGCAATGGCATCGCGGCCTGCCGCGCTGATTTTTTCCACCAGGCTGTCAAGCTTTTCTTTTCTCCGCGCCAGCAATGCCACGCTCGCGCCCTGCCCGGCGTACGCCGCTGCCGCGTCCGCGCCAAGCCCGCTGGAAGCGCCGGTGACCACGGCGACTTTTCCGGTAAGATCAAACAGATTTGACATGATTGGTCCCCCTTTTCTTTATTCGTTTGTTAATTTACTAACGCATAAATGATACCATATGCCCAGCTTTTTGGCAATCCCGATTTCGTCCACCAGCCGGCATTCTTCCCCAAACGCGCAAAAAAATTCCCGGCGGGGCCGGAGGCCTTTTCCGGGAGGATTCTTATCGCAAAAAATTCCCGCGCAGCCGCAGAAGCCGCACGGGAACCGGCGATAATCTATTTTTGCCGCCCGGGCATGGAAAACACCTTCAGGAATTTTTCGGCCAGAACGTCGTACTCGTTGTGCGAAAGGATATACAGCTTCCCTTTTTCGCCCATATCCTGCCGTTCCTGTTCCGTCATGCCGGACAGCTTCAGAACCGCCTGCGCGATGGCGCCGCTGTCCTCCGGCGGGACGGAGACGCCGCACTCCGCCTCCGCGACCATGTCGTTCGGCGCGTCGATGGCGAAGATGACCGGCTTGGCCGCCATCATGTAATCCATCAGCTTGTTCGGGCTGACCCCGAAGCGGAACAGCGGCTGACGCTGGAGGCCGACGTAAAGCGCGTCGAACTGGTCGAGCAGCTCGGGCACGCGGTCGCGCTTGACCGGCGGCAGGAATTCCACATTGTCGTCAAGGCCCATGTTATGCGCCTTCCGGATCAGGCGTTCGCGTTCCGGCCCGGGGCCGACGGCAATCAGCTTGATCTTTTGGCCGCGCAGCTTTTCCCCGGCCTCCACATAGCTGTCGAGCGCGTTGGCGATGCCGTGCGCGCCCGTGTATCCTACGAGGAACCATCCGTCGTCGTGGTACTGCTTCAGCTTTTCGCGGTAGACCTGCGGGTAATGGAACGGCTCTTCCCACTCGCTGCGCTCGATGCCGTTCGGGATATAGACGAATTTTTCGGGTGCCATGCCGTGCTCCACCATGTGCTGCTGAGCGTTCGGCAGCAGCGACACGACGTAGTCGCAGTGTTTGTAGCAGTAATTCTCGGCAGCCTGCATCAGCCGGATATACGGGTGCTTCGGGCTCATGCCGCCCAGCTCGATGGGACTGAGGGGCCACAGGTCGTGTACCTCGTAGATGAGCATGGCGCCGTATTTGCGGGCGATATGACGCGCCGGGTAGACGTCGAGCGGATACGTCGAAGAGGCAATGACCGCGTCGGGCCTGCCTGTCTCGACAATCTGCTTTCGGTACCGGTACAGCCCGCACAGGAACGACAGCATGTTTTTGATGCGCCCCAGGTTGTTGCCCTGGTACTCGTTGCCGGCAATCCAGAAATAGCGCACGCCGTCTATGACCTGGGCCATATGCTTTTGCCCGGCAAGGTCCGGGTTGTTGGTGCGCAGGTGCGAATAAGAGCTTGCGGCGATGGTCACGCCGTGCCCCTTCGCCGCCCAGCGCTTTGCGAGGTAATACGGCCGGAATTCCATTCCGTGCCGGGGCGAACCCGCATAATGGTTGATATAGAGGATATTCATCTCATACTCACACCCCGTATTGGGAAAGCATGGAGGCGATGCGCTCGGAGGCATGCCCGTCGCCGAACGGCGCCTCGAGCCTCGCCGCCGGATCCGGGACGGTGTCCATCGCCTTCCGGTAGATATCTTCCGTCTCAAGGCTTGCCAGCACGTTCCAACCGCCCGCAAGCGTCTCGACCCATTCGGTCTCGCGGCGGAGCGTGACGCACGGGACTTCCATGAACCATGCCTCTTTCTGCAGCCCGCCGGAATCCGTCAGCACCTGGCAGGCGCCGTGCGTCAGCAGCAGCATCTCAAGGTAGCCGACCGGCGAAATCAGGCGGATGTTCCGGTAGCCGCGCTTGGCGACGGCCTGCTGCGCCAGCGGCTTCGTGCGCGGATGGATGGGGATGACGACGGGCTGCGGCAGCTTTTCGAACGCGTCGAAGATGCGCATGATGGCGTCGAGGCCGCCGTCCGTCGTCTCCGCCCGGTGCAGCGTCGCAAGGCGGTACTTTTTCGGCGCGATGCCGAGCCGGCCGTAAATGGCGGTTTTCTGCGGACTGCCCTCGGCAAGCTTCAGAAAATGCAGGACCGAGTCCAGCATCACGTCGCCGCAGATGTCCACGCCGCGCGTGATATTCTCTTTGCGCAGGTTTGCGGCCGCCGTCTTCGTCGGGCAGAACAGCCATGAGGAAATGTGGTCCGTCAGCACGCGGTTCTGCTCTTCCGGCATGCGCATGTTGTAAGAGCGCAGCCCCGCCTCGACGTGCGCCACGGGAATGTGCAGCTTCGACGCGGCGAGCGCGCCCGCCAGCGTGGAGTTGGTGTCGCCGTAGACAAGCAGGATGTCCGGCTTCTCGTCGAAGATCACGTTCTCTATCTTCATCAGCATCTCGCCGGTCTGTTTGCCGTGCGTGCCGGAGCCGACGCCGAGGTTGTAGGCCGGCTTCGGGATGCCCAGCTCCTCGAAAAACACGGCCGACATGTTCCGGTCGTAGTGCTGGCCGGTGTGGACGATGACCTCGCTGCACACGGGCGCGAGCGCCCGCGACACGACGGAGGCCTTGATGAACTGCGGCCTCGCGCCGACCACCGTAAGCAGTTTCATTTGCTCACCCGACCTTTACGTCGCCGTGGGTCATGTCCAGCGTGGAAAATTTGAGCCCGTCGAACTTGACCGGCAGGCCGGTCTTCTGGGACTTGTAGGCCGCGAGGATGATTTTCATGGCCTTGATGCCCTCGTACCCGCTCACAAGCGGCTGCGTGCGCGTGTCGACGGCCGTGAGAAAATTACGGTACAGCGCGTTGTGCCCGCTGCCGTACACGTCGCGCGGATCGGTGCCGGAGAGCTTCTCGACCTCCGCGTCCTGCGGGGCGGGCGACGCGAAGTTCCAGGTTTCCACGCGGTTGACGGCCAGGCCGCCGATGACGGCGGTCCCGGTCTCGCCGGAAACGGAGAGCGTCTCTTCAAGGTTTTTCGGGTAGACGCAGGCCGTGCCCTCGACGATGCCGACGGCGCCGTTCTTGAAGCGGACAAGCACCGCGCCGAAATCCTCGGCCTCGATGTCGCGCAGGTAATTGCCGGTCATGGCCATCACGGTGTCCGGCTCGCCGCCGAGGCTCCACTGCAGCAGGTCGATGCCGTGGATGCACTGGTTCATCAGCGTGCCGCCGTCCTGCGCCCAGGTGCCGCGCCAGGGCGCCTGCTCGTAGTACGGCATGGTGCGGTTCCACAGGATGCGCGCGGTGCCGCTCACGAGCTTGCCGAACCGACCGTCCGCCAGCGCCTTGTGCAGCTGCCAGACGGGGGCGTTGAAGCGGTTCTGGTGGCAGATGCCGAGCGTGACGCCGTGCTGCTCCGCCTCGCGGATCATCTGCTCCGCGTCGTCCGTCGAAAGGGCCATCGGCTTCTCCACCAGCGTATGTTTGCCGGCGCGGATGCAGTCGAGCGCAATCCTCGCGTGGAAGCCGCTCTCCGTGGCAATCGCGCAGCAGTCGATCTGCTCCTTTTCGAGCATCGTGCGGTAATCCGCGTAGACGGCGGGCTTTTTACCCGTCGCCTCGAAATAATCGGCCGCCTTTTTCTCCGCGCGCTCGGTCACGGGGTCGCAGACCGCGGCCAGCGCCATGATGTCCTGGTCCGCAATGGCGGCGGCAATGTGGTTTTTGGAAATACGGCCGCAGCCGATCAGCGCAAAACGGTACTGTTTCATCTTAAAATCACCTGTCATTCATTAATAGCAGCGTGACGCTGCAGCCAATCTCTCCTGCCGGGGCTTTTGGCGGAGCCAGTTTCAAGGAAAACTCCCGGCTGTTAATCCGGGAGTGTTTCCAAACCGTCCCGCCTGAAAGGGCGGACATTTTCATCCAAACCGAACGGCGGGCCGTGCATGCAGGCTCAGCCCGCTCACAGCAATTCGACGTTCGAACGGTCCTTTACGTCCTTCATGGCGTTGCGCGTATCGAAAACTTCTTTCGACAGCTTCTGGATTTTATCGTAGTCGAAGCACGAGTGCGCCGTGCAGATGACGACGATGTCCGCTTCGCGCAGCATGTCGTCCGTCAGCTCTTTCGCGCCGGTGTGGATTCTGCCCTTGTGCTTGTACTCCGGGATATACGGGTCGTAATAGGTCGTGTCGGCCCCGTCCTTGAGAAGCAGGTCGATGACGTTGAGCGCCGGGCTTTCGCGGTAGTCGTCGATGTCCGCCTTGTAGGCCGCGCCCAGGACCAGTACCTTGGAGCCGTTGAGCGACTTTTTGTCGCGGTTTAAGACCGCCATGGCGCGCTGGACCACATACTCCGGCATGCCGGTGTTGATTTCGCCCGAAGTCTCAATCAGGCGGGTGTGGTAGTCGAACTCCCTGGCCTTCCACGCAAGGTAGAACGGGTCGAGCGGGATGCAGTGCCCGCCGAGGCCCGGGCCGGGGTAAAACGCCTGGAAGCCGTACGGCTTCGTCTTGGCGGCCTCGATGACCTCCCAGACGTTGATGCCCATGCGGTGGCAGATGATGGCCATCTCGTTCGCCAGGCCGATGTTGATGTTGCGGTAGGTGTTTTCAAGCAGCTTCTCCATCTCCGCGACGGCGGGGGACGAAACCTCGTACACGCCGCCCGCCAGCACGCTGCGGTACAGGGCCGCCGCGACCTCGGTCGACTCCGGCCCCACGCCGCCGACGACTTTCGGGGTATTCTTCGTTTTGTACTGCTTGTTGCCCGGGTCCACGCGCTCCGGCGAGAACGCCAAGTAAAAATCTTCGCAGCATTTCAGCCCGCCGGATTCGAGGATCGGCTTGAGCAGCTCTTCCGTCGTTCCGGGGTAGGTCGTGGATTCCAGGATGACGACCATGCCGCGGTGGGCGTATTTCGCCACGGATTCCGTGGATCCCTTCACGTAGCTGATGTCCGGCTGCTGGTATTTATCGAGCGGCGTGGGCACGCAGATTGCGACGGCGTCCACGTCCTTGATGAACGAAAAGTCCGACGTCGCCGAAAGCTTTCCGCTTTCCACCATGATTTTGAGCGTGTCGCCCACAATGTCGCCGATGTAGTTGTGGCCCGCGTTGACGGACTGCACCTTTTGGGCCTGCACGTCGAAGCCGATGGTCCGGAAGCCCGCCTTCGCAAATTCCACCGCGAGAGGCAGCCCCACGTAGCCGAGCCCTACGATGCCGACGACTGCGGAATGATCCCTGATTTTTTCAAGAAGCTCCGATTTGACATTCGACATATTTTTCCCTCGTCTTTTCACATTTTTTTAAGGACCGAACAGATGGAATCAATCTCTTCGCCCGTGATGTATCCGTGCATGGGCAGGCTGAACACCGTGCCGCACAGCTTTTCCGCAACGGGCAGGTCACCTTCCCGGTACCCCAGCGGCGCGTAGACCTTCTGCAGGTGCAGCGGCGTCGGGTAATAAATCATGGAGGGCACGCCCTCGGCCCTGAGGACCGCCATCGCCGCCGCGCGCTCTTCCGGGCTTTTCGCCTTGAGCGTGTAATAGCCGAAGCTGCTGCGGAACCCCTCGCGCTCGACCGGCGTTTCGAACCGGCCGCCCAGCTTTTCCGCGTAACGCGCGGCCACACGGCGGCGGTGTTCGTTCTCCGTATCGAACGCAGCCAGCTTCGGCAAAAGGATGGCGGCCTGCAGCGTGTCGAGCCGGGCGTTCAGCCCGAGCCGCACATTTTCGTATTTCATCGCGCCTTTGCCGTGCACACGGATGGACTGCAGCAGATGGAACAGCTCTTCGTCGTCGGTGAAGACGGCGCCGCCGTCGCCGTAGCAGCCCAGCGCCTTGGCCGGGAAAAAGCTCGTGGCCGAAGCGTTCCCGAACGAGCACGCCTTTCTGCCGTTGATTTCGCCGCCGAAGCCCTGCGCGGCGTCTTCCAGCAGGAACAGGCCGTATTTTTCGCAGATTTTTTCAATCCGCGGAAAATCCGCCGGGTGCCCGAACAGATCGACCGCCACGACCGCTTTCGGTTTCAGTTTTCCCTCTTGCAGCGTCTTTTTGATCTGCCGTTCCAGCGACGCGGGGTCAAGGTTGAAAATATCGGCCTCCGAATCGCAGAAGACCGGCGTCGCCCCGGTCAGGCTGACGACCTCCGCCGAGGCGAAAAAAGTGAAGGCCGGCACGAACACGGCGTCGCCCTTCGTGAACCCCTTCGCCATCAGCGGCATCAGAAGCGCGTCGGTGCCGTTGTCCGTCGCGACGCAGTATTTTCTGCCGGTATATTCGCAGAGCTTCGCTTCCAGCTCTTCGACCTGCGGGCCCGAGATAAAGTGACAGTCTTCGATGACGGCCGCAATCCCCGCGTCAATTTCATCTTTTAAATGGCGGTACTGCGCGCCGAGGTCGTTGAACGCTATTTTCTGCATGATTCCGTTTCCTCCTTCAGGCCGTTCTCCCCGCGGACGTAATGCCTGCCGCATTTGGGGCAGACAAGGTCGTCGCCCAGCTTGGCGCCGCACTCGCAGGCCCAGCCGCGGACGCGGGCGGGGTTGCCCATGACGATGGCGTGGTCCGGCACGTCTTTGGTCACGACGCTGCCCGCGGCGACGAACGCGTTCCTGCCGATGCGGTGGCCGCAGACCACCGTCGCGTTTGCACCGATGCTGGCCCCCTCGCCCACGGGCGTAGGGGCGTAAAATTCAGAGCCGCGCTGCGGGTACTTGCAGCGCGGGCGCTGCACGTTCGTAAAGACCATCGAGGGCCCGCAGAACACATAATCGCCCAGCTCGACGCCCTCATAGACGGAGACGTTGTTCTGTATCTTGCAGTTCTTCCCAATGGAAACGCCCGGCGCGACGAAGACGTTCTGCCCGAGAGTGCAGTTCCCGCCGATCCGGCTGCCGGAACTGATATGGCAGAAATGCCAGATTTTCGTGCCGTCGCCGATCTGCGCTCCCCCGTCGACGCACGCGCTCGGATGCACATAATAACCCTGAGGTTTGTCCACAGCACAGCCACCGTTTCTTCTTATTTTTTCGGAAAATTCCGCATACTTCCCGTTTAACCTGTATATTATATCCCAAAAGAAAAGCATAGTCAATCGGCAATGGGCGAATCGGTTTCTTTTCGTTGACTTTGCAAAGAAAAGGCGCTATCATATTTTTCGTCGGGAAAGCTGAAATAACCGCATTTTTCCAAGCAGGACCGAAAAAACATTCCGAAGGCGGGCGCCGTGGAAAACCGCGCCCCCCGGATGAAGGAAAATGGAAAGGATCTGCCATGAGCAACTTTGTAAAACGGGACGCTTTTATACCATATAATCTGCCGGACCTGACCGACGAAGAGATCGACGAGGTCGTCGCGACCCTGAAATCCGGATGGGTGGCGAAAGGCCCCCGCACCGTGAAATTCGAGCAGGAATTCGCACAGCATGTCGGCGCGAAGCACGCCGTCGCCATGAACTCCTGCACGGCGGCGCTGCACGTCGCGCTGCTGTCGGCGGGCATCGGCCCCGGCGACGAGGTCATCACCACGCCGATGACCTTCGCCTCCACGGCGAGCACCGTCATCCACTGCGGCGCGACGCCCGTTTTCGCCGACATCGACTACCGCACCGGCTGCATCGACCCGGACGAGATCAAAAAGAAAATCACGCCGAAAACCAAAGCGGTCGTTCCGGTGCATTACAGCGGGCAGGTCTGCGACCTGGACCGCATCTACAAAATTGCGGACAAATACGGCCTCTTCGTCTCGGAGGACGCCGCGCACGCGCTTGAAAGCCGCTACAAGGGCCGCCTGATCGGCAACAAGCTGAAGGGCACGGCGGCCTACAGCTTTTACGCGACGAAAAACCTGACGACGGGCGAGGGCGGCATGCTCGCGACGGACAGCGACGAGATCGACGCCAAGGCCCGCATCTGGGCCGGCCAGGGCATGAGCCACAACGCCTGGAACCGCTACGCGAAAGGCGGCACCTGGCAGTACGATATCTGCGAGCCGGGCTTCAAGTACAACATGTTTGATATTCAGGCCGCGCTCGGCCTCGTACAGCTTTCGCGCCTTGACAGCATGCAGGCGCGCCGCCTCAAAATCGCGGAAAAATACCAGCGCGAATTTGCGAAAATAGACGCCGTGGAGCCGCCCTTCGTGCCGGGGTACGCCGAGCACAGCTGGCACCTGTACGTTCTGCGCATCGTGCCGGAGCTGCTGACCATAGACCGCGACCGCTTTATCGTGGAGCTGAACGAACGCAACGTCGGCACCAGCGTGCACTTCATCCCAGTGACGTACATGAGCGCCTACACGAAGCGCTTCGGGTTCAAAAAGGGCGATTTCCCGAACGCCGAAAAGCACTTCGAACGGCTGATTTCGCTGCCGCTGTACCCCACCCTCACGGAAGAGCAGTCCGACTACGTCGTCGCGGCCGTGCGCGACATTGTGGAGAAGTTCCACAAGTAAAATCCCAACTGCATAAAACAGGGCCGCGTGCTTCTGCACGCGGCCCTGTTTTATGCCTGTTTCAGCGTCTTTTTCCGCCCGAGCAGGGCGGGATCCAGCCTGACGGCAGGCCGGCGGCGCAGCGTCTCGACCAGCGAACAGTACTTGTCTGCGGCGCTCACAAGGTACGCCTCGCCGTATTTCGGCAGCGCAGGGGTCAGCGGCCACATATGTTTCAGGATAATATCGCGTTCGCGGTCGGTCAGCGAAAAACGGGCCTCCGCGTTTTGCAGGGCCGTCCTGGGGTGCGTAAACCCGTGCAGCCCCCTTCTGTCGCCGCCGCCCGTATGCCAGTCGTAAAGAAAAAAGTCGTGCAGCAAAGCCCCGCGGATTAGGCTTCTGCGGTCGAAAGAAACAGGAAGGGCTTCACAGATCCAGAAGCTGACGTAAGCGACGGAAAGGCTGTGCTCCAGCGTGGAAACCTCCGCATGCTGAACAAAGCGCGCCATGGAGCGGACGTCCTCCGACCGCATGAGATCCCCGACGCATTCTTCAAAATAGGCGTACTGCTTTTTTGTCAGCCGCAACGGGAACGGCACCTCCTCCGTTTCTCCATAAAAAAGCCGGGACAAACGCCCCGGTATGTTCCTCTGGAAAAAGATTTCACTCCTGCGAACGAGTCTCGTCGCCGAGCGATTTTTCGGAAAGCTTTTTCCGGCAGTCCTTGCAGACATTGTAGCCGTGGAACCGCACAATATCGTTCATCCCGCCGCAGAAGACGCAGGTCGGCTCATATTTTTTCAGAATAATCTTGCCGTCGTCGTCAACATAGATCTCCAATGGATCCTTCTCTTTGATGTTCAGTGTAACGCGAAGCTCTTTCGGCAACACGATCCTTCCCAATTCGTCAACTTTCCGCACAATCCCCGTAAATTTCAAAGAACGACATCCTTTCAAAAAAAATTGCACCCGACAGAAAAACACCATATCCTTATCTTTTCACCGTTATGATACTATGTTTTTCCAAATTTGTCAATTCATAGTACCACGCATGGAAGAACATGTCAAGGGACTATTGCCCTTCTTTTGCGAATATATTATACGGATTATATGATGTTTTTACAGACAGGGGATGAACAGACTGTTAAATTACATCTGGACCGCCATGATCCTGTTCAGCGTGATCTGCGCCGCGGCGACCGGGCGGATGTCGGAGCTTTCCGCATCCATCCTGAACGGGGCCGGCGGCGCCGTCACGCTCGTCATCTCGCTGACCGGGATGATGTGCGCGTGGACCGGCCTGATGAAGGTGGCGGAAAACGCGGGCGTCACCCGCCTGTTGTCACGTATGCTCAGCCCGCTGATGCGCCTTCTTTTTCCGTCCTGCAAAAAAGACGGGCCGGCCGTGCGGGCCATGTGCATGAACATCACGGCGAACCTGCTGGGCCTGGGCAACGCCGCGACGCCGCTCGGCATCGCCGCCATGAAAGAGCTGAAAAAGGCCTCCCCGTCGCAGACGGCCAGCAACGCGATGGTCACGTTCGTCGTACTGAACACGGCTTCCATCCAGCTGATCCCGACGTTCATGGCGACGCTCCGCGCCCAGTACGGCTCTGCCGCGCCGTTCGACATTCTGCCCGCGGTGTGGGTGACCTCGCTCGGCGCGGTCACCGTGGGGATGGCGGCGGCAAAGCTTCTGGAGGGCCGGCCGGATGGGTAGCTTCGGGGTCTGGGTCCTGCCGGCCGTGCTGCTTGCGATCGTTCTGGCCGGTTTTCTGCGCGGGGTGCCGGTCTTCGACACGTTCCTCACCGGGGCGAAAGAGGGCCTGCAGGCCTCCGTCTCCATCCTCCCCACGCTCGTCGGGCTTATCATGGCGGTCTCCATGCTGAGCGCGTCCGGCGCGCTGGACCTGCTTTCTTCCCTGCTGGCGCCCGCGGCGCAGTTTCTCGGGCTGCCGCCGCAGGTCATCCCCCTCGCGCTGATCAAGCCCTTCTCCGGCAGCGGCTCGACGGCCGTCCTGACGCAGATTTTCAAGGACAACAGCCCGGACAGCCCTGCCGGCCGGGTCGCCTCGGTCATGTCGGGCTCCACCGAGACGACCTTCTACGCCATTGCCGTCTACTACGGCGCCGTCGGGGTAAAAAAGACGCGCCACACCCTGCCGGCGGCGCTTCTTGCCGATTTTGCCGCCTGCGTGCTTTCTTCTCTGACCGTCCGGCTCTTCTTCGGATGAAAAATTTACGGCGCCGCGCCGGAACGATTGCATAACCGCCCGGTTCTTGCTATAATAAATGGCTGTATGATTCCGGTGAGAAAGGGCAGGCGCGCGCCGCCCCCTCCGCCGCAGACAGGAGCGGAAAAAGCATGATTTTGGTTCTGGATATCGGCAACACGAACATCACGATGGGGGCTTACCGCGAAGAAGAGCTGCTGTTCGTTTCGCGCATGAAAACGGACCGCCTGAAAATGGCCGACGAGTACGCGATAGAAATGCAGGAAATCCTGCGTCTGTACGGGGTCTCGCTGCAGGAAATCGAGGGCTGCGCCGTCAGCTCCGTCGTGCCCGCGGTCAACAGGGCCGTGGTCAGGGCCATCCGCCGGCTGATCCGGGTCAGGCCAATCTGCGTCGGGCCCGAGACGAAGACCGGGATCCGCATCGAACACGTGCGCTCCGAAATCGTCGGCGCGGACCTGATCGTCGGCTGCGTGGCGGCCGCGCGGATGTTCCCCGGCCCGTGCATCATTCTCGACATGGGCACGGCGACCACCTTCGTCGTGCTGGACGAAAACAGGAACATGCTGGGCGGCGCCATCGCGCCGGGCGTCGGAATCTCTCTGGACGCCCTGACGAGCCGCACGGCACAGCTGCCCTCCGTAAGCCTGGAGGCGCCCCGCTGCGTCATCGGAGACAACACGGCGGAATGCATGCGCTCCGGGCTGATCACCGGCACCGCCTGCATGATTGACGGCATGTGCGACCGCATCGAGAAAGAACTCGGCAGGCCGTGCAGCGTCGTCGCCACGGGCGGGCTGGCGCGCGAGGTTATCTCGCAGTGCCGGCGGTCCATCGTCCACTGCGACACCCTGCTGCTGGACGGCCTGCGCATTATCTACGGGCAGAACGCCGCGGTTCCCGAAGGGGCGGTATAAAAAAACGGGCCGCCTTTTCCTCACAGAAAAAGGCGGCATGATTTGCAGGCGGAAAATCGCCGTTTTGTAAAAGGCCAGACCCTATGCGGAATGCGCCGTGTGCGCGGTGCGCTCGCTGCTGTCTTCTTCATGGAACAGCAGGTGGACGCACCAGATGGCGGCAATCGCCACAAGCACAAAAACCACACGGCTGCCCGCGGTGAGCTGCCCGCCGAAAATCCAGCCTACAATATCAAAACCGAAAAGGCCGATGGAACCCCAGTTCAGACCGCCTATAATCGTAATCGTCAAAGCGATTTTATCAAGTACGGACTCCACTAGAACCACTTCCTTTCGGCAATAGTATGCCTGCGCAGAGCTGCAAATATGCGCTGGACTGTTTCCTGTCGTTTTTGAGAAGCCTCTTACGTTTTTTACAAAACCGCGTCACGCCGGAAATAAAAACAGCGGGCGCACTTAGGTGCACCCGCCGCATATTTCGTTGTTCAGCAGACAAAACCCGAATGGTTCAGCCTTCCTCTTTCATCTTTGCAAAGCATTCGCTGCAATAAACCGGACGGCCTTCGGTCGGCTGGAACGGCACTTTGCAGGGGGCGCCGCAGGAAGCGCAGACAGCGTCGTACATTTCGCGCTGGGGCTTCTGGTTTGCGCGGCGGGCTTTGCGGCAGTCGGGACACCTTTTCGGTTCATTGGTAAAGCCTTTCGCAGAATAAAACTCCTGCTCACCGGCAGTCCAGATAAACTCCTTCCCGCATTCCTGACAGACTAATGTTTTGTCTTCGAACATAACCTTTTTACCTCACTCTGTGTGAAATTTTTTTGCCCTGGGACGGAGTTGAACCGACAACCTTTGGAATTACCAAATGCTCTTGCGTTAAGCTACTGGGGCATAAATAAGGGCTTCATTCCCGATCAGTTTATAATAATTTGTTTCCATTGTCAAGCTTTATTTTGAATTATTTGAAAAATATCCTGAAATTTTCCTAATTTTCTCGCACGTTTCGTTTTTTTTCCATGAACTATAACTATTTTCGCATTATCCCCGGGCGGGAGATTCCGCCGCCCCTCGGCGGGGCCGGGCGGAAAGGACGCCCGGATTTTTCCCGGCACGCGATTGTAACCCGTTCAAAAGAATGATATTATCGTTCTGTAATGACGCCGGGGATGGTTTTTCAGCTGAAATTTTGAAAAAGATACAGGAAAGACAGGACTTTACCATGAGAACAATCACCCAAATCATCATCGATACCCCTGACGCGGAAAAACTCGCCTCTTTTTACCGGACCTTTTTCTGGATTCTCCCGGAGCCGGACGTCGCAGGACCCGGGGAAAAACAGTCCGGCTGGCTTTTGAAATTTGACGGCTCGACGAGCCTGCTTCTGGTGCAGAGCGCCGGGGGCGCCGGCAGGGCCGGGCGCGCGCAGTTCGCCCTCAGCGTCGGCAGCGAGCAGGAAGTCGACGGCCTCGCGGCCAGCATGGTGCGGGGCGGCGCTTCCATGGTGCAGGCGCCGCGGAAAACGCACGGGCTTTACCGCTGCTCTTTCGCCGACCCGGACGGCAACCTGATTTTCATTACAGCCTAGCGCAGGCGGCCCGGCCCGCAGGAGCGCGGGCAGGGACCCGGAGGCCATTTTTATGAATTACGACAAACTGGTCAGCACCACGGCCGACGTCGGCTACCTTCTTATTTCGAGCGGGGCCGAAATCTCGCGCGCGGAAGAATCCATGCGGAGGATCTTCCGTGCATACGGCGTGGAAAACGGCGAGGTCTTCGCCATTCCGAATTTTCTGAGCGTCTCGGTCGGCACGGCCGAGGGGCGCCCCGTCACCGCAATCCGGCGCATCGCATCGCGCCAGACGGACATGCGGCGCGTCGCCCTCGCGAACGATCTATGCCGGCGCATCTGCTTCGCAAAGCCGAACCTGTACCATGTCGACCGCGAAATCGCGCGGATCGGCTCGCTGCCGTCCGTGCCCGTGTGGCTGCAGACGGCGGCGTTCGCAGTGGTCGCGTTCTCTTTCACGCTCTTTTACGGCGGCAATTTTTCGGACGCGGCGGTCGCTTTTCTCGGCGGCGCCGCGCTGCGCCCGGTATGCCGCATTCTGGAGCGCTTTCACGTCAACACGTTTTTCATCCACGTGACCGCAAGCTTTGTCGCGGCGGCCATCGCGCTGACTTTCGCGCATTTCAACATCTACCTGAACTACGACAAAATCATTATCGGCATCCTGATGAACCTTGTGCCGGGCATCGCCATCACCGATTTTATGCGCGACATCATCGCGGGGGACATGATCTCCGGCATCCTCCGCCTGATTGAAAGCCTGCTGGTGGCCACGGCCATCGCCATCGGGGCGGGCATCGCGCTGACCGCGACCCGCATGATCTGGGGGGTGTGAGCGGTGGAATATCTCGCGTGCCTGTGGGCGTTCTTCGCCTGCGTGGGGTTCTGCCTGCTGTTCAACATCCGCGGGAAGGACATCTTTTTCACCGCCCTCGGCGGCTCGCTCGGGTGGCTGGTCTACCTTCTGCTGAATTTTCTTGCGAACGACATCTTCCAGTTTTTTCTGGCGACGACCGCGACGGCCGTCTACTCTGAAATCATGGCGCGCGTCTTCAAAAAGCCCGCGACGGAATACCAGGTTGTCGCGCTGCTGCCCATGGTGCCGGGCGGCGGCATCTTTTACACCATGGAGTACTGCGTCATCGGCAACAACGCCATGTTCTCGCAGACGGGCCTGCACACGCTCGGAATCTCCGGGGCGCTGGCGATGGGCATCCTGCTCGTCTCGACCCTGTTCCGCATCGGCTCGGGCGGGACCCGCGGCCGCGGGCCGTTTCGCCCCGCCGTGCTGCGGCGGGGCGAAAGAAAGTAGGCGGAGCGGATAGTCCCGCGGTGAAAGGCGCTATGCGCCCGCCGTGCCTGCGCGGATGGCGCGGGAAATAAACTCCGCCAGCCCCTCGCCGTACCGGTCGATGTTTTTGCGGAAGCGCTCGTCGGCGACATACATCTCGCCGAGTCCGGCAAGGATCTCGTCCGTACAGGTATAGAACCATTTCGTGATGAAATCCTGCCGCCGCCTGACAAGCGCCTGCACCGCCGGATCCTCCGGCGGCTTTTTCATTTTCATTTCCGCCGCAAAGGCGCGGAAAATCTCTTCCGCCTCCAACTGGATCTTTGCCCAGTCCTCCGGGCCGTAGGAGGCCGTTTTCTTTTCGCTCTCCCGCCAGGCTTCGGTACTGCCCCAGCGCTCTTTCGCCTCTCCGGCGTATTCCTGGCGCGCGGCCTCGATTGCCGTGCTGTCGAACTCCTGAAAGCTCATACTCTGTTCTCCTTTCAAAATTCTGTCCACAAGGCGGAGCAGGCCGTCCAGACGGTCGCGCTCCATCGTGAGAAGCCTGCGGTGCTCCAGAAGCGCCTTCCGGGAATCGAAGCCGGGGTCCGACAAAATTCTGCGTATGTCCGCAAGAGGAAATCCGAGCTCCCGGAAGAACAGAATCTGCTGCAGCCTTTTCAGCTCTTCTTCCCCGTACAGGCGGTACCCCGCCTCCGTCGTCCCCGCCGGCCTGAGCAGGCCGATCGAATCGTAATAGTGCAGCGTGCGCACGCTGACCCCGGAAAGCCGCGCCGTTTCCCTGACCGTTTTCATGGCAATCCCCGCCTTTCCTCTCTATCCTACACTATGACGCTGCGTCGCAGTCAAGCATTTTTTTGATATTTTTGCGGCGTTTTCCACACGAGCCGTGCCTTTGCCCCGGAAAATGTTGTATAATAATAACGATAAGGCGATTTGTTTTATCAGGAAATCAACAGCAAAGGTGAAAAAATGAATTTTCAGGAACTGTTTCTGGTCCGATTAGAGACGCTGCTGGACCATTACCGCAAAGAAAAATGCGCCGTTTTTTTCAAGGGATTCTCAAAAGCCCAGAACCGCGCGATCCTTTCCAGGGAAGACGCGCTGGCCTGCGAGGGCCTGCTTCTTCCGGACGGATCGCTTTCCATTCCCGCGCTGGAAGCGGGCGGAGGCAAAATGGCGGACCGCTTTCCCGCCGGCGGCCGCACGTTCTGCACCGGCGTCTACGAGCAGCTGATCCGGCTGTTCCGCGCAACGCCGGATCTGCAGGACCGCTGCGGCGGCAGGATCGCCGTCGTTGAGAACAACCTGTTCCCGGGCGGCTTCCCGTCTGCCGTTCCGGCGGAAGACGCGCGCAGGCTGTACGATTTTTTCCAGAGCGACTCGCAGGACGTGCCGGAGGGGCTGGGGCCTTACCTGAACTATTACGCGCAGGCCGTTTCTCTCGACGAAAGCCGCTGCCTCCTCTTCCCGCTTGACCGCTGCAAAGATGAAAAAACAGAGGCCGTACCGTTTTTTCCCGCCGAGGCGGAGCCGCAGCCCGGCGGCGGAGAATACGAGAGCGTCGCCGTCTCTTCGCAGGAGTTCCTGCTGCGCAGGTTCGACCTGGCGCAGGGCCGCCTGCCCTCGCCGGCCTGCTACGTCACGGATCCCGCGCGGGCGGACTCCGCGGGATTCGGGCCGTACGCCTGGATCCTTTCCCGCCTCGGCCTTCCGTTCGGGACGGCCCCGCGGGAGGGCCTGCGCCCGCCGCAGCAGGACGCTTCCGCCGGGAAGCTGCTGCCCCTGCTGAAACGGCACTGGGGAAGCGGCGCGGAATTCCGGGAGCTTCGGTTCTACCGGGACCCGGAACATTCCAGCGAGACGGTGCCGCTGTCGCAGGGGGAACTGATTGCCCGGATTGTGCGGGAATGCGACGCGGCCCTCGCCGGGAAAAAAGATTTTCACAACATCTTCATCACCGCCCCGACCGGCGCGGGGAAATCCCTGCTGTTCCAGCTTCCGGCGCTGTACCTTGCCGAGAGCCGGCCCGGGCTGCCGCTCGGCGCCGTCACCGTCGTCATCACGCCGCTGATTGCGCTGATGAAGGACCAGGTCGCGCAGCTGGAGCAGGAGCGCGGCGTGACCTGCGCGACGTTCATCAACTCCACCATCACGTTCGAGGAGCGGGAAGCCCGGATCCGCGCAATCCGCGAAGGGAAAAAATCCATCGTTTACCTTGCGCCGGAGCTTCTGATCTCCACCCCGCTGGAAGCGATCACCGGGGGACGGCCGGTCGGGCTTTTCGTCGTCGACGAAGCGCACATTGTCACCTCCTGGGGCAAGGATTTCCGCGCGGACTACTGGTACCTCGGCGATTTTCTCGCCAGGCTGAAGCGGGAGGGCCGGTGGTTCCCGGTCCTGTGCCTCACGGCCACGGCGGTCTACGGCGGCCCGGAGGATATTGTGCACGAAACCGTCGAGAGCCTTTCGCTCGAAAACCCGACAATCTTTCTCGGCGGCGTGCGCAGAAGCAACATCCGCTTCGAGATACGCCACCCGGACCCCGCCGGCGCGGCGGGAAGCGTCGAACGCTTCAAAATCGATCAGGCCGTCCGCGCAATCCGCTCTTTCGTGGAACGCGGGGAAAAGACGCTGGTCTACTGCCCGTTCGTCTCGCAGGTCGACGACATCTACAATTCCCTGGAAGCGGACGTCCGCGCCAAAGTAAAAAAATATTACGGCACGCTCGACAAAAACGCCCGCGAGGACGCGCAGAACAGCTTCCGCTCCGGCGGCTGCACCGTCATGGTCTGCACCAAGGCCTTCGGCATGGGCGTGGACGTGCGCGACATCCGCAACGTCTACCATTTCGCCCCGACCGGCAGCCTTGCCGACTATGTGCAGGAGATCGGCCGCGCCGCCCGCCTCGAGACCGAGCGGGGCGTCGCCTGCGCGGACTTTCTGCCCGGGGACATCCGCTACATCCGCACTTTGTACGGCATCTCGGAGATGAAGCAGTACCAGCTGCGCGAGATTCTGCGGAAAACCGACGGCGTCGCGCAGGAAAGCGGAAAACGGAGCCTTCTGGTTTCGCCGGAAGCTTTTTCGTACCTGTTCAGCGGCCGCGACCTGGAAAACAAGGTCAAGAACGGCCTGCTGCTGATTTCGAAGGATCTTTTCGCCTCCTATGGCGCGCCGGTTTTAAGCGTAAGGCCGCAGGAAATCAGCCCGCGCGGCTACGTCAACGTGCCGAAGGCCGCCGAGGAGGAATTCGTGCGGGCCTACGGAGCATACGCCGCGCCGCAGCCGGACCGCACCAAGCGGATCCTGCCCTCGAAAAACAGGAGGTACGAATCCGACACGACCGTCATCAACAGCGGGAGCATCTACGGGCTGGACCTGGGCGGCATCTGGCAGAATCATTTTCAGGACATCAGCTTCATGCAGTTCCGTCACCTGTTTTTCAGCGGCGAGCTGTTCCGCTTCCCCTGCGGGGAGAAGCTTGCGCCGCGCCTGCGCCTTCGCGCCACATACCGGTTCCCATTCCCGGAGGCGCTTGAAAAATTCAAGGCGATGCTGCTTGCGCTGTCGGACATTTTCCGCGGCTATAAAAACGCGAAGGCCTCTTTCTCCGCCGCGGAGTTCAAGAAAACCGTGCGGGAGAAAATGGGCGAAGATTTTACCCGGTTCGATTTTTCGGGCGTGATTCTCGACGAGTTCGTGACGGACATGTCGCAGAATTTCTCGTTCCGTTCCAGCAGCGACCGCCTCAAATTCGTCGCGGCGCGAAAGGCGCCTTCCGGCGACCTGTCTTACCGCGTGCTGAATTCCGGCTATATCGCTATGCCAGAGCGTTTTCTGCAGCTGGCTTCGCAGTGCGTGCCGGACGACGGCGGCGTGTTCCAGGCGTTCATCCCGTTCGGCAGGGGCGACCGCCGGCCGGAGCGCATGAGGCTGTTCGCCCTGCTCGAGCTGCTGGGCCTCGCCACCTACGCGGTGGAGGGCGGAAAAAGCACGGAGATTTTCCTGCGCATCAACGACCCGGAAAAATTCCACGAGCTCGCCGGCGGGACCTACAACAACGCGCTGCTGACCGATATCAACCGGCGGCATAAGTCCGCCCAGAAAATCATGCTGTATTTCATGCAGAACGATTTTACGAACGAGCAGCGGTGGGACATAATAGAAAACTATTTTCTGGGACGCGAGATTCTGCCGGAGCAGCGCTGAAACGCGCTTCCAGCCGCGCGCCGCCGCAGAAGACCGCAAGAAAGGGCTGCGCCGCTACTGCGGCGCAGCCCTTTCCATTTTGGCGGGAAAGCTTAGCGCATGCCTTCCTCGTACTTTTTGATCATGTTTTTGACCATCTGGCCGCCGACGGAGCCGTTCTCCTTGGAAGTAAGGTCACCGTTGTAACCCTGCTTCAGGTTGACGCCGACTTCAGAGGCAGCTTCCATCTTAAACTTATCCAAAGCCGCACGAGCTTCAGGAACAACATTTTTAGCCATTCTAGAAAACACTCCTCATCAAAAATCTGTTTTACCGCGTTTGCTTTACTATTGTGCGTTGGGAGCGTTCAATTATGACTGTTTCTATTTTCCAGAGCGTATGTAAATTTTTACTTTGAATTTGAGGGATTTGAAGAAGAGACCTTGCCGGCCGCGGAGATCTGCATGCCGTTCGAGTCGATGGTGTAGTTGTCACGCAGGATAAGCTGCGAAACCGGCACAATCTGATATCCCTGCGCCTGAAGCGTCTTCAGGACCGTGGGCAGCGCGGCGGGCGTGTTCAGAGCGCCGTTGTGGAACAGCACGATGGAGCCGGGCTTTACCGAGGATACGACGCGGTTGATGATCTGCTGCGGGGTCGGGTTCTTCCAGTCGAGGGAATCGACGTCCCACTGGATGGGATACATTTTCAGGCCCTTGACGGTGCCGACGACAGCGTTGTTATATTCGCCGTAAGGCGGGCGGAACAGGACGGGGGCCGTGCCCGTGACGGATTTGATCTTTTCGTTGCAGGCGGTAATCTGGTCCATAATCTGCTGCTGCGACAGCTTCGACATATGCGGGTGCGTGTCGGAGTGGTTGCAGACCTCATGCCCGGCGGCCACAAGCGCCTTGACCGACTCCGGATATTTGTCCACCCAGGCGCCCACCACAAAGAAGGTGGACTTTACATTATATTGCCTGAGGATGTCTATCAGCGACTGGGTCTGTTCGTTCCCCCACGCGGCGTCGAAAGAAATCGCGATCTTCTTTTCTTCGGTCTGCACCCGGTAGATGGGCAGGTCGCGCGCCTTCGCCGAGGCCTGCACCGCCTGCGCCCCCCGCACGCACGCCGCGACGGCAAGGACCGCCACCAGGATGAAAATCAGAAACGCCAGCGTCTTCTTTCTTGTGACCGTAACACTAAACATGCACCATTTCCCCTTTCACACAAATATATGCGTGAAAAGTGGTTTCTATCGCGCGCGGAGACGAAACAACGCAGCGGGCCCCGGGCGAAAATTTCGTCCGGGGCCCGTGCGCGTCACATGACCCGGGTTGGGAAAATCGCATCCAGAATCCCGATGGCCACGGCGCCGAGAATGGCGCCGAGAATCGTCACGTTCATGTTCGGCACAAGGAACTGGGCAAGGTACAGAATCACAGCCGAAAGCGCAAATCCCTTGAGACCTTTGCCGAAGGGCTTCGCGTCGGTCTTCATCAGCTTTTCCACCAGAAAATCAAGCAGACTGATGACGACGGCGGCTATCAGGAACGACCACATCCCGGTAATGGAAAAGCCGGGAGTGAAAAAAGAAACGATAAACAGAATGATCGCCGTCAAAACGAACCGGACCACCCAATGCAGGAACGAGCCGCCCTTGCTGCCGCCATGCTCGGAATTGTTTTCATTCCCATGGCCGAAAGACGAATAATTTGGATCGGTTGAGGGAACCTGATGTTCCAAGAGGCATACCTCCTTATTTTTTCATTCTAAGAATTTAAGATAAAGAGTGCCCACATTGCTTTTTCCCGTTCCTTTCGGTTTTATCCTCCCGGCCATAAAAAATCCGCGGGGACCGCCGCGGATTTTTTATGATTGTTTTTTCGTCAGGAACACCGCCGGCAGCAAGGCGCGGCCCCGTACGGGACGACAAAGATGATAATCCCCGCGGCATAGGGCGCGATTTCGTACTGCTGAAAATACACCGCGGCCCCGTCCGGCGTAAGATAAAAATGCTGCGGGTCAAAAGAACGGCGGATAAGATTGCGGTAATCGTCGAAATAAATGCCGGGGTTCTGCTGCATGTTGAGGTCCGCCTGCCGGATGATTTCCGCAAGAACGGTTTCCCTGTAATCTTCGCCGGGGCAGAAAAAAGCGGAAAGCGGCACCCGGCAGCCCGTTTCAAGGCTCCACGTGTCGGAATCCCGCACGGTCAGGCCGTGCGCGCCGCCGGTGTACTCGTACCGGTCGCGGAAAACGCTGAAATGGCAGTCCCGGTTATACGAAACATTGTAATCCAGTCCCGCCCCGAACATCCGGAACGGAAAATCCTGCCCCTGCGACTCGAGGTATTCCTTGATCGCCTGGCAGTACAGCCTGCCCGAAACGTCGCGGCAAAAATTTTCGGTCTGCGCGCAGACGCACCGGTTGATTCTGTTCTGCGCGGCTTCGTTTCCGGCAAGGACTGCTTCCGGATAACTGACGGTCGCGGAAACCATTTGAACGTCGTCATAAAAAAGATCGCATTTCTGCCGGTGCATATGCACTTCGGCGCTGACGGAGCGATTCATTCTACATCCCCTCCGGGCTATTTTATGCCGTATGGGGAAAATCGGCTCCGCATGGAAAAGCGCCGGAAACGGATTCCGGCGCTCTTATCTGGAACGGCGGGCCGCCGCTCTCAGTCGAGCATAGAGAGAATGTCCTGCTTGCTTTTGACGCCGACGGATGTCTGGGCCGGCTCGCCGTTTTTGAAGACCATCAGGGTCGGGATGCTCATGACGTTATAACGGGACGCCAGGTCGGGCTGTTCGTCGACATTGATTTTGCCGACCTTATACCTTCCCTCGGACTCGTTCCCAATTTCGTCCACAATGGGGGAAACCATGCGGCACGGGCCGCACCAGCTGGCCCAGAAATCGACCAGGACCGGTTTATTGGAACCTAAAACCGTAGAATCAAAATTTTCAGAAGTCACTGTCACTACCGCCATCGTATCTGCTTCCTTTCCAATATCTATTTTCATGGCTTTATTATACCCCCGGCAGAAGCATTTGTATGTGACAAAATCACAAAAGTTTTTATTTTTGCAACTCGACGGAATCTTGACAAATCCGCCCCTGCGCGCTATAGTATTTCTAAATTGAAACACTACAGGAAACGGAGATGATGCGATGGACGCCGTCGGCCTGCTGATGCGCTTCGGCCTCACCAACCAGGAGGCCCGTATTTACTGCGCGCTCTGCGCGGAAGGGGAACTGACCGGCTACGAGGTGGCCAAGCTGACGGGGATTTCGCGCTCCAACATCTACACGGCGCTTGCCGGACTTGTGGAAAAGGGCGCCGCCTGCCTTTCGGAAGGCACGGCGTCGCGCTACGCCGCCGTGTCCGCCGACGAGTTCTGCGCCAATAAAATCGAAGCGCTCCAGAGCTGCCGGGCGGAGCTTGCGAAAGCGCTGCCGCAGCGCGTGGAAAACGCGGGCGGCTATCTGACCATCGCCGGCGAAGCGAATATCCTCGACAAAATGCGCACCATGATTGCCGGTTCCCGCAAGCGGGTCTACGCCTCCGTGTCGGCCCAGATCATGCAGCGCATCGAGCGGCCGCTTCTGGAAGCGGTGTCCCGCGGACTGAAGGTCGTGCTGATTACGGAAAAGCCGTTCCGCCTGGACGGCGCCGTGGTCTATTACAGCGAAAAAAAGCGCCTTCAGATCCGGCTGATTGTGGACTCCTCCTGCGTGCTGACCGGCGACATCGACGACGGGGAATACTCCACCTGTCTGTACTCCATGAAAAAAAATCTCGTCGACCTGTTCAAGGAAGACCTGAAAAACGAGATCAAACTGATACAACTGACAGAGAGGAAATAGCAGACCATGAAGAAACCATTCGTGACCCATCAGCAGCTGGAAGCCATTGCACGGAAGTACCCCACGCCGTTTTATCTTTACGACGAGAAGGGCATCCGCGAAAATGCCCGCAGAGTGCGCAGGGCATTCGCCTGGAACCCCGGCTACCGGGAATATTTCGCCGTCAAGGCGACGCCGAACCCTTATATTCTTTCCATCATGAAAGAGGAGGACTGCGGGGCGGACTGCTCTTCCCTGACGGAGCTGATGCTTTCGGACGCGGTCGGCTACCGGGGAAGCGACATCATGTTTTCCTCCAACATGACGCCGGACGCCGATTTTCAGCTTGCGCGCAAACTGGACGCCGTCATCAACCTCGACGATTTCACCCACATCGACATTCTGGACCGGCTGTGCGGCATTCCGGAAACCATCTGCTGCCGGTACAACCCGGGCGGAACCTTCCAGGCCAGCAACCGCATTATGGACAACCCCGGCGACTCGAAATACGGCTTTACGCGGCCGCAGCTGACCGAAGGCTTCCGGCGGCTGCAGCAGCTCGGCGCAAAGCGGTTCGGCCTGCACGCCTTTTTAGCCAGCAACACCACCGGCAACGAATACTACCCGGTGCTCGCGGGCATCCTGTTCCAGACCGCGGTGGAACTTCACCGCGAGACCGGGGCGCACATCGCCTTCATCAACCTTTCCGGCGGGGTGGGCGTCCCCTACCGGCCCGAAGAGGAGCCGGCCGACATTCTGAAAATCGGCCGCATGGTCAAAGAGCAGTACGAAAAAATCCTGGTGCCGGCGGGCATGGGCGACGTCGCCGTCTGCACCGAAATGGGCCGGTTCATGCTTGCGCCTTACGGGTGCCTCGTTGCGACCGCCCTTCGCGAAAAGCACATCTACAAGGAATACATCGGCCTTGACGCCTGCGCGGCGAACCTGATGCGCCCCGCCATGTACGGTGCGTACCACCACATCACGGTCTCCGGCAAAGAGGACTGGCCCTGCGACCACAAATACGACATCACCGGCGGTCTGTGCGAGAACAACGACAAGTTCGCCATCGACCGCATGCTGCCGAAGATCGACATGGGCGACCTCATCGTCATCCACGATGCGGGCGCGCACGGCCACTCCATGGGCTACAACTACAACGGCAAGCTCCGCTCCTCCGAGCTGCTGCTGCACGAAGACGGCTCGGTGCAGCAGATACGCCGCGCGGAAACGCCCGCCGACTATTTCGCCACGCTGGACTTTCCCGGCCTGCCGCGGCGGTAAGTAAGATTTGAATTCCGGGCCGCGGCGGACGCGAGTGTCAAAGACATCTCCCAGCGGCTCGACAAAAGCCCCGGGATATGCTATACTGAATATCACTTTAAAAGAATCGGGTGAAAAGATGCGCAAGTAATCTGTTTTTTGGCAAAACGGAACGCCCGCCGGGCCGAATGGCCGGGCTTTGCTCCGCTGCCGGAGAACGGATTTCTGCGCTGAACACGCCGTGGGGGCCCGCGGCGTGTTCTCACCGCGTTGAAGTCTGCCTGCCGGCATTCCCGGCGGGCAGATTTTTTTATTTGGGAGAGAATGCGCCATGTTGCAGATAAATCATCTTACCGTCACCCACCGAAAAGACAGCCGCGTGCTGCTGAACGATTTCTCTTTCGCCCTGAACCCGGAGGACCGCGCGGTCCTCATCGGGGAGGAAGGCGACGGAAAGTCCACCCTTCTGAAACTGATTTACGACGAGACGCTTGTGGAGGGGTACGCCGATTACACGGGGAAAATCCTCAGGGACGGCCTGCGCCTCGGATACCTCGGGCAGGAGCTGCCGGAGCGGGAATGCGGCCGGAGCATAGAGGATTTCTGTCTCGGGAGCCCCGCGGGCTCCCTGCCCGGCCCGGCGGAGCTTTCCGACGCCGCGCTCGCGCTCGGCCTGGATCCGTCCCTTCTGCGCTCCCCGCGGAAAATGGGCACGCTTTCCGGCGGGGAGAAAGTGCGGGTGCAGCTTGCCCGCCTTCTGCTGGAACGCCCGGACGTCCTCCTTCTGGACGAGCCTTCGAACGACCTGGACCTGACGGCGCTCGGCTGGCTGGAATCCTTTCTCACCACCTGCGGACTGCCGGCGCTGTTCGTCTCGCACGACGAAACGCTGATTGAGCGTACAGCGAACGTCGTCATCCATCTGGAGCAGCTCCGGCGCAAAACGCTGCCGCGGTGGACAGTGGCCCGCATGCCTTACCGCCGGTACGCGGAGGATCGCCTCGCGCGGTTTTCCCGCCAGGAGCAGGCCGCCCGCAAGGAAGAGGCCGAATACCGCCGGCAGCAGAAAAAATTCCAGCAGATTCAGTCGAAGGTCGAGTACCGGCAGGCGACCGTTTCGCGCCAGGACCCGCATAGCGGGCAACTGCTGAAGAAAAAGATGAAAGCCGTGAAGTCCATGGGGCGGCGGCTGGAGCGCGAGCACGCGGACAGCATGCAGATGCCGGATTTTGAGGATTCCATCCTGATCCGTTTCCCGGAAGACGTTTCCATCCCGAACGGCAAGACCGTGCTGGATTTTCAGCTGGACGAACTTGCCGCGCAGGGGCGCGTCCTCGCCAAAAACATTCTTCTGCGGGTGACCGGGCCGGAAAAAATCTGCATCATCGGGCCAAACGGCATGGGCAAGACGACCCTTCTGCGCAGCATTGCGCAAGCCATGCGGGAGCGCCGCGACGTCCGCGCCGGCTATATGCCGCAGAACTACGCGGAACTGCTGGGCGGCGGCGTCACGCCCGTGGAATTTCTTGCCGAAACCGGCAGCCGGGAGGAAATCTCGTCCATCCGCACCTTCCTCGGCAGCATGAAATACACCGCGGACGAAATGACGCACCCGGCCGGCGAGCTTTCCGGCGGGCAGAAGGCGAAGCTGCTGTTCCTGCGGATGATTCTGCAGCGGTGCGACGTCCTGCTGCTGGACGAACCGACGCGCAATTTCTCGCCGCTTTCCGGCCCGGTGATCCGGGACGCGCTCAAATCGTTCGGCGGCGCAATCATCAGCGTCTCGCACGACCGCAAATATATCGCCGAGGTCTGCGGCAGGGTGTACCGCCTGACGGCGGACGGCCTCCAGACGGCAGGGCCCGCGGCGGACGACGGCACGCCGAAAAAGGGCGGCCTCAGCGAATGAGGCCGCCCGCCAGAAACCGGGCAAGCTGCTGCTCCGTGACACCGACGTCTTCGACCGAATCCAGCCTTCTGCCGTCCATCCGGTAAGACGGGACGGCGGCCAGCCGCTGTCTGTCCCAGGCCCCGGCGTTCGCCTCCAGCTGGGCGCGGCGGTACGTGCCGGCGCGCAGCGCCCCGCAGAAGGCATGCGTATCCGCCAGGCCCTCCGCATAGCGCGCAAGGACGCGGACGTCTTCGATATCGGCGCGGTCGATCAGCGCGGCGCGGAACATCCGGTCGTGGTAGGCCCAGAGATCGGCGCCGCAGTCCTTCATAAAGAAAAATCCCTGAATGCACAGATGGCTGTGCGGGCCGTACGGGTCTGGGCGCGGGTGCGCTTCGCACGGGCGCCAGACGACGGCGACGTCCGGGTAACGCGGGACCAGGCTTTTCAGAAACCGATGACCGCGCAGGCAGTACGGGCACGCATAGTCGAAAAAAACTTCAAGCTGCCGCAAGGGATTTGTCTCCTTTCCGGAAACGGCGGTACGCCGCGCCATGCCGCGGCCGGGAGTCTTCATTGGCAGCCCCGAATGCTCACTCCGCCGGGCGGTGCGGCACGGGAGCGGGCACGGCCCGCAGAAAGCGGGAAATCATGTCCCGCGTGACCTGCCGCCCCCTGCACAGTTCGGCGTAAAACTCGCCGCTTCGGCGCACCGTCCTCTTCTGCGTGGCAAAGTCGCATTTCACAAGGCCGAACGGCGCGCTCTCGCCGAAAGCCCATTCGAAGTTGTCGAGGAACGTCCAGCAATAATACCGCTCCACCGGCAGACCGACGAAAGAAATCTCACGGATGTGATCGTAAAGGAACTGAGCGCGGAAACGATCCTTCCGGTCGCAGGTCCCGTTTTCCGTAATCCAGACGGGCGCCCTGTATTTTTCATACTGCTCGCGGCAGAGCATCGACAGCCCTTCCGGGTAGATTTCCCACCCCAGGTCGTTCACCGGGCAGCCCGGCGTCGGGAAAGATCGAAAGTGCTTTACGGCGCTGCGCGAATAGTAGTTGATGCCGATATAATCGTAATACCTTCCCGTGCCGTAGGGGGCGGAAAAACCGATGGGGAAAGCTAGCCTGCCGGTCAGCATCGACTTTGTGAGCGCATCCTGAAAAAAGTAGCGGATGATTTTCGCTTCCAGCGCATAGACGGGGTTCCGGCCGAAGCCGGTGAAAATGCGCAGGTGGTTTGCGATCCCGACCTTCGCCTCGGGGCAGATGCGGTGGATCTCGCGGTAGGCCGCAAGGTGGCAGAGCGTCATATTCCGCATCACCCGCAGGGCCGTGAAAAGATTTCTGCGGCCGGGCGGCCAGATTCCGTACAGATACCCGTCGGTGGCGTAGACGTTCGGCTCGTTGATGGTGACAAAATCGGTGCAGAGGTCTTTCAGATGCTCTACCGTGTAGGTGACGTACTCCAGAAAAACGGGCACGCACGACTTTTTCTCAAAAGCCCGCATCCGCTCGAACCACATCGGGTTCGAAAAGTGGTGCAGCGTCACGAGCGGGCGGATTCCCGCCTGCCGGAGCATCCGAAGCTCCGCGCGGTAATGCTCCACCGCCGCGCCGTCGAACCTGCCCCGCTGCGGCTCGATGCGGCTCCACTCCACGCTCATGCGGTACTGCCGGATGCCCATCTTCGCCATGAGGCGGATGTCCTGCTCGTACAGGTCCCAGTGGCGGTTTGCGCGCCCGGGGGAAGCGCCGTCTTTCACCCTGCCCTTCCGGGCCGCCCAGTCGTACCAGGAATTGTCGGTCCGCCCGCCTTCGATCTGCGTGGCGGCGGTCGCGCAGCCCAGCTCCAGACGGGCGGGCAGACGAAAGGGGACGAATCTGTCAGCCATCGAACCTTCCTCCTTTCCCCTGCAGTTCATCCATATGGAGCCGCGCGGAAAATTATGAGGATTTATTCCCCACGGCCGCCGCGCGGGCAAAAACAGGCGGGCGCGCTCAGCAGATGCGCGGCAGGCCTTCCCCGTAAAGGGGGCCGACCACGCGCAGGCCGCCGACCGGCGTCTTCAGCAGCACCGCGCTTTCGCCCGCGGAAACGACGTCCCCTATTTTTGCGGCGTTCTGCCCGTAGCGGCTGCCGCGCAGGCAGGCAAGGGCCTGTTCCGCGTCCTCCCGCGGGACGACGGCAATCATCTTCCCCTCGTTGCCCATGTAGAGCGGGTCAAGACCAAGGATGCCGCAGAATGCCTTCACCTGCTCCGAAACGGGAACGGCGGCTTCCTCCAGCTCGATGCGGCAGCAGGAAGAAGACGCGAACTCGTTCAGCACCGTGCCCAGCCCGCCGCGCGTCACGTCGCGCATGGCATGCACGCGGATGCCCGCGCCGAGCAGCGCGCCGACCATCTCCGTCAGCGGCGCGCAGTCGCTCACGATGGAATTTTCGATTCCCATGCGGCGGCTCAGAATCGCCGCATGGTGGTCGCCCAGCGTGCCGGAGAGCAGCACCGCGTCGCCCTCCCTGCAGTTTGCCGGGCCGACGTCCGCGCCGTCCGGCACAAAGCCGACCCCCGCCGTGTTGATGTAGACCTCGCCGGAACCCGGCTGGCGGCCCCCGCCCTCCACGACCTTGGTGTCGCCCGCGACGATGCGTACGCCCGCCTCGCGGGCCGTTTCGGCCATGGAGGCCGCTATCTTCTGCAGGTCGCTAATCTCCGCGCCCTCTTCCAGAATAAAGCCGCAGGTCAGGTACTGCGGCTTCGCGCCGCTCATCAGAAGGTCGTTGACCGTTCCGCAGACGCACAGACGCCCGATGTCCCCGCCGGGGAAAAACAGCGGCGTCACGACAAAGCTGTCCGTCGTGAGCGCGATGCGCCCCGCCCCCGGCAGGACCGCCGAGTCCTCCATTCTGGAGAGGACCGGGTCGCTGAAATTTTTCTCGAAGATGTCCGCAATCAGCTCGGACGTGGCCTTTCCGCCGCTTCCGTGAGCCATGGTGATTTTCATTTTGCGCCCCTCCCGCTGATGTAGTAATTGTAGCAGCTGCCTTCCTGCGAAACCATGCAGGCCCCCTGCGGGAGCTGCGGCGTGCAGGCCTTGCCGAACAGCGGGCACTCCACGGGGGAAACCGCCCCCGTCAGCACCTGCGCGCAGCGGCAGCTGCCGCTGGCGGCGCGGTCTTCGCACAGGGCGGCGCTGCCCGCGTCGAACCGTTCGTACTCCTGCCGCAGGGCCATGCCGGAGCCGGGGATGACCCCCATGCCGCGCCACGCGGCGCCGCACGGTTCAAAATAATGCCTCACGGCCTGCTGGGCGGTCTCGTTGCCCTTTTCCGTCACGGCGGAAGGGTACAGGTTCCACACGCCCGCCCTGCCGCGAAAGCGCACCAGCGCATAGACTGCCTCGAGGATCTGCTCCCCCTCGAAGCCGGCGACGACGAACGGAAGGCCGAATTCCTCCGCAAGCGGCCGGAAAGCGGCGCTGCCCGTAATCACGCTCACGTGTCCGGGCGCGAGGAATCCGTCGACACCCCCCTGGTTTCTGCAGATCCAGCCGATCACGCGCGGCATGGTCTTGAGCGACGTCAGAAGCCGCAGATTCCCGATGCCGGCACCTTCCGCCTCGCGCAGCAACACGGCGTAGACCGGCGTCGTGGTCTCAAAGCCGACGGCGGCAAAAACATAGCCGTGCTGCGGATCGGCGGACGCGAATTTCAGCGCGTCCATCGGCGAGTAGACCATGCGGACCTTTCCGCCCGCCGCCTTCGCGTCGTTCAGGCTCATGCGGCTGCCCGGCACGCGCATCAGGTCGCCGAAGGTCAGCACCGTCTCACCCGCAAGGCTGAGTTCGATAAGCCGGTCGATGTAGGCCGTGACCGTTACGCAGACCGGACATCCCGGCCCGGAGATGAGCCGGATCTTCGGTGAAAGCATCTGCGGGATGCCGCAGCGCGAAATCTGCGCCGTATGCGTGCCGCAGACCTCCATCAGCCGGACCTCCGGCCCGTCGTATGTCTTGAGGTATGCGCGGATATCCGTCATATTTCCTCCAGCTCTTTGAAAAGCTCTTCCAGCTCTTTGCCCTCTTCTTCAGCCAGCACCTGCAAAATGCAGCCCGCGTGCACAAGCACCTTATCCCCCGGCTTGATTTTGACAAGCCCGGCTTCCGCTTCCACGGTATTCCCGCTGAAATTCACAATCGCCTTCGTACCGTTGACTTTGACCACCGTTCCCGGCAGAGCAACACACATTCTGATTCCCTCCGTTGCCGATTCCGTACGTTTCTGGTTTTACATGCCCCGCGCGGCGCAGATCCACGCCTGCCCGAGGCTGATGCCTCCGTCGTTCATGGGGACGGCGGAATTGAGATAGACTTCGAATCCGTTGTCCTGGAGCAGCCGGCGGCACTCCCCCAGCAAAAGCAGGTTTGCGAACACGCCGCCGCTCAGCGCGACGCGGTTTTCGCCCGTTTCCTTCCGGATTTCGCGGCAGACCTCCAGCGTCATTTCCGCAACCGCGAGGTGGAACCCCAGCGCCGCGAGGCCCGGATCCGCCCCGTCGCGGGCGGCCCGCAGAAGCTGCGCCGCAAAGTCCGCCTGGTCGGCGACGACGCAGCCGTCCTCCCCCTGCGCAAGGCGGAAGCGGAACGGATACGGTCCGGCACCCGACAGCCGGCCTCCGGCAGGCGGCCGGGGCCCGGCCGCCTGCCGCGCGGCAACGGCCGCGTTTTCCAGCGCGATGGGGCACTCGCCCTCGTAGCCGTTCCGGCCGCAGACGCCGAGGATTGCCGCCGCCGCGTCGAACAGTCTTCCCATGCTGGAGCTTCGGAACGTGTTGACGCCCGCCGAAACTGCCGCGGACACCAGCGGATTTTTCGCGCCTTCTCCCGCCGCAAGGCGGTAGCAGTCGGCGGTCAGCGCAGCGTCCTCCGCCGCGCCGTCGCCCCCGCAGAGCGTCAGGCTGCTCAAATGGCCGAGCCGCCGGAACTCTCCGCCCCGGCACAGGAGGAATTCCCCGCCCCAGACCGAGCCGTCCGTACCGTAGCCGGTGCCGTCGAACACGGCGCCGATACAGCCGTCAAGCCCGTGCTCCGCCATCACGGACGCCGCGTGGGCGTGGTGATGCTGGATTCCGACCGGCGCGCAGCCAAGCTCTTCCGCCAGCTTTTTCGCGAGCGCCGACGAGAAATAGCCGGGGTGCAGGTCGCACGCAGCCGTTTCCGGCCGGACGCCGAAAATCGTCTCCATGCGGGTCAGCGCGTCCCGGTAGTTTTGCTGGACGCGGTAGCTCTCCATGTCGCCGAAATACTGGCTCAGGTAGGCGGTCCTTCCGCTCAGAAAGCAGAAGCAGCTTTTGAGGTCGCCGCCCGCGGCAAAAACCGGACGTCTGGCCGCCTTCTTCAGCAAGACGGGCAGCGGCACGCACCCCCGGCTGCGGCGGACGACCTGCGGCTTTCCGCAGAAGACGCGCGCCACGGAATCGTCGAGCGGCGTGAGGATTTCCCGGGTATGGTACAGCACGCCGGAAAGCAGCGGCGAGCGGAGCCGCAGCATCTCCTCGTCGCGGAAAACAATCGGCTCCGACGTCAGGTTCCCGCTCGTCACGACAAGCGGGCCGCACGCGTCCGTCAGAAGCTGGTGCAGCCCGGTGCAGGGCAGAAACGCGCCGAGATAGCGGCTCGCTCCGCAGACGCCGGGGCAGAACGGTTCTTTTTCCTTCGCCAGCAGCACGATGGGCCTTGCGGGCGACGAGAGGAGCGTTTGCTCCTCCGCGGAAACGGAGCAGACGGCCGCGACGCTTTCGCAGTCCGGGAACATGACGGCGAACGGCTTTTTTTCGCGGCCTTTCAGCCGCCTGAGCTTTTCCACGGCCCGCGCGTCGTGCGGGGAGCAGACAAACTGGTAGCCGCCGACGCCTTTGACCGCAACGACGCCGCCCTGTTTCAGCAGGGCGATCCCCTCCCGGAGCGCCGCCTCTTTTTCCAGGGATTTTCCGCCGCCGCGGAACAGAAGCTGCGGCCCGCAGTCGTGGCAGGAGATGGTCTGCGCGTGGCGGCGCCGCCCGGTGCGGTATTCCGCCGCGCAGTCCGGGCACATGGGGAACGGATCCATCGTGGTGTTCTCCCGGTCGTACGGCAGGGTCCTGAGGATCGTGAACCTCGGCCCGCACGACGCGCAGCTGATGAACGGGTAGCGGTATCTGCGGTCGCCCGGGTCGCGCAGTTCGCGCAGGCAGTCACCGCACATCGGCAGGTCCGGCGGGAAAAACGGCGGAGCCGGCTCCGCGTTTTCCGAACCGCTCTGCACGATGGAAAAGCCGCCGAAGCTGCGGTCCTCCGTCTTTTCCGCCCGCACTTCCAGAACCTGCGCGCCCGCGGGCGCCGTTTTGCGGATACGCCCGAGGAACGTCTCAACGGCCGGTTCCTCCCCGGAAGCGCAGATTTCAACGATGCCAGCGCGGTTCCGCACAAAACCGGAAACGCCGGCCTGATCCGCCAGGCCGGCGATAAAGGGGCGGTATCCGACCCCTTGGACGATTCCGTAGACCGTGATGAATACAGTCATTGGCAGCTTACGGCTCCGGTTTTTCCGCAGCCGGAGCCTCCGTTTTCTGCTCCGGGGCAGCCGGTTTGGGGGCCGGTGCGGCTTCCGCCGCGGGTTTTGAAACGGCGGGCGTTACCGGCTTGGGCACAGGGGCTTCCGCTGCGGGTTTCGGAGCGGCGGGCGCTGCCGGCTTAGGCGCGGGGGCAGGTCCCTGCAGCAAGTCTTCCGTTTTCTCTGCACCCGGCTGCGTGTAGGTCTGGTGCATGGAAAGGCACTTTTTCGGGCAGCTTTCCACGCAGTAGCCGCACTGGATGCAGCTGAACCGGTGAATGGCCCACGTTCTTGCCGCGCGGTCGACCGTGATGGCTCCCGTGGGACATTTTTTCGAGCAGAGCCCGCAGAAGATGCAGACGTCGATGTCGTTTTCGATATGGCCGCGCGTACGCTCGGGGTATTTCCTCGGCTGCTGCGGGTACAGGCGCGTGGCGGGTTTTGAAAACAGGTTGCGCAGCTCCGTTTTTGTAAAAGTCAGCAAACTCATGTTCTCACCTCTCGGTGCAGCTGATGCACGGGTCGATGGTCAGAATCATCATCGGCACGTCGGCAAGCTGACACCCTTTCAACATTTCCAGCATCGGCGGAATATTGGCGAAGGTAGGCGTGCGGATGCGGAAGCGATCGAGGAATTTCGTCCCGTTGGCCTTGACGTAATAAAGGGCCTCGCCGCGCGGCTGTTCCACACGCATCATGTACTCGCCGTTCGGGAATCCCTTCACCGGCACCGCGACGTCCCCTTCCGGGATTTTCGCCACGACCTGGCGGATGATATGGATAGACTGGAAAATCTCATTGATGCGGACCGCCGTGCGCGCATAGCAGTCCCCGGCGTCGCTGGTCTGCGGCTCGAAGTCGATGTCGCCGTAGGCGAGGTAGCCCGTCGTGCGGACGTCGAAGCAGACGCCGCTCGCGCGCAGGAACGGCCCGACCGCGCCGAGCTCGTGCGCTTTCTCTTTCGATAGGACGCCGACGCCGTCAAGGCGGGAGCGCACCGCGCTGTCCCCGAGGAACGTCTTCGCCATTTCGCGGATCTCCGGCTCCATCTGGTCCAGCGTTTCCACAAAGGAATGAAGCATGGCGTTGTCCACGTCTTTGCGCTGGCCGCCGACCTTGTTGACGGAAGAAATCAGCCGGCCGCCCGTGGAGGCCTCCGACATGTCGAGAATTTTTTCGCGCAGGCGCCACGACTGCATAAACAGGCTTTCGAAGCCGAACCCGTCGGCCAGCAGGCCGAGCCACAGCAGGTGGCTGTGCAGGCGCGAAAGCTCGCTCCAGATCGTGCGCAGATATTTCGCGCGCGGCGGAATCTCGACGTTCATGACATGCTCCACCGCCGCGCAGTAGGACATGCCGTGCATATAGCTGCAGATGCCGCAGGTACGCTCCGCGACATAGACCATTTCGTTGAAATCTTTTTTCTCTACCAGTTTCTCAAGGCCCCGGTGCACGAACCCGATGGAGGGGATCGCCTCGACTACTTTTTCGTCTTCCAGAACAAGGTCAAGGTGGATCGGCTCCGGGAGAACCGGGTGATGTGGACCGAAAGGAACAACGCTCCGTGTACTCATTTGGTTCTCCTCCTTCAGTGGTACGGGTGTTTTTCGGCTGTGCGGTAAAGGCCGCCGTGGTAATCGATTGTCATGAATTCAATCGGTACGCCGAAAAGATCGTGAATTTCGTTTTCATAAAAGAAAGCGGGCGGAAAAATGTGGCTGATGCTCTCCATCTGGTCGCCCGGGGCGACGGTGAAGCGCAGGTGAAGCAGATCGTAGCCCTTCCCGAAGGAATACGTCATCTCATAGCCGTCTTCCACTTTTGTGCTGCACATCTGCGCCAGGCGGTAGCCCTCGTTTTTCAGCCGGGACACCTCGCCGAGCACATTCTGTTTTTCAACGGGGCGCACTTCAATATTGACCGGATTGATCTCCTGCATAAATCAGGCCCTCCCTTCGGCGTGCGGAGCCGCCGCGTCCATCTGCGCGCGCTTTTTGTCGAGAAGCGCCACGGCCTTGACGACGCCGTCGATGATCGCTTCCGGCCGCGCGGCGCAGCCCGGTACGTAAATGTCGACCGGGATGACCTTGTCCACCCCGCCGAGGATATTGTAACAGTCCTTGAAGATGCCGCCGTCGCAGGCGCAGATGCCCACGGCAACGACGACCTTCGGATCCGGCATCTGGTCGTAAAGCTGCTTGACGACATTCTTGCTCTGGTCGTTGATGCCGCCGGTGATCAGGAAGATATCGGCATGCTTGGGGTTGCCTGTATTCACGACGCCGAACCGCTCCACGTCGTAGACCGGCGTCGTCGTGGCCAGCACCTCGATGTCGCAGCCGTTGCAGCTGGAACCGTCATAATGCAGAAGCCACGGTGATTTTGACATTTTCATGGTTGCGCGCCACCTTCTTTAATGAATAAAACGGACAGACATAATCGCCAGCAGGTTGATGCCGCCGAAAATCAGCGTGGCAAGCCATGCGGAACGGAACATCTTATCCCACTTGACACGGGGAAAAACATTGTCGATGAGAATTTCAAGAAAATAGCAGGCAAGGCAGACAACCACCGCGGCGAGGATGCTCCACGGGTTTCTGTTCACGATGAACAGGGCGACGTAGGCCATCAGCAGGACCTGTTCGTACCACTCGGCAAGCTCGACCAGCGCATAGACGTTGCCGGTCAGGTCGGTCGTGGTGCCTTTCACCATTTCCTGGTGCGCATGGTGCGACGTGCTCAAGTCGAACGGCGACTTGCGCAGCTTGATGGTTAGGATGAACAGAAAGCCGAGAAACATTCCCGGCAGGAAGACAATCAGCGGCATGTTCGTGCCGACAATATCGCCCACCATGAAGCTGCCGGTCACGCGGTAAAAGCCGATCGGCGCGAGCAGAAGCATCGGCTCGGCGCACATGGTCTGCACCAGCTCGCGCTGGACGCCCATGGAGCTGAACGGCGAGTTCGCCGAAAAAGCCGCCATGAGGAAGAACGTCTCGCCGAGCGTCGTGGCGAAGAACACAAGCAGAAGGTCGCCGCCCGCAAAGAACAGGCAGCCCGTGAACACGGTGAAAAGGACGTACCCTCCGATGAGGAACGTCTGAAATTTATTGACAATCAGCGACTGCTTGTTGAAAAGCTTTGCAAGGTCGTAGAAAGGCTGCAGGAACGGCGGCCCCTGCCTGCCCTGAAATCTAGCGGTGATCTTGCGGTCGAACCCGGCAAGCAGACCGCCGACGAACGGTGCGAGGACGATGAAAAGGACGATTTTCAGCACTGTCATCCACACTGCCATTACAGAACACCTCCGATCGAAACAACCATCAGAATCACAAGCAGTGCCACGGCGATGCCGACGCACGGCTTCCAGAGCTTCTTCTCGCCGAAAAGATCGGGGAAGTACCAGTTGGCAAGATACATCTGCTTCCTCTCGCCAAACGAGTCGACAAACGAGGAGTCGTCGCCTTCATTGATGCCGGCCATATACGACAGCACCGGCTTGTTCTGCTTGCCGAGCGTCAGCAGGCGCGCGGCGAGGGGGACGATGACGATCATGCACATCATCAGCAGCATAATCGGGACGTCGCCGCTCGTGATGACCGAAAGCGCGGTCGTCCGGAACATGCCGACCAGCACCGGACGGACAAGGTCCGCGGAAATAATCGGGAACAGCAGGCACAGAATCACGACGAGAGACGCGAGGGTCCCGAGGGTGATTTTCTCGTCCCAGTGGACGGTGTCCGCGTGCGGGTGTGAGCTGTGCGGGACCGCAATCAGTTTGCCGAGCCATTTCGTCCAGTAGAACATGGTCGTCCCGGAGCCGAACGCGAGGAAGAGCATCATCAGGACGTTGCTGGAATCCACAAAGGACTTGAGCGCGGCCCATTTGGCAATCAGCATGCCGAACGGCGCGAGGAACATCCCGAAAATGCCGATGACCATCACGACCGCAAGGCCGGGCAGGCGGACAATCAGGCCGTGCATGTCTTCGATGTTGCGGCTGCCGGTGCTGTTTTCAACGGCGCCGACCGAGAGGAACATCAACGATTTCGCCACGGCGTGGAAAATCATCAGCAGAATGGCCGCCCAAGCGGACTCGTACGTCCCGATGCCGGCGCAGGCCGCAATCAGGCCGAGGTTTGAGATTGTGGAGTAGGCCAGCACCTTTTTGCCGTCGCTCTGCGAGATGGCAAGGACGGAAGCGGCAAAGAACGTGAACCCGCCGACCAGGACGACCATCATGCCCGGGGCCGTCCCGCCGAGGACCGGCGACAGCCGGATCAGCAGGTAGACGCCCGCCTTGACCATCGTGGCGGAGTGAAGCAGCGCACTCGACGGAGTCGGCGCGACCATAGCGCCGAGCAGCCAGCCGGAGAACGGCAGCTGGGCGCTTTTTGTCAGCGCCGCGAAAGCCAGCAGCACCGCGGGGATGGCGACCAGCTTCCCGGCCGTGCCGAGATTCAGAAGATCCTGGATGGTGGCGCATTTAAGTACCATGGTGCTGTACATGATGGCCGCCGCAAACCCGGCGCCGCCGAGGAGGTTCATCCACAGGGCGCGGAACGAGTTGCGCACGGAAATCTCCGTACGGTTATAGCCGATGAGGAGGAACGAGCACAGGCTCGTGATTTCCCAGAAGAAATACATCCACGACAGGTTCGCGGAAAGGACCAGGCCGAACATCGCCCCGAGGAAGATAAACAGGACGGAGAGGAAAAACGGGATCCGGTCCGGGAAATCCGTGTGGTGCTTGTGGTAATCCTTCAGGTAGCCGACGGTGTACAGGCCGATGAGGCTGCCGACCACGCCCACGATAAGGCACATGATGATCGTCAGGTTGTCCACGGCGATGCGCGGCCGCCCCTCGACGGAATATCCGGCAAGCTCCATCCAGACGATCGGAATGGTCTGGACGGCCGAAAGCAGTACCACATAATATTTCTTGTAACGGAAACCGTAATAGAAGATGATGCCCATCAGGACGATTTCGCCGATCAGGATGAGCCTGTCAAGATTGGCGGCTTCCGTCAGATATACGACGCTTTTTCCGGATAAAAGCGTCGTGACGGCCAGATAGACGACCGCACCGACAATCAGCGCGCAGCTGACGTAAACCGTATAATCGCGTACTTTACCGGGCCTTTTCATGAAAGCCAGAAGGATGGCCGCCAGAAAAGGAAACAGAACCAGAAATGCAATTATCCCCATAACTTTACAATCACCGCTTTTTCGTTATTGTTTTCGCCGAACCTCTTCTTGGACGGCGCCGTCTGCGCAAAGCTCCAGTCTTTTACCCCATCCGCACACTCCCCCGAAAACCGCCGATGCCGTGCTTCGGCCTTTTGCGGCGCATGCGGCCGCAACGATTGATTGTTATAATAATAACATAATAGCACTTTTCCCGCAAGAAGCAAGAATCCAAAAGAATTTTCAGCCGAACGGCCGTTTTTTTGCCCTCCGCCGGAAAGAGCCAGATTTTTTCGCAATCAATTAAATGATAGCAGAATGCCGTGCCAGGCTCAATCGGGCTTACGATTTCTTTATCATTTCTTTATGGTGTTTTTGTGTCGATTCTTACGAAAATATAGTATAATGGTGTACGTCTGATAATTTATTCACATGCCGGCCGCGGCAGCGAAAGCGGCGGCGCCCGAAACGCAGAACAGAAAAATCAGATATTCCGAAGGGATTTGCCGAAAAAGGAAGATGTAGGGATGCAGAACAAACCGACGGTTCTGATCACAGAAGACGACAGCGAGCTGCGCAGCTTCCTTTCGTCGACGCTTCAGGCGGACGGATACCGCACGCTCACGGCTGCGAACGGAGGTTCCGCTCTTTCGATGATCTCTTCCCACTGCCCTGACATCGTCCTTCTGAATCTCGGCCTTCCGGACATGGACGGCCTGGAAATTCTCTCTTCGGTCCGCAAATGGTCCGACGTGCCCATCGTGATTCTTTCTTCCCGCACCGACGAGAATTCCGTCGTGCGCGCGCTGGACATGGGCGCGGACGATTATATTGTGAAGCCGGTCCGCACGCCGGAGTTTCTGGCGCGGATCCGCGCCGCGCTTCGGCACGGCGCCCGGATGGGCGCCGGACCGGGCCTTTCGGCAGACAGACTGGTGTGCGGGCAGCTTACGGTGGACCTCGGCCAGCGTTCCGTCTCGGTCGGCGGAAGGGAGGTCCATCTGACGCAGAACGAGTTCAAAATCGTGCTGCTCCTCGCAAAGCACGCCGGGGAAGTCCTCTCCTACTCCTACATTCTCGAGCACGTCTGGGGGAACTTCGCCGCGGACGACCGGCAGATTCTGCGGGTCAACATGGCAAATATCCGCAGGAAAATCGAGCGGGACCCTTCGAATCCGCGCCATATCCTTACGGAGGTCGGCGTCGGCTACCGGCTGTCGGACCGCCCTTCGCCGTAAAGCCCATTCCGATACCTATTCTCTTCTTTCTTTTTTTATATATCCTTTATTATCTGGGAGCCGCGGAACCCGCGCTTCCAAAAAATCTGAGGAGGAACACAGCATCATGAAAAGATCGAGCAAAATCAGTATTCTCGGTGCCGGAAACGTCGGAGCAACGATCGCCTACACTCTCACTCTGGAAGGCCTTGCCTCTGAAATCGTTCTGGTTGACATCAACCGCGACAAGGCAAAGGGCGAGGCCATGGACATCATCCAGTGCACGGCGCTGTGCCCGGCCGTCAACATCTACGCGGGCGATTACCCCGACATCAGCGGATCCGACATTGTCGTCGTCACGCTGGGCGGCGCCCGCAAACCCGGCCAGACCCGCATCGACCTGGCGCAGGGGAACGTCAACATCATCAAGAGCGTCATGCCTCAGGCTATCAAATACGCGCCGAACGCCATCTACGTCGCGGTCAGCAACCCGGTCGACATTATCGCCTACACCATGCAGAAGGTCACCGGCCTGCCGGACAACCAGGTCTTCGGCTCCGGCACGATGCTGGACTCCGCGCGCCTGCGTGAGATGATTGCGCAGTACGCCGACGTCAACCCGAAGAACGTGCACGGGTACGTTCTGGGCGAGCACGGCGATTCTTCCATGATTCCGTGGTCGCTCGCAACGATCGGCGGAATTCCGGCCGACGTTTTCCTTGAAAAGCGCCGTGTCAAAAAAGAGAACGGCTCGTCGCTGGACCACGAGGCCATTGTGAACGACGTGCACCGCGCCGGCGGGGAGATCATCCGCCTGAAGGGCGCCACCTTCTACGCAATTGCCGTTTCCGCCGCGAAGATCTGCCGCAACATCCTGCGCAACACGAACTCCGTCCTTCCGCTTTCCGGAAAGCTGCACGGCGAATACGGTGTCGAAGACATCTATATGAGCCTTCCGTTCGTGCTGAACCGCAGCGGCCTTGCCGACTGCATCGCCCCGACTCTGACGGAAGACGAAACCGCGAAGCTTCTCTCAAGCGCCCAAATGCTGAAAGAAACCATCGCCGGCCTGAAAATCTGACAGCCGGAGCTTCCGCCTGTCCAGGACTGTTTTGAGAAAGGATATTAGAAATGGATTACGCATCTGAATCGCTGAAACTCCATTACAAATGGAAAGGCAAGATCGAAATGATCTGCCGTGCCCCGCTTGAAACGCGCGACGACCTCTCGCTCGCCTACACTCCCGGCGTTGCGCAGCCCTGCCTCGAGATCCAGAAGGACGTGGACAAGAGCTACGACCTGACCCGCCGCGGCAACCTCGTGGCCGTCGTGACCGACGGCACGGCGGTGCTCGGCCTCGGCGACATCGGCCCGGAGGCCGGCATGCCGGTCATGGAAGGCAAATGCGCGCTGTTCAAGGCTTTCGGCGGCGTCGACGCCATCCCGCTGTGCGTCCGTTCCAAAGAGGTGGACGACATTGTCAACACCGTCCGCCTGATTGCCGGCAGCTTCGGCGGCATCAACCTGGAAGACATCGCCGCGCCGCGCTGCTTTGAGATTGAGAAAAAGCTCAAGCAGTGCTGCGACATCCCGATTTTCCACGACGACCAGCACGGCACCGCCGTCGTCACGCTCGCCGCCATGCTCAACGCCCTGAAGCTGACGGGCAAAAAGCTGGACGAAATCAAGGTCGTCACCAGCGGCGCGGGCGCGGCCGGCATCGCAATCATCAAGCTGCTGATTGCACTCGGCCTGAAGGACGTCGTCATGTGCGACCGCCACGGCGCCATTTACGAGGGCCGCGACGGCCTGAACCCGGTCAAGGAAGAGATGGCCGCCATCACCAACCGCAGCAAGAAGAGCGGAACCCTTGCCGACGTGCTGAAGGGCGCCGACGTGTTCATCGGCGTTTCCGCCCCGCACTGCGTCACGCCGGAAATGGTCAGGAGCATGAACAAAGACCCTATCCTGTTCCCCATGGCGAACCCGACGCCGGAAATCATGCCGGACGAGGCCAAAGCGGCCGGCGCGGCGGTCGTCGGCACGGGCCGCAGCGACTTCCCGAACCAGATCAACAATGTGCTCGCGTTCCCGGGCATCTTCCGCGGCGCGCTGGACGTGCGCGCCTCCGACATCAACGACGAGATGAAGATTGCGGCGGCTTACGCCATCGCCTCTTTCGTCACGGACGACAAGCTTTCGCCGGATTACATCATCCCCAGCGCGCTGGACCGCAGCGTCGCGGCGGCGGTCGCAAAGGCGGTTGCCGATGCGGCGCGCAAATCCGGCGTCGCAAGGCTCTGATGTTCCGCACGGATTTTTTGCTCCCGGCCCTTCGGCCGGGAGTTTTTCTTTTCCCCGGCGGCTTCCGCCGCCTTCGCCGCGCCGATTCTTCCGCTTGATTTTTCCCATGCGGTATGGTATACTGATTCCTCAAAAAAGTGGAATCGGATCCAAATCGGGATCCATAAAAAGGAACGAAAGGAGCTTACAAATTATGCTGAGCAAAGAAACCACCGCGCTGCTGAACAACCAGGTCAACATGGAATGGGCTTCCGCCTACCTGTACTTGGACATGTCGAACTTCTACGCCGACAAGAACCTGAACGGATTCGCAAACTGGTTCAACATCCAAGCCCAGGAAGAGCACGACCACGCGATGCTTTTCAACCAGTACCTTCTGAACAACGACGTGCAGCCGGCGCTGAAAAACGTTCAGGCGCCGACCGAGCCTTACGGCGACTTCCGCGCGCCGATCAGCCGGGCGTTCGCCCACGAGCAGGCGGTCACCGCCTCCATCAACAGCATCTACGCCGGGGCTTACGCGGAGAAAGACTTCCGCACCATGCAGTTTCTGGACTGGTTCGTCAAGGAACAGGGGGAAGAAGAGAAAAACACCCAGGACGTCCTGAAACGCTACGACCTGTTCGGCAGCGACGCAAAGAGCCTGTACCTGCTCGACTCCGAGCTTGCGGCAAGAGTCTACGCCGCACCCTCGCTCGTGCTGTGACCTTCTCCCGCAAAAAAACGGGCGCCGGAAAAAAGATTCCGGTGCCTTCCATAGCAAAAGGCTTCTTCCGCGCAATGCGGAAGAAGCCTTTTCTCTTTCTTGATACCGCTTATATTCTGGCGGCCGACGAACCATAAACGGAACCGAGCGTCCCGGTGTCCGCGACCCCCGTGGCGGAAAGCCCCGCCTTCTTCTGGTACGCAAGCACCGAAGCCTGCGTAATGGGGCCGTAATAGCCGGTGCAGTTGTCGGCGGTGATGTAACCGAGCGCGTTCAGGCGTTTCTGCAGGCTCAGGACGTCGCTTCCGCGCGCCCCGGTCATGAGCGTCTTCTGCGGCGCGCCCAGCGCTTTCGAAATGGCGCCGGAAACGGCGGTCGCGCTCGAAGAAACCAGCTTCCCGCTCTGGTCGAACGTGTAAACCGTGTTGTTGACCGTCCTCTGAACTCCCGTGACATACTGGCCGTTCTCGTAATAATACTGGTGGTCGTCGAAGGCGACAAACCCGCTTGCCGGATACTGGATCTGCGGCAGCTTAAACCATTTCTGCCACCGGTAACTGCCGCCGACGGCCGCCTGGTACTTGACATTCTGGCCCGTGCAGCGGTTGTCCACCGCCATGTTGGCGCCGACATAGACCCCCACGTGACCCGGGCTGTACAGAATCAGCCCGTGGATTTTCGGCACGGAAGACGCGCGGGACTGGTCGATATTCCCTTTGACGGACGCGGAAGAAAGCATGCCGCTCGAGCTGCCCGCAACGGAACGCAGGGCGGGATTGGGGTTCGATTTGCTGCCGGTCCACCAGAGATAGGATTTAATCAGCCCGGAACAGTCGGTGCTGCGGTTTCCGCCCACAAGCTGCCCATAGCAGCCGTAACGGTACTTCCATCCCTGCTGGTACGCCATTAAGGCATGCTCTGCGAGCCCTGCCCCGGTTTTCGCTTCCGCCGCCGCCGCGGGAGCCTGCACCTGCCCGGCCCAAACGGCCAAGGCGGCACAGGCAACGACTGCGGCCGTCCATCCGAATAAACGCGTCTTCTGCATTTCGCCCTCCGAAAATTTGTTCCAGACATTACACAACTGTTACAAATTAGTAACAGTTTAGCATTAACTGGTAACAAATGCAATACATTTCGGAGAAGAAAAGGCAATTTCGTACTATTCCCCTAATTTATTTAAAATATTTTTATGCAATATGCTTATTACATTTCTCAGCCTTCCAGCAAGCGCTTGACAATTTGATCCGTTTTCATGCCGCGGGACCCCTTGACCAGCACGGTATCGCCGGGGCGCAGGCCTTCGGACAGGCGCCGCACCGCCTCTTCGTTGTCCCCGCAGGCAAAGCACTCCCCGGCGGGCCGGGCCGCGAGAAAGCCCGCCGCAATCTCTTTCGCCTGCGGCCCGACCGTCAGAAGGACGTCCGCGCCCGCCTTCGCGGCGTACCCGCCGAGCTCGAAATGCGCCTTCGCGGAATACTCCCCCAGCTCCAGCATGTCGGCCAGGACGGCGAACCGCCTGCCGCCCGAGAAGCCGCACAGCACGTCGAGACTGCTCCGAGCCGCGTCCGGGCTGGAATTATAGGAATCGTCGATCACCGTGACCCCGCGGGCCCTGCGGATCTGCATGCGCATGGCGAGCGGCCGGTAAGCGGAAAGGGCCCGCGCGGCCTCCGGCAGCGGGACGCCGAGCTTCTCCGCCACGGCCAGCCCGGCAAGAGCGTCCAGCACGCAGTGCCTGCCCGGAACCGGCAGGCGCGCTTCCCCGCCGAAGCCCGAACGGGAAACAAAGCGGAAAGAAGACGCATCCGTTCCGCATTCTATTGCTTCGGCCCTGAAATCGCACCAGGGCTGCGTGCCGAAAAAGACGGTCTCAAACGGGAAGCTGGCCCGCAGCTGTGCAAGCATGGGGTCGTCGCCGTTCAGGAACAGCGCGGAACCCTCGTGGAACCGGTCGGTGATGTGCAACTTTTCGCTCCGGATATTCTCCTGCGAGCCGAGGTTGCCGATGTGCGACAGGCCGATGTTGGTCACGACGGCATAGTCCGGCGCGGCCACGGCGGCGATGCGGGCCATCTCGCCGAATTCGCTCATCCCCATCTCCAGAACGGCGGCGCCGTACTCCGAAGACAGGCGGAACACGGTGAGCGGAAGGCCGATCTGGCTGTTCTGGTTGCCCTCCGTCTTCAGCACGCGCAGCCCGGCGGAGAGCGCGAGGGCGACCAGCTCTTTCGTCGTCGTCTTGCCGACGCTGCCGGTGACGCCCACAACGGGGCCGCGGAATTTTCTGCGCCAGGCCGCGGCCGTTTTCTGAAGCGCGGCGCGTGTGTCGTCCACGGCGATCCACGCGCCCGGCCCCTGCGCCGAAGTATGCTCCTGCGTAAAAGCCGCCGCCGCCCCGGCCGCGAACGCCTTGGCAAGGTACGCGTGCGCGTCGGTCTTCTCGCCGACAATCGGCACAAACAGCGAACCCGGCCCCGCTTCCCGGCTGTCCGCGGCGAAAGACGTCACCTCCGCCGCGGGATCGCCGCACAGAAGGCGGCCGCCGCAGGCCTCCACAATCTCTGCAACCGTCATTTTCATTGCCCGCGCCTCACAGTCTTCCGGCGATGACGTCGGCCACGACTTCACGTTCGTCGAGGTGGTACTTCACGCCCTTGATTTCCTGGTAATTTTCGTGGCCCTTGCCGGCCAGGACGATGATGTCGCCGTCCTGCGCGTTTTCCATGCAGTATTTGATCGCCTGCTTCCGGTCCGGGATGACGACGTATTTTCCGTCCGTCTTCCCGATGCCGACCTTGATGTCCGCGATGATGTCCATCACGTCTTCATAGCGGGAATTGTCCGCCGTGATGACGGAGAGGTCGGCCAGGCGGCCGCTGACCTCGCCCATCTCGAACCGGCGGGCGCGGTCGCGGTTGCCGCCCGCGCCGAACAGGCAGACAAGGCGCGGCGGGCGGTACTCGCGAAGCGTCTCGAGGATGTTCTGCATGCTCAGGGCGTTGTGGGCGTAGTCGATCAGCAGGGTATAGCTGCCCGGAACCTTTACCGGCTCCACCCTGCCCTTCACCTTGACGGTATCGAGGCCTTCCCGGATTTCTTTTTCCCCGACCGGGAAGTGCAGGCAGACCGCTGCGGCGGCCAGCGCGTTGTAGACGCTGAACCGGCCGGGGATGTCGACGTCCACGCCGAAGCGAAGGCGGCCCTCCATCCCGAAATGCGCGCCGAGATACCCGGGGCGGGAGATCAGCTTTTCCCCCGAAGCGCGCAGCTCTGCCGAAGCGCCGAAGCCGTACGTCTCAAGCGGGCAGGTGTGGCCCTTTGTCACGCCCTGCCAGTTTGGGTCGTCGACGTTCACGATACCGGTTTTGCAGCGGCGGAACAGCAGGCTCTTGCACTGCATGTATTCCTCGACGCTTTTGTGCTCGCTGCCGCCGATGTGGTCCGGCGAAAAATTGGTGAACAGGCCGTAGTCGAATAGGATGCCGTCCACCCTGTGGTCGCGCAGGCCGATGGAGGAGGCCTCGAGCACCGCGGCCCTGCAGCCGGCGTCCGCCATCATGCGCAGGTACCGCTGCACGTCGTAGGATTCCGGCGTCGTGTTGTCGGTCTCGATCACGTCGTTGCCGATGACGGCGCCGATGGTGCCGATGACGCCGGTCCTGATGCCGCCCGCCTCCAGAATGGAGCGGATCATGTAGGAAGTGGTCGTCTTGCCCTTCGTCCCCGTGATGCCGACCACGGTCATCCGCTCGGCCGGGTGGCCGAACCATGCGGCGGAAATCTGCGCCATGGCCGCGCGCGTATCCTCCACCGTCACGACCGTGCAGCCCTGTGCCTGCACGGGGCGCTGCGCGACGACGGCCGCCGCCCCGGCCTGCGCGGCGCGGCCCGCGAATTCATGGCTGTCTACCTTCGAGCCGCAGAGGCAGATGAACAGGCTTCCCCTGCTGACCTTCCGGGAGTCGTACACGACGTCTTCTATCTCGACATTCGAAGGGCCGTCGACGGTGCATTCCAGCCCTTTCAGCAGATCTTTAAGCAGCATAAAAATCCTCCCTCGCAGGCTGAGCCTGCACGCAATTTTTCACATAGCCGGCCGGGGGCGTTCCCGCCGCAGGTGCAAGCGGCGCCTTGCATTTTCCCAAAAATGGAAACAGGTTTTTCGCCGGGCGGAACGTTTCAACTTCGAGCAAATCCCCGGGAGTTTTCCGATTTTCTCCCGCCGGAGCGGGCTCGTTATTCATCCGGGCGGAACGGCGGCACACCGCCAAGTATCAGGTATAATGATACGATATCGCAAAAACGATGTCAATCGAAACATAGGGCTTTGCCGCGCCGGCCCTGCGGAAACGCCGAAGAGCGGATCCGCGCGGGCCGTTTTCCGGTAAGCCGACACTTACCGGGTTTTGTATAAAAATATTACTTTGTTCCAGAACTGTATAGTTACAAGATTGGCTGGAAATGTTATTCTGAAGCAGATACAGCGAGTGGTTCCTGAAGAATTTGCTGAAAGGGAGAGAAACGATATGGCTACCGTAAACGAACGGCTGCAGGCTTTCGGGCTGAAAAAAGTGCTCGACTACCTCGACAGCAATCCGCAGGAAAATGTCCCGAAAGCAATCGGCTGGCTACGCAAGTTCGACAAAGACAATTACTACAAAAACACCTACGACATGATCACCGGCTTCATGACCGATCCCAGCAATAACTGGAATCGTCTGATCTCCAGTCTCTACACCGACATCGACGACGGCGTAAGGCGGAAGATGTTTGAAAACTTCATCATCAACTCCGCGATTCTCGGGCCGCGCCACAAGAACAAAATAGAAGAAAAATACGACTGTAACGTCCCATGGGCCATTTTGATGGACCCCACCTCAGCCTGCAACCTGCACTGCACCGGGTGCTGGGCCGCCGACTACGGCCACCAGATGAACCTCTCTTTCGAGCAGCTTGACGACATTGTGAAGCAGGGCAAAGAGCTCGGCACCTACATGTATATCTTCTCGGGCGGCGAGCCGCTGGTGCGCAAGAACGACATCATCCGCCTGTGCGAAAAGCACGGCGACTGCGAGTTTCTCGCATTCACGAACGGCACGCTGATCGACGAAACGTTCACCGACGAGATGCTGCGGGTCAAGAACTTCGTGCCGGCCATCAGCATCGAGGGCTACGAAGAGCAGACGGATTCCCGCCGCGGCAAGGGCACCTACCAGGCCGTGCTGAAAGCCATGAAGCTTCTGCGTGAAAAGAAGCTGCCGTTCGGCGCTTCCCTGTGCTACACCAGCAAGAACGCGGAAAACATCGGCAGCGACGAATATTTCGACTTCCTGATTGACCAGGGCTGCAAGTTCGCCTGGCTGTTCACCTACATGCCGGTCGGCGTGGACGCCGTGACCGACCTGATCGCCACGGCCGACCAGCGCAAATTCATGTACGACCAGATCCGCAAATTCCGCGGGACGAAGCCGCTTTTCACCATGGATTTCTGGAACGACGGCGAATACGTCAACGGCTGCATCGCTGGCGGCCGGTGCTACCTGCACATCAACGCAAACGGCGATATCGAGCCGTGCGCGTTCATCCATTACGCGGACTCCAACATCAAGGAAAAGACTTTGCTGGAAGCTTACCGCTCCCCGCTGTTCATGCAGTACCGCCGCAACCAGCCGTTCAACGGCAACCAGCTGCGCCCGTGCCCGCTGCTTGACAACCCCGGCCGTCTGTCGCAGATGGTCAAGAAATCGGGCGCGCATTCCACCGACATGACGCACCCGGAGGACGTGGATTCCCTCACCGCAAAATGCGTCCCGGCCGCAAAAGAATGGGCGAAGGTCTCGAAAGAGATCTGGGATTCAAGCGAAGGCAAGCCGCGCGCGGAAGAAAAAGCGTGCGTCGAGGCCGATCGGAAAGAGACAATCCGCGACAAGGCGGAAAAAAAGCAGAAGGAAGTTTCCTGAATTTCTCACGCCGACACAAAAAACATTCCGGCTCCCCGCGGAAATTCCGCGGGGAGCTTTTTTACAGGCCGAGCTCGCGCTGCGCCCGCTTCAGAAGCGCAATCCGCCGCCTGTAGTCGGGCAGGATTTTCGCGACCTCCGCGTAAAAGAGCGGGCCGTGGTTTTTCTGCCGGATGTGGGCAAGCTCGTGTACGACGACGTAGTCGGCGGCCTCCGGGGGAAGCAGGGCGACGCGGCAGGAAAAGCACAGCCGGTCCTTCGCGCTGCACGAACCCCACCGCGCGGCGGCCTGCGTGACCTTCACGCCGGCGGGGGCGACGCCCATCCGTGCGGCGTAATACGGGACCCGCCGCTCCAAAAGCTGCGCGGCCCTGCGCTTCAGCGCCTGCGTCTCCTCGGCCGAAAAGTTTCTGGCCTTCGCGTTCGCCTCCGCCTGCAGCAGAAGATGGCGCGCGACCCATTCCTCATGCTTTGCGACAAACGCGTCGATCTGCGCCTGCGGAAGGAAAAGCGGCGCCTTGACGACGACGCGCAGGTCTTTCGTCACGCTCAGCGTCATGGTCCGCCGGCGCGAGCGCACGATTTCCACGCCGTGTTCCAAAGCCATGCCTCCTTTGCTCAGTCCCGCGGCGCGATACGAAAAAGCAGCGCAGAAAGCTTCTCTGCGCTGCGTCTCTCCGGATGGAAAATCCGCCGGGGCGGAATTCATTTTACAAGGCTTGCGATCTCTTCGGCAAAATTGTCCTGGCGCTTTTCGAGGCCTTCGCCGCGCTCGAAACGCGCGAAATCCGCAATCCTGATGGCGCCGCCGAGCTGCTTGCCGGTCTGCTCGGTATACTTTCTGATGGTCAGCTTGTCGTCCTTGATATACGTCTGATCCACGAGGCAGACCTCTTCAAAGAACTTGCGCAGCCTGCCCTGCACGATTTTCTCGGCGATGGCTTCCGGCTTGCCGGACTCCATGACCTGCTGCTTCAGGATGCTCTTTTCATGCTCGACGACCTCCGCGGGGACCTTTGTCTCGTCAAGGTACTGGGGGACAATCGCTGCAATCTGCATGCAGACGTTTTTCGCGTATTCCTCAAATTCCGGTTTCTTGGCGACCTCCGGGGAAGTTTCGAACTTTGCGAGCACGCCTATCTTGCCCTCGGCATGGATATACGCGCCCACAACGCCGTCAAACCTCTTGAAGCGGCGGACTCTCATGTTTTCGCCGATCTTGAGAATCTTTTCTTTCAGGATGGCGTCGACGGTTTCGTCGGAGCCGGCGGCTTTCGTCTGGAGAAGGGCATCCACGTCGGCGGGATTGCTCCGAAGGACCGTGTCCGCGCAGGTCTTGACAAAGCTGCGGAACTCGGCGTTTTTCGCCACAAAGTCCGTCTCCGCGTTGACCTCGATCACCACGCCGGCGTTCCCGGCCTCGTTGGCCGTGGCAAATGCAATGCCCTCCGCCGCAATGCGGCCCGCCTTTTTTGTAGCTGCGGCAAGGCCCTTTTCCCGCAGAAAGTCGATTGCTTTCTCCATATCCCCGTCCGCCTGGGACAGGGCTTTTTTGCAGTCCATCATGCCGCAGCCGGTCTTTTCACGAAGGGCCGCAACGTCTTTCGCTGTAAAAGACATGTTGATTCCTCGCTTTTTCAATAGTAAAGTAATGTTCCGGTTTTATCGTCCCGCTGAAAGGGGATTTACTGCGCCGCCCGGTCTTCGGCCGCTTCGTCTTCCTTTGCTTCGGCCGCCGCGGCGCCCATCTGGCCCTCGCGGCCCTCGACGATGGCGTTCGCCATGGTCTCGGAAATCAGCTTGACGGCGCGGATGGCGTCGTCGTTGCCCGGAATCACATAATCGATCTCGTCCGGGTCGCAGTTGGTGTCGACGATTGCGACAATCGGGATATGCAGTTTCTTCGCTTCCGCGACGGCAATCCTTTCCTTGCGGGGGTCCACGATGAACAGGGCGCCCGGCAGGGACTTCATGTCTTTGATGCCGCCGAGGAACTTTTCAAGTTTTTCTATTTCGAGCTTGAGCTTTCCGACTTCCTTCTTCGGCAGAAGCTCGAACGTGCCGTCCTGCTCCATGGCCTTGAGCTGGTTCAGGCGGTCGATTCTGCGGCGGATGGTGCGGAAGTTGGTGAGCATGCCGCCGAGCCACCGGGCATTGACATAAAAGGCGCCCGCGCGCTCCGCTTCGTTTTTAATGGATTCCTGCGCCTGCTTTTTCGTGCCGACGAACAGCACGGACTTTCCGTCCATAGAAAGGTCGCGGACAAAGTTGTACGCTTCCTCCAGCTTGCGGACCGTTTTCTGCAGGTCGATGATATAGATGCCGTTGCGCTCCGTGAAAATATACGGGGCCATTTTGGGGTTCCACCTTCTGGTCTGGTGGCCGAAATGCACGCCCGCTTCCAGAAGCTGCTTCATCGATACGACTGACATTGACAAAAACCTCCTTGGTTTTTCCTCCGCTGCGCTTTGATTTCGGCGATAAAACCCGGAATCTCCGGGCACCGTTCGCCGGGCGGCAGCGTGTGTTCTTAACAACGCGGAGAATATTATACCACAGGAACCGGCGTATTACAAGAGCGAAATTTCGGCGGCATGCGGCGGCGCAAACCGTTTCATCCCGCCGCGGTTTCTGCTATAATAAGGTATTGTATGCGGAAATACGACGTGTCGCCAGAGTTCAGCGCAGCTCCCGGCGGTGTGCCGCGAACATATATTTTTTTCCGTTTTTCCAATCATTCAATCATTATTTCAGGAAGGGTATCCGCTTATGCAAACATCGCAAACCAGTTGGAAACATACGGTCTGGGCAGTCGGCATCGGCACGTTCATGTCGTCCCTCGACTCGAGCGTCGTCAACATCTCCCTGCCGCAGATGAGCGGGCATTTCGGCATCTCCATCGCCGCCGTGGAATGGGTCGTCATGGCGTACCTGCTTATCATCAGCAGCCTTCTGCTGATGTACGGACGCATCGGCGACCTGTACGGCAACCGGCGCGTCTACCTCGCCGGATTCGTGATTTTCACGGCCGGCTCCCTGTTCTGCGGCCTTTCCCCCACCCTGCCGGCCCTGGTGGCGTCGCGCGTCTTTCAGGCCGTCGGCGCCGGGATGCTGATGGCCATGGGGCCGGCGATCATCACCGCCGTCGCGCCCCCGCAGGAGCGCGGCAAGGCGCTCGGCATGAACGGCGTGGCGGTTTCCGTCGCCCTGGCCTTCGGGCCGGTGCTGGGGGGGCTTCTCACCACCATGTTCGGCTGGCAGAGCATTTTTTACATCAACCTGCCCATCGGCGTTGCCGGCTATCTGCTCGGCCGCAGATTTCTGCCCGCCGACGGACCGCACACCCGCCAGCATTTCGACGTACCGGGAGCCGCGCTGTTCTTCCTCGCGATGATCGCCCTTTTGTTCCCGATGAACTACGGCGGCACGGCCGGCTGGACCAGCCCGCTGATTCTCGGCTCGTTCGCCGCCTCCGCCGCGCTGTTCGCGGGGTTCGCCGCGGTCGAGCTGAAATCCCCCTCGCCGATGATGGACCTGACGCTGTTCCGCAACCGGCTTTTCACCATGAGCAACATCTCCCTGCTGATTTCGTTTGTGGCAGGTTTCGCCGTGACGCTGCTGATGCCCTTTTATCTTCAGGACCTGCGGGGGCTTTCGGCCTCCGCGGCCGGCCTGCTGCTGATTCCGCAGCCGCTCGTCACCATGCTGGCCGGGCCGGTCAGCGGCGTTCTTTCGGACCGGATGGACAGCCGGTACTTAAGCTCCGGCGGGATGCTTCTGGTCGCCGTGGGCATGTTCCTGCTCAGCACGCTGAACATCAGTTCCACCGCGCTGCAGTCGTCGCTGTTTCTAGTCCTTCTGGGCCTCGGCAACGGGGTCTTCCAGACGCCGAACAACAGTTCCATCATGGGCAGCGTGCCTGACAACCGGCGCGGCGTCGCCTCCGGCATGCTGGCCACGATGCGCAACGTGGGCATGGTGGTCGGCACGGCCCTTTCGGGCGCCGTGTTCAGCGGGCGGCAGGCACAGCTGACCGCGGCGCTGAAGCTGAAGGGCGTCGCCGGGCAGGCTTTGAAGGTGCAGTCCTTCACCGGCGCGTTCCACTTCACCTACGTGATGGCCGGCGTTCTGGCGCTCGTCGCCGTGGGCGCCTCCCTGACCCGCGGTCCGCTGAACGCGGGGGCCGGCGCGGAAAGGGACGCGGCCTCCTGAACCCGCCCCGCGAAGGCGGCGGCCAGTGAAAAAGAACGGCCGGATAACCGGCCGTTCTTTTTGCGCATTCCCGTCATTTGCGATCGAAAATAGCCCCGAGGCCGCGCGGCGGCCCTTTGGTCCGGCACAGGCTGCTGTAATTGACGAGGATGGTGTCGTCGCCGATGACCTGGATATCCTGCCAGCGGATGACGACGTCGTCCTCCCGGCCGAGCAGGCCGAACCACCGCAGCCTGCCGTAAATGATGATTGCGGTCACCCGCGCGTTCGTCGTGTCTATTTCAAGATCGCAGACGTTGCCGAGGCGCATGCCGTCCTTTACGTTGATGACTTCCTTGTGGCGCATATCGTCGATGCAGCAGTTCACCGCCCCACACCTCCCGCCAAATTGTATGACGGCCGGCCGCAGATTATTTGATATGGCCCGGAAGAAATGCTACAATATATAAGAAAGCAAAGCGGAACGGGCCGCACCGGCCCGCACCGCGTTCAGATATCTTTTTTAATTTTGTCGAGCGCGGCCTTCTCGAGGCGCGAGACCTGGGCCTGGCTGATGCCGATTTCGGAGGCGACCTCCATCTGCGTCTTGCCCTGGAAGTACCGCATGGAAAGAATGTTTTTCTCCCGGTCGTTCAGGCCCTTGATCGCCTCCTTGAGGGCAATCTCGTCGAGCCAGTTGTTGTCGTCGTTGTTGTCGCCCACCTGATCCATCACGTAGATGGTGTCGCCGCCGTCCGAAAAGACCGGCTCGTAGAGCGAGACCGGCTCCACAATGGATTCCAGCGCCACGACGACCTCTTCGCGCGGGATGCCGAGCTCTTTCGCAATCTCCTCGACCGTCGGCTCACGGCTGTTCTTCGCGACCATCTTCTCTTTGACCTGCATAGCCTTGTAGGCGGTGTCCCGCAGGGAGCGGCTGACGCGGATGCTGTTGTTGTCGCGCAGGTAGCGGCGTATTTCTCCGATAATCATGGGAACGCCATAAGTAGAGAAGCGGACCCCTTGGTTGATATCGAAATGGTCGATGGCTTTGATGAGGCCGATGCACCCGACCTGAAACAGGTCGTCCAGGTTTTCGCCGCGGTTCGTGAACCGCTGAATCACGCTCAGCACAAGCCGCAGATTCCCGCTGATAAGCTCGTCGCGCGCTTTTTTGTCGCCGTCACGGACGCGCCGCAGCAGTTCCATCTTTTCTTTTTCCGTCAGCACTTTCAGCTTGGAAGTGTTGACGCCGCAGATTTCAACTTTGTTGTACTGCACGATGCATCCCCCCCATCTGAAAGCATTATTACCAGACGAGCGGAAGATCATGCAGCAGGGCCGCCAAATTCCGTATGATATTTTCGACAGGATTCAGTTGAAAACGAGGGGTGATGATAGTATGGGAATCGCGATTCCGCCGAAAGCGGCCGCGGTGCTCGGCCGCCTGAACGAAAGCGGCTACGAGGCGTACCTCGTGGGCGGCTGCGTGCGCGACAGCCTGCTGGGCGGTGCGCCCGGCGACTGGGACGTCGCGACCTCCGCAGAGCCGGAGGAGACGAAGCGCGCCCTTTCCGGCTTCCGGGTGATTGAAACCGGATTAAAGCACGGCACGGTCACGGTCCTTTCGGACGGCATGCCGGTCGAGGTCACGACCTTCCGCGTGGACGGGGATTATTCCGACGGGCGGCACCCCGACCGCGTCTCTTTCACGAAAAGCCTGGCGGAGGATCTTTCCCGCAGGGACTTCACGGTCAACGCCCTCGCCTACAGCGCCGCCCAAGGCGTCGTCGACCTGTTCGGCGGCTTGGAGGACCTTGCCCAGAAACGCATCCGCTGCGTCGGCGACCCGGACCTGCGCTTCGCAGAAGACGGCCTGCGCATCCTGCGGGCGCTCCGCTTCTCTTCCGTCCTGGGCTTTTCCGTGGAGGCCGGCACCGCCGAAAGCCTTGTGAAAAACCGCGCGCTCCTCGACTGCATCGCGCGCGAGCGGATTCAGGCGGAATTCACGAAGCTGCTGTGCGGCCAGAACGCCGGGAAAGTCCTGCGGCGGTTCCGAGAAGTGATTGCGCAGTTCATCCCGGAGCTCGTCCCCTGCTTCGATTTTCAGCAGCGCAACCCGCACCACATCTACGACGTATGGGAGCACACGCTGCACTGCGTCGACGCCGTCGAGCCGGCACCCGTGCTGCGCCTGACCATGCTGCTGCACGACATCGGCAAGCCGGAATGCTTTACGCTGGACAAAAACGGCGTGGGGCATTTTTACGGACATGCCTCGAAAAGCGCCGACGCCGCGCAGGCGATTCTGACCCGCCTGCGGTACGACAAGAAGACCACGGCGGCCGTCGAGGCGCTCGTCCGCCTGCACGACCTTCCCATGTCGCCGGAGCCCGCGGTCATGCGCAGGCGGCTGAACCGCTTCGGCGCGGACCGGCTGCGCATGCTTCTGCGGGTCGCGGCGGCCGACGTGAAAGCGAAAGCGCCGGAGGAAAACCGGCGCCTCAAGATGCTGGAAAGCTGCTGCCGGGAGCTGAACGACATTCTGAAGCAGAATGAGTGCTTCTCGCTGGACCAGCTCGCCGTCAACGGCAGCGACCTGCTCAAAATCGGAATTGCGGAGGGACCGGAAATCGGCCGGACGCTGCAGTCTCTTCTGAGCGCCGTGATCGCCGGCAAATGCGAAAACTCGCGCGAGGCGCTCCTGCGGTGCGCAAAGAAGCTGCGGAAGGAGGAAAATCCTTGACGCAGACCGTTTTTCACACGCTGGGACCGGTGTTCGACGAAAATTCCCGCGTTCTGATCCTCGGCACGATGCCGTCGCCAAAATCCCGCGAGGCCGGGTTCTACTACTCCCATCCGCAGAACCGCTTCTGGCGCATCCTGTCGGAGCTATACCGCGCGCCCCTGCCGCAGACCAACGCGGAAAAAACGGCGCTTGTCCTTGCCCACCGCATCGCGCTGTGGGACGTGCTGAAAAGCTGCCGCATCGACGGCGCGGACGACGGAAGCATCCGCGACCCGGTGCCGAACGACATCGCAGGGATTATACAAATAGCAAAAATAGATACGATTTTTACAACGGGTACAAAAGCTGCCGCGCTGTACCGCCGTCTCTGCCGCAAAGCGACAGGAACCGACGCCGTGCCGCTGCCCTCCACCAGCCCGGCGAACTGCCGCCGCTATACATACGAGAGCCTGCTCGAAGCGTACCGGATTCTGTGGGACTGCACCGAACGGTGGGAAAACGGCGGCAGCACGGGCGTATAAAAGCGTATTCTGACCGCATTCTTCTCCTTGATACCGCAGGATGCCGGCGCGTTCGACGCCGGCATCCTTTTTTGCTGCTTTTCAGCTGACGCGCTCCAGATCTTTCTTGAGGCGCTCGATGATCCGCTTTTCCAGTCGGGATATGTAGGATTGCGATATACCAAGAGTATCTGCGACCTCCTTCTGCGTGTGCTCGCGGCTGCAGTTGAGGCCGAACCGCAGCTGCATGATCTCGCGTTCGCGCGGCGCCAGCTTCGAGACGGCGCTGCGCAGCAGGTCGCGCTCCACTTCCTCCTCAATATCCAGGTTCACGGTGTCCTGCTCGCTGCCGAGAATGTCGGAAAGAAGCAGCTCGTTGCCGTCCCAGTCGACGTTCAGCGGGTCGTCGATGGAAACTTCGTTTTTAAGCGGGGAGGTTTTTCGCAGGTACATCAGGATTTCGTTCTCAATGCAGCGGGAAGCGTACGTGGCCAGCTTGATGTTGCGCTCCGGACAGAACGTGTTGACAGCTTTGATGAGGCCGATGGTCCCGATCGAGATCAGGTCCTCCACGTTCGCGCCGGGCGACTCGAATTTCTTTGCTATATAGACCACCAGGCGCAGGTTGTGGGTGATGAGCGGCTCGCGCGCGTTGGGCACGTGGTTCATGATATTGCTCATGACCCGCTCTTCCTCCTGGCGCGTGAGCGGAGGCGGAAGCGTCTCCGGCCCGTTGATGTAGTAGACCCCGCGCCCCGGCAAAAGCCTCCGGAATTTTAGCAGAACGCCCGTGAACCATTCCCGAATCCACCATATCCTTTTCATATTCCTCATTCCCTTTTGCCGCTGCCGCCGCGGCTTTATCTTTCCGCCCGGCTGCGGCCAGATTTAGCCGGGCGCTTGCTGAAGGATATCCGGATTAATGAGCGCGTCGCAGTCGCCCGGCCTTTCGCGGGAGACCGCTATGTAAACATCTGTAACGGCAAAGGCCCTGCCGTCCTGGTAAACGGTAAGGCGTTCCGGGCGGAATGCCCGCAGCAGCCCTTCGCCGGAAACGTCCCGGAACGGGACCATCCGGAAGTTCAGGCTGCCTTCGGGCGGGACGGTCTTCGCCGCCGCCTGCTCGCAGACGACCACGACCGGGTCGTTCGAGAACGGCTCCCGCAGGGAATTGCCCGTGTCCACTTTGGCGACACAGTCGCAGACCGCCCCGCCGTATGAAAAAACGATGCGGCAGTACAGGCCTTTCGGCGCCTGCCTGCCCGTGACGCGGTTGACAAGGGTGATGACGAAATAGCACAGCACCGCCAGCAGAATCAGCATCAGCGGGGAAATGTCGAAATAGACGACGGTATTCCGCACAATGAGCCCCTGCGGCGCAATGAAATACCACAGCGCCATCATAAGCCCGGCGAAACCGAAGCTGATGATGTAGAACGCCGCCGTGGCCCGCAGAAACCGTCTGATTCCGCCGTAGCCGAACGCCGTAAGCACGATGCACACCGACATGAAAAGCTTTACGAGCAGACCGGCCGCCGCCGGGATCTCCGGCAGAAGGATGGACAGCGAAAAAAAAGCCCCAAGCGCCGCGGCCGCCACCAGCCTGCTTCTCTTTGCAGGAATCCCAAGGAACCTGCGTGCGGCAAGGAGGAGAAAATAATTGATGAGGAAGTTGACCGCGACCAGCACATCGACGTAAACAGTCTGTTTCATGCGCACCGCTCCCAGTAGACTGCTTTCCATTATAGCCCCGGATGCCTGCCGTTTCTGTCAAATATTGTTCTTGCCAAGCACGAAAAAACGCCCTCAGCCTACTCTTTCTCCCCTTTCCAGCATCGGCGGGTGCGTTTTCCATTCCCTTTGGGCAGAAAAAATATATTTTGCCGATTCCGTTTCTTTCGCCGCACAGCCTTATCTTGTGGAATCCGGGCAAAGACGGCGCATCCGGTTCCGATATTTTGTAATCTCCAAAAATACAACAAAACATTGACATTCCGCGCATGAATTAGTATAATAAATATCGTTGCCGCTGTTGCAGTAAGTTATGGCTCGGTAGTTCAGCTGGTTAGAACGCTAGCCTGTCACGCTAGAGGTCGTCGGTTCGATCCCGATCCGAGTCGCCATCCGCTGCTATGGCTCAGTTGGCAGAGCACGTCCTTGGTAAGGACGAGGTCACGCGTTCGAATCGCGTTAGCAGCTCCACAAAAAAATCCAGCGCCCGCGCGGGCTGCTGGATTTTTTCATACGTTTGTTTTTGGGGGGATGCCGTTCCCGGCGGGTTCCGTCCGCATCGGGAGGCGGCCAAACATTTTTCGTTCCGGAGGCAGTATGAAGAACATCGATTGGCATGAACCGGGCCTGATCCCGCAGCTTCTCTATTTTCAGAACGGCGCGCTGTACACCGGCAGCGTGGCGAACGAAGGCGGGAAAGAATTCCGCTACAGGCTTGCGCCGGCGGAAAGCAAAATCCGGGCCGAAGTGTGGTACGGGCCTTATTGCTATGAAAAGAGCGAGATACTCGGCCAGGCCGAGTTCGCGATGGACCAGCAGGGGCGGTCCGACGCGCTGGACTGGCTGAAAGAAAAATACGAAAGCATGGCCGGCTGAACCCCGCCCGGCCGGCGGGGGCCGTACAAAGGAGGAAACGCAATGGAAACCGTCAGGAAGATCTGGAGTTCCTACGCCGTAAAGCTGATTCTGGCCCTGGGGCTGGCGATTCTGCTGAGCCGGATTTCCGGAATCAATTTTCTGGGCGGCGTCATCCTTGTGTGCTTTATGATCTTTTATCTTTTCCGCGCGGCCAAGGATCCCGCATTGCAGAAGAAAAAGCCCGCCGCCAGGACCTTCATCTACATCATCCTGGTAATGCTCCTCCTCGCAGGGCTGATTATCATGAGCAGCAGCCCGGACCCCGCATCGCAGTCGATACGGTCGCACATCAGCAGCTCCGTCACGCAATAACAGGCGCCCGCCGGAGGCTTCACGTCTCCGGCGGATTCGGGCGTGCCTGTGCGCCGGACTTCGCCGTGTCTTCCCCTTCGTTGAGCATCTCCAGCCTCTTCAGGGCTTCGTCCCGGTCGGTGAACCAGTTCTCGCGGTACTGGGCCGAATTCCGGAGATACTCGAACTGCCCGCTTTTCAAAAGGATATCGAACCCTTCCGCCGACCTGATGTTGAAGCCGAGGCATTTCGACTGCACGATTTCATATTTGGCGTTCTTCGGGTTCCATTCGAACGAATACGCCTCGTCGCCGACGCGGCATGGAAAAACGACTGTCATTTCTTCGCTGCTCATAGTTCCTCCTGTTTCTTTATGTCATACATTCCCGACGGTCCCTTTTATTGTGGCAGGTACTTCCCTGTTTTATGGAGAAAAGCGGAAAATTATACGGAAAAAGCCCGCCGAAATTCAGCGGGCTTTTCGTTTTAGTCAGAAAGCCGGGGCGTCAGCCGCAGCCAGAGCAGGATTCCACCGCGGCGCGCGCCTGCAGGGCCGACTTTCTCGCCTCTTCGCTCACCACATCGTTCAGGGCGGAAGAAACGCCGTGCTTGACGCGGTCGCGCTCTTCCGCGCGCTTCGCGTTGTTCCAGCGGTCCATCGTGCCGACAAGGTAGCCCGTGATGCGGCGTATGCGCTCGAACGGGACCGGTTCCAGTTCGTAGGTAAGATCCACAAAGTCGCCGTCCACAGCGATCCTGAGCGATTTCAGGGAGCGCCCGGGATTTTCTTTTTCCACATGCTCGACATAAGCCTTGATTTCCGGCTGCTCCAATTTTCCTCCCGTAACGGTAATTTCAGCCATTGACAGCATCCCCTTCCTTTTTGTGTATACTCTATCATACACCATATTGTGGTCATTGTCAACGTCATATCCATAATATGGTTTTTCTGGTGGAAACTCTCTTACGCCGGCAGCGGCACTTCTCGCCCTCTGCCCTCTCCCGCACACAAAGCAGAGACCGCGGGCAATCCGATACGGGAAGAGTTGGAGGGATACGGCAAAAAATCCCCGCGCCCCTTAAAACGGGACGCGGGGATTTTCACTTTTGGAGGCGTCACCCGGATTCGGACCGGGGATGAGGGTTTTGCAGACCCTTGCCTTACCACTTGGCTATGACGCCAAAATGGAGCGAACGACGGGGCTCGAACCCGCTACCTCCACCTTGGCAAGGTGGCGCTCTACCAGATGAGCTACATTCGCAGAAAATGGTGCCTCCGGGCGGAATCGAACCACCGACACGGGGATTTTCAGTCCCCTGCTCTACCGACTGAGCTACAGAGGCATATATGGCGACTCGGATCGGGATCGAACCGACGACCTCTAGCGTGACAGGCTAGCGTTCTAACCAGCTGAACTACCGAGCCATAATTACGGGAACAATGGTGGGAACAATAGGACTCGAACCTATGACCCCCTGCTTGTAAGGCAGGTGCTCTAACCAGCTGAGCTATGCTCCCGTCTTACCCGAGAAGTTCACATCAGCGACGTTTATTATCATACAATAATCTTTCGTGATTGTCAACAGCAAATGCCCTGTTTTTTCAGCCAGCCGACGGATTTCGGCCTTTGCGGCGGCCAAAACAGCGGGCGTTCAGCCCGTTTTCTCCGCCGCGAATACGACTTTTTCCGCGTCTCCGGATGGGGCGGCGAACTCCATATCCTGAAAGACCGCCCGCACCGTCAGGCCCGCTTCATGAAGCAAAGCCGCCAGCCTGCGCATCGGATAGGCACGCTCGCAGAAACGTTCCGTGCTCCTGCGGTAGACGTCCCCCGACCGCTCGAAAAAATCGAGCGTAATGCCGACGCAGTTGCCGCGCGGGCGGTAATCGTTCTGCCAGACGCAGTACACGCCGCCGGCCTCGAAGACGAACACGTTGTCCGCAAGGACGCAGCGGTGCTTGTAAACCGTGTTGACGTCGAACAGGAAATACCCGCCCGGGTTCAGAGAACGCGACACGCGGCGGAAGGTCTCGCGCACGTCCTTCTCACGGGTCAGGTGGTTGACGCCGTCAAGCGAGCACAGCGCCGTGTCCACCGTTCCGCACAGCTCCATCTCCTGCATTTTCTGGCAGATGAACATCATATCGCCGCCGCCCGCGCGGGCGGCCTTGTTCTGCGCAAGGCACAGCATCTCGGGCGAAGCGTCCAGCCCGAAGATCTCCACCCCGCGCGCGGCCAGCGCCAGCGTAAGGCTGCCGGTACCGCAGGCGACGTCGAGGGTCAGGCCCGGGGAATGCCCGAACCTGCCGAGGGCCTTCAGAGCGTAATCCGCGCGGGCCGCGTAGTCGACGTCCTTCATCAGGGCGTCGTAATAACGCGCGAAGGCGGAATAGCTCATTTCTCCCCGGGGCCTTCCTGCATGCGCCCAAAGACAAGCTCGTACCCGTCGCAGCCGTAATGCAGGCAGCGGTTGACGCGGCTGATGGTGGCGGTGGAAGCGCCGGTCTCGGCGACGATGTCGCTGTAAACGATCTTATTGCTGAGCATATGCGCGACGATAAGACGCTGCGACATCGCTTTAATTTCCGGCACCGTGCAGAGATCCTCAAAAAAAGCGTAGCAGTCCTCCGGGGTTTTCAGGGTAAGAATGGCCTGGAACAAAAAATCCACGGCGGGATCCTTCAATTTCGAATTCACGCAAATCACACCCTTTGCTTTTCATACTGCAATATTTTAGCATTAAAAAGCGTAAAAGTAAAGGCGCACGGCGCGGTGCCCGCACGGCCGCTGCCGGGCATATCACCCCTGTGAGGGCCAAAGGCTTTCCCCGCCCGGACAGGCTAAGAAACCTCTCCCGCTTTTTATCGGGAAGAAAAAGCCCTTCTTCTCAGAAGCACAGGCTTTGCCGCCCCTCATCCCGGCCGGAAGAGGTCCCTGCCGCCCCTGCAAACAGCCGTTCACTTTTCCGGCGGCGCGCCGCAGGCGAGGAGGATGCGCTCTTTTAGCTCGCGCACCCCTTCGCCGTTCTGCGAAGAAAACGGCAGGAACTCGATGCCGTAAGGCGCGCAGAAGCCGCCCAGCGCGCCGATGCACGCCTCGCGCTGGGAGCGGTTCAGCTTGTCGCTTTTGGAAGCGGCGAGCAGAAAGGGAAAGCCCTTTTCCCTGAGGAAGCGGACCATGTCGGCGTCGTCCCCCGCGGGCGGCCTGCGCATATCGACAATCTGGACGACCAGCGCAATCTTTCTGCGGGCGGCAAAATAGCCTTCCACAAGCTCCGCCCAGCGCTGCTTCTCCTGCCGGGAAACCTTCGCATAGCCGTAGCCAGGCAGGTCCGCAAAGCGGCAGAAGCCGAGGTTGTAAAAATTGACAGTCGCCGTTTTGCCCGGGGCGGAACTGGTGCGGGCAAGGGATTTCCGGTTCAGCAGCTTATTGACCATGGAAGATTTGCCGACGTTCGACCTGCCGGAAAAGACAATCTCCGGCAGATCCGGCTGCGGCAGATCGGAAGGGGTTCCGGCCGAACGTTCGAAAAAAGCAGTTTCAAAGCTCATGGCGCGCCCGCTACTGCTGGATGACCGGCGTGCCGGCCGAACGGTCCGCCGGTGGGGGCGGGTTCGGCAGCGCCGGCTGGGCCTGGCGGATGACGGGCTCCGGCCGCTTCTGCACGGCGGACGACGGCATCTGCGTCAAGGCGATCTTCAGCACCTGATCGATTTTCTCAACGGGCTCGAACCGTATGTTTTCCTTGACAATGGGGTCTATTTCCGCAAGGTCGGATTTGTTGTCCTCGGGGATGATGACGGTCCTGATGCCGCTGCGGTAGGCCGCCATGGTCTTCTCCCTGAGGCCGCCGATCGGCAGCACGCGGCCGAGCAGGGTAATCTCGCCCGTCATGGCGACATCGTGCCTTGCGGGAATTTTGCAGAGCGCAGACGTGATGGCCGTCGCCATGGCCGTGCCGGCGGAGGGACCGTCCTTGGGGATGGCGCCCTCCGGCGCGTGGATATGGATGTCGTACTTGGTGTAAAAATCGTGGCTGATGCCGTACTCCGACGCGCGCGTGCGGATGCAGCTGATGGCCGTGCGGGCCGATTCCTTCATCACGTCGCCGAGCGATCCGGTCAGCTCCAGCTTTCCGGTGCCGTCCATCACCGCGACCTCAATCGGCAGAATCGTGCCGCCGACGCTGGTCCAGGCAAGGCCGTTCACGAGGCCCACCGCGTCCTTCTTGTTCATGAAGTCGTCCTTGAACTTCTCGGGGCCGAGCAGCTCCGTCAGCTTTGCGGGGGTGATGACGACGTGCGCCTTCTTATTTTCCACAAACGTCTTCGCGCACCGGCGGCAGATGGCGGCAATCTGGCGCTCCAGGCTGCGCACGCCCGCCTCGCGCGTATAGGCGTCGATCAGCTTGTGAACGGCCGCGGGGGTCAGGCGCAGCATCTTCGGGGTCATACCGTGCTTTTTGAGCTGTTTCGGGATCAGGTGCTCCGCGGCGATATGGTATTTCTCCTCATGCGTGTAGCTGCCGAGCGTAATGACGTCCATGCGGTCGTACAGGGGCTCGGGAATGGCGCCCGCGTCGTTGGCCGTGGTTAGGAACAGCACGTGGGAGAGGTCGAACGGCAGGTCGATATAATGGTCGTAAAACTCTTTGTTCTGCTCCGGGTCGAGGACTTCCAGCAGCGCGGAAGAGGGGTCGCCACGGAAGCTGTTGCCCAGCTTGTCGACCTCGTCCAGCAGGATGAGCGGGTTGTTCGACCCGGCCTGCTTGACGGCGTTGATGATGCGCCCCGGCATGGAGCCGATATAGGTGCGGCGGTGCCCGACGATGTCCGCCTCGTCCTGGATTCCGCCGAGCGAAACGCGGACGTATTTGCGGCCGATCGCCTCGGCGATGGAATGCGCGATGGATGTCTTGCCGACGCCCGGAGGGCCGACGAGGCAGATAATCTGCCCGCTGACGTCGGGGGCCAGCTTTTTCACGGCGAGGATCTCGAGGATGCGCTCCTTGACCTTCTGAAGGCCGTAGTGGTCGCGGTCGAGGATGCGGCGGGCCTTTCGCAGATCGATATGGTCGCGTGTGGAGGTGTTCCACGGCAGCTCGAGGCAGGCGTCGATATACCCCGAGATAACGCTGCCCTCGTGGGAGCCCTCCGGCATTTTCGCGAGGCGCTCGCATTCCTTGATGAGCTTGTCATGTTGGAGCTGAGGCAGCTTCGCTTTTTCAATGCGCTCTTTCAGCTCGTCGGCTTCCTGCTGCGGGTTGTCGCCCTCGCCCAGCTCATCCGAAATGGCGCGCATCTGCTCGCGCAGAAAATACTCGCGCTGGTTCTGGTCGATCTGCTCCTTCGCTTTCTCGCTGATCTGCGATTCGATAGAAAGAACCTCGATCTCCCGTTTCAGGATGGCGGCCAGCTTTTCCAGCCTTCTGACGGGGCGCAGCTCCTCCAGAATCTCCTGTTTTTCTTCAAAGTCGAACATGATGTTCGACGCAATGTAGTCCGCAAGCTCGCCGCAGTCCTTCTTCTGGATGACGCCGATGACGATGTCCGGCGGGATATGGCTGTAGTTCTGGATGTACTGCTCGAACAGGCCCTGCGTATAGCGCACCAGCGCCTCCGTGCGGCGCGTGGGGCGGCACGGCCGCGAATCCATGCGGTCCAGCCCGACCTGGAAAAACGGCGCTTCGCTTTGAAAAGAAGAGATTTCGGCGCGGTAGACGCCCTCCGCAAACAGGCGCACGCCCTCGTCGCTGCGCTTGATGACCTGCTTGATGCGCGCGACGACCCCCACCCGGAAAAGCTGGTCGGCAGTGGGGTCGTTGTCCGCAAGATCCCGCTGCGCCACAAGAAAAATCATCTGGTCTTCTTCCATGGCCTTTTCCAGCGCTTCAATAGACTTTTTTCTGCCGACGTCGAACTGGAGCAGCATGCCTGGGAACACGACCAGCCCGCGTAGCGCAAGCGCCGGAAGAACGACTTCCGGCTGCCGGTTGATTTCAATTTCTCTGCTCATGGTTTCTCCTTAAAAAAGGCTGCCGCAGGGGACGGAATGCAACGTCACCGCACTGCAACAGCCTGGCATCTTGTCGTTTAGGAAGCGGTGTCTTTCCGCCCGCGCTTCCCGGGCCCGGTAATTTTCAGTTTTACCGGCTTCCGCTCCGGGTTGTACTCGATCAGCGGCTTCGCGCCGTCCGTTACGGCTTCCGGCGTGATGGTCACCTTTTCGACCGTGTAGTCGGAGGGCACGTCGTACATCAACTTCGTCAGAAAGTCCTCGACGACGGAACGCAGCCCGCGCGCGCCGGTCTGGCGCTCTATGGTCTTCTTGGCAATGGCCCTGAGAGCCTCCGGCTGAAACTCCAGCTCCACCTTGTCAAGCTGGAACAGGCGTTTGTACTGGTTGATAAGGCTGTTTTTCGGCTCCGTCAGGATGCGCACCAGCGCGTCCTCGTCCAGGCCGTTCAGGGCGGCGATGACGGGCAGCCGCCCGACAAGCTCCGGGATCATGCCGAATTTGACCAGGTCGTGGGGCACCACGTCTTTCATCCACGCGGTCGAGTCAAGCTCCGCTTTCGTGCGGATTTCCGCCCCGAAGCCGATGGAGGAGGACGCCGTGCGCTTTTCGACGATCTTGTTCAGGCCGTCGAACGCGCCCCCGCAGATGAACAGGATGTTCGTGGTGTCAATCTGCAGAAACTCCTGCTGCGGGTGCTTTCTTCCACCTTGGGGCGGCACGTTCGAAACCGTGCCCTCAAGGATTTTCAGCAGCGCCTGCTGCACGCCCTCGCCGCTCACGTCGCGGGTGATGGAGGGATTTTCGGACTTGCGGGCAATCTTGTCGATTTCGTCGATATAGATGATGCCCCGCTCCGCTTTTTCGATATCGAAATCCGCCGCCTGAATCAGGCGCAGGAGGATATTTTCCACATCTTCGCCGACATAGCCCGCCTCGGTCAGGGTCGTCGCGTCCGCGATGGCAAAGGGGACGTCGAGGATCTTCGCGAGGGTCTGGGCCAGCAGCGTCTTGCCGACGCCCGTCGGCCCGAGCAGCAGGATGTTGCTTTTCGTCAGCTCCACGCTGTCTTTGTCCCTGCCGTAGTAGATGCGCTTGTAATGGTTGTAGACCGCGACCGAGAGGGCGACCTTCGCGTCGTCCTGGCCGATGACGTATTCATCCAGCTTGGTTTTAATTTCATGGGGCTTGGGAAGCTCGGCCGCCGACTCGCTGTAGCTCTCTTTGCGGGCCGAAAGGTTCTTTTCATCGTTCAGAATCGACATGCACAGTTCGATGCATTCGTCGCAGATAAAAACGCCCGGGCCTGCAATCAGGCGGCGCGCCTCGCTCTGCGTTTTGCCGCAGAACGAGCAGCAGATCTCCCTGCCCTTGTTGTCGTCATTGTTCGCCATTGTACCACCTACTATAATAATTAAGATAGATTGGTATCAACAGCCGAAGAGGCTGATGATATAATAAACTCGTATGGGTGAGGATTCCTTTACCTCCTTGCGACTAAGTTTGCTGGAATAAGAGTGGAACCTCT
>JAEZCC010000034.1 GCA_023412715.1 Bacillota bacterium
TTAAGGTAGCGGTAAAAGCGTGTTACCGCAATGTTCTCTCTTCTCTGGAATATGATACACCGCCGAGAAATCATCACCTTAACCTCTGATAATCGTCATATACCGGACAAGACTAGTGGATTTCAGCATGCATTATATGAAGTGGATTTATCCACGCCGCTTACGCAATCAAATGATCCTGATGGCAATCCTGATGGTCATTGTCCCAACGCTTACTATTGGTTATATCGTAGAAACGGAAGGACGTTCAGCAGTCTTATCTGAAAAAGAGAAAAAACTTTCTGCCGTGGTCAACCTGCTTAATCAGGCACTAGGCGATCGCTATGATCTCTACATCGACTTACCACGTGAGGAGCGTATCCGCGCATTAAATGCAGAACTTGCCCCCATTACCGAAAATATCACTCACGCCTTCCCTGGCATCGGCGCTGGTTATTACAACAAAACGCTGGATGCGATAATCACCTACGCGCCTTCAGCGCTATATCAGAATAATGTCGGCGTTACCATTGCCGCAGATCACCCTGGTCGCGAAGTCATGCGTACAAATACCCCTTTGGTTTATTCAGGCAGGCAGGTGCGCGGCGATATTTTGAATTCAATGATCCCCATTGAGCGTAATGGTGAAATCCTCGGCTATATCTGGGCCAATGAATTAACCGAAGATATTCGCCGCCAGGCCTGGAAAATGGATGTGAGGATTATCATTGTGCTCACCGCCGGTTTGCTGATAAGCCTGCTGTTGATTGTCCTTTTCTCCCGTCGCCTGAGCGCCAATATTGATATCATCACCGATGGCCTCTCGACTCTGGCACAAAATATTCCCACTCGATTACCACAATTGCCCGGTGAAATGGGGCAAATCAGTCAGAGTGTTAACAACCTCGCCCAGGCACTGCGTGAAACGCGGACACTTAACGATCTGATTATTGAAAACGCTGCCGATGGCGTCATTGCCATTGACCGCCAGGGTGATGTAACCACCATGAACCCAGCAGCAGAAGTTATCACTGGCTATCAACGCCATGAACTGGTAGGGCAGCCTTACTCCATGTTGTTCGACAATACTCAGTTCTACAGTCCAGTACTGGATACGCTGGAACATGGCACCGAACATGTGGCGCTGGAGATCAGTTTTCCAGGTCGTGACCGCACCATTGAACTCAGTGTCACTACCAGTCGTATTCATAACACGCACGGTGAAATGATAGGTGCTTTGGTGATTTTCTCTGATTTAACTGCCCGCAAAGAAACCCAGCGCCGCATGGCGCAAGCAGAACGCCTCGCCACACTGGGTGAGCTGATGGCTGGCGTCGCGCATGAAGTACGTAATCCGTTAACGGCTATTCGTGGTTATGTACAGATCTTGCGCCAACAAACCAGTGACCCAATACATCAGGAATATCTGTCCGTAGTACTCAAAGAAATCGATTCAATTAACAAAGTTATTCAGCAATTGCTCGAATTTTCACGTCCACGCCACAGTCAATGGCAACAAGTCAGCCTCAATGCATTGGTTGAAGAAACTCTGGTACTGGTACAAACCGCCGGCGTACAAGCGCGGGTCGACTTCATAAGCGAACTGGATAATGAATTAAGCCCGATTAACGCCGATCGTGAACTGCTCAAACAGGTACTACTGAATATCCTGATCAATGCCGTCCAGGCTATCAGCGCACGAGGGAAAATTCGCATTCAAACCTGGCAATACAGCGACTCACAACAGGCCATTTCGATAGAGGACAACGGCTGTGGCATTGATCTCTCGCTGCAAAAAAAGATCTTCGATCCCTTTTTCACCACCAAAGCCTCAGGAACCGGGCTTGGTCTGGCGTTAAGTCAACGCATCATTAATGCCCATCAGGGTGATATTCGCGTCGCCAGTTTGCCGGGCTACGGCGCAACCTTCACGCTTATTTTACCGATCAACCCGCAGGGAAATCAGACTGTATGACTGCTATTAATCGCATCCTTATTGTGGATGATGAAGATAATGTTCGCCGTATGCTAAGCACCGCTTTTGCACTACAAGGATTCGAAACACATTGTGCGAACAACGGACGCACAGCATTACACCTGTTTGCCGATATTCACCCTGATGTGGTGTTGATGGATATCCGCATGCCAGAGATGGACGGCATCAAGGCACTAAAGGAGATGCGCAGCCATGAGACCCGGACACCCGTTATTCTGATGACGGCCTATGCGGAAGTGGAAACCGCCGTCGAAGCGCTACGCTGCGGAGCCTTCGACTATGTTATTAAACCGTTTGATCTCGATGAGTTGAATTTAATCGTTCAGCGCGCTTTACAACTCCAGTCAATGAAAAAAGAGATCCGTCATCTGCACCAGGCACTGAGCACCAGCTGGCAATGGGGGCACATTCTCACCAACAGCCCGGCGATGATGGACATCTGCAAAGACACCGCCAAAATTGCCCTTTCTCAGGCCAGCGTCTTGATTAGCGGTGAAAGCGGCACCGGGAAAGAGTTGATTGCCAGAGCGATTCACTACAATTCGCGGCGGGTAAAGGGGCCGTTCATTAAAGTCAACTGCGCGGCGCTGCCGGAATCGTTGCTCGAAAGTGAACTGTTTGGTCATGAAAAAGGCGCATTTACTGGTGCACAAACCCTACGTCAGGGATTATTTGAACGTGCCAACGAAGGTACTCTGCTCCTCGACGAAATTGGCGAAATGCCGCTGGTACTACAAGCCAAATTACTACGCATTCTACAGGAACGGGAATTTGAACGGATTGGCGGCCATCAGACCATAAAAGTTGATATCCGCATCATTGCTGCCACCAACCGCGACTTGCAGGCAATGGTAAAAGAAGGCACCTTCCGTGAAGATCTCTTTTATCGCCTTAACGTTATTCATTTAATACTGCCGCCTCTGCGCGATCGCCGGGAAGATATTTCCCTGTTAGCTAATCACTTTTTGCAAAAATTCAGTAGTGAGAATCAGCGCGATATTATCGACATCGATCCGATGGCAATGTCACTGCTTACCGCCTGGTCATGGCCGGGAAATATTCGAGAGCTTTCCAACGTTATTGAACGCGCCGTCGTGATGAATTCAGGCCCGATCATTTTTTCTGAGGATCTTCCGCCACAGATTCGTCAGCCAGTCTGTAATGCTGGCGAGGTAAAAACAGCCCCTGTCGGTGAGCGTAATTTAAAAGAGGAAATTAAACGCGTCGAAAAACGCATCATTATGGAAGTGCTGGAACAACAAGAAGGAAACCGAACCCGCACTGCTTTAATGCTGGGCATCAGTCGCCGTGCATTGATGTATAAACTCCAGGAATACGGTATCGATCCGGCGGATGTATAACACCAAAACTTGCTATGCAGAAATTTGCACAGTGCGCAATTTTCTGCATAGCCGCTCATTCTCCTTATAAATCCCCATCCAATTTATCCCTTCATATTCAATTAGTTAAATAACTAAATCCAATAATCTCATTCTGGCACTCCCCTTGCTATTGCCTGACTGTACCCACAACGGTGTATGCAAGAGGGATAAAAAATGAAAACAAAATTGATGACATTACAAGACGCCACCGGCTTCTTTCGTGACGGCATGACCATCATGGTGGGCGGATTTATGGGGATTGGCACTCCATCCCGCCTGGTTGAAGCATTACTGGAATCTGGTGTTCGCGACCTGACATTGATAGCCAATGATACCGCGTTTGTTGATACCGGCATCGGTCCGCTCATCGTCAATGGTCGAGTCCGCAAAGTGATTGCTTCACATATCGGCACCAACCCGGAAACAGGTCGGCGCATGATATCTGGTGAGATGGACGTCGTTCTGGTGCCGCAAGGTACGCTAATCGAGCAAATTCGCTGTGGTGGAGCTGGACTTGGTGGTTTTCTCACCCCAACGGGTGTCGGCACCGTCGTAGAGGAAGGCAAACAGACACTGACACTCGACGGTAAAACCTGGCTGCTCGAACGCCCACTGCGCGCCGACCTGGCGCTAATTCGCGCTCATCGTTGCGACACACTTGGCAACCTGACCTATCAACTTAGCGCCCGCAACTTTAACC
>JAEZCC010000044.1 GCA_023412715.1 Bacillota bacterium
TCGCGTCTGTATACGAGGCGGCGAAGGGGCTCCCCCTGCTAAGGGAGTAGGGGAGAGTTTTCCGCTTCCGCGCGCATGGAAAGCCGCGGGGCAGGGGAAACTTGCTATTGCAAAAAGGCGGGGAGTATGTAATAATAAATTTGTATAAATTTTGTCAAGCACAACAGGGGGAAACGATGTTTTCAATTCTTGAGAAGCGGAAGCTCAACGACTCCATGACCCTGATGGTCGTCGACGCCCCGTATATTGCGAAGAAGGCGAAAGCCGGCCAGTTCATCATTCTGCGGGTCAACGAGCACGGGGAGCGGATTCCGCTGACCATTGCGGATTACGACCGCGAAAAAGGCACGGTGACCATCATCTACCAGGTGGTGGGCAAGACGACTATGCTGCTCGACACGCTGAACGAGGGCGACGGAATCCAGGACTTCATCGGCCCGCTGGGGAAGGCTTCCGAGCTGGAAGGATACAAAAAGGCCGCGGTCATCGGCGGCGGGGCGGGCTGCGCCATTGCGTACCCGCAGGCAAAGGCGCTGCATGCCATGGGCACAAAGGCGGATATGATCGCCGGGTTCCGCAACACGGGCCTCATCATTCTGGAAGACGAGATGCGCGCGGCGAGCGACCGGCTGTTCGTCATGACGGACGACGGCTCGAACGGACACAAGGGTTTTGTGACGGACGCGCTGAAAAAGAACATTGAGGAAGGCGCGGGCTACGACCTGGTCGTGGCCATCGGCCCGCTGGTGATGATGCGCGCCGTCTGCAATCTGACGAAAGAGTACGGCATCAAGACCGTCATCAGCATGAACCCCATTATGATCGACGGAACGGGAATGTGCGGCGGCTGCCGCCTGACCGTCGGCGGAAAGACGAAGTTTGCCTGCGTCGACGGCCCGGACTTCGACGGGCACGAGGTGGATTTCGACGAGGCGATTCAGCGCTCGCGGACGTATTTCGAGATGGAGCGCGAAGCGGCGCGCGACTTTCAGTGCCGCCTGACGGGAGGTGCCGGCAATGCCTGACATGAATCCGAAAAAGACGCCGATGCCGGAGCAGGATCCGGGAGCGCGCCGCGGCAATTTCGACGAGGTGGCCCTCGGCTATACGGAAGAGATGGCGAAGGGCGAGGCCGCCCGCTGCCTGCACTGCAAGAACCAGCCCTGCGTCAAGGGCTGCCCGGTCGGGGTGCATGTCCCGGACTTCATCCGTTCCGTTGCGGAAGGCGACATGGAAGGCGCTTACCGCACCATCAAGCTGACGAATTCCCTGCCTGCAGTCTGCGGGCGCGTCTGCCCGCAGGAGAACCAGTGCGAGCACAACTGCGTGCGCGGCATCAAGGGCGAGCCGGTCGGCATCGGCCGCCTGGAGCGTTTTGCCGCGGACTGGCACATGAAGCGCGGCAGGGACGAACCCTTCCATGCGGAACCGAACGGCCACAAGGTGGCGGTCGTCGGCGCGGGGCCGGCCGGCCTGACCTGCGCGGGCGACCTCGCCTCCCTCGGGTACAAGGCCACCGTGTTCGAGGCGCTGCACACGGCTGGCGGCGTGCTGATGTACGGCATCCCGCAGTTCCGCCTGCCCAAAGAGATTGTGCAGAAAGAAATCGACGCCCTGCGGCAGAAGGGCGTCGAGATCGAGACCGACATGGTCATCGGCAAGGTGCTGTCCGTGGACGAGCTGTTCGCGGACGGTTACGAGGCCGTTTTCATCGGCACAGGCGCCGGGCTGCCGAGCTTTATGAACATCCCCGGCGAAGGGCTCGTGGGGGTCTATTCGGCCAACGAATTTCTGACCCGCGTCAACCTGATGAAAGCCTATAAACCGGAATACGACACGCCGATTCTCCGCCCGAAGAACGTGGCGGTCGTCGGCGGCGGCAACGTCGCGATGGACGCGGCGCGCACGGCCCTGCGCCTGGGCGCGGAGAAGGTGCATATCATCTACCGCCGTGCGGAGGAGCAGATGCCCGCCCGCCGCGAGGAAGTGCACCACGCAAAGGAAGAGGGCGTCGAGTTCAACCTGCTCTGCAACCCGGTGGCCATCCGCGGCGGCGACAAGGGCAGGGTCGAGTCCATCGAGTGCATCCGCATGCAGCTCGGCGAAGCGGACGCGTCCGGCCGCAGAAGGCCGGTGCCGGTGGAGGACTCGAACTTCACCATCCCGGTCGACTGTGTCGTCATGGCGATCGGCAATTCGCCGAATCCGCTGATCCGCACCACGACGGAGGGCCTCGAGGCGAACAGCCACGGCTGCATCGTCGTGAAGGACGACGGCTCCATGGCGACGACGCGCGAGGGCGTGTACGCCGCGGGCGACGCGGTCAGCGGCGCGGCGACGGTGATTCTGGCCATGGGCGGCGGCAAGGACGCGGCGCGCTCCATCGACCGTTACATCAAAGCAAAATCCGGTTCCTGAAAGAAAAAATCCCCCGGAAAAACTTTTCCGGGGGATTTTTTTGCCTTGTCCTGTTATGTTGCGGACATACGGCACATATGATTGTACCGGTAAAAACGGATCGCAGACGGCAGGAGGCAAATCATGAAAGACGGGAACATGCAGGAAAGCGGCTGGAACGGAAGCGAGTACGAATGGAAAGGGAACCGCCGCGTGGAAGCGGGCGCGCCCCGAAACGGCCGTGCCGTTCCGCAGAGGGGCGGCCCGCAGCCGAAAGAGGGACAGGAGTCCGGCCGAAGCCCTTATGAGGAATATGACTGGCAGGACGACGCCGACGAAGAATACGCGGCGCCGGAGGAAGAAAACGACGGGGCGAAGAAAAAACGTTCGGCCGTCAGCCTTCTGACCGCGATTCAGATCATCGGCTGCTGTGCCGTGCTTGCCGCCGTCGTGGTCCTGAAATTGATGGGGAACAGCATTTACGGCAGTTTTCGCTCGTGGTATCTCGCCGCGGCGAACGATTCCGTCATCGCGCAGGAGCAGATGGACCAGGCGCGCCGGTCCGTGATAGGCTTCTGGACCACAATTTCAAGCGCCGGCCCGCAGCAGCCGGCCGCTTCGGCTTCCTCGGGCGCCCCGGCGTCCTCTCAGGCGGCTTCTTCCGCCGCGGGATCGTCGCAGAGCGGCTCTTCCCCGGCGCAGAGCGGGGCGGCGTCCGCGGCTTCCGGCGCGGCAGAAAAAGGCGCGGCATCTTCCCCGTGACATTTTGGGTAGGGAAGTGCCGCGTTACGGTACAGTTTCTGTTTCTCGCGGTGCTTGCGCTTCTTCTCGCGTTTGACCGCAACGGAATCGCCGCCGCCGGCATTCTGTGCGCGGCCGTCCACGAGGGGGCGCACCTTGCCGCTATGCGCCTTGGCAGCTGCAGGCTACAGGAGGTCCGCCTCACGCCGTTCGGCGTGGACATCGTCAAAAAGGATTATGGGACGGACCGCGGCTACCTGTGCGAAGCACTGATTTCCCTGTCGGGTCCGGCGGCGAACCTGGCCTGTTTTTTTCTGTGCTATTTTCTGGGGAACGGCAGGTTTTCCATGTTCCTTGCGGGAAATCTGGCCTTCTTTGTGCTGAACATCCTCCCCATCGAGCCGCTCGACGGCGGTCAGGCGCTGCGGTGCATTCTCTGTCTGCGCCTTTCGGCGGGCAGGGCGGAAAAAATCGTGCGTACGGTCTCTTTTTTCGCCATGGTGCCGCTTTTTACTGCGGCGTTTCTGGTGCTGTTCCGCTCCCGCTGGAATTTTTCCCTGCTGCTGCTCTGCGTCTATCTGACGGCGCTGCTTCTGATGAAGAAAAGCGTCTGACCGCTTTTCAGCCTTCCACGCTGGTTTTTTCGTCCCCGTTGAAAACGATGCCGCGCGTGGCGTCTACCGTGACCGTCGTGCCGTTTTTCAGAATATGCGTCGCGTTCTGCGCGCCGACGATGACCGGTTTGTTGAGCGCCATGCCGATGATGGCGGCGTGGGAGTTTTTGCCTTCCCGTTCGGTCACGATTGCGCCGGCGATCCTCAGGTAGGGCATCAGCTCATTCGTCGTCTCCGCGGTGACGAGGATATCTCCCTCTTTCAGGTTGTTCTTGATCTCTTCCTTGCTGCCGCAGATGCAGACGTTGCCGCAGGCGGCGCCCTTTGTCGCGCTTGTGCCGGAGAGGAGGATGTTGCCGACGAGCTGCACTTTCAGCAGGTTCGTCGTACCGGACATGCCGAGCGGTGCGCCCCCCGTGATGACCACGAGGTCTCCGTCGTGGACAAGGCCGTGCTCTTTCGCTTTGCTGACGACGTGGTCGAACAGGTCGTCGGTGTTGTTCTGCTCGTCGACCATAATCGGGATGACGCCCCAGGAAAGGCTCATCTGGTGCAGCACCGTCGGGTCGGTCGTGCCGCTGATGATCGGGCAGTTGGGGCGGTATTTCGAAATCATGCGCGCGGTGCGGCCCGATTTCGTCACCGTGATGATGGCGGACGCGCCCAGGTCGTGCGCCGTGGTGCAGGTGGCGTGCGAAATGGCGGCGGTGACGTTCGGCCGTTCGTTCGGCTGGTCGTTGTCGACGCTGCGCATGCGGAAGCGCTTGATATAGTCGATGTCGCGCTCTGCGCGTTCGGCGATTCGGGCCATGGTCTTTACGGCCAGGACCGGATACGCGCCGTTCGCCGTCTCGCCCGAAAGCATGATGGCGCTTGTGCCGTCGTAGATTGCGTTTGCAACGTCCGTGACCTCCGCGCGCGTCGGCCTCGGATTTTTGATCATGGAGTCGAGCATCTGCGTGGCGGTGATGACCTGCCCCCCGGCCTCGGACGTTTTTCTGATGAACTGTTTCTGGATGCTGGGGATCTCTTCGAGGGGGATTTCGACGCCGAGATCGCCGCGCGCGACCATGACGCCGTCGGAAACGCGGATGATGTCGTCGATGTTTTTGACGCCGTCGGCGCTTTCGATTTTAGCGATGATGCGGATTTTGTGGCTGTCGTGCTTTTCCAGCTCCGAGCGCAGGTCGATGATGTCCTGCGCGCTGCGCGTGAAAGAAGCGGCGATGAAATCAAAATCCTGCTCCACTGCGAACGCGATGTCGGAGCGGTCCTTTTCACTGATGAAGGGAAGGGAAAGGCGCAGCCCCGGCACGTTGATGCTTTTCTGCGACGAGACTACGCCGCCGTTCATGACGGTGCAGTAGATCTCGGTATCGGCGCAGGATTTGACCTTCAGCTCGATCAGGCCGTCGTCGATCAGAATTCTCGCGCCCGGAACGACTTCTTTCGGAAGGCGGACGAAAGAAAGCGAGCAGATGGATCCGGTCCCGGGGACCTCGCGCGTGGTCAGGGTAAAATTGCTGCCCTCCTTCAGAGTGACGGGCTTTTCAAAAATGCCCGTCCTGATTTCAGGCCCTTTGGTGTCAAGCATAAGCGCTACGGGAAGATTCAGTTCTTTCCGCACTTTTTTTATGGTGTCGGCAAACCCTTTCTGCTGTTCGTGCGTCCCGTGGGAAAAGTTCAGGCGCGCGACGTTCATGCCGGCCAGCATGAGCTGCCGGATCACTTCTTCACTTCCGGAAGCAGGCCCGATCGTACAGACAATTTTCGTTTTTCTCATGTTCATTACCTCGTTTCGTACGGCAAGCGCAATCTGTCTGCATGCTATAAAATAATTAAAATCTATCCCAGTATAAAATAATACTACCGAATCGCACCGAAATCAAATGGAAACCGAATTTTCGGCGTAAAACCGAAATATGTTTTCGTATTGCAATCATATACGAGAAGAGATAGAATAAAAACATTATTAAAGTAAAATCGACATTAAAAAATCAGCGAAAGGACCGGGCGTGGCCGTGCGCATGCAGAAAGAAAGAATCATAAAAAGCCGCGAGGAATGGCGAAAGTACAACCAGGTCAAGAAAATCCACATTTTCATGACCGCAGTCGCCGTCATTCTCTGCATTTCCGTCGCGGCCGGCGCCGTGCTGGCCTGGCTGCAGGTAAAAAATGCGGCGGAGCGCACGCGGCGGCAGCAGAGTTCGGCGTTTTCCGCCGCCCCCGCCTCGAGCGAAGAAGAGGGCCTGCCCGCTTATGACGACGCCTTCGACCTGGTGCTGGTGAATTCTTCCCATCCGCTTGCCGCCGGGTTTGCTCCGGCCCTGACGGAATACCAGGGCGTGCAGGTGGATGAGCGGATTGTCCCGGCCCTCTCGAAGATGATGCAGGACGCGCAGGCGGCGGGCTGCCCGCTCAAGCTGACGGGCGGTTATGTCGATTCGGCCCGGCAGGACCAGCTGTTCCAGGCGGAGGTCAAGCGGCTGATGGCCCAGCAGAAGCTCTCGCAGGTCCTGGCTGAGAATCAGGCGCAGTCGGCCGTCGGCCGGGGCGGGTACAGCGAAAACCAGACGGGGCTTGCCGTGACCTTTTCCGCAGACGGTCTCAAAGCCGGCGCAAGCTTTTCGTCGACGGCTCAGTACCGCTGGCTGAACCGGAACAGCGTGTCTTACGGCTTCGTCCTCCGGTATCCGGAAGACAAAAGCTCTTTGACGGGCGTGACGTTCAACCCCTCGCACTACCGCTATGTCGGCGGCGACAACGCCCTGAAAATGCGGGAATTCTCCATGTGCCTCGAGGAATACGTAACGTACCTGGGCCGGCAGGCGGGGTGACCGCGCCCGAAGGCCAGGCCTTTTTCCGCCGTGATGTTCGCCGGATTTCGACTTTGAAACGCCGGGCCGTTTATTTTTTTCAGAAAAGAGATGCCTTACGCATTCCAGTATTTATACAGACAAAATGTTTTCCCGGCGTCAGCTGGTGCATCTGATCCTGCCTTTGATGGGCGAGCAGTTCCTGGCGGTCACCATCGGGCTTTCCGACACGTTCATGGTGTCCAGCGTGGGGGAGGCCGCCGTTTCCGGCATTTCTCTGGTGGATTCCATCAACGTTCTGCTGATTCAGATTTTTTCCGCTTTGGCTACCGGCGGCGCGGTCGTGGCCGCGCAGTATCTCGGCCGCGAAGAGCGCCAGAACGCCTGTGCGGCCGCAAAGCAGCTCCTGTATTCCATAACGGCAATGTCCATCGGCATCATGGCGCTCTGCCTCTGCTTCCGCAGCCAGATCCTGAGCCTCGTTTTCGGAAGGATCAGCGACGACGTCATGCGCAATGCCGACGTTTATTTTTTCCTGACCGCCCTGTCGTATCCGTTCCTGGCCGTTTACAACGCGGGGGCGGCGCTGTTCCGTTCCATGGGCAACAGCAAAATCTCCATGCTGGTTTCCCTTATTGACAACATTGTGCACATCGGCGGCGACGCCCTCCTGATTTACGGCTTCAGGATGGGCGCGGCCGGCGCCGGCGTCGCGACGCTCGCCGCGCGCATCCTGGCGGCGGCCGCCATGTTCCTCCTGATCTGCCGGAGGGACAACATGGTCTTCATCGACCGCCCGTTCCACCCGGAATTCGTCTTTCCCATGGTGAAGCGCATCCTGAACATCGGCATCCCGAGCGGGCTGGAAAACGGGATGTTCCAGATCGGCAAGCTGGTCGTGCAGCGCCAGATCACGGCGATCGGCACCGCCGCCATCGCCGCCAACGCCGTCGCCGGGAGCATCTCGAACGTGTCGAATATTCCGGGCAACGCAATCAGCCTTGCGCTTATCACGGTTGTGGGGCAGTGCCTCGGCGCGGGCGACTGCAGACAGGCGGTCTTTTACACCAAGCGGCTGATTCTGATGTCCTATCTCACCATGGGGGCGCTTAACCTGACGCTTTTCTGCCTGGCCGGCCCGGTGGTGGGGGCGTTCGGCCTCGACACGGCGGCGGCGGAAAGCGCGCGGCAGATTTTATATGTGTTCGCTTTGTGCAGCGCGACCATATGGACCCCGGCCTTCGTGCTGCCGAATACGCTGCGGGCGGCGGGGGACGTCCGCTTCACCATGCTGACCTCCATTTTTTCCATGTGGGTGTTCCGCATCGGGTTCGCCTATGTCCTGGCGGGCATGCTGGGGCTCGGCGTTCTCGGCGTGTGGTACGCCATGTACATCGACTGGGGCGTGCGGACGGTGATCTTCTTCTTCCGTTTCCGCAGCGGAAAGTGGAAGGAAAAGCGCGTGATTTAAAAACGGCGCAAATTTTTCTATTTGCATGCCGGGCAGCTTTTGCCTTATAATAGACAGGAATCCGGGAACGCGGCGGGCGGGCCCTCCGGTTCCTTAATTACGGGATGTGATGATTAAAACATGCAGAGCACGGCGCTGAAAGTCATGAATGAAGTCAAAAAATGCGTGGTCGGGAAGGACGAGGTCATCCGCAAGGTCCTTATGGTCGTCCTCGCGCAGGGCCATATCCTTCTGGAAGATATTCCGGGCGTCGGCAAAACGACGCTGGCGCTCGCTTTTTCGAAGGCGATGTCCCTGGATTACCGCCGGATGCAGTTTACGCCGGACGTAATGCCGACGGACGTGACCGGCTTTTCAGTTTACGATCGGACAAGCGGTGCGCTGCAGTACAAGCCGGGCGCCGTTCTATGCAACCTGTTCCTCGCGGACGAAATCAACCGCACCTCCAGCAAGACGCAGTCCGCGCTGCTCGAGGTGATGGAGGAGGGGAAGGTCACCGTCGACGGAATCGCGCACCCGACGCCGAAGCCGTTCCTCGTGATCGCCACGCAGAACCCGGTCGGCTCCGCCGGCACGCAGCTGCTGCCGGAATCTCAGCTGGACCGCTTCACGGTGAGGCTTTCCATGGGGTACCCGGACCTGCGCAACGAGGTCGAGATCCTGAAGCGCAAGCAGGGGGAAGAACCGCTCGAGACCGTGCGTCCGGCCGCCGGGCTCCGGGAGGTCCTCGACATGCAGTCGCAGACCTCTTCCGTGTTTCTGGCGGACGACATCTATTCCTATATTGCAAGGCTGACGGCCGCCACCCGCGAGGATAAAAGGATCCGCCTGGGCGCCAGCCCGCGCGGCTCCATCGCCCTCGCGCGCATGGCGCAGGCCTCCGCTTACCTGGACGACAGGGACTATGTGGTCCCCGGGGACGTGCAGGGCGTCTTTTCCGACGTGATCGGCCACAGAATCCTTCTCAGCCCGCAGGCGAAAATCGGCGGCGACGATCTGGAAAGCGTCCTCGGGGCGATTCTGCAGGCAATGCCCGCCCCGTCCGTTTTAAGGCGGTAGAAGGATGCTGCGGAATCGTATCGGGTACTGTTTTCTTCTCGCCGCCGCGGTGCTGTTCCACATTTTTTTTGTGGGATACCTTTCGTTCTATATTCTGGCTTTTCTGCTTGCGCTGCCGGTCCTGTCCTTTGCGCTGACCGTGCCGGCCGCCGCCAGGATGCGGATTTTTCTGGAGCCCGCCGCCGGCAGCGCGGAAAAAAAGCAGGAGGCGGTCTTCCGCATCCGCCTGGCCAACCGTTTCTTTCTGCCTGTCGCCTGCGTGAAGCTTCGGCTTTGCAGCGTGAATTCGCTGTGCGGCAGGCCGGTCCGCGAAACGCTGACGTTCCCTGCGGACGCCGGAAGGGACACCGCCGTCGAATACCGCGTCTGCCCGGAGTACGCCGGAAAAATCACGGTTTCCCTGCGGTATGCCGGGTGCTGCGATTTTCTCGGCCTTTTTTCTTTCCGGAGAAAACTTGACCAGGCCGCGGAGGTGTTCGTTCCGCCCGCCGTTTTTCCGCTCGACGTCCGCCTGCGCCCCCCGTCGACGGTTCCGGAAAGCGAGACGTATTCCACCGTCAAGCCGGGGGACGACCCCTCCGAGGTATTTGATATCCGCCCTTACCGGGAGGGCGACCGTCTTCGCAGCATCCACTGGAAGCTCAGCGCCCGGCTCGGCGAGCTGATGACCCGCGAGTTCAGTCTGCCGCTCGACTGCAGCGTGCTGCTGGTGCTGGAGCTGTTGGCGCCCGGCCCGGCCGAACTGGAAGCGGTATTGGAGACGGCGGCCTCCGTTTCCCATTTTCTCGCCGCGAACCGCATTCCACATCGGATCGAATGGTACGATGCGCTTCGGGAGGAATACCGCGGCGAGCCGGTCGCGGACGACGACGGCCTCGCGCTTGTGCTGCGCAGCGTGCTGTCTTCCGGCGGCTACCGGGACCGGGCGTATGCCTGCGCCTTCCGCGACGGCCTTGAAACGCCGGTCCGGCCCGGTTCCCGCCTGATTTGCATCACTGGGTCCCTGACGGAAGAGATCGTTTCTTTGTGCCGGAAGGCGGGCGGCGCGACCGTCCTTTGCGCCGACGGGGAGCAGGACCCGGCCGGGCGGAAGCTTGCGGGCGATCTGGCCGCGGGCGGCTCCGGGTTCGTCGAGGTGCGCCCGGGAAAAATCACGGAGAGCCTTTCCGGCCTTACGATTTAAAGAGAAAGGGGGAGTCCCGGATGCGGACCGGCGCGAAAAAGACGGAAGAGACCGGCCTGCGGACCCGCGTCCCCCGCCTCCTGACCGGCGGGACCTCCAGAGCGGCGGACTGCGCCCTGAGCTTTCTGCTGACGGTTCTGGGCGTCTTTGGAACGGCGTGGGCGTTTCTTTCCTCCTTTTCGCTGGAAATCCTGCCGCTCACGTTTTTCCTTTCCGGGTTTGTTTTCCTCCTTGCGTTTTCGGCGGCGTTTTCGTTCCGGAAGGCCGGGTATGCGCTTTTCCCCGCGTATGCGTCTTTTTACGGGCTGGCCCTGTGGCGGGAGCAGACAAGCGTCGCGCAGGGGTTCAGGGTCGCGGCGAACCGCATCATCGCGGTTTATTCCGACCGGCTGAATTATGCCCTGCCGTCGTTCCAAGTGGAAGCGCCGGCCGCGCAGCAGCCGTGGCTGTGCACGCTTTTCCTGCTTTTCTGCCTCTTTCTGCTCTGCGGCTTCGTCGGCTGGGCGATTTTCCGGCGGAAAAGCTTCTGGCTTACGTTCCTTCTGACGATCCCGTTTCTCGCCCCGGCCTGGTTCCTGACCATCACGCCCGATTTCACCGCCATGCTGATGATCCTCGTCTGCTGGGCGACGCTCGGCTTGCTCCGCCTGCAAAAGAGCGGGAAGAAGGGCTTTGTGCTCCGCCGCGGCGCCTATCGCGCGAAGAACGGGGCTTCCGCCGCGCGGACCGGCCTTCTGCTGATGCCCTGCGTGGCGCTGTGCCTTGCGGCCATCCTCGCGGTCTGCCCGCAGAGCAGCTACCGGCGGCCGGGCTTTGCCGACACCCTGCGGACCGATCTGACGGATTCGTTTACGCAGGAGTCCTTTTTCGGAGGCTCCCGGTCCCTGTCGGGGAACACGGTCCGCGTCGACCTGCGCAACGCGAACGGGGTCCATTTTACCGGCAAAACGGCGCTGCAGATAAAAGCTGACGGGCAGTACCCGCTTTACCTCAAAAATTTTGCGGCGGGCATTTACACCGGTTCCGACTGGCAGCTGTACCCGGACGCCGACTATGAGACGATTGACCGCGAGCTCGGCGCCGTGAACGTCCAGAACATGCTGCATACCTTCGAGACCCTGCTCGGCCAGCAGGACGAAACGGCGCTGGACCCGTATTACCTTCAGGTGAAGAACGTCGCCGCCGCAAAGCAGTGCATCTACGCCCCTTACAACCTGATTACCGCCCCGTCGGACATCACGGGGGTGAAGTTTATCCATGACGGCTTCATCAGGTCGGGGATGCTGTTCGGCACCGCGTCCTACAGCCTTTACGCCTACGGCTTTTCCGCGGACAAAATCCATACGGCCCCCGCGAGCGTCCCGCTTTCCCTTCTGCTGGCCGCCAAAGGGCAGAGCGCGCTGAACGATTTCACGGGGGAGTACCGGTGGTATTCCACTCAGTTTTTGAATTCCGCCGACATCGCCCAATATTACAAGCAGACGACGCCGCAGAACCTGCTGGACCGGATTACGGATCCCGACCAGCAGGCGTTTGTGAAAAAAGAGCAGGCCTACCGGCTCTTTATGTACGACAAATATACGCAGCTTCCGGATTCCGCAAGGGAGCAGGTCCAGGCGCTTCTGATGCGCGACGGCAGATTCCGCAGGTTTTTCACGGGCGCGGAATCCGGAAGCTCCGGGACCTACGGCCGTTTGCAGGTGAGCGCCGGATATTCCGACCCGTATCAGATTGTCAATGCCGTCAAGGAATACCTCGGTGAAAATTTTTCCTATACGCTTTCGCCGGACGCCGTTCCGAAAGGGCAGGACTTCGCGGCTTATTTTCTGACGCAGAGCCGCCGGGGGTACTGCGTGCATTTTGCCACGGCCGCCGCCGTCATGCTGCGGGCCATGGGGATTCCGGCGCGGTACGCGGAGGGGTATATCGTCACCCCGGACGACTATAAGACTGCGGGAAGCGACGGATGGGCCAATATTCCGGACAGCCGTGCGCATTCCTGGGTCGAGGTCTATAACCCGGGCCTCGGCTGGGAGCCGGTGGAGGTGACGCCGGGCTTCAACGTGGAAGAGAGCCAGACGCAGGGGACCGAAACGCAGGATCAGCCGCGCGCCTCCAGCTCGGCGCCGACGAGCTCGGCCGTTTCGAGCAGCCTCGTGTCGAGCGCCGCGCCCTCCTCCGCGCCGAGCGGGACCGAATCGGCGGCTGCTTCCTCCGCTCTGCAGGAGACGCAGGCGAATGACGCCGAGCTTGCGGCGTGGCCGGTCGTTTTTCTGGCGGCCGCCGTCTTTCTGCTCGCCGCCGCCGGCCTGGCGAGAAGAAAAATCGTCCTTGCGCTCCGGCGGAAGCGCTTTTTGCAGAAAAACGCCAACCGTGCCGTGCTCTGCATCTACGCGTTTCTGAAACAGCTCGAGCCGTTCGGGGGAACAATCAGCGAAGAAGCGGAGCGCGCGGCGCTGAAAGCCCGTTTCAGCCGGAACCCCGTCACGGAAGAGGAAAGGGAGGCCATGCGCGTTTTCGCGCTGTCGCTTGCCGCAGAGGTTTTCAGCCGGCTGAAAGGGCGCAGGCGCTTTGCGTTCCGGTATATTTTCGCGCTCATCTGAAAAATAGCTCTTGCATTCCCCCGCGCGGTATGCTATACTCTCTAATGTTATGGCAAGATCGTATAAAGAGGTGACATCGGTTATGAAAGGGAAGATCCATCCGAACTATCAGGATGCAACCATTACCTGCGCGTGCGGCAATGTAATCCATACACGGTCGACGAAGAAAGACATTCACGTCGAAATCTGCTCAAAGTGCCACCCGTTTTTCACCGGGAAGCAGAAGCTTGTCGACACGAGCGGCCGCGTTGACATGTTCAAGAAGCGTTACGGGCTGGACAAATAATTTCCGATTTTTCGTTTGCTGAGGCGGCGCTTATTTGGCGCCGCTTCTTTTTTCCGGAGGAATTCTGATGGACGATCCCTACCGAACCATACGAAGCGGGGCGCAGGCGTCTTTTACGGAAAAGCGGTCCCGCTTCATCGGCCATGCGAAACCGGCCGAAACGCAGGAAGAGGCGGCGGAGTTTGTCCGGAAGATCCGCGAAGAAAACCGTGAGGCGGCGCACAACGTGTACGCCTATCTGCTGCGGGCAGGGCTGGCGCAGAGGTATTCCGACGACGGAGAGCCGCAGGGGACGGCGGGCATCCCGGTCCTCGACGTGCTGCGCAAAACCGGCGTCACGGACTGCGCCGTCGTGGTGACGCGCTATTTCGGCGGCGTCCTTCTGGGCGCGGGGGGCCTTGTGCGGGCCTATTCGCACGCCGTTTCCCTCGCACTGGACGCCGCGGGAATAACCGAAATGGCAGTCTGCCGCGAGGCTTCGCTTCGCTGCTCTTACGGTTGCTACGGCAGGGTGGCGCCGCTTGTCGCCCGGTTCGGCGGCGCGGTGGACGGCGAAAGCTTTGCCGCCGAGGTGACGCTGTCGTTCCATATCCGCTGCGAGTCGGCCGGCGCTTTCCGATCCGCGTTTGCCGACGCGACGTGCGGAAGCGGTCAGCTTACGCTGGCCGGCAAAAAATATTATCCCGTTCCCTGAAAATTTGAATTTTTTGCAGGGGAAAGGGATAGGGTTTGCGTATATACACATAGACGGCTATGGGAGGTGCGGCATGACAGTCAGGGAACGCATCCAGCAGACGGAGGCGCAGGTGCTTTCGCCGGAAGCGGCGCTTTCGGCGAAGACCCTGGGGCGCGACGTCCCGGAGGAGGAATCCGACCTGCGCACGCCTTTTCAGCGCGACAGGGACCGGATTATCCACTGCAAATCCTTTCGGCGGCTGAAGCATAAAACGCAGGTCTTCCTTTCGCCGGAGGGCGACCACTACCGCACCCGGCTGACCCATACGCTGGAAGTGGCGCAGATTGCGCGGACCATTTCCCGCGCGCTTCTTCTGAACGAGGACCTTACGGAGGCCATCTCCCTTGGGCACGATCTGGGGCACACGCCGTTCGGCCACGCGGGGGAGCGCGCGCTGGACGAGATCTTCCCGGGCGGGTTCCGCCATTACGAGCAGAGCGTCCGGGTGGTCGAGCGCCTGGAAAAAGGCGGGAAGGGCCTGAACCTCACCCGCGAGGTGCGCGACGGCATCGGGTGCCATACGAGGGGCCGCGAGGCGTTCACGGCCGAAGGGAGAATCGTCCGTCTCGCAGACCGCATCGCGTTCCTGAACCACGACATCGACGACGCGGAGCGCGCCGGAGTCCTGAAGGAAGAGGACATTCCCGAAAGCGTTACCGAGATTCTCGGCCACAGCAAGTCCAAGCGGATCGACACCCTGGTCCATTCGACGGTTGAAAACAGCGCCGGCGGGCATCTGCGCCTTGCGGGAGACGTGCAGCAGGCGTTTGACGAGCTGGCCGTCTTTATGGACGAACGGGTCTACCGCAACCCCTATGCGAAATCGGAGGAGAAAAAGGTCCCCATGCTCATCGGGGCGCTTTACGACCACCTGCGCAGGCCGGAGAACCTTCCGGACGACATGCGCGCCATTGCCGAGCAGGACGGCGCCGAGCGCGCCGCGTGCGATTTCATCGCGGGGATGACCGACCATTACGCCGTTCAGCTGTTTGAGACCATCTACGTTCCGAAGTCCTGGAAGCTCTGACGCCGGCCGCATGGAGGCTGTGCGAAGAAAGGGGATGACGGTATGCCGCTGCCCGACGGTTTTTTGCAGGAACTGAAAGCCCGAAGCGATCTGGCTGAAATCGCTTCCTCTTACATATCGCTGAAACGAAGCGGGAAAAACCTTGTGGGCCTCTGCCCGTTCCACAGCGAAAAGTCGCCGTCGTTCAACATCTATCCTTCCAACGGTTCGTTCTACTGTTTCGGCTGCGGTGTCGGCGGCGACGTCATCACGTTTGTCCGCCGCATCGAGAACCTGGACTACATGGAGGCGATCCGCTTTCTCGCCCAGCGCGCGGGCATCACGGTGCCGGAGAATCAGGTCGACGACGGCATGTCGAAGCTGCGGACGCGCATTCTGGCAATCAACCGCGAGACGGCCCGGTTTTACTATTCCGTGCTGAATTCCGACGCCGGCGCCGCCGGGAAAGAATACTTTGCAAAACGCGCCCTGCAGCCGGCCACCATCCGCCATTTCGGCCTCGGCTTTTCCCCGCTCGGGCGTTTCTCGCTTGTGGATCACCTGGCCCGCAAGGGCTTCACGCAGGAAGAAATGATCCTTGCCAACGTCGCGTTCAAGAGCCGGAGCGGCAGGGCGGTGGATCGCTTCTTCGGCCGGGTTATGTTCCCAATTATCGACCTGCGCGGCAACGTCGTCGCATTCGGCGGGCGCACGCTGGGCGATGACAAGCCGAAGTATCTCAATTCTTCCGAGACGCCGGTTTTCAGCAAGGGGGACATGCTTTTCGCCCTCAATTTCGCCAAGAACGGCGGAAGCGACAGGCTGATTCTCTGCGAGGGCTACATGGACGTCATTTCGATGCATCAGGCCGGTTTCACGGAGGCTGTCGCCACGCTCGGCACGGCGATCACCCCGTCGCAGGCCCGGCTGATGGCCCGCTACGCGAAAGAAGTCGTCGTCTCTTACGACGCGGACGAGGCCGGCCAGAAGGCGGCCGCGCGCGCCATTCCCCTTCTGCGGGCGGCCGGGCTTCAGGTCAGGGTGCTCGCCATCGAAGGCGGCAAGGATCCCGACGAGTTCATCAAGGCTTACGGGCCGGTCCGCTTCAAGCAGATGCTTGAGGCCTGCGGGAACGACGTCGAATACCGGCTGAAAAAGGCGGCGGCCGGGTACAACCTGCAGACCGCGGACGGGCGCATCGCCTACCTGAACGGCGCGACGCAGGTGCTTTCGTCTTTGGAAAATCCGGTGGAGATGGAAGTCTACACCGCGAAAGTCGCCGCCGAGACCGGCGTTGCGACCGCCACCCTGCTGAACCAGGTGAAGGCGGAAAGCCGGAAAACCGCCAAGACCCAGCGCAAAAAGGAATTTCGTGAAATCCGCCGGGAGGCGGCCGGGTACGGCGACAGCGTCAACCCGGAAAAGGCCGGGAATCTGCGCGCAGCCAGCGCGGAAGAAGCGCTGATCGCGTACCTTGTGCGGAACCCGGACGAAGCGGGTCGGATTTCGGCGATTCTTCCGCCCGAAAAATTCGTTACTGCATTTAACCGCCGTGTATATGAAAGAATTATGGGCAGAATGAAGGAAGAAAAGCCGGTGAGCCTCAGCGATTTCGCAGAGGACTTTTCCCTGGACGAGGTTTCTTCCATTGCCGGGATTTTCGCGAAATTTGAGGGAGTGTCCGCGGGCCGAAGCGACGCGGAAGAATATATCGGAGTCATACAGCAGGAAAATGAGAAAAGGGAATTGGGAGATGCGGCTTCGGCGGCGCCTGACAAAATAGAGGATTATCTGCAGACGCTCAGGCGACAGAAGCAGCAGACAAAATAGGAGGACACAAGTTATGCCGATGCCGGATAAGAAGACGGTAATCAGAGAGCTGATCGAGCAGGGCAAAAGCAAAGGGCAGCTTTCCACCAAAGAGATACTGGATGCTCTGGGCGAGCTTGACTTTGACCCGGAGCAGATTGAAAAATTCTACGATACGCTGGAAGCCCAGGGCGTGGAAATCGTCGAGGATTTCGGGGAAGACTCGCTCGAAGACCTCAATTTCAGCCCGCAGAGCGACGACACCGAAGACCTTGAGACGGAGCTGAGCACGGAAGGCATCGCCATTGACGACCCGGTCAAGGTCTACCTCAAAGAGATCGGCCGCGTCCCGCTGCTGACGCCGGACGAGGAAATCGACCTCGCCATCCGCATCAAAAACGGGGACGAAACCGCGAAAAAGCGCCTTTCCGAAGCAAACCTGCGCCTTGTCGTCAGCATTGCGAAACGCTACCTCGGCCGCGGCATGCAGTTCCTTGACCTGATTCAGGAGGGAAATCTCGGCCTGATTAAGGCCGTGGAAAAATTCGACTATACGAAGGGCTTCAAGTTCTCCACTTACGCCACGTGGTGGATCCGCCAGGCTATCACCCGCGCCATCGCGGACCAGGCCCGCACCATCCGCATTCCCGTGCACATGGTCGAGACCATCAATAAAGTGAAGAAGGTCTCAAGCCAGCTGCTTCACACAAACGGTCACGAGCCCACGGCCGACGAAATCTCGGCGGAGCTCGACATGCCGGTCGAGAAGGTGCGCGAAATCGTGCGCGTCGCGCAGGAGCCGGTTTCCCTTGAAACGCCGATCGGCGAGGAGGAAGACAGCCACCTGGGCGATTTCATCCCGGACGACGACGCGCTCGCCCCGGCGGACGCGGCCTCAAACACCATGCTCAAGGAACAGCTGGCCGACGTGCTCGACACGCTTACCCCCAGGGAGGAAAAGGTCCTGCGCCTGCGTTTCGGCCTCGAAGACGGGCGTTCCCGCACGCTGGAGGAAGTCGGCAAGGAGTTCAACGTCACCCGCGAGCGCATCCGCCAGATTGAAGCCAAGGCGCTGCGCAAGCTGCGCCACCCAAGCCGCAGCAAAAAGCTCAAGGACTTCCTTGACTGAGGGGGGCTTGTCATGGTTATGACTCTGGAGGCGGACTACGCCGTCCGAATCGTCGACGCCCTCGCGCGTTCGGGCCAGCGGCTGGACGCCCACACCATCTCCGGTCAGACGCAGGTGCCGCTGCGGTTTGCGCTCAAGATCCTGCGCAAGCTGGTCGCGGGGGGGCTCATCGTGTCTTACAAAGGCGCGCGGGGAGGCTACGCCCTGGCGCGCGGGCCGGAAAAGATTACGCTCAGGCAGGCGATCGAGTCCGTGGAGGGGCCGTACATGCTCAGCCGGTGCCAGCAGGACGCCTACAGCTGTTCGCACACGCCGAGCTGCCGGTTTCAGGAGATATACGACACCATTTCCGCGCTTGTGCGCGAAAAGCTCGATTCTTATACATTTGCGTCGCTGGACTGTCCGGCGCACGCCTGTAAAGAGGATAAAACATAACAAAAAAGCCGGAGATTTCCTCCGGCTTTTTTAAAATACGGGTAATTTTACTAAAAATTAGAAAAGGGATTGACTTTATAGAAGAATTGTAATAAACTAATATACTGCATCATTATGGATTTCCATGCTTTTAAGGAATTGAATCAATCATACCACAGAAAATCCCAAATAGCAAGAGAATTTTATCGTGATAGCCGATGCAGCCTTTCTGTGCCTGACTACAGCTCGCGGAATGTGAAATTATGAATGGAGTGATTGAGCCGATGGTGAATGTCAAACCGGTGAAGGTCGGCAAAAATACGCGCATGAGCTTCGCTCGGATCGAAGAAGTTCTGGACATGCCAAACCTGATTGAGATCCAGAAAAAGTCGTACCAATGGTTTCTTGACGAAGGACTCAGAGAGGTTTTCAAAGAAGTTTCCGGCATCACCGATTACACGGGCAACCTTGTGCTGGACTTTGTCGACTATAAGCTGGATGTTGACAAACCGAATTACACGGTGGAAGAGTGCAAGGACCGCGACGCCACCTACTCGGCCCCGCTGCGCGTGACGGCCCGCCTTCTGAATAAGGAAAGCGGAGAAATCAAGGAATCGGAAGTCTTTATGGGCGACTTTCCGCTTATGACGGAAAGCGGCACGTTTGTGATGAACGGCGCCGAGCGCGTCATCGTCTCCCAGCTGGTGCGCTCGCCGGGCGTTTACTATAAAATGGAGTACGACAAAACCGGCAAAGAGCTTTACAGCACGACGGTCATCCCGAACCGCGGCGCGTGGCTGGAGTACGAAACAGACGCGAACGACGTGTTCTATGTGCGCATCGACAAGAACCGCAAGCTGCCCGTCACCGTGTTCATCCGTTCCCTCGGCCTCGGCACCGACGAAGAGATCCGCGATTATTTCGGCAACGACGACCGACTGAACGCTACGATTGAAAAAGACCCCTGCAAAACCATGGAAGAGGCTCTGTTCGAAGTCTACCGCAAGCTGCGCCCAAGCGAGCCTCCCACCATCGAGAGCGCCCAGGCGCACCTGAACGGCCTCTTTTTCGACGCCAGACGGTATGATCTTTCCCGCGTCGGGCGCTATAAATACAACAAGAAGCTGAATCTTGCCGGCCGCATTGCCGGCCAGGTCCTGTCGCAGCCGGTCGTCAACCCGGCTACGGGCGAAGTGATGGCCGACGCGGGGACCACGGTTTCCCGCGAGCAGGCCGTGGTATTCGACGACGCCGGCGTGACCTCCGTGGCCGTTCAGGTCGGGGACAAGGAAGTGCGCGTCATTTCGAGCGGGATGGTCGACATCGGCAAATACGTCGGTTTCGACGCGAAGGCCGAATGCGGCGTCAACGAGCGCGTCCGCTTCAGCATCCTGAACGAAATCCTCGAGTCCAGCTCCACGGACGACGAGCGCAAGGAGAAGATCCGCGCCCGCATCGACGAGCTGATTCCGAAGCACATCATCATCGATGACATCTTCGCTTCCATCAACTACGTCGACTGCCTCGCCATGGGCCTCGGCAACCTCGACGACATCGACCACCTCGGCAACCGGCGCATCCGCTCGGTCGGCGAGCTGCTGCAGAACCAGTTCCGCATCGGCTTTTCGCGCCTCGAGCGCGTCATCCGCGAGCGCATGACCCTGCAGGCGCAGGACCTCGAGGCGCTCACGCCGCATTCGCTCATCAATATCCGCCCCGTTGTGGCGGCTATCCGTGAATTCTTCGGTTCCTCGCCTCTGTCGCAGTTCATGGACCAGACCAACCCGCTCGCCGAGCTGACGCACAAGCGCCGCCTTTCGGCCCTCGGTCCCGGCGGCCTGTCCCGCGACCGCGCCGGATTCGAGGTCCGCGACGTGCACTATACGCATTACGGGCGCATGTGCCCGATTGAGACGCCGGAAGGCCCGAACATCGGCCTGATCTCCTACCTTGCAACCTTTGCCCGCATCAACGAATACGGTTTTGTGGAGGCGCCGTTCCGCCGCGTGGACAAAAAGACCGGCGTCGTGACGAAAGACGTCATTTATATGACCGCGGACGTGGAGGACAACTATATTGTCGCGCAGGCCAACGAGCCGCTCGATGAGGAAGGCCATTTTCAGCACGCCAGAGTAAACGGCCGCTACCGCGACGAATTCGTCGAGGTCGACCGTGAAAAGGCCGACTATATGGACGTTTCGCCCCGGATGGTCGTCTCCGTCGCCACGGCGATGATTCCGTTCCTCGAAAACGACGACGCCAACCGCGCCCTGATGGGCTCGAACATGCAGCGGCAGGCCGTGCCGCTCCTGAAGACCGAGTCCCCGATCGTCGGCACCGGCATGGAGTATAAGGCCGGCGTCGACTCCGGCGTCTGCGTGCTGGCAAAGCACGCCGGCGTGGTCCGCAGCGTCAGCGCCGACGAGATTAAGATTACCACGGACGAGGGCGAGACGGACACCTACAGCGTCATCAAGTTCATGCGCTCCAACCAGGGCACGTGCATCAACCAGGTGCCGATTGTCGACGTGAACCAGCACGTGGAGGCGGGCGACGTCATTGCGGACGGCCCGGCCACGCAGGACGGCGAAATCAGCCTCGGCAAGAACGTGCTCATCGGCTTTATGACGTGGGAAGGCTACAACTACGAGGACGCCGTGCTCATCAGCGAAAAGATGGTGCGCGACGACGTCTTTACCTCCATTCACATTGAAGAATACGAGACCGAGGCCCGCGACACGAAGCTCGGCCCCGAAGAGATTACGCGCGACATTCCGAACGTGAACGAGGATCTGCTGCGCGACCTCGACGACGGCGGCATCATCCGCATCGGCGCGGAGGTCCGCGCGGGCGACATCCTCGTCGGCAAGGTGACGCCGAAGGGCGAAACCGAGCTGACCGCGGAAGAGCGCCTGCTGCGCGCCATCTTCGGCGAGAAGGCGAGGGAAGTGCGCGACACGTCCCTGCGCGTCCCCCACGGCGAGTACGGCATCGTCGTCGACGTGAAGGTCTTTACGCGCGAAAACAGCCACGACGAGCTCAGCCCGGGCGTCAACAAGGTCGTCCGCTGCTATATCGCCCAGAAGAGAAAGATTTCGGTCGGCGACAAAATGGCCGGCCGCCACGGCAACAAAGGCGTCGTCTCGCGCATCCTTCCCGTGGAGGATATGCCGTTCCTGCCGAGCGGGCAGCCGCTCGACATCGTGCTGAACCCCTTGGGCGTGCCTTCGCGCATGAACATCGGGCAGGTGCTGGAGGTCCACCTGGGCCTCGCGGCGAAGCTGCTCAACTGGAAGATCATGACGCCCGTGTTCGACGGCGCGCACGAGACCGACATCGTCGAGTGCCTGCAGAAGGCGGACATGAGCCCCGACGGAAAGATCCAGCTGCGCGACGGCCGCACCGGCGAGTATTTCGACCACCCCATCACGGTCGGCTATATGTATTACCTCAAGCTTCACCATCTGGTTGACGATAAGATCCACGCCCGTTCGACCGGCCCGTACTCCCTTGTGACGCAGCAGCCTCTGGGCGGCAAGGCGCAGTTCGGCGGGCAGCGTTTCGGCGAGATGGAGGTCTGGGCGCTGGAAGCTTACGGCGCCGCCTATACCCTGCAGGAAATTCTGACCGTCAAATCCGACGACGTCGTGGGCCGCGTAAAGACCTACGAGGCCATCGTCAAAGGCCAGAACATCCCGCAGCCGGGCATCCCGGAGTCGTTCAAGGTGCTGATTAAAGAGCTGCAGTCCCTTGCGCTCGATGTGAAGGTGCTGGACGAGAACAACGATGAGATCGACCTCAGACAGAATTTCGACGACGACGACGTCGGTTTCAATCCGCAGGAAGACAACTTTGACGAACCCACCGTGGCCGACGATTTCGACGGCTTCTCGGTCGACGAGGGGGAAGCCGGGGACGACGGGCTGTTCGACGATTCCGACGGATTCAACGGTTCCGACGCGGAAGACGAAAAAGATGACGAAGGAGCCGACGAAGAATTCGACAGCAGCGATTCGCTGAATCCCGATACGGATGGGGACTAATATTTGACAGGAAGGGGCCACGGCATGGAATTTACCACGTTTGAATCCATCAAGATTGGACTTGCTTCTCCGGAAAAGATCAGGGAATGGTCGCACGGCGAAGTCAAGAAGCCGGAAACCATCAATTACCGCACGCTGAAACCGGAACGCGACGGGCTGTTCTGCGAGCGTATCTTCGGGCCTACCAAGGACTGGGAGTGCCACTGCGGCAAATATAAGCGCATCCGTTACAAGGGCAAGATCTGCGAGCGCTGCGGCGTCGAGGTCACGCGGGCGAAAGTCCGCCGCGAGCGCATGGGCCACATCGAGCTGGCCGCGCCGGTCTCGCATATCTGGTATTTCAAAGGCATCCCTTCGCGCATGGGGCTCATCCTCGACATTTCGCCCCGCATGCTCGAAAAGGTCCTCTATTTTGCGCTGTATATCGTGACGGACCCGGGCAATGTGCGCGAGCTGCAGAAAAAGCAGCTGCTCAACGAAAAAGAATACCGCGACATGCGTGAAAAATACGAGGACGACTTCGACGCCGGCATGGGCGCCGAGTCCATTCAGAAGCTGCTCAAGGAAATTGACCTCGACGAGCTTTCCGAGGAGCTGAAGACGGAGCTTGCCTCTTCGAGCGGACAGAAGCGCGTCCGCATCCTCAAGCGGCTCGACGTGGTCGAGGCGTTCCGTCTTTCCGGCAACCGCCCGGAGTGGATGATCATGGACTGCATTCCGGTCATTCCGCCGGATCTTCGCCCCATGGTCCAGCTCGACGGCGGCCGGTTCGCAACCTCCGATCTGAACGACCTGTACCGCCGCGTCATCAACCGCAACAACCGCCTCAAGCGCCTGCTTGAGCTTGGCGCGCCGGACATCATCGTCCGCAACGAGAAGCGCATGCTGCAGGAGGCGGTCGACGCCCTGATCGACAACGGCCGCCGCGGCCGCCCGGTCACGGGCCCGAACAACCGCCCGCTCAAATCCCTCTCCGATATGCTGAAGGGCAAGCAGGGCCGTTTCCGCCAGAACCTTCTCGGCAAGCGCGTCGACTATTCCGGCCGTTCGGTCATTGTCGTCGGCCCGGAGATGAAGATGTACCAGTGCGGCCTGCCGAAGGAAATGGCGCTGGAGCTCTTCAAGCCGTTCGTCATGAAGCGCCTGGTCGAGATGGGCACCTCCGGCAACATCAAAGCTGCGAGGAAGGCGGTCGAGCGTGCAAAGCCGGAAGTCTGGGATGCACTCGAGGTCGTCATCAAAAACCATCCCGTTCTGCTGAACCGCGCGCCCACGCTGCACCGCCTCGGCATTCAGGCCTTTGAGCCGATGCTGGTCGAGGGCCGCGCCTTAAAGCTTCACCCGCTGGCCTGCACCGCTTACAACGCCGACTTCGACGGCGATCAGATGGCCGTCCACGTGCCGCTTTCGAGCGAAGCGCAGGCGGAGGCCCGCTTCCTGATGCTGGCCGCCGGCAACCTCTTAAAGCCTTCCGACGGGCGCCCCGTCACCGTGCCGACGCAGGACATGGTCCTCGGCTCCTATTACCTCACGCTGGACAAAGACGGCGAAACGGGCGAGGGCAAGGTCTTCCGCAATTTTGACGAGGCCATTATGGCCTACGATACGCATGTCATCCAGCTGCATGCGAAAATCAAAGTGCGCAGGACGATGGAGTTCGACGGTAAGCAGGAAAGCCAGCTTATCGAGACGACCGTCGGGAAGATGATCTTCAACCGCGCCATTCCGCAGGATCTCGGCTTTGTCGACCGCTCGCTGCCGGAGAACAGGTTCCGCCTGGAGGTCGACTTCCTCGTCGGCAAAAAGCAGCTCGGCAAGATTATCGACCGCTGCATCAAGGTGCACGGCGTGCCGCGCACGTCGGAAGTGCTCGACGCCATCAAGGCGCAGGGGTATAAATATTCCACCAAAAGCGGCATCACGGTCAGCGTCAGCGACGCGACCATCCCGCCGCAGAAAAAAGAAATCATCGCCGAGGCCGAGCAGCAGGTCAACGAAATCTCCGACCAGTACGAGATGGGCCTCCTTTCCAATACGGAGCGCTACGAGGCCGTGCTGAAAACATGGACCAAAGCGACGGAGGACGTTTCCGAAGCGCTGCAGAAGAACCTCGACCGCTATAACCCGATCTTCATGATGGCGCATTCCGAGGCGCGCGGCTCCATGAGCCAGATTCGTCAGCTCGCCGGCATGCGCGGCCTGATCGCCAACACCTCGGGCAAAACGATTGAGATTCCGATTCGCTCCAATTACCGCGAAGGCCTCAATATTCTGGAATACTTCATTTCTTCGCGCGGCGCCAGAAAAGGCCTGGCCGACACCGCCCTGCGCACCGCAGACTCCGGCTACCTGACCCGCCGCCTGGTCGACGTCTCCCAGGACGTCATCATCCGCGAGGACGACTGCGGCGCGGCGGAGGGCCTGGAGGTCTTTGACATCAAAGAGGGCAAGGAGGTCATCGAACCGCTGCACGAGCGCCTGATCGGCCGCTACCTTGTCGAGGATTTTGTCGACGAAAAGACGGGCGAGGTCCTCGTTTCCAAAAACAAGCTGATGACCGACGAGGACGCCGACCTGATTGTGAACGGCGGCGTCAAGAAGATCAAGATCCGCTCGATTCTCAACTGCCGGGCCAAGCACGGCGTCTGCAAGAAGTGCTACGGCATGAACCTTGCGACGCGGATGCCCGTCATGGTGGGCGAGGCCGTCGGCATCATTGCGGCGCAGTCCATCGGCGAGCCCGGCACACAGCTGACCATGCGTACGTTCCACACCGGCGGCATCGCTTCGGCCGAAGACATCACGCAGGGCCTTCCGCGCGTCGAAGAGCTTTTTGAAAGCCGCAAGCCGAAGCATCTCGCCATCATCAGTGAAATCGGCGGCACCGTTTCCTTTGACGAAGTCAAGAAGAGCCGCCATGTGGTGATTACCAATGAGGAGAAGGGCGAGAGCAAATCGTACCTGATTCCGTTCGGTTCCCGCATCATCGTCGCAGTGGGCGACGAAATCAAGGCCGGCACCCGGCTGACGGAAGGCTCCGTCAACCCGCACGACGTGCTCGCCATCAGCGGCACGCAGGCGGTGCAGGACTACCTGATTGAAGAGGTCCAGAAGGTTTACCGCATGCAGGGCGTCGATATCAACGACAAGCACATCGAGGTCATCGTCCGCCAGATGATGCGCAAGGTGCGCGTGGACGATCCCGGCGACACGACGCTTCTGCCGAGCGCTCTTGTGGAAAAGAGCGAGCTTGAGGCGGAGAACAATACCGTGAAAGAGCGCATCGCCGCCGGCGAGGCCGACCTGCGGGAAGCCACGGCGTCGCCCGTGCTGCTCGGCATTACGAAGGCCTCCCTCGCGACGGATTCGTTCCTGTCGGCCGCTTCCTTCCAGGAGACGACCCGCGTGCTGACCGACGCAGCCATCAAGGGCAAGGTCGATCCTCTGCTCGGCCTGAAGGAAAACGTCATCATCGGCAAGCTGATCCCCGCAGGCACCGGCATGAAGTGCTACCGCGACACCGAGATCGTCCCCGCCGCCGGGCAGCAGCCCGAAGACGACGATGATTCCGAAAGCTTGACAAACAGCGCGGTCTAGAGTTATAATAACAAATTGTGATGGTCTGCCTGCCCCCGCGGCTCCGCCGTGGGGGCACAGCCCTGTCCGCTTTGTCTGTTACGGCGGCTTTTCTGCCGCTTTAACATAATTTTTTATGTGTGAGGAGGTGTCATATGCCAACCTTTAATCAACTCGTCAATACGGGAAGAGAAGTAGCTGTCCGCAAGGCAAAGGCCCCTGCGCTGCTGAAGGGATGGAACTCCAAGAAGCGGATTCCGATCGATCAGGATTCCCCGCAGAAACGCGGTGTCTGCACGGTCGTGAAGACGGCGACCCCGAAGAAGCCGAACTCTGCTCTGCGCAAAATCGCGAGGGTCAGACTTTCCAACGGAATCGAAGTTACCGCCTATATCCCCGGCGTGGGCCACAATCTTCAGGAGCACAGCGTCGTGATGATCCGCGGCGGCCGTGTCAAAGACGTACCTGGCGTACGTTACCACATCATCCGCGGCACGCTGGATACCCAGGGCGTCGCTCAGCGCATGCAGGCCCGTTCCAAGTACGGCGCGAAACGGCCGAAGGCCGGTGCCGCAAAAGCTGCCAAGTAAAATTGCTGGCAGAAAAAATTGACAGAAACCTAACGGCTGCATGTTGAAAGACAGAAATGCAGCGGCGTTTTATATATTTTTTAGAAAAACGCCTCTGTATTGGCCAACGGGAGTTTGTCGCTTTCGAGTACCGATGATATCATTTCTGTGAAGGAGGGAAGTAAAGTGCCAAGAAGAGGTTCAACCGCAAAGCGCGATGTTTTGCCGGATCCGCTTTACCAATCCAAATTAGTCACCCGTCTGATCAACAATGTCATGTTCGACGGAAAAAAGGGCGTAGCCCAGAAGATCGTTTACGGGGCGTTCGACATTGTTAAGGACAAGACCGGCAAGGAACCGCTTGAGGTTTTCGAGCAGGCAATGGAAAATGTCATGCCGTCTCTTGAAGTCAAGGCCCGCCGCGTGGGCGGCGCAACGTACCAGGTCCCGATGGAGGTCCGCCCGGAAAGGCGGCAGACTCTGGGTCTTCGCTGGATGGCCGGGTATGCAAGGCAGAGGTCTGAAAAGACAATGAAAGAAAAACTTGCCGGCGAAATCCTTGACGCAGTGAACGGTGCGGGCGGTGCCGCCAAAAAACGTGATGAAACGCATAAGATGGCGGAAGCCAACAGAGCTTTTGCGCATTACCGCTGGTAATGCCGCGCTCTGGTGCACTTTTCAGTTTGTAGGAGGGAATTATGCCAAGGCAAGTACCACTTAATTTAGTTCGTAATATCGGCATCATGGCGCATATCGATGCCGGTAAGACAACGACGACGGAACGCATCCTGTATTATACGGGAATCAACCACAAAATCGGCGAGGTCCATGACGGCGCCGCCACCATGGACTGGATGGTACAGGAGCAGGAGCGCGGCATTACGATTACTTCTGCGGCAACCACCTGCTTCTGGAAAGGCCACCGCATCAACATCATCGACACCCCGGGCCACGTCGACTTCACGGTCGAGGTGGAGCGTTCCCTTCGTGTTCTGGACGGCGCCGTCGCAGTTTACGACGCAAAAGGCGGCGTAGAGCCGCAGTCCGAAACGGTCTGGCGCCAGGCCGAGCAGTTCGGCGTCCCGCGCATGGCCTATGTCAATAAAATGGATATCATGGGGGCGGACTTTTTCAACTCCGTCCAGATGATGAAGGACCGCCTCAAGTGCAACGCCGTCCCGATCCAGCTCCCCATCGGCAAGGAAGAAACCTTCAAGGGAATCATCGACCTGATCGACATGAAGGCGGACGTCTATTACGATGAGATGGGCAAGGATATGAAGGTCGAGGACATCCCCGACGACATGAAGGAGCTTGCCGCGAAATACCACGACGAGCTGCTGGAAGCCGTCGCCGAGCAGGACGATGCCGTGATGGAGAAATACCTGAACGGCGAAGAGCTGACGAAGGACGAGATTATCGCCGCCATCCGCAAGGGGACGATTGCGAACAAATTTGTCCCCGTCACCTGCGGCACTTCCTATAAGAACAAGGGAGTGCAGAAGCTGCTGGACGCCATTGTGGCCTTTATGCCGGCCCCGACGGATGTTCCGGCCATTCGGGGAACCAACCCCGAAACGGGAGAAGAAGAGGACTGCCACGCCTCCGACGACGAACCGTTCGCCGCGCTGGCGTTCAAGATTGCGACCGACCCCTTTGTCGGCAAGCTCGCTTTCTTCCGCGTTTATTCCGGCAAGCTGGACGCCGGCTCGACGGTCTACAATCCGGTCAAGGACACGAACGAGCGTATGGGCCGCATCCTTCAGATGCACGCCAACCACAGGCTGGACCTTGAGACCGTTTACGCCGGCGATATCGCCGCGGCGGTGGGCCTCAAGAACACCGGCACGGGCGACACGCTCTGCGACCCGAAGCGCCCCATCGTCCTTGAGTCGATGGAATTCCCCGACCCGGTCATCCGCGTGGCCATTGAGCCGAAGACGAAGGCCGGCCAGGAAAAGATGGGCATCGCGCTCTCAAAGCTCGCGGAAGAAGACCCGACGTTCAAGGCGTATACAGATGAAGAGACCGGCCAGACGATTATCGCCGGCATGGGCGAGCTTCACCTTGAGATTATCGTAGACAGGCTGCTGCGCGAGTTCCACGTGGAGGCGAACGTCGGCAAGCCGCAGGTCGCTTATAAAGAGACCATCCGCGGGAATGCGGACGTTGAAAACAAGTACGCAAGACAGTCCGGCGGCCACGGCCAGTACGGCCACGTCAAGATCCGCATTGAGCCGAACCCGGGCAAGGGCTACGAGTTTGTCAACTCCGTGACCGGCGGCGCAATTCCGAAGGAATTCATCCCGGCCGTTGACCAGGGCATCCAGGGGGCCATGATGGCGGGCGTTCTCGCCGGCTATCCGGTCGTGGACACGAAGGTCACGCTGTACGACGGATCCTTCCACGAGGTCGACTCCTCGGAGCTTGCCTTTAAAATCGCCGGTTCCATGGCGTTCAAAGACGCTATGACGAAGGCGAACCCGGTCATCCTCGAGCCTATCATGAAGGTCAGCGTAACGGTGCCGGAAGAGTACCTCGGCGATGTCATGGGCGACCTGAACTCCCGCCGCGGCATGATTGAGGGCATCAGCGCCATTCCGGGCGCGCAGCAGATTAAGGCGATGGTTCCGCTTTCCGAAATGTTCGGCTACGCGACGGATCTCCGCTCCAAGACGCAGGGCCGCGGCCAGTACGTGATGGAGCCGGGAAATTACGCGGAAGTCCCGAAGAGTATTTCGGAGAAGATCATTACCGCGCGCTCTAAGAAGTCGGAATAACTTGCAAAAAATGCTTGATTTTTCCCCGATTTCTTGTTAAAATGTGAAGCACAATCTTGTTATTTAAAAATTTACAGCTGTTATAATAAAAAGGAGGATCTCCAATGGCAAAAGCAAAATTTGACAGGTCGAAACCCCATGTTAACATTGGTACCATCGGCCACGTTGACCATGGTAAAACCACCCTTACCGCAGCTATTACAAAGGTTCTCAATTTTAAAGGCGAGGCTGATTTTGTCGACTATGCCAATATCGATAAGGCGCCGGAAGAAAGAGCGCGCGGCATCACGATCAATACCGCCCACGTTGAATATCAGACAGAAAGCCGCCACTATGCGCACGTTGACTGCCCGGGCCATGCCGACTATATCAAGAACATGATCACCGGCGCGGCTCAGATGGACGGTGCCATTCTGGTCGTTTCCGCCGCCGACGGCCCCATGCCTCAGACAAGAGAGCACATCCTCCTTGCCCGTCAGGTCGGCGTGCCTTATATCGTTGTGTTCATGAACAAGGTCGACCAGGTCGACGATCCGGAGCTTCTGGACCTAGTCGAAATGGAAATCCGCGACCTTTTGAACGAATACGAGTTCCCGGGCGACGATACCCCGATTATCCGCGGTTCCGCCCTGAAAGCATTGGAGTCCACCTCCAAGGATCCGGACGCTCCCGAATACAAATGCATTTGGGAACTGATGGATGCCGTCGATAAATTCATTCCGACTCCGGAACGCAAATCCGATCTGCCTTTCCTGATGCCTGTCGAAGACGTCATGACCATCAGCGGACGCGGCACGGTTGCTACGGGCAGAGTGGAGCGCGGCATGGCGAAGGTCGGCGAAGAAGTCGAGATCATCGGCCTTACCACCGAGAGGAAGAAATCCGTCATTACGGGCCTCGAAATGTTCCGCAAGACCCTTGATTTCGCAGAGGCCGGCGACAACATCGGCGTCCTTCTCCGCGGCATTCAGAGGGAAGAAATCCAGCGCGGCCAGGTTCTCGCAAAACCGGGTTCCGTTCATCCGCACACTAAATTCGAGGGCAAGGTTTATGTCCTTACAAAAGACGAAGGTGGACGTCATACTCCGTTCTTCAATAATTACCGTCCTCAGTTCTACTTCCGCACGACGGATGTTACGGGCATTATCGCTCTGCCGGAAGGCACCGAGATGTGCATGCCCGGCGATAACGTCGGCATGACGGTCGAGCTGATTACGCCGGTTGCCATGGAAGAGGGCCTCCGTTTCGCTATCCGTGAAGGCGGCCACACGGTCGGTTCCGGCGTCGTCACAAAGATTATTGAGTAGTTTTGGCCTGCTGCCCTGCCGGTAACGGCACCGAATCGTAAATCGCGGACGTCCGAAGCTGTTCAGAGCGGCTTCGGACGTTTTATCCCTTTCGTTGCAAGCTGAAAGCGCACTTCTGCTCTTTTATCATGCTTTTTCCGTCCTGGCCGCGCGTTTGCCTGGAAGAATAAAGCTTGACAAAAACAGATATAATCTGTATACTAATTGTTATATAGCATGAATTGCTAATACCCCTGCCTTTCGGCGGATGGGAGGGAAGATAAATGGCTGAGATACGAGTGAAAGATAACGAATCACTTGACAGCGCCCTGAGGCGCTTTAAAAAGCAGTGTGCCAGGGCCGGCGTGATTGCTGAAGTTCGCAAAAGGGAAGCCTATGAAAAGCCTTCTGTAAGGCGGAAGAAAAAGTCAGAGGCTGCCCGTAAACGTAAGTTTAAATAAGCAGAAAGCTGAAAAATCTGCGGTCTTTGAAAAGCGGGCTTTATGCCCGCTTTTTTAGGCTCAATTTTCGGCAGGGAGGCGGTAAGCGGTTGTCTTGGTTCATGCCGACGGTCGCTGTGAACGGGGTGACGGATATCACGCCCGAATTGCTGGGCGCGCTGAACGTAAAAGCGGTTCTGCTGGATGTCGACAATACCCTGGCCCTTCATGGCTCGCAGGAACCGTTCGCAGGCACCGTAGAGTGGGCGTGGAAAATCCGCAGGGCCGGCTACCGGATGGTCATCATGTCGAATAATTTTGAAAAACGCGTCGCCCCCTTTGCCGGGCTGTTTGACCTGCCGTTTCTGTCCATGTGCATGAAACCGTTCCCAGGGGCTTACCGCGCCGCGGCGCGCAGGCTGGGCGTTGACCCCGGCGAGGCCGTCGTGGTCGGCGATCAGGTTTTCACCGATATCGTCGGCGCAAACGGGGCTCATATGAAATCCATCCTTCTTGTCCCGGTCGGCAAAGAGCGTTCTTTCACTTTTTTCATCCGGCGTTTTCTTGAAAGACCGCTGCGCCGGAAAATCGAAAAAAGCGGCGTGGGAAGAGAATATTTTAACAGGGAATGATCCAAAATGGGTAAAAAAGTACTGGTTTTGCTCGGCCCCAATCTGAACCTTGTGGGAGTCAGGGAGAAGGGCGTCTACGGCGACGAAACGGACGAGAGCATCCGCTCGCAGATTCTGGAAAATTCCTCAAGGCTCGGGTATGAATGCGACATTTTCCAGTCGAACCACGAGGGCGACCTGATTGACAGGATCCACGAGGCCAGAAGCGTTTACGACGGCGTCATCATCAACGCGGGCGCGCTGACGCATTACAGCTATGCGCTGCGCGACGCGATTGCCTCCGTGCGGATCCCGTTTATCGAGGTGCACATGAGCAACATTTACGCGCGGGAGGAGTTCCGCCACACCAGCGTGATTGCCCCCGTCTGTGCGGGCCAGATTTCCGGATTCGGCAAAACCAGCTATTTTCTTGCCCTCGCCGCGCTTCGGGACCTGATGTGACGGAAATAATGCCGCGAAGCGTGCGGGGAAGACGGGAATTTATGAGTTTTCCCTTGAAAAACGGCATGAAATATTATAAACTTATACCATAGGAAAAAATATAACGGAGGCTTGGACCAATGATATCAGCAGGCGATTTCCGGAACGGCGCCACGTTTGAGATGGATGGCAACGTCTACTCCATTATCGAATTCCAGCACGTCAAACCCGGAAAGGGAGCGGCTTTTGTCCGCACGAAAATCAGAAATGTCATTTCAGGGGCCGTCACAGAACGGACGTTCAATCCAAATGATAAATTCCCGACGGCGTTTATTGAGCGCAAGGACATGCAGTACCTTTACAACGACGGCGATCTTTATTATTTCATGGATCCCGACACGTTCGAGCAGCTCCCCATCAGCAAGTCCATCCTCGGCGATAACTTCAAATTTGTAAAAGAAAATATGGACTGCAAGATCCTCTCTTACAAAGGCAGCGCCTTCGGTGTGGAGCCGCCCAACTTTGTGGAGCTTGAAATCATCAAAACGGACCCGGGCTTTAAGGGCGACACCGCGACGAATGCCACGAAGCCGGCCACCGTTGAAACGGGAGCGGAGATCAAAGTTCCGCTTTTCATCAACGAAGGGGAAAAAATACGCATCGACACCCGCACCGGTGAATATATGGAGCGCGCGTAACTTATAATACCATCTGGCGGTTATTCAAAATTTATCATATAAGGGAGGCACTTTCATGAAAAACACGGAACGGGTTTCTTACATCCGGGGCCTGGCCGAGGGCCTGGAGCTCGACGAGAACAAAAAAGAAGTGAAAGTCCTGAATGCCATCATCGATCTGCTCGACGATATGGCCGTTTCCATGTCGGAACTGGAAGATAACGTGAACGATATTGCCGACCAGCTTGACGCGGTCGACGAGGACCTCGGTTCTCTGGAAGACGATTTTTACGACGACGGTGACGAAGATGACGAGGGCGGGGACGACGAGGAAGGCGATGACGATTCCGAAACCTATTATGAAGTAACCTGCCCCCATTGCAATGAAACGGTTTCCCTTTCGGAAGATCTTGCGCAGAAAGGCAAGATCGAATGCCCCAACTGCGGCGAGACAATCGAATTTGACGCGGACAATTGCTGCGACGACGACTGCTCCGGCTGCGGCCATGACCACGGCAAAGACGGCGAAAACTGAACCTGCCCCCTCTTGATACTGCGAAGGCTCCATCTCGTATTGCCGATGAGATGGAGCCTTTTTATGCCGCTGAGGCCACCAGCCGCTATGGGATTCGGGCGCGGAACGGGGCTGTCGTCCCGGCGGCCGGCGGGGCGCGGGGCTCTGCGCGGAACGGGAAAACGCTCCGAAACGGCGGAGAATAAATTTCGTTTTTTGACGAATAATATTCAAAATACGAACAATAAGTGTTTATTTTATACCCGCATTGTGCTATACTATATGAGTTACTGAATTCGGTCGGGGCTGCTGCTGCGGGCCGGCGGAATTCTTTTGGGTCGGTTGCCGGCCCGCATCCGCGAATCGGGGGCGCGGAGTGCTTGGGGAAAGCCACGGCGGGAAAGATGCCGCCTTTCCTGTAACGATATGCGTATTGGAGTATAAAACGGTATGACACTTAAAAAAAATGAAATCCGCAGTCTGATTCCGCAGATTGTGATGGATATTGTCTGTGTGTTTTTCAGCTATTGGTTCGCTTTTATCCTGCGCTTTGAAGAAGACGGAATTCCTCGTTTTTACGTACAGGCATTTCAAAGCTGTATCCCGTTTATCACCATCATCTGCCTTGTGATTTTCGTGGTATTTCGCTTTTACACTACCATGTGGCAGTTCGCCAGCCTTGACGAGCTTCTGCAGATCTTTTTCGGCACGACGACGGCGTGCCTCACCGTTACGGTCTTGGGCTATCTGGTTTTCCCGCATTTTCTTACGACGTCGGACGGCTTTCCGGTGCTGCGGTTCCCCATCACCGTCTATGTGATGGGCTGGGTGCTCATGGTGTTCCTGATCGGCGGCTCGCGGTTCAGTATCCGGTTGGCCCGCCGCATGAAGAGGAAGCGGGCAATCAACCGCGGAATCGGCGCGGACGCCAGAAGAGTGATGATCATCGGCGCCGGCGAGATGGGTTCCATGGTCATCAAGGACATGAAAAATTCCCCCCAGTCGAAGGGGACCCCCGTCGTCGCAATCGACGACGACAAAAAGAAGCGCAACACGCGGATTCACGGGGTAAAGGTGGCGGGCGGCCGGGAAAGCATCCTCAAAATGGTTTCCCGCTATCAGGTGGATGAAATCATCCTGGCGATTGCGACCGCAAAGCAAAAGGACAGGCACGAGATTCTGAACATCTGCGCGAAGACGAACTGCCGCCTGAAAACCATTCCCGCTCTGTACGAGATTCTGCAGGGCAACGCGAACCCCCTGAAAGTGCGCGACGTCAGCATTCTCGACCTTCTGGGCAGAGACGAAATCAAGCTGAACACGGAAGAGATCAGCGGCTATCTGGAGGACAGGACCGTCCTCGTGACGGGCGGAGGCGGCTCCATCGGGAGCGAGCTGTGCCGGCAGATTGCGTGCTTCCACCCGAAAAAAATTATCGTCGTCGAAATTTACGAAAACAACGCCTACGAGCTTCAGAATGAGCTCAAGCGCCGCTTTCCGCAGTTGGATATGGAGGTCATCATCGGTTCCGTGCGCGACAAGGCGCGCGTCGAGCATATTTTTTCGACTGTCCGTCCGGACGTCGTCTTCCATGCCGCGGCGCATAAGCATGTCCCGCTCATGGAGCTGAGTCCGGGCGAAGCGGTCAAAAACAATGTGTTCGGCACCTTGAACGTCGCGCAGGCGTGCGACAAGTTCGACGTCAGGCGCATGGTGCTCATTTCCACCGACAAGGCGGTCAACCCGACGAACATCATGGGCGCGACAAAGCGTATCTGCGAGCTGATTATGCAGTATTACAGCCGCCACAGCAAGACCGGTTTTGTGGCCGTCAGGTTCGGCAACGTGCTTGGCAGCAGCGGCAGCGTGATTCCCCTGTTCAAGGAGCAGATTGCCGAGGGCGGGCCGGTGACGGTCACCCACCCGGACATCGTGCGTTACTTCATGACGATTCCGGAGGCTGCCCGCCTGGTGATACAGGCCGGAGGAATGGCCAAAGGCGGCGAGATTTTCGTACTCGACATGGGGGAGCCGGTCAAGATTGTCGACCTTGCGCGCAACCTGATCCGTCTTTCCGGCTTGGAACCGGACAAGGATATCCAGATAAAATTCACCGGGCTGCGTCCTGGCGAAAAGCTGTATGAAGAGTTGCTGCTCGACAGCGAGGGCGGCTGCCAGAAGACTTCCCATGAGCTGATTTATATCGGGAATCCCATTCCGTTCAACGAAAGCACGTTCTTGAACGAGATTGAAGAGCTGCGTTCTGCCGCCGGAAAAGACAACGCCAAAATGGTTGAGATTGTCCACCGGCTTGTACCTACCTATACCGGTCATGCGGACCGGACGGACCTTCTTGCGTGAACGGCTGTACCAAAAAACAGAAATCGGGGTGGCTTTATGGCGGATGAAAAGCGGTTTGCGGTCTTAATCGACGCGGACAATGTTTCTGAAAAATATATCAAGTTTATTCTGGACGAGATTTCCAACGACGGCGTCACCACCATCAAACGGATCTACGGCGACTGGACGAAGCCGGCCTTGTCCTCCTGGAAGAACGTGCTGCTCGACAACTCCATTGCGCCCATCCAGCAGTACGGCTATACCACGGGGAAGAATGCCACCGACTCCGCCATGATTATCGATGCGATGGACATCCTTTATTCCGGCAATATCGACGGGTTTTGCCTGGTCTCGAGCGACAGCGATTTTACGCGCCTTGCCGCGCGCCTGCGCGAATCCGGAATGGTGGTCGTCGGCATGGGCGAGAAGAAAACGCCGAACCCCTTTATTGCGGCGTGCAATAAATTCAAATATCTTGAGGTCCTTGCGCAGAACAACCTGCCGGAGAAGGGCGCCGTTCCGGAGGAACCGAACCTTTCCGGGCTGGACATCACTTCGCTGGACGCGGTGCGCAACACCGTGCTGACCATTGTGGAAGAGACCTCAGACGACGACGGGTGGGCGTCGCTGGGTGATATCGGGAATATTCTGACGAAGCGCTACCCCGATTTCGACGTCCGCAATTACGGCTTCAAGAAGCTGACGCCGTTCATCAAATCCCTCAAGATTTTTGACGTGCGCGCGGCCAAAGGCAACGACGGGCACGTGAGCCTCGTTTACGTCAGGGAAAAAGAGCATTGAATCTGCAAAAAAGGCGGACGCAAAGCTGCGTCCGCCTTTTTTTATTCTTCGGGGAACCAATGCTCCTGTTCGGCCATCAGCGCGGCAATCAGCCAGCAGACGATGCTTTCGGCGCCTTCGTTTCCATTGACGCCGTCCTGGGTCAGCCCGTCGCAGCATCCGCCGGTCTCCGCGTCGATCAGCGAAAGCTTCCGGCTGTTTTCGCCGAGGTACCAGCGGAAGCACTGCCGGGCGCTTAAAAGATATTTTTGGCTGCCGGTCGCTTCAAAGGCCTTCAGGCAGGCCGCCATCATGCCGCACGCTTCGACCGGCTGCTCGTCGAACTCGGCCGGTTCGCCTCCGCGCTTCAGCCATCCCTTGCAGCCGACGGGTTTGAAGATGTTCCCCCGCATCGTGATTTCCAGCAGAAAATCGAGGCTTTCCAGCCCCGGCTGCATGCAGCGCCTGTCGTTTTCAGAAGCGCTCATCATCACGGCCGGCAGCACGGCGCTGCAGTAGGTGACGGTATCGTCGAACCAACGCCAGTCTTCTCTGCGATACTGCGCGTATGTATCGACGATGGAATCTGTCAGCATTTTGATATAAGGCAGCGCGGCCTGGTCCTTCCATTGAAACAGGCCGGCCAGCGCATAGGCCTTTCCTTTCAGATGCGTCAGAAAGGAGCAGCTGGGGACCGTCCGGCGCAGAAGCTTTTCCGCCGCGCCGCGCACCGCGGCGGGCAGCTGCGGCTGCGCCGCGGTGTACCCCAGCGCAAAGATGCAGCGCCCGAAAGAATCCTCGGAGCCGCGCTTTTCGAGAAAACGCCGATGATACCCCATGAAATTCCGGAACCAGCGGTCATGCTCGGCATAGGTCAGAAAGCTGAGATAGCGGACCATCAGCGTCTCGTATCGCTCCTCTTCCGAACGGCTGTACAGCATGTCGGCAAGAATCAGCGCCCGCGCGTTGTCGTCGGCGGTATAGCCCTCTTTCGGGTCCGGCACGCCCAGAACGGCGTGCTGGAACATCGCGGTGTCGTCCGTCATCCGAAAGAGGTATCGTGTGTCGATTGGATCCATTATGCGGTTTCTCCTTTTTGCAGCGGAAAGATGGCTTTCTGGAATTGGGCCAGGTAATTTTCCGCGACCCGGTCCCACATCATGGTCCTGCCCAGTTCTGCGGTCCTTCGCTCCATTTCCGCCTGCATCTCCGGGTGACGGATCACATTCAGAATGCATTTTGCGAGCGAGGCGGAGCTGTGGAATTTTGCGAGCAGCCCCCGGCCGTCGGCAAGCATTTCCGTCGCGTAGGGGTACGGCGTCGAAACAATGACGCGCCCATATCCCGCCGCATAGGCGAGGGTCCCGCTCACGGCCTGGTCGCGGCCGAGGTACGGCGTCATATAGACGTCGGAAAGGGAAAGATACCGGATAATTTCTTCCTTTGTCAGGTAGCGGTTGACGAAGCGGACGTTGTCCGTGATGCCGTAGTCTTCCACCGCGTCCTCAAGCTTTTCGCGGTACTGCTCGCCGTCCCGGCTTTTGATGACCGGATGCGTCTGCCCCAGGATGAGGTAGAGTAGCTCCGGGTGCTTTCTTGCCACGCGCGCGACGGCGTCTATGCCGTATTCCAGCCCTTTGCCGGGGCTGAGCAGGCCGAACGTGCTGACGACGAAACGTTTCTCAAGCCCTTCCTTTTTTTTCAGGAGGTCCCGGCCGCTCACGGCCAGCTTTGGCACGCCGTGGGGAATCACGGCGATTTTGCCCGGGTCGACGCCGTAAATTTCCTGCAGAAGCTTCACGGAAAAGGCGGACATGGTGACGAGCCTCTGGCAGCCTTCCGCAAGGCGGCAGATGATGTCCCGCTGTTTTCTGGTCGGTTTCGGCAGAACGGTGTGCAGCGTGATCAGGTAAGGGACCTGAAGCATGTTCGTCAGTTTCAGCAGATATTCCCCGCACCTGCCGCCGTAAATGCCGTATTCATGTTCGATCATAAGGGCGTCGGGGCAGAACTGGTTGATGCGGCCGGCGGCCTCCAGGTAGGCGTCCGGGTTCTGCTGGTCCAGTGAGAACAGCACTTCATCCGGGTAGGAGTATTCGCCGTCGCTGATTGCGGCGATGTAGCAGTCGGCCTTTCGCGTGTTTCTGAGGGCTTCGGCCAGATCCTGGGTAAAGGTTGCGATTCCGCAGGCCCTCGGGGGATACGTGCTCAGGAATAAAATACGCTTTTTCAATCGTTCCAATGTTTGCAGTCCTTTCTTGATGCGCTTTTTTCAGTCGGTAAAAGGAAGTTTGCTTTCCTGTGAGTAGACCGTGTCGGAGCACTGAACCCCGCTGCCCAGGCGGCAGTCCGAGGTCACGACGGAGTGGTCGATTCCCACGCCGCTGCCTGTAGAGACTCCGTCCCAGATTACGCTGTTGCGGATGACGCAGCCGCGCCCGCCCTGAAAGCCGTCGCCGATTACGACATTCGGCCCGATGCAGGCGTTTGCGCCGATGTGGACGTTTTTGCCAAGCCATACCGGCCCGCTTATTTTGGCGGAGGGATGGATATCTGCGCCGACCGCGCCGTAGATTTTGCTGCTTGCAAAATTGTTTTCCCTTACGCTGCAGCGTCCGTCAAAAATATCCTTGTGCGCCTGCATATATTTTTTCGGCGTGCCGATGTCGATCCAGTAGCTGTTTCCGCGGTAGACGGCGATGCGCACGCCTTTTTTCAGCAGAAGCGGAAACGTGTCCTTTTCGACCGAGACCGGTTTCCCTTCGGGAATGTAATCCAGCACGTCGGGTTCAAACACATAGATGCCGGCGTTGATAAAGTTCGATTTTTCTTCCCCCGGTTTGGGCTTTTCCGTAAAAGAGACGGCCATATCCTCCTTGTTGTACTCAATGACCCCGTAGGCGGAAGGATCGTCAACCTGCGTTGCGGCAATGGTGACGGAGGCTTCCTTGGCCCGGTGGAAGGCGATCAGTTTTTTCAGGTTGATATTGCTTAGAATATCGGAATTGAAGACAAAAAAAGTATCGCCGAAATATTTCCGGCAGTTCCGTATGGCTCCGCCGGTCCCGAGAGGGGCTTCTTCGCATACGCAGTGGATTTTCATGCCGAGCTTTCCTTCCGGGGCGAAATGGCTTTCAATGCAGTCGGCGCGGTAGCAGGTGCTGAGCACGATTTCATCCACGCCGCAGCTTTTCAGTTCTTCTATGGTTCTGTCCAGAAGCGGGATCCCCATAATCGGGACCATCGGCTTCGGCAGATGATCTGTCAGAGGCTTGAGCCGTGTGCCCATGCCTCCGGCAAGAAATAACGCTTTCAAAATTTATCCTCCTGTTTCTATCTTCATCATTTCTGATTTTCTCGTTTTATCGGCAGGTATTTTCTGCCTGCCAAAAATAAAGCCGTCAGTCTGAAATCGATTGTTCAGGGCAGCTTTTAATATATTCCAATAGATCGTCAAGCGACGCTGTCGCGAGACAGATGCAGGTGTCCGCGGCGCCGTAGTACATCCGGACGACGTCGGAGGCTTTGTCAAGCACCCATCCGCACGGAAAAACGACGTCACGGACGTCGCCCTCCCGTTCATAGGATTCCTCCGGGCCGAAAATCCATTCATCGCTGCGGCGCAATACCTTCAGCGGATTTTTCAAATCAAGCAAAGCCAGCCCAAGCCGGTACAGCGAACCGGACGCCGTCTGCCGCACGCCGTGGTACAGAATCAGCCAGCCGTCGGGCGTCTTCAGCGGCTGCGCGCAGAGGCCGACCTTGTTGGCGTCCCACCAGCCGCCGTTGCGGGCGTTGATCAGGATGCGGTGGTCGCCCCAGTATTTCAGGTCCGTCGAGCACGAGACCCAGATGTGCGCGCCCGGGCCGATCTCCGTATAGTTGCTGACGTGCGGGCCGATCGGCCTGTGGATCAGAAGCCATTTGTCCTTGATCTTCACGGGGAAGAGCGCTGCGTCCTTGTCTTCCGGCGGCATAATGGAGCCTTTTTTGTCAAAGCTGACGAAATCTTCCGTCAGCGCGAGCGAGACCGTTGGGCCGGATTTTGAGTATGCGGTGTAGGTCACGGCCCAGCAGTTCAGCTCGTCAATGCGCGTGATGCGCGGGTCTTCGATTCCCCACGCCTCCTCCGGGAAATTCGGGCTTGGTTCCAGAGTGGGCCATTTGTCGATCTGCCAGTTTGTGACGCCGTCGTCGCTGACGGCTTTTGTAAAATGCGAGAATCCGCGCCTGTCTTCCACGCGCGCCAGAAGCAGGATTTTTCCGTTGAAAGAGGTTGCCGCAGGGTTAAAAACCGTGTTGACGGCGTAAGGCCAGTCTTTTGCGGTTAAAATCGGGTTATTCGGGTAGCGTACGAATAGTTCGCGGTATGTGTTGTCATTGTTTTTTAATCTGGTTTCGAAAGATCTCATCATAAAATCAAATGCCTTTCGTCTATTCTTGCACAGGCTTTGTCCCTGATATATATGCTTTCTGAAAAACGGCGGATTGCCGCCGGATCCTTTTCTGAAGACACCTTAATAGTATTATGCCGGTTCCTCAAAACATTCCTGAAACGTTAGAATCCATAAAAACGGACAGGCAAGAATAACGGAAAACGCCTTCAGCATTCGCTGAAGGCGTTTTCCGTTTGTGAAAAGATGGTAAAAGTCCACTAAAGTGAGGACTGAGGTGTAAGCGAGGATTATCTTTCTTTCGTGATTTTTTCGAACATCTCCTATTGTAACTTACCTGACGGGATGTTTCAATATAAAACAAAAAATAAAAACGGCAAAAACAAAATTTGTATATATAAACAAATATGTCCTTAAAAATCTTTAAAAATTTACAGCTGTTTTCTTTTTACAGTAAATAAATACAGAAATTTCCTCTTTCGCTGTTACGCTTTAAACAAAAAAGCCGATTTTTTGCCAATCCACCCCCGGAAAGAAAGGCCATTTGTTCATTTCCTTTTGCTGCATCCAAAATAAACAGCTATTTATTTTTATTCAGGTGCCCCGGCATTTATGCCGGTAAAGCAAAATCCCGTCCCGGCGCCCGGATCCGTGAACAGTATTCACCAAACGGAGGCGCCGGACCGCAGCCGGCTCCTCGGAAGAAACGCCTGCGGCCCCTGTGCTTTAAAATGTCTGTAATGCGTTTTTAATGTAGATTTAACATCGCTGGGTTACACTAATAAAACGGATAAAAGGAAATAAAGGCCAGAACATAAATTCCCCGGTGGAAGGGGTCGGGAAAGGAAATCTTCAGAAAATGGAAATAACGGAGGCTCAGTCTTTGGGAATGGAATCGGCGGAAATGGAAATTGTACGAGCGGACAGCGCCCCGCTTGAAACAAAAATCGAATTTTCCGGCCTGAACCTGTTTTACGGTGATTTTCAGGCTTTGAACGACATCAATATGGAGATCCCGAAAAACAGGGTGACGGCGTTTATCGGCCCCTCCGGGTGCGGAAAATCCACATGCCTGAAAACCGTCAACCGCATGAACGACCTGATCCCGAATTGCAGAATCGAGGGAAGGGTAATAGTCGGCGGAGAGGATATCTACAAGCAGGGGACCGACGTCACGCTGCTGCGCAAACGCGTCGGGATGGTTTTCCAGAATCCGAACCCGTTCCCGATGTCCCTCTACGACAACATCGCCTTCGGGCCGCGGATTCATGGCGTCAAAAACAAGAGGCAGCTGGATGAGATTGTCGAAAATTCCCTGAAGAGCGCGGCGCTCTGGGACGAAGTCAAGGACCGCCTGAGAAAATCGGCCCTCGGCCTTTCCGGCGGGCAGCAGCAGCGCCTCTGCATTGCGAGGGCGCTGGCCGTGGAGCCGGAGATCCTCCTGATGGATGAGCCGACGAGTGCCTTGGACCCGATTTCCACGTCGAAGATTGAGGATCTCATGGACGACCTGAGAAAAAAATACACAGTCGTCATTGTGACCCACAACATGCAGCAGGCGGCCCGCATTGCGGACAAAACCGCCTTTTTCCTCCTGGGGGAACTGGTCGAGTACAGCGAGACCATCGAAATGTTCAACCAGCCGCGGGATGAACGCACCGAGCGTTATATTACGGGGCGCTTTGGCTGATCCCTATTGCCAATGCTGCCCGGTACACGTATAATAAGGAGAGGAAAGCACAGAAGATGCCCAGAAAGATTTTTGACCGTGAGCTGGCGGATCTGAACCAGAGGATGGCCGAGACCGGAAGCGAGGTCGATTCCAGAATTCAGCAGACGATTTCCGCTCTGCGCAATATGGATCTTGCGGAGGCGGAAGCGGTCGCAAAAGGCGACAACGACATCGACCGCATGGTCCGCATTATGGAAAAAGACTGCATTGACCTCATCACGCTGCAGCAGCCCATCGCGAAAGACCTGCGCACCATCGCGGCTTTTCTCAAGATTCTGACGGACGTCGAGCGCGAAGCGGACCAGTGCGCGGATATCTGCGAAATCCTGCTGGCGGGCGAGCTGAAGGGCAACAGCCTGGCGGTTTCTCATGTGGTGCAGATGCTGGAGGCGGCCCGCGCCATGTTCCGCAGGGCCATGAACGTGCTTATCAGCCGCGACGTTGAGGAAGCGCGGAAAATCTGTGACAGCGACGACGAGGTCGACGCCATGTTCGGCAAGATTATTCTGGAGGTATGCCAGTATATTTCAGAAAATCCCGGCCGCGTGATGTCTGAGATCGACCTGCTTTTCATCACGAAATATGCCGAGCGCATGGGCGACCACGCGACGAATATCGCCGAGTGGGTTATTTATATGGAGACCGGCGAGCATCCCGATCTGAATTCGCTCGAGGTCTCAGCGGGGGGATGATATGGCGCTGATTTATATTGCCGACGATGAAGAAAGCATCCGAAGGATCGTCGCCATCGGACTGAAGGACAGCGGTTATGATACGGAAGAATTTGCCGACGGGTCCACGTTGCTGAACGCGGTGCGCGACCGCCGGCCTGATGCCGTGATTCTGGACTGGATGATGCCGCAGCCCGACGGCCTGACCGTATGCCGCATGCTGCGTGAAAACCGTGAAACGCACGACCTTCCCATCCTCATGCTGACCGCGCGCGGGGAAGAGCTTGACCGCGTCCTCGGCCTTGAGCTGGGCGCCGACGACTACATTGTGAAGCCGTTCAGCGTAAAAGAATTGTGTGCGAGAGTAAAAGCCGTGCTTCGCCGTGCGGAGCGCCGCGAAGCGCAGGACGAAACGACGCTGCGCCACGGAACGCTTATGGTCGACGTGACAAGACACCTTGTCACCAAAGATTCCAAGGCGGTGGAGCTGACGGCGAAAGAGTTCGACTTGCTTGTCATGCTGATGCGCAACCGGGGCAGGGTGCTTACAAGAGACACGCTGCTCGACAAAGTCTGGGGCATTGAGTATTACGGGGATACCCGTACGGTCGACGTCCACGTGCGTTATCTGCGCCAGAAGATTGAAGCAGACCCGGACAATCCGGAGCTGATTCGTACGGTGCGCGGCGTCGGCTATAAGTTCGCGGAATGATCGGTTTTCGTCTGGGGGCGTGTCATGTTGAGAAAAAGGCTTATGTTGCTGAATGCCGCCATTGTCGTCGTCGGCTTTCTGGCGGCTTTTTTTTGTGCCGCCGTTCAGATTCAAAGCCAGTACCGGCAGGAATTTGAAAGCAGGCTCAACACGGCCCTTGCCATTCTCTCTACGGAGGATCGGGAGATCCGCGCGGATCCCCATTCGGCGGCGGAGGAAGTCGGCAAACGCCTCTCCGCTTCCGGGCAGGAGATGCGCATCAGCATCATCGATCCCTCCGGCAGGGTGACGGGCGACAGCGAAAAAGACGAAATAGACCAGAACCATCTGCAGCGGCCCGAGATTCAGGCGGCCCTGAAAACCGGCAGCGGGACGGACACGCGCATCAGCGCGACCACGGGCCGGCGTTATTTTTACAAAGCCGTCTATCTTCCCGGAAAATATTTCATCCGGGCCGCCCTGCCGACCGGCGAGCTTGACGCTGCCGTCGGCAGGCTGTGGCTGACCGCGGCGTTCAGCATGCTGCTTGGCATTCTGATTGCGTGCGGGCTCACCTCGTGGCTGGTATACCGCGTCATGGCCCCGCTCGGCAGGCTGACCGCCGCCGCGACGCAGATTTCACAGGGGGACTACTCCTGCCGCGCCGAGGGGGATTTCCGCGATGAAGTGGGCGTCCTGGCGGATTCCTTCAATCATATGGCGCAGAGTACGGAAAACGCCGTCTTTCAGCTTACGGAGCAGCAGAACCGGCTGAACGGCGTTCTGCAGGGTATGGACGACGGCGTCTTGGCCGCCGGGCAGGATGGCAGAATCCTGTTTCTCAACCAGAGCGCGCGGCGGCTGCTCCAGAAAATGGACTTTACCGAGGGAGACCCGCTTTCAGGCAACCTTCTTGTCAACCAGCTTGCCGACCTTATGAAGACGACCGTCGGGAGCGGCGTGCCCGTGACCCGCATCCTGACGGCGGGGGCAGAAAAGCAGTACAGCGTTTACGCGGCGCCGATCCCCGGGCAGAAAACGGCAGCGGCCCTTGCCGTCATTACGGACGTCACCCGCCTGCGCAATCTTGAAAAAATGCGCAGCGAGTTTGTTTCAAATGTTACGCATGAGCTGAAAACGCCGCTGACTTCCATCCGCGGCAGCATCGATCTGCTGAAAAGCGCCGACCGGGACGAGAAGACCCGCCGCTATTTCTACGACGTCCTCGACATTGAAGCCGAAAGGCTGCAGCACCTGATTGATGACATGCTTGTGCTTTCGAGAATTGAAAACGCGAAGGACGATCCCTCGGCCCGTCCGTGCAGTGTGGCGGAGGCCGTGCGCAACTGCGCCGACCGCATCGGCGCCGTCGCCGAAAAAAACCAGGTTTCCATCATTCTGCATCTGGACGAAAGCGTTTACGTTTCCTGTTCTCCGACCAGGCTGGAGCAGCTTTTCGGCAACCTGATTGAGAATGCGGTGAAATACAACGTGCCGAACGGCAGCGTGACGGTCACGTCCCTACGGCAAAAGGGGACCGCCCTGATCCGCGTGCAGGACACGGGTATCGGAATCGCGAAAGAACATTTCGAGCGGCTGTTCGAGCGCTTTTACCGCGTGGACACCAGCCGTTCCCGTGCAGTCGGAGGCACGGGCCTCGGCCTTTCCATCGTGAAGCACCTCGTCGTCCTCTACGGAGGCGATATCGAGGTCGACAGCGAAATCGGGAAAGGGAGCATCTTTACGGTCCGCCTCCCTTTGGTTTCGCCCCCGTGACGCGTCCGGTATTTCGAACTTTTGAATTGGTTTTCCCAAAAACAGCAGGCAGACGGAAGTTTCCGTCTGCCTGCTGTTTTTAGCGGGTAAAATCAGAAGGCCGGTTACAGCGCCGCCCTGAAGATGGCGAGGACGTCGTCTTTTTCCAGCGGGACAAAGGCGTCCTTCAGACCGTGCCGGACGGCTTTCTCCGCCATGATTCCGAGCTTTTCTTCCCCGATGCCGACTTCGCGCAGAGTGGAGGGGAGGCCGAGGGATTTGAAGAAGGCGCGCGTTTTGCCGATGGCTTTTTCCGCCGTCTCAGACGGATCGGAAGACGGCTCAAGCCCCCAGACGTTTATGCCGTATTCCGCAAACTTTCCGGCGGTGTCCCGGTTCAGAACGTGCTCCATCCAGAACGGCGTCAGAATTGCAAGCCCGACTCCGTGGGTGATGTCGTAAAAAGCGCTCAGCTCATGCTCCATGGCGTGCACGGACCACGCGACGTCGCAGCCGTCGGAAATCAGCCCGTTGATGGCCAGGCTGGAAGCCCACATCAGGTTGGCGCGGGCCTCGTAGTCCGAGGAATTTTTCAGCGCCGCAGGCCCGTAATGGATGCAGGCCTTCAGCAGGCTTTCTGCGAAACGCGCCTGAAGAAAGGCGCCGGGCACATTGTTGAAATAGGATTCGAAAATATGGCTCATAATGTCCGCCGTGCCGGCCGCCGTCTGTATCTTCGGCAGAGAGAACGTATATTCCGGGTCTAGAATGGAGGCCTTCGGTTTCAGAAGCGGATTGTGGGCGCCGAGCTTTTCGTTGGTCTCCGGGTTGGTGATGACGGCGTTCCCGTTCATTTCGGAGCCGGTAGCCGACATTGTCAGCACCGTGACAATCGGCAGCGCTTTCCGGATCCTCCGCGAATCCGTCACAAGGTCCCACGCATCGCCGCCGTAGCAGGTGCCGGCCGCAACGATCTTCGCGCAGTCGATGGAACTTCCTCCGCCGACGGCCAGGACCAGTTCGAGGTTATTTTCGCGGCAGAGCTGCACGCCTTTCCGCACGGAGGCGATTTTCGGGTTCGGTTCTACGCCGGGCAGCTCCACAAACCGGATGGAGCGGCTTTTCAGCTGCGCCGTCACGGCATCGTAGATCCCGTTTTTCCGGATGCTTCCCCCGCCGTAGACAAGAAGCGCGCTGGCGCCGTACCGCGCCGCGATTTCTCCGAGGTTCTTGACCTGCCCTCTCCCGAAATAGATTTCGGTGGGAACAGAGTACGTAAAGTTATTCATTTTCAGTTGCTCCTTCCTGATATCGAATCGGCCGGATTTGTGATATCGTCCGTGCCGTTTTCTGAATTCCGGGAATTTCATGTTTATTTGCAATGAAACGGCCGCTTTTTATGTTATAATACCATTATAAACGATTGGGGGAAATTTTTCATGGGCGCAAGGGAAGAATTTGAAGATATTTATCAGCGGGAGATCTCCAGGGCGGGCTCGAAAGAGCTGCTTGACTGGCTTCGCACGACCGACTTTTTTATCGCTCCGGCCAGCACGAAATTCCATTGTGCCTGCCTGGGCGGGCTTGTGCAGCACAGCGTCAGCGTTTACCATGTGATGCGCGAAAAGCACTTCGACCCTGCGGAAGACAACGAAGAAACCTTTGCCGTCTGCGCTCTGCTGCACGATATCTGCAAGACGCAGTTCTACGTCAAGGGAATGCGGAATGTAAAAAACGAAGAAACCGGCGCATGGGAAAAGCGCCCCTACTACTCCATCAGCGACAGCTTCCCCTACGGCCACGGGGAAAAATCCGTCTTTCTGATCGAGCGGTTCATGCGGCTGAAGCCGGCCGAAGCGATTGCGATCCGCTGGCACATGGGCGGCTTCGACGACGCGGTCAAAGGCGGGAATTATTCCATCAGCCAGGCGTTCGACCGGTATCCGCTGGCGGTCAAGCTGCATCTTTCCGACCTCGAAAGCACTTATCTGCGGGAAAAAGGGACCTCGCAGGTCCGCAGGAACCAGTAGCGGAACCCGAATTTTTTCATGATCCGTAAAAGGCAGGCGTTTCCGCCTGCCTTTTTCTGCTTTTTTCGGCGATTGCCAGAAAGGCCTTGACAAATGGAGGGATGCAGCATATTATTGTATTAAGTGATAGGTACAGTAATACAATAATACAGAAGAGGTGGAAAATTTGTCTCAGACTATTCTGAAAACAAATCGCGCGTGCAAGATGTACGGAAAATTTTCCGCGGTCTCCGACCTGGATTTTCAGGTTGAAAAGGGAGCCATCTACGCTCTGGTGGGGCAGAACGGGGCGGGGAAGACCACGCTCCTCAAAATGATCTGCGGCCTTGCGCCGCTTTCCTCCGGCACGCTGGAGCTGTTCGGCGGCACCGCGCGCAAAGAACTGGAGCACGGCAGAAGAAAAATCGGCTGCATGATTGAGACGCCGGGTTTTTTCCCGTATCTCTCGGCGGAAGAGAATCTGGAGTATTACCGGATTCAGCGCGGGACGAAGGAAAAAAGCTGCGTGCAGAAGGCCCTGGCGGTCGCCGGAATCACCGGCACCGGACGGAAAAAATTCCGGAATTTTTCCCTCGGCATGAAGCAGCGCCTCGGCCTTGCGCTGGCGGTCATGGATCAGCCGGAATTCCTCGTCCTCGACGAGCCCATCAACGGCCTCGACCCGATGGGGATACGCGATTTCCGCGAAATCATCCTTCGCATGAACCGCGAGCACGGCACCACGGTGCTGATTTCAAGCCACATCCTGGGCGAGCTGTCCCAGATTGCCACCACGTACGGGTTTATCCACAAGGGCAGGCTGATCGAAACCATATCGGCGGAAAATCTGCGGGAAAAATGCAGAAGCCGCCTTCGCCTTGAGGTGGACGATGCGCAGAAGGCCGCGTCGGTGCTGGCGGCCGGTGCGCTCTGCCGGGATATCGAGCAGAAAAACGAAACGACCCTTTCCGTCGGCGGCGGGCTGGACCATCCGGAGCTTCTGGTGAAGGCACTCGTCGAAAACCAGGTTATGGTCATGCAGTGCTGCCGCGGCGGCATCAGCCTGGAACAGTATTTCCTGAATTTGATTGGAGGCAGAGAAAATGCTTAAACAGCTCTGCTGCGACCTCTATAAAATTTTTCACCGTTTTTATTTCTACGTGCTGACGCTGGCGCTCGGAGGCCTCTGCATTCTTATCAACGTAGTGATGCTGAACCCGAAAGGAAAGCCGGCCCCGGTGAGCTTTTCCTGGCAGTTTTTCGCCGAGCTGCTGTCTTACGGGCTGTTCCTTCTGCCCATGCTGACCGAGATTGTGCTGGCGGAAGAGAACCGGGAACACACCATGAAAAACGCCGTGTCCTTTGGCATGGCCAGAAACACGCTGTTCCTGTCAAAGCTCGTCACCGGCGTCGTGCTGGGGGTAATCCTGATTGCGGCCATGCTCATCTTTTACGGCGGGAGTTCCCTGATTCTGCTGCCGAGGGACGCGGCCTTCACGGCGGAACTGGTCCGGCAGATCTTTGCGAAGATCGGCGCGGCGTGCGCTGTCTACGTGGCGGCGCTTGCGGTTTCCGCTTTTTTCTCCATTTTGCTGCGGCGGAACACGCTTTTCATTTTCGCCTATTACGGCGCGATTTTCCTGACCGGTTATCTGTTCAAGCTGTTGAAAATTTCTTTTCTGAACCGCTACCTTTTAAAAAGCCAGTTTACCGACATTTTGTCCGCGCAGTCCCTGACCCAGATGCAGACGCCCTTCCTAGTCGCCGCGGCGACCCTGGCCGTCTTCACTGTGTGCGGGCTGCTCGTATTCCAAAAGCAGGATGTGGACTGAATCTCTTGACAGAAGCGAAAAAATATTGCATAACTGTATTAGATTATTAGTACATTAACTGGGGGTGAATTTATGCCGTGGGCTCTTAAATCCGACAGGCCGATTTATACGCAGCTTGTGGAACAGATTCAGCTTATGATCGTTTCCGGGGTTTACGCCCCGGGCTCGAAGCTCCCTTCCGTGCGCGACCTGGCCGCAGAGGCCGCCGTCAACCCCAACACCATGCAGCGGGCGCTGTCTCAGCTGGAAACGGAAGGGCTGCTGTATTCGCAGAGAACAAGCGGACGGTTCGTTACGGAAGATGCGGGCAGAATCATGCAGATCAAAAAGAACCTTGCGGTCGCGCTGTCCCGCGGCTTCATCGACAGCATGAACAGGCTTGGTTATGAAAACCGGCAGAGCGTGACTTTTCTGGAGCAGACCATAGAGGAGGAAGAGCGGAATGGATAATATTCTGGAATGCAGGGGCCTTACGAAATATTTTCCGGGATGCCTGGCGCTGAACGACGTGACCATTTCCATCCCAAGGGGAAGAATCGTGGGGCTGCTCGGGCCGAACGGCAGCGGCAAGACGACGCTGATCAAGCTGGCGAACGGCCTGCTGACCCCAAACGGCGGCGAGATTCTCATCAACGGCATGCAGCCGGGCGTAGAGACGAAGAAAATCGTCTCTTATCTTCCGGAACGGACCTACCTGAACGACTGGATGAGCGTGCAGGGCATGATCGACTTCTTCAGCGACTTTTATGCGGACTTCAACAAAGCGAAAGCCTACGACATGCTCGGCCGGCTTCACATCAACCCGCGCGACCGCCTGAAGACCATGTCGAAAGGGACGAAAGAAAAAGTCCAACTCATCTTGGTCATGAGCCGGGAGGCCGAGCTGTACGTGCTTGATGAGCCGATCGGCGGCGTGGACCCCGCGGCGCGCGACTACATCCTCGACACAATCCTCAGCAATTACAGCGAGAACGCCACGCTGATCATCTCGACGCATCTGATTACGGACGTGGAAAAGATTCTTGACGACGTCGTTTTCATCAACATGGGCAGCATCGTGCTGACCTCGACCGTCGACGACATCCGTGAAAAAGAAAACAAGAGCGTGGATGCACTTTTCCGGGAGGTGTTCAGATGTTAGGGAACCTGATGAAATACGAAATACAGGCGACAAGGCGCATTTTTCTTCCGCTTTACGGGTTGATCCTCGTCTTTACCTGCATCAACAAAATTTTTATCGTCGCCAATTATCAAAAGCTCAGCGGCCTCGCGGCCATGCCGTTCTGGATTACGATGATGGTTTACGTCCTTCTGATTGCGGCGCTGTTCATCATGACGCTTGTGGTGCTGATTCAGCGTTTCCAGAAAAACCTGCTCGGCGACGAGGGCTATCTTTCCTTTACGCTGCCGGTCCGGACGCACACGCATCTGGACGCGAAAATGATTGTCACGGTCATGTGGACGGTCCTGAGCCTTCTTGTCGCGGTGCTTTCCGTTTTTCTGCTCGCCGTCGATTCCAATGTAATGCAGGCGATAGGCGAGGGCTGGGCGGGTTTCCTGCGTGAGATCGCGCCGTACGGCGCTTCGTTTTACGGCATTCTGGCGGAGGGAATCGTGCTCGTCCTGCTCGTCATTGCGAAAGAGACGCTCCACATCTACTTTTCCATTGCCGTCGGCAATTTCAGCAGCAAGCATAAGCTGCTGGCGGCTTTCGGGGTGTTTGTCGGCGTCAGCGTCGTAGAGCAGATTGTGGTGTCGCTGATTGTGAATGCCGACGTGCAGACGCAGGCCCTGGTCGGCAGCGGCTTCACCGTCGCCACCGCGGCGGCCGTCCTCGGCTTTCTCATTGCGTATACCCTCGTTTTCGGGGGCCTGTATTATTTTCTAACCGAATGGATTCTGGGCAAAAAACTGAATCTTGAATAGAGAAGGGGCCCCGGCATGCTTTCCGCTGCGGAAATTTTACATGCACGCGCGATTTTTCACCAGCGAAGATGGCTTCCCGGCAAAAAATGTGGTATGATGTTGCTCGAGGTGGTTGCACATGTCTGAAATGGCGGTCCACACCGAACAGCTGACGAAAATTTATCATAACTCGGTCGCGGCCCTGCAGGATCTGACGCTCGACGTGCCGGCCGGAGATATTTTCGGCTTTCTCGGGCCGAACGGCGCCGGCAAAACGACGACCGTGCGGCTTCTGACGGGCCTTCTTACCCCCACGCGCGGTTCCTGCACCGTGTGCGGCCTGTCGCCCGCGAAAAAATTCCGGGAGGTCCACCGAGCCTGCGGCGTAGTCACGGACGGAGCGAGAATGTACGCGCAGATGACCGGAAGGGAGAATCTGCTCTTTTTTGCGCAGACAGCCGACATGACGGAGGAAGACGCGCGCGCCCGCTCGGAAGAGCTTCTGAAGCGGCTGGATCTCTGGGACGCGCGGGACAAAGGGCTGCGTGAGTATTCCACCGGAATGGCGCAGCGCCTTTCCCTCGCGCGGGCGCTGATCCACCGCCCGCAGATTCTTCTGCTGGACGAGCCCACAAGCGGGCTTGACCCGGAGTCCGCACAAAACGTAAACGAGATGATTGCGGGCCTTGCGCGCGAAGAGGGCGTGACGGTTTTCCTCTGCACGCACCAGCTGCGCTATGCGCAGGATCTCTGTAAGAATTACGGCATCCTTGAAAAGGGCATCCTGCTTGGCTGCGGGGATCTGGAGACGCTTGGGCGGAACGCTTCCATGCACCGCCGGGCGGTGCTGCGCCTGAAAGACGGCGAAGAGCTGGAAGGCTTCGAGCACGGTTCGGACGGCTGGTGGCGCGCGGATCTTCTGAGTGAAGAAGAGATGCCGGCCCTGCTCAAAAAAATTGTGGAAGCCGGGCACGACGTTTATGAGGCCAGAATCGTCAGCCCGACGCTTGAGAATATCTACTTCCGGTATATCAGGCTTGCAAAGGGGGAAGAAGAGCCATGAAAGTTTTCACGCAGGCGCAGAAGGCCGTCGTCAGGAAGGATTTCCGCGAAATGTGGGACGTGCCCATGGCCCGCGGTACGCTGCTGGCCGTGCCGCTGATTCTGGCTGTCGGGATCCCCGTCCTGTTCCTTGTCATTGTCTGTTTTTCGTCGGCGGACCAGTTCCACGGCATGGACCAGATTGTCAAGCTTCTTCCCCGCGAGACGAAGGACTACAACGTCCGCCAGATTTCGTTCTACATGCTTACGAACATGCTTTGCCCCATGCTGTTTCTGATGATTCCGCTGATGGCTTCCAGCGTTTCCGCCGCGAGCAGCTTCGTCGGGGAAAAGGAGCGCGGCACGCTGATTACGCTGCTGCTGACCCCGCTCGGCATCCGGGACATTTTCAAGGCGAAAATTCTGGGGTGCATCTCTCTTTCGGCGGTCATCACGGCGATTTCTTTCGTGTCTTTTTCCGTCGTCACAGCGGTGGGGGACATTCTGCTGGGCCTGCCGTTCTTTTTCAACTGGAACTGGCTGGTGCTGGTGTTCCTGCTTGCGCCCGGCATCACGGTGTTCGGGGTCGTTTTCATGGTCCTGTTTTCCGCCAGAAGCAAAAGCTACAACGAGTCGGTGCAGACTTCCGGGTATCTTGTCCTGCCTATCGTCCTGCTGTTCGTGGGGCAGTTTTCCGGCCTGTTCGCGCTCAACGCCGTCGTGTTTCTGGTCGCTTCGCTCGTCGTGATTGCGGTCGACATCCCGCTCTGGCTGATCACCGCCCGCTCTTTCACCGCCGAAAAGCTGCTGAAGCAGTGACGGCACGGACCGTTTATCCTGTCACAGAAAGAAGAGATCCATTTTGCAGTACCAGTATCGCACAAAAGGGACGTGCTCGAGCGAAATCCTCGTCGACCTGGACGGCGACACAATCCGCTCGGTGCAGTTCACGGGCGGCTGCAGCGGAAACCTGCAGGGCGTCGGGGCGCTTGTCCGCGGGATGAAGGCGGACGAGGTCATCCGCCGGTTCAGGGGAATCCGCTGCGGGACGAAACAGACTTCCTGCCCGGATCAGCTGGCGCAGGCGCTGCTGCAGGCGCGGCAGGCGCAGGCCTCCAGGAATGCCGGTAAATAAAAAAACGGGGCTGCGATGCGGATCGCAGCCCTTTTTTCATCTTAGCAGCCGCAATTATTGTTGCAGCCATCGTTGCCGCATCCACCAAAGCCGCCGCCGCACACTACCCAGATAATAAGAAGGATGATGATCCAGGTGCAGCTGTTGCCACCAAAACAGTTGTTATTGCACATAATTGTTTTCCTCCTTTCGGATTACAGTACATAATATTGCGCTGAAACAAAACGTGTTACAGGTTTTGAACCGGAAACTTGGTTCCTGTGTCCGCCGCCCTGATTTTGTTTTCCGCGAAAACATGGTATAATAACGGCAGGGCAACAAAACGGGGAGGCTGAGAAAATGCTGTGTCAAAGATGCAGAAAGAACCCCGCCTCGACTTATGTCAGAACAATTGCAGACGGCAGGCTGAGGGAATATGCGCTTTGTGCTGAATGCGCCCAGCAATTGGGCTGTGGTAATTCTTTTACCGATTTATGGTACAGACTCGGTGAAATTTCCCACGAATTTTTCAGAGAAAAAAATGATTCCTCCGACACTGTGCGCTGTAAATGCTGCGGAATGTCTTTCAACGATATTGTACGCTGCGGCCATGTCGGATGTGCAGAGTGTTACCAGACGTTTCAGCAAAAAATGATGCCGGTGATCTGCCAGCTTCACGGCAGCGCCGTGCATTTTGGGAAAGCGCCGGGCGCAGATTTGCCGCAGGTGCGCCCGGTGGAGCGGCTCGCCGTCCGCGGCCCGAGCGAAAACCCCGGCATTGCGGAGGAGCATCCTCATGACTGACCGCTTTTTGACCGACGGCGACCTCGATGTCGTCCTGTGCGGAAGGGTGTGCCTGCTGCGGAACCTGGGGGGAATCCCGTTCCCCCCGCTTCTGGACGCCGGGGGGCGGCGCCGCGTGCTGGAGGAGATCCGCGCGGCGGTCCCGGACCGGGGGGACCTGCGGGCCGGCCGGTTCCGCTTTTTTGCCATGGACGCGGTCGGGGAAACGGAAGCGGTTTCTTTTGTGGAGCGCGGCTGGGCGGATGCGGATTTTATAGCGGAACGGGCGGAGCGCGGGCTTTTCGTTTCGGAAGACAGGTCGTGCAGCATTCCGGTGAACGGCGAAGACCATGTCTCCATACGGGCCGTTTCCGCGGGCTCCGGTCTGCGGCAGGCGTTCCGGCTGGCGGACTGGCTGGACACGGTGCTGGACAAATCCCTGCATTTCGCGTTTGACCCGCGCCTGGGGTATCTGACGTGCAACCCGGCGCACCTCGGCACGGGGATGGTCGCCGTCTTTCTGCTTCATCTTCCGGCGCTCGCGGGCAGCGGAGCGATCGCGAGGCTTTCTTCCAACCTTCTGCGGATCGGCATGTCGCTGCAGAACCTGCGCGAGCCGGATCCCGATGCCGGCGGGGCCGCCTACTGCCTTATCAACAGGATGACGATGGGCCTGTCGGAGCAGGAAGCGGTCGAAAACCTGATTGGAATCGCGCGGCAGATCGTCGCGCAGGAACGGGAGGCGCGTGCGCAGTACCTTGCGGCCCCCGCCGCGGAAAGGGCAGTGAAGGACGCCGCCCGCAGCCTGCGGACGGCGAAGGCGCTGACGTATGAAGAATTTCTGGAGAAGATCTCGCTTGTCCGGCTGGGGATTGCCGCAAAACTCCTTTCCGGCGTCGGGCTCGACATGGCGGATCACCTGACGCGGCTGGTACAGCCCGCGACCCTTTCGCTGAGCGGCGGCGTGGGGGCCCCCCCCCCGGGGCGGGACCCCCCGGCGCCCCTTGCGCGGCGCGGCGGCGGGCCCGCGCCGCCGGAGGCGGGCGGCCTTCTGCGCGCCGCCGCCGTGCGGGAGGCTCTCTCTGGCCTTTCGGAAAGCGGGGCGGGCTGAAAATGGCGCAGCGTGACGCAGAGCTTGCCGCGGCCCTCTTTTTCCTTCTGGGTGAGCCGGTGCCGCACGATCCGCGGCGGGAAGCCGAAGCGGCCGGCCTGCGCCGCCGTGCCGGGTCCGGGGCCGACGCGCTGCGGACGGTCCTGGAGCTGTGCGGGGAACCGCATACGCCTCAGGAATACTATCTCTGTGAAAAAGCCTGCAGCTGGCTCGGCGGGGAATACAGGCCCCGGCTAATCCGGTACGCCGAGGCGTACCTTGCGTCGCCCGGCTGGGACGCCCTGCCGTCCGGCGAGACTGTGGAGAAAGGGCTGCGGATCGACCGGGCGGACCGCGTCAGGGCCGGCGTTTTATCGGAGCTTGCCGGAGCGCTGAGCTCGGAACGCCGGTACGGGGAGGCGGAATCCCGCTATATGCAGGCTCTCGGGCTGGAGCCGTACCGCGCGGAAGCCGCCGTCGCCGCCTCCGCCATGCTTGTCCGGCTCGGACGGGCGGGGGAGGCGAGGGACCTTCTGGAACGGCAGAAGAAAAATTTCTATTACCGCCCCGTCGCCTACAAAGATGCGTTGGGGCAGAAAAAGGTCAGCGAAGACTTTCGCAGGGCTGTCGACACGGCCCTTATGAAGCTGGAAAGGGAAGGCCTTTGACCATGAAAAAGCGGATCGTCCCGCGAAGGGACGGTCCGCTTTTCGCTGGCTGCGGTTTTATGGAGGATTTGCCGTGAAGTCCGTGACGATTCTCTTTTCGCTGTTCGGCGGCGAATAGACGAAGCGGTCCATGTGGCTGCCGGTGTAGAAATATTTTGGCTGCGCGGGACGGTATGTGCAGTCGAAGGTGTCTATGATCACGAGCTTTACCTTCATGCGCGAGGGAAGGATGCTCTTTATGTAAACGCTGGCCTGCTGGCCGGGATACACGTCTTCCCGCGTTTCGGCAAGGCCCGCGAGGTTGGGCGAAAGCTCGACAAAAATGCCGTAAGGCTCCACGGATCTCACAATTCCGGCGACGGTTTCCCCTGCGGAGAACATGGCGACATTTTCTTCCCATGTGCCGAGCAACTCTTTATGGCTCAGGGTGACACGGTCGTTCGCGACGCTTTTCACAACGGCCTTGATGTCCATCCCGACGGAAAAACGCTCCCTCGGGTGGTCGATGCGTGAGACGGAGATGGCGTCGATCGGCAGCAGGGCGACCACGCCGCAGCCGATGTCTGCAAAGGCCCCGAAGCTTTCAAGATGCGTGACGCGCGCGTTCAGAACGTCGCCCGGTTTCATTTTCGCCATGCATTCTTTTTTGAATTTTTCCTGTGCGGCCCTGCGTGAAAGCAGCGCGACGACACTGCCGTCGGCTTTTTTTTCAAACCCCGTCACAAGAAAACAGACGGGGTGGTTCACCCTCGAAATAATCGCGATGTCACGCACGGTGCCCTCTTTAATGCCTATGGCCCCTTCCTCGCGCGGAATCATCCCTTTCATGCAGCCGAGATCCACCAGAAGGTTGTGCGCGCTGTCGCAGACGACGGCGCGGCCCTCCAGAATCCTGCCGTCGCGGCAGGCATCGTTCACCGATGAAAAATTCTGCGTGGCCGCGCGGTTTTCCTGAGAGTCGATATTCCATCCTTCCGGGCAGTATTCGGACATTTTCTTCCCTCCTTGCGGGAACCAGGGATTCAGGCGGGCGCACAGCCTGCCGTTCCGCCGGAAAAAACGTGCGGTTCGCGCGCTCCTGCTGACTTCATGCTTCCCTTATTTTCATTTTATCTATATGCGCCCGGCCGCAAGGTAATACTTCCGGACAGAATTATTGAGCTTCAGAATGTTTTTCAGCTTGATTCCCCGCGGCTTCTATTATAAAATAAATTCGTTGTGGTGATTTCAGAACATATCACGGGAAGAAGGGACCCTATGGGTGTCGGAATCAAAAAAACGGTTCTTGCGGTTTTGGCCCTTGCCGCCGCGCTGTCCGTCGTTCCGTCCTGCGCCGGGGCGTCGTCCTCGTCCGACGGACGGGTAAGGCCTGGCGACGGCAAAAAGATTGGCTATCAGCTGGAAATGCCCGCCGGCGGCGAAGAGATCGCCGTGCTGGAAACAACCCTCGGAACGGTGAAGCTCCGCCTGTTCCCGGACGCCGCGCCGAAAGCGGTGGAGAATTTCAAGGGGCTTGTCAAAAAGGGATATTACAACGGCCTTACGTTTCACCGGGTCATTAAGGACTTTATGGTGCAGACCGGCGACCCGAAAGGGGACGGCACCGGCGGCAGCAGCCTTTGGGACAAGCCGTTTGCCGACGAGTTCAACAGCAACCTTCTGAATGTCCGCGGTGCCGTCGCCATGGCCAACTCCGGGGCGGATACCAACGGCAGCCAGTTCTTCATCGACCAGGCCGGCCCCGGCAGCTTTTCCGGCTGGGCGAATTTTGAGAAGGCCTACGAGTATTTCAAACAGTCGAAAATGAGCGCGGACGATTTTACCGCCCAGTACGGCACGAGCTGGATCAATATGGACAAGGCCACGCAGGAATACCGGTCGTTCTATGAAAAGTACGGCGGGAATCCGTTCCTGGACGGCGCCTATAATCTGGCGGAAAAAGGCCATACGGTTTTCGGCCAGGTGTTTGAAGGGATGGACGTCGTCGACAAGATCGCCTCGGTTTCCGTCGACGGCAATGACAAGCCCGTGACCCCCGTCAAAATTGTAAAAGCGGAGATCACGGCCTACCAAAAATAAGGAGGCATGCATCATGGAAGAAAAACCCCGCAGCGACCGGCAGGAAACCGGAAAAGAACCCTTTGACTATCAGCAGCATTACCGTGAGCAGAACGCCCGCTACGGGCAGGGCGGCGGCCAGTGGGGCCAGACTCCTCCGCCGCGCCCGGAAGACAACACGGCGGCGTTCTCCATCCTCGCTTATCTTCCCTTCCTCTGGCTGGTCGGCCTCTTGGCCGGCGGAAACGATCCCGTCGTAAAATTTCATGTCAACCAGGGGATTATCCTGACGGTTTTCGAATGCGTCCTGTCCTTCGCGCTGACCATTCTCAAGGCTTTCATCAGTCTGCTTTTTTCGTTCACCGTCATTTTTTCCGGCCTGTCGGCCCTGCTGACCGGGTTTCTTTCCTTTGTGGGCACGGCGGCGATTCTGGCGTATACCGTGGTCGGCATCCTCAATGCGGCAAAAAGAAGGCAGGTCCCTCTGCCTTTGATCGGCAACCTATTTACCGTTCTGCGTTAACATGCGTCGAAATTTAATTTTTCGTTGACGCTGCCGTCCGGATTGTGGTAAAATAACGTTTGATTGTGTTAAAAGCTGCTGTATCCAAAACTAAATTGAGGATGGAGGACGTTATGCCTGCTAAATATGTTTTTGTGACCGGCGGGGTGGTTTCCGGGCTGGGCAAAGGGATCACTGCGGCATCCCTCGGCCGCCTGCTGAAAGCGCGGGGCCTTCGCATCACCATGCAGAAATTCGACCCTTACCTGAACGTCGACCCCGGCACCATGAACCCCTTCCAGCACGGCGAGGTGTTCGTCACCGACGACGGGGCGGAGACCGACCTTGACCTCGGCCACTACGAGCGCTTCATCGACGAAAACCTGACCCAGAACAGCAACGTGACGTCCGGCCGCGTTTACTGGAACGTGATCCAGAAAGAACGCAACGGAGATTACGGCGGCGGGACCGTTCAGGTCATCCCGCATATCACGAACGAAATCAAGGCGCGCATCTACGACGGCAAAGAGAATGTGGACGTTGCCATCATCGAGGTGGGCGGCACGGTGGGCGACATTGAAAGCCAGCCGTTCCTCGAGGCGATCCGGCAGTTTGCGACGGAGGTGGGCCGCTCCAACTGCATTTTTATCCATGTCACGCTCGTGCCGTACCTGGCCTGCTCCCACGAGCACAAGTCCAAGCCGACGCAGCACAGCGTGAAAGAGCTTCTTTCCATCGGCATCCAGCCGGACATCATTGTTTTGCGCTCCGAGAAGGAAGTCGGGGAAGACATCAAAAAGAAAATCGCGCTTTTCTGCAATGTCGCGGAAAACTGCGTGATTGAGAACCTTGACCTGCCGCTTCTGTACGCCGTGCCCCTCGCCCTGCGCGACGAGCGGCTCGACGACATTGTGTGTAAACGCTTTGGCCTTGACACGCCCGGCCCCGATCTCAGCGACTGGATTGCGATGGTCAACACGGCCATGTCGCTGACCGACAGCGTGACGATCGCCCTGGTCGGCAAATACATCGAACTGCACGACGCGTACCTCAGCGTCGCGGAAGCCCTGACCCACGGGGGCATCGGCAACAAGGTAAAAGTCAATATCAAATGGGTGGATTCCGAGCAGCTGGAAGACCAGAGAGTGGAAGAAGTGCTCGCGGACGTCGACGGGGTGCTGGTGCCGGGCGGCTTCGGCCAGAGAGGCATCGAAGGCAAAATCGCCGCGATCCGCTACGCCCGCGTCAACGGGATTCCGTTCCTCGGCATCTGCCTCGGCATGCAGCTTGCCCTGGTGGAGTTCGCCCGCGACGTGCTCGGCCTGGAGGACGCGAATTCCGCGGAATTCGACCCCCAGAGCCTGCACCATGTCGTGGACCTGATGCCGGAGCAGAAAGACGTCGTCCAGCTTGGCGGTACGATGCGCCTCGGCAAATACCCGTGCAAGCTGCTTCCGGGTTCCAAGGCGGCGGATCTGTACGGGAACGTGCCGCTTATTTACGAACGCCACCGCCACCGTTTTGAGGTGAACAACGAGTACCGCGAGCAGTTTGAGAAAGCGGGCGTCGTCTTCAGCGGAAGATCCCCGGACGACCGCATTGTGGAAATGATGGAGCTGACGTCCGGCCCATGGTTCATGGGCTCCCAGTTCCACCCGGAGTTCCGGTCCCGCCCCAACCGTCCGCATCCGCTGTTCCGGGGCCTCGTCGCCGCCGCGAAAGAGTACCAGGCGAAGCACAACGAACAGATGAAGCTGGACTGACCGTCCCGCATCTTGGGGAAGCGCTTTCTTTGCGGAAGGCGCTTCCTTTTTTGCGGAAATTTTGTAAAAGGAAATATTCCCAATTTTGCATACATTTTCCTTTTTATGCCAATGATTTTTCTGTAATCATAAAAAGGAGAGGTCAGGGCGATGAGAATCTGGGAAAAATCTCTTCTGCTTGCGCTGGTCCTGGCGGTGCTGTTCAGCTTTTCTGGGTTCACCGCGGGCTGTGAAGATATCCCGAACCACGTGCTTCGGCTGCATGTGCTGGCAAATTCAGATTCCGGGCAGGACCAGGCGCTGAAGCTGAAGGTGCGCGACCGCGTGCTGGCGGTCAGCGCGGGCATGATGGACGGCGTGCGCAGCCGCGCGGAAGCGGAAACGGCGGTCGCGGCCCGTCTTCCGGAATTCCGCAAAGCCGCGGAGGACGAGATCCGCGCGCAGGGCTTCGATTACCCCGTGAGCGTGCAGATGGAGAAGACGTATTTCCCGACCAAAACCTATGAAAACGTGACGCTGCCCGCAGGGGAGTACGATGCTCTGCGCGTCGTGATAGGCTCCGGCGGCGGGCATAACTGGTGGTGCGTCCTGTTCCCACCGCTCTGTCTGCCGGCCGCGGAAGACGCGGAGCAGCTCAGGGACGTCCTCAACCGGAACGAGCTGAAAATCGTCCAGGGGGAGGGCGGTTACCAGGTGAAATTCAAGTCGGTGGAGCTTTTCGAGCAGTTTCAGCAGTGGCTGAGGCAGCACGGGTACTTTGCCTGATTCCGGTTTTCCCGCTTCCCGCCGCCGCGGTTTTGTGGTATCATGAAAAAAACGGCGGAATGGGGGAAAGGCCTGTGCTCCGGTTCCTTTTGGGCCGCGCGGGGAGCGGCAAGACATGCGAAGTCCGGAACATGCTGAAAAACATGGCGGGCTCCGGCGGCAGCAGGCTGATGCTCCTGGTTCCGGAGCAGGCCTCTTTCGAGAACGAGCGCGCCATGCTCCGGCTGCTTGGGGCGAAGGACGCAAGAAGGGTTTCCGTCACCAGCTTTTCCCGCCTGGTGGATCTGGTGCAGCGGGAATGCGGAGGCTTCGCCGGCAGAAGGCTCGACGACGGCGGACGCGGCATGTTCCTCAGCCTTGCGCTGGAGCAGGTGAAGGATCGGCTGCGGATCTATCGGAAAAACGCCGAGGGGACCGAACTGGTGGGGCCGTTGCTCGGCGTTCTGGCCGAGTTCAAGATGTGCGATGTCGGCCCCAAAAGCCTCGAAGAGGCGGCGCTCCGCCTTCCAGACGGGAGCCTCAGAAGAAAAACGGAAGAAATCTCGTGGATCTTTTCCGCATACGACGCGCTGGTGGCGCAGAGCTTTGTGGATCCTTTGGACGACCTGACCCGGTTGAAGCGGATCTTGCAGGAACATCCTTTATTTGAAGGTTACACGGTGATGATCGATTCGTTCCAGAGCTTCACCGTGCAGGAATACGATATCATCGGGCAGATCCTGAGGCAGGCGGAAGACGTCTGGATCACCCTCTGTGCCGACAGCCTCGGCGGGGAGGAGGATTCCGGGCTGTTTTCCATTGCCCGCAAGACCGCGCGCGTGCTGACGCGCATCGCCGTGCGCGCCGGCGTCCCCGTGGCGTCTCCGGCCGTGCTGCAGCCGGGCGGGCGGTTCAAAGCCCCCGCTCTTGCTGCGCTGGAAGCGGGCGTGTACCGGCCCTTACATAAGGCATTTCAGGGCGAAAAAGACGGCGCCGTGCTGTACGAGGCGAAAAACCGCTACGACGAAGCCGCGTTCGTCTCCGCCGCAATCCGCAATCTCGTGATGGAGGGTCGGTACCGCTACCGCGATTTTGCCGTCATCGCCCGCTCGACAGACGTCTATAACGGAATCCTCGACTCGGCCCTCGAAAGCCGGGAAATCCCGTTTTTCATGGACAGGCCGGAGGCGATAGACGCCGAGCCGCTGATGCGCCTGGTGCTTTCCGCGTTCCGGATTGCGGAGTCCGGCTTCCGTTCGGACGACGTGTTTCTCTACCTCAAAACGGGGCTGGCCGGCCTTTCGACCGAGCAGATCTCCGAGCTTGAAAATTATACGTTCGTGTGGAACATTTCCGGCAGACGCTGGACGCAGGAGTGGACGGAAAATCCGGAAGGGTTCGCGGCCGGGATCGACGAGTCCGGCGCGGCCCTGCTCCGGCGCGTCAACGAGAGCCGCCGCGCGGCGGTCTCGCCGCTGCTCCGGTTCGAAAAGGATACGGAAGACGCCGACGGGGAGGGCATGGCCGCGGCGGTCTACCGCCTGCTGCAGGCCGTCGGCGCGGCGGAAAATCTGCGCTCTTTTGCGGCCGGGATCTCGGCGGGCGGCGACCCGCAGCTTGCGGAGCGCGAGCTGCGTCTCTGGGACCTGATGATGCAGATTCTCGACCAGCTGGCGCTCGTGGTCGGTAAAAACAGGATTGCCCGCGCCCGCTGCGCGGAGCTGCTGCGTCTTGTCGTGCGCAGCAGCAGGATGGCCGACATCCCGCAGGGGCTTGACGAGGTGACGGTCGGCGACGCGGACCGCATCCGCGCGGCCGGGCCGAAGGTCGTTTTCCTCATCGGGGCCGTGCAGGGCGAGTTCCCCATGGCGCCCGGCTCGGACAGCATTTTCAGCGACGCCGAGCGCAGGGAGCTGATCGGCCTCGGCCTGCCGCTGAACGATACTGCGGAGGGCGTGGCCCTTCAGGAGCGCTTCCTCGCTTATTCCGCCGTGAGCGCTGCGTCTGAGCGGCTGTACGTGACCTATCCCATCGCAGACGGGGAAGGGCACGCGCTTGCGCCCTCGTCCATCCCGTCGGAGGTTTCCGCAGTTCTCGGGGGGCTTTCTCCCCTGGCCGAAGAGATGATGGAGGAAACCTTCTTTGCGGACGCCGAGGCTCCCGCGCTGGAGCTTGCCGCCCGCCGGTGGAACGACGGCTCCGTCCTTTCCTCCACGCTGCGAAAACTGCTCGGCGGCCGTGAGGCCGCCCGCATGGCCGCGGTTTCGCGGGCGGCGCTGCGTACGCCGGCGCGCTTTGCCGACCCGGAGATTTCCGGGCGCCTCTTTGGCCGCAGCATGACCGTCTCCGCCACGCAGATTGAAAAATTCGAGCTGTGCCGGTTTCAGTATTTCTGCCGCTACGGCCTGAATGTGCGGGAACGCAGGGCGGCGGAGCTGAACGCGCTGGAATACGGCAGCCTCATGCATTTTCTGCTGCAGAGGCTTTTTCAGGATATCGGAAGCAGCCGGGTCGCCGGCATGGCGCCGGAAGAGCTTCACAAGATGATTCTAGAGATCCTCGGCGAATATGTCCGCCTGATGTTCGGCGGCATGGAAGACGAAACGCCTCGCTTTGCCTATCTTGTTTCCCGCATTGCGGATTCGGCGCAGATTGTGGCGGCCCACATCGCGCAGGAGCTGTCGCAGAGCGGCTTTTCCCCCGCGGATTTCGAGCTGCCCATCGGCGGCGCGGTCGGCCCGCTCGTCATTCCCCTGCCGGACGGCGGGGAAGTGCGCGTCGACGGCAAAATCGATCGGGTCGACCTGATGGATCGCGGCGGCGTGCGCTATCTGCGCATTGTGGACTACAAAACGGGTAAACGCGAGTTCCGCTTCTCCGACCTTGTTTACGGCATGAATATGCAGATGCTCATTTACCTGGCCGCTTTGTGTGAGAACGGGCGGGAACGCTACGGCGGATTCCGGCCGGCCGGCGTCCTTTACATGCCCGCCGACGCGCCGGGCGTCCCCGCTGAGCGGAGCGCGTCTTCCGCCGATCTTCGGGGCGAGCTGGAAAAGCGCCTGCGCATGGACGGGATTGTTCTGGATCAGCCGGACGTGATCGCCGGCATGGACCGGGAAGCGGATGGCAGGTACATTCCGGTCGGGCTGAAAAACGGAGCGCCTTCCGGCAGAAAAAACATTTACTCCGCGGAAGAGATGAAACAGATTCTCGCCTACCTTAGGACCCTGATTGCGCAGATGGTGACAGAGCTGCACAAGGGCGACGTCGCCGCGTTCCCGCTGCACGGCAGCCGCTACGACGCGTGCGAGTGGTGTCCCTACGCTTCTGTCTGCGGGCATGAACGGGACGGCCCCGCGCGCGAGATGCAGGACTGGGACCGCAACGCCGCACTGCGGGAGCTTGAGGCCGCAAAGAAAGAGGGGGCGGACGAATGAAACAAAACTGGACGCCGGAGCAGGCCGACGCCATACAGGCCCGTGGAGGCACGCTGCTTGTTTCGGCCGCAGCCGGCTCCGGCAAGACCGCGGTATTGGTCCAGCGGGCCATCGAACGCATCACGGACGCCGAAAACCCCTCCGATGCGGACCGCCTGCTGGTCGTCACGTTCACGCGGGCGGCGGCGGCGGAGATGCGCGGCAGGGTCCAGAGCGGGATTTCCCGCCTGCTGGAGGAAGACCCGTTCAACTTCAGGCTCCAGCGCCAGCAGATCCTGCTTCAGCGCGCGCATATCGGGACCATCGACAGCTTCTGTTCCGACCTTGTCAGGCAGAACTTTTACCTGCTCGACGTCCCGCCGGATTTCCGCATTCTGGAAGAAAGCGAAGCGGCCGTCCTGCGGGCCGAGGCCGCGGACGAGATCCTCGAAGAGTATTACGGGAAGGGCGATCCGTCGTTTCTGGAGTTTGTGGAATCGTTCGCGTCGAGGCGCGACGACGCCGCGGTGGCCGCCACCGTCGGCCGGCTGTACGACTTCATCCAGTCCCATCCTTTCCCCGAAACATGGCTCAGGCAGAAAGAAAAGCTCTATGACCCGGAAGTCCCGGCCGGCCGGACGGTCTGGGGAAAATCCGTTTTTGCCGATGCGCAGGACGCGGCCGAATACGGAATTTCGGCGCTCAGAAGCGCCCTCGGCCTGATGGACGGCGAGGAGGACCTCGGCAGGGCATACGGCGAAGCGTTCCGCGGCGACCTGGCCCGGCTGGAAGAGCTGCGGCAAAGCATCGCCGGCAGTGACTGGAACGGCACGGCCGAAAAAGCCGCCGGTTTTACATACCAGAAGCTCAAGCCTCTGCGCGGTCACGGGGACGATCCCCTGAAAGCGCGCGCGCAGGCGCTCCGCTCCGCCGCGAAAGACGCCGTCAACGAGATTGCCTCGCTGTTTTCCTGCTCCGAAGAGCAGTGCGGGGAAGACATCGCGCGCCTGAAGCCTGTCGTTTCCGTTCTGTTTGAGGTGACCCGGAGGTTTTCCGACGCTTTCCGGCGCAAAAAGGAGGAGCGGCGCGCGGTCGATTTCAGCGACATCGAGCATCTTGCCCTGCGCCTTCTGGTGGAAGAGACGGAAACCGGTTTCGCCTTTACGCGGGCAGCGGCGGAAATTTCTGATCGGTTCGACGAGGTTATGGTCGACGAGTACCAGGACACAAACGAGACGCAGGACATGATTTTCCGCGCGGTGTCGCACGGCGGCAAAGACCTGTTTCTGGTCGGCGACGTCAAGCAGAGCATCTACGGCTTCCGCCAGGCCATGCCGCAGATTTTCCTGCGCCTGCGCGAAGAGCTGCCGCAGTATGACAGAATGGCCGACCGCTACCCGGCGTGCGTGACGCTGGACCGGAATTTCCGCAGCAGAAGAGGCGTGACCGGCGCGGTCAACTTTGTGTTCCGGCAGCTGATGAGCCGCAAGGCGGGCGAGCTTGACTACACGGCCTCGGAAGAGCTGGTGCCCGCGGCCGCCTATCCGCCGGATGCGGACCCCGCCGTGGAGTTCGCCGCCGTCGATCTTTCCGAAAGCCCGGAGGATACGGAAAGCATCCATGCCGAATGCGCGGCCATCGCGGAGCGGATCCACGGAATGACGGCCGGGAAGCCGCAGATCTTTGAAAACGGGGAAATGCGGCAGGCGGTCTACCGCGACTTCTGCATCCTGCTGCGCAGCGCGAACCGCCCCGCCCACGAGTATGTGCGGGAGCTGACCGCTCTCGGGATCCCCGCCTGGGCGGAGACGGCGGGCGGCTTTTTCGAGACCTACGAGGTCGCGGCGGCGCTTTCCATGCTCCAGGTCATCGACAACCCCATGCAGGACATTCCTCTTCTTTCGGTCATGATGGGGCCGGTTTACGGCTTTACGCCGGACGAAATGGCGCAGATCCGCATCAGCTCGCGCTCCGGGCGCCTGTACCCCGCGGTCACGGCGGCTGCGGGGCAGGGGAATGCCCGCGCCGCGGCGTTCCTGAAAGAAACGGAAGAACTGCGTGCCGTCGCGGCCACCATGCCGTCGGACCGGCTGATCCGCGCGGTGTTCCGCAGAACGGGCTTCCCGGACCTCGTGCAGGCCATGCCGAACGGGGCGCTGCGCCTTGCGAATCTCCGCCTTTTGCTGGAATACGCCAGAAAATACGAGTCCTCCGGTTACAACGGGCTTTCCGGTTTCCTGCGCTTTCTGGAACGGATGCGCCGGAACAGCGGCGACCTTTCGGCGGCTTCCGCGCTCAGCGAGTCGGCGAACGTCGTCCGCGTCATGAGCATCCACCGCTCCAAAGGGCTGGAATTCCCGGTCTGCATCCTCGCCGGCTGCGCGCGCAGGTTCAACGCCGAAAGCCCGGCGGTGCTGTTGCACCGGGAGCTTGGCCTCGGGATACGCCTGCGCGAGAAGACGGGCGTCCGCTTCAACACCATGCCCCGCGCCGCGGTGGAGCGCGAGCTCAGGCGCGACGGAATGAGCGAGGAGCTGCGCGTGCTGTACGTCGCGATGACACGCGCGAAAGAAAAGCTCATTCTGGTCACGGCCCTTAAAAATCCGCGCGGGACGCTTTCCAAACTGGCTTCCCATATCACCGAAGAAGAGAAGCTTCAGCCCTACGCCGTGCGCAGCGCGAAAAGCATCTCGGACTGGCTGCTGCTCTGCGCGCTCCGCCACCCGGACGGTCAGCCTCTGCGCCGGCTCGCCGGCGCGGACGAGAACATCGTTCTGCCGTCCGCAGAGCGCTGGTCGGTCCGCATTGTCGGGACAGAGCCGCAGCAGGAGGAGGAAGAGGACAAAACCGAAGCGCTTCCGGCCCCCGGGCCGGACGAAGCGCTGCTGCGCAGAATTGCCGCCAGCCTCGATTTCAAATACCCGTACGCCGCGCTCAACGGGGTCTGCGCGAAGGTCGCGGCCTCCGAGCTTGCCGCGCGCGGCTTTTCGGCGGAGTTCGCCGCGTCGTCGCGCCCCGCTTTTTTAAGCGAAAAAGGGCTGACGCCCGCGGAGCGAGGGACCGCCCTGCATGTATACCTGCAGTTTGCGGATTACCGCGCCGCCGCAGAAGACCCGCAGACGGAGCTGGAACGCCTCGTTTCGCAGGGATTTCTGACTGCCGCGCAGGCGCAGGCGGTGGACCTGGAACGGGTCGGGGCGTTTTTCGCAAGCCCCGTCGGCAAGCGCGTTCTGGCGTCGCCGTCTGTGAGCCGGGAATTCCGCTTCACCGTCGAGATTCCGGCGGGGCGGGTGCAGCCAGGGCTTCCGGAGCCTTTTTCACAGGAACCGGTGGTCCTTCAGGGCGCCGCCGACTGCGTGTTCGAAGAGGAGGGCGGGCTTGTCATCGTCGATTTCAAGACCGACCGGAAAAGCGACCCCGCCGCTCTCTGGGAGCGTTACCGCGGACAGCTCGATCTGTACCGCCTGGCCGTCGGGCAGTGCACCGGCAAACCGGTCAAACAGTGCCTGCTGTATTCTTTTTTCATGAATCGGGAAATTACGGGCTGAGGCGGACTGGGCCCGTGTGCGCGGCCCGCCGGGAAGATCGGCGCGGAGCCCGGGTCGGGTCCGGCGGGGCGGCCCGGGGAAGCGTCTGAAAATTGTGTTTAAAATATCCGGTTCGCCGCCTTGACATTGCTGCCAGAAAGTAGTACAATATCTCTTTGTAAAACAAAGAAGAATACGGCGGTTGAAACCGTCATTCTCACCTGTGGGGCTGTATCCGGCACGGGTCAATACTTTTGGATCCCTTTGAAATCGGCAAATCGGGATTTTTGTGTATTGGCGCGCGGGCGGATATTCCCTGCGCGCTTTATTAATTTTTGACTGTGTTGTTTTTGGAGGTGCTTAACTATTAGCAACAAGGAACTTCAGCTCAATGAGCAGATCCGCGACAGGCAGGTCCGGGTCATTGGCCCGACAGGCGACCAGCTTGGCCTGATGTCGTCCGCCCAGGCGTTGCAGAAGGCAGTCGAAATGAATCTCGACCTGGTCAAGATCGCCCCGCAGGCGACTCCCCCCGTTTGCAAGATCATCGACTACGGCAGATACCGTTTCGAGCAGGCCAAACGGGAAAAGGAAGCGAAAAAGAACCAGCATATCGTCGACATCAAAGAGATTCGGCTTTCGCTGAACATCGACACGCACGACTTCAACACGAAAGTCGGCCATGCGCAGCGCTTTCTGAAGGAGGGCGACAAGGTCAAGGTCTCCATCCGTTTCCGTGGCCGTGAAATGGGCCATCCGGAACAGGGGCACGAGATCATGAAGCGCTTTGCAGAAGCGCTCAGCGATCTTGCCAATGTGGAAAAGCCGTCCAAGATGGAGGGCCGCAACATGCTGATGTTTCTTGCGTCCAAACCCGCGAAGTAACATGAAATAAGGAGGGGCAGTCAATGCCTAAGATTAAGACACATACCGGTGCCAAAAAACGCTTCAAGCTGTCGAAGACCGGAAAAATCATCCGCGCCCACGCTTACAAGTCCCATATCCTGAACAAGAAGACGACCAAGCGCACGAGGAACCTCAGAAAGACGACCGTGGCCGACAAGACGAACGTGGCGCAGATCAAAAGACTGATTCCTTATAAATAACGGGTTGGCGGCTGTCTGAAACCAACCATTTTTGGAGGTAATGGAATGGCACGTGTAAAGGGTGCGCTGATGACGCGCAAAAGAAGAAAAAAGACTCTGAAGCTGGCGAAGGGATATTTCGGTTCCAAAAGCAGACATTTTAAGATGGCCAAACAGGCCGTCATGCGTTCCGGCAATTACGCATATATCGGCCGCAGGGCGAGAAAACGCGATTTCCGCCGCCTGTGGATCACCCGTATTTCCGCCGCCTGCCGCGCGGACGGAATCAGCTATTCCGTGTTCGTGAACGGCCTGAAAAAAGCGGGCGTCACACTGAACCGGAAGATGCTCGCCGAGATTGCCGTCGCGGACGAGGCCGCTTTCAAGGGCCTTGTTGAAAAAGCAAAGGCAGCGCTTTAAAAGTCTGATGTGCGCCCGGAGATAACAGCCGGGCGCATTTCTTTATGCGGAGGGATGCGCCGTGCCGGGCGAGATTACGAGCCGTAAAAACGAAGTGGTCAGGGATATGGTCCGCCTTTCCAATTCCGCGGCATACCGAAAAGAGCGGCGCCGGTTTGTGGCGGAAGGGGCAAGGCTCTGCTGCGACGCGGCGAAAAGCGGCGCCCCGATTTGCCTGCTGCTTTACACCCGGCAGGCGGAGGAGAAATATGCGCCCTATCTTGCGCCGGTCCGGGAAGCGGCGGGGGAGCAGTACCTGATTTCCCCCGAGGTCGCGTCCCTTCTTGCCGGGACGAAAAGCACGCAGGGCGTTTTCTGTGTGTGCGGCCTGCCGGAGGCTCCGCGGGATTTTCCGAAGACGGCAGAGGGCGGTCACTGCCTTGTGCTCGAAAATATCCAGGACCCCGCCAACCTCGGGGCCATGCTGCGCACGGCGGAGGCTCTGGGCATCCGCTCGGTGCTGCTGGGCGGGGGCTGCTGCGACGCGTATTCCCCGAAGGTGCTGCGGGCGAGCATGGGCGCCGTTTTCCGCCTGCCGCTTTTTCCGTCGCCGGACGCGCCGCTTGCGCTGAAGCGCCTGCGGGAGGCCGGCTTTCTGACGCTGGCGGCCGTGCCCGACGCTTCCGCCGTGCCCGTGACGTCCCTGCGTTTCGACAAGCCTGCGGCCGTCGCCGTCGGCAACGAGGGCAGCGGCCTGACGGAAGAAGCCCAGAGGGCGTGCGCCGAGCGCGTGACAATCCCGATGCGGGGCAGGGCGGAATCCCTCAACGCGGCCGCGTCTGCGGCGATTCTCATGTGGGAGCTCGTCCGCGCGGAAACAGGCGGTGATTCGGAATGACGGAACATGATCCCGCGGTTTACTGGCTCTGGCTTCAGCATGCGCTCGGGCCGGGCAGTTCAAAACAGAACAGGATTCTGGCCTCTTACCCTTCGCTGGCGGAATTTTACCGCGCGGGGAAGGAAGCGTGGCTTCTGGAGGGGTATTTTTCACAGAAAGAAATGCGCGGTCTGTGCTCATGGACTTTGGAAGATGCCGCCGCGCTCGTGGAATATTGCGGTAAAATCGGGCAGAAAATAGTCACACCGGAGCAGCCGGAATATCCGGAGCTTCTGCGGCAGATTCCGAACCCGCCCTGCGCGCTTTACGTAAAAGGCAGGCTGCCGGACGTCGACGGGTGCGTTTCCGTCGCCATTGTCGGGACCCGGCGCGCCACGCAGACGGGCCGAACGGTCGCGCACAGCATCGCTTTCTCGCTTGCGAAAAGCGGGGCGGTCGTCGTCAGCGGCGGCGCCCTCGGCATCGATTCCGCGGCGCACAAGGGCGCTCTTCAGGCGGGCGGCCTCACGGTGTGCGTGCTCGGGTGCGGCATCGACGCGGACTACCTGATGGCGAACGCTTCCCTTCGCGACGCCGTCGCGGAGAAAGGGGCGCTCGTCTCCGAGTTTCCGCCGGGCACGCAGGCCTCCGCGTCGAATTTTCCAATCCGGAACCGCATTATTTCCGGCCTTTCCCTCGGCACGCTTGTCGTGGAGGCGGCGGCGAGAAGCGGTTCCCTGATCACGGCCGATTTTGCGCTGGATCAGGGGCGGGACGTTTTCGCCGTTCCCGCAGACGTCTTCAGCCCGGTTTCACAGGGCGTGAACACGCTGATTAAGACCGGCGCGAAGCCGGTCAGCCGCGCGGAGGAAATTCTGGAGGAGTACGCGGGAAGGTTCCCGGGGAAAATTATCCTTGACGAAAACGTTACAAATGATATGATAAAGGATAATGGCAAGATATTCCCCGCCGAGGTGCCGGAAGAAAACCGCGCCGAGGCCGGGCAGGCGGAATTTTCACGCGACGCCCGGGCTGTGCTTGCATGCCTGGGCGGGTCCGCGAGCCATATTTCCGAATTGGGTCGGGCGACCGGTCTCGATATGCCCCGCCTGCTTGCCGCCGTTACGGAGCTGGAACTGTCCGGCGCCGTGTGCTCTTATTCCGGCGGACGTTACAGCTTGCCGAAAAAACCTGCGCACAAAAGCAGGGGAAGATTGAAAATGTGAGGTGGTTTTATGTCTAAGCTGGTCATTGTGGAATCACCGGCAAAGGCTAAAACGATACAAAAATATCTGGGCTCCGGTTTTAACGTGATTGCGTCCATGGGCCATGTGCGCGACCTTCCGGAAAACCGGCTGAGCGTGGATATTAAAAACGGATTTAAGCCGAAGTATGAAGTCATAAAGGGAAAGGAAAAGCTGGTCGAAGAGCTGAAAAGCAAAGCGGAAAAAAGCGACGCCGTTCTTCTGGCGACCGACCCGGATCGCGAGGGAGAGGCAATCTCGTGGCATCTGGCCTATCTTCTCGGCCTCGACACGGACGGCAACAACCGCGTGACCTTCAACGAGATTACAAAGACGGGCATTTCCGCGGGGATGGAGCACCCGCGCAGCATAGACCTCAACCTTGTCAACGCGCAGCAGGCGCGCCGCATCCTTGACCGCCTGGTCGGCTACAAGCTCAGCCCGTTCCTTTCCCAGAAGATCCGCCACGGGCTTTCCGCAGGGCGCGTGCAGTCCGTCGCGGTGCGCATCATCGTGGACCGCGAGGAGGAGATCCGGGCTTTCAAACCGGAAGAATACTGGACGATTGACGCCAAGCTGCTTCCGAAGGGCGGGCATAAACCCTTTTCGGCCGCGCTGTACGGGGACGGGAACGGAAAGATCGCCGTCACGAACAAAGAGCAGTCCGACCGGATTCTCGCGGACCTGAAAGACGCCGAGTTTTCCGTCGCGGGCGTCAAAAAGGGGACCCGCCGCAAGTCGCCCGTCCCGCCGTTCACGACCTCGACCATGCAGCAGGAAGCCTCCCGCAGGCTGGGCTTTCAGGCCAGGCGCACCATGAAGGCCGCCCAGGAGCTTTACGAGGGCGTCGAGGTCAAAAACATGGGGGCCATCGGCCTGATTACCTATATGCGTACCGATTCCCTGCGGATTTCCGAAGAAGCCATTCAGAGCGCCGCCGAGTACGTCCGCACGCGCTGGGGCGACAAGTACCTCCCGGAGAAGCCGCGCCATTATAAATCCCGCGCCAATGCGCAGGACGGGCACGAGGCGATCCGCCCGACGGTTCCGTCGCTTTCGCCGGAAGAGGTCAAGGATAATCTTTCGCCGGACCAGTATAAGCTTTACCGCCTTGTCTGGGAACGCTTTCTGGCAAGCCAGATGGCGAACTGCATCCAGAGCACGGTGCAGGCGGACATCAAGGCGAAGGATTATCTGTTCAAGGCCTCCGGGTACACGGTCACGTTCGACGGCTTCACCGTGCTGTATGAAGAGGCGAAAGACGAAGAGAGCAAAGCCGGGGGCGCTTTGCCGGAGCTCTCCGTCGGAATGCCGCTGCGCCTGAAAGAGATTGCGGGCAACCAGCATTTCACGCAGCCGCCGCCGCGCTATACGGAGGCCTCTCTCATCAAGGCCCTGGAAGAAAACGGCATCGGCAGGCCGTCCACTTACGCCACGACGATCTCCACCATCACGGCGAGGGAGTACGTCGCCCGCGAGGGCAAGGCGCTCAAGCCGACGGAGCTGGGCGAGACCGTCACCAAGCTGCTGAAGGAACGCTTCCCGAAAATCGTCAACGTCAAGTTTACAGCCCAGATTGAAAGCGACCTCGACAGCGTCCAGAGCGGCAGGACCGACTGGGTGGAGGAGCTGGACGACTTTTACGGGGATTTTGACAAGACCCTGAAAGAAGCAAAGGAAGAGATGCAGGGGGTCAAGATCCAGCTCAAAGAGGACGTGACGGACGTCATCTGCGAAAAATGCGGCCGCCACATGGTCATCAAGACCGGCCGGTACGGCAAGTTCCTCGCCTGCCCGGGATACCCGGAGTGCAAAAACGTCAAACGGTATGTGCAGGAGACCGGCGCCGTCTGCCCGAAATGCGGCGGCAAGGTCATTGTGAAGAAAACGAAAAAGGGCCGGGTCTTCTACGGCTGCGCCAACTACCCGAAATGCGACTTCATTTCGTGGGATGAGCCGTCTATGGAGATGTGCCCGAAATGCGGCAAGACACTTCTGAAGAAAAAGGGAAAACACCCGAAGTATTACTGCGTCACGCCGGGATGCGGCTATGAGAGACAGGAGGAAGAATGAGGGCCTGGGTCGTCGGAGCCGGCCTTGCGGGATGCGAGGCCGCGTGGCGGCTGGCGGCCGCCGGGGTCGAGGTCGATCTTTATGAGATGAAGCCGGTCTGCTTTTCGCCGGCGCACGTCAGCGAGAATCTGGCGGAGCTGGTCTGCTCCAACTCGTTCAAGGCGGAGCGCGCGGAGAGCGCGGCCGGCCTGCTGAAACAGGAGATGCGCCGCCTCGGGTCCGTGCTGCTGCCGTGCGCGGATTTGTGCCGTGTGCCTGCGGGAGGGGCCGTCGCCGTGGACCGGAACGCCTTTTCCGCCGCAGTGACCGAAAAAATCTCGGGAAACCCCCTGATTCATGTCCGCCGCGGGGAAATTACGCAGATTCCGGAGGCCGGTGTCGGCGTGATTGCGACGGGGCCGCTTACTTCGGACGCGCTTGCCGCCGCGATAGCCGGGCTTTGCGGGGAATCGCTCAGCTTTTACGACGCCGCCGCCCCCATCGTCACGGCCGAAAGCCTGGACCGAAGCGTCATTTTCCCGGCGTCCCGGTATGGAAGGGGCGACGATGACGCCTACCTCAACTGCCCGATGGACCGGGAAGAGTACGAACGGTTTTACGGCGCGCTCGCCTGTGCCGAACGCGCGCCCCTGCACGGCTTCGACGCAGCGGATCCGAAGGTTTACGAGGGCTGTATGCCGGTCGAAGTGCTGGCCGCCCGCGGGCCGGACACCCTGCGGTTCGGCCCCATGAAGCCGGTGGGGCTGCGGGATCCGAAAACGGGCCACCGGCCGTGGGCCGTAGTGCAGCTTCGGCGCGAGAACGCCGAAGGAACGCTTTACAACCTCGTCGGGTTCCAGACGAACCTGAAATTCCCGGAGCAGAAGCGTGTCTTCGGCATGATTCCGGGCCTTGCGCATGCGGAATTCGCGCGGTACGGCGTCATGCACCGCAATACGTTTCTGGACTCGCCCCGCGTCCTCTCGGCGGATTTGAGCCTGAAAAGCAGGCCGGAACTTTTCTTTGCCGGGCAGATTACCGGCGTGGAGGGATATATGGAATCCGCCGCCTCCGGAATCGTTGCCGGCATCAACGCAGCGCGCCGGCTTTCTGGTCTGCCTGCGGCTGTTCCGCCCGGGACGACCATGACCGGGGCGATGTGCCGGTATGTCGCCGCGGGGGGCGAGGGTCCGTTCCAGCCGATGGGCGCGAATTTCGGGATCCTTCCCAGAATCGAGCCGAACATCAGAGGCAAGCAGGAACGCTATGCGGCCCTTTCGGCGCGGGCGCTGAACGACCTGGAAGGTTTTTTGCGTTTTTTAAAGAAACAGCCGGAACGCGGGTAAAACGATTCCGGAAAGTTGGGAGATGCTGTCTATGAAAATCATTGTGGATGCCTTCGGCGGCGACAATGCCCCGCTTGAGATTATCAAAGGCTGCGCGCAGGCCGTGCAGGGCCTCGGCGTGGATATCCTTCTGACCGGCCGCGAAGAGGAGATCCGCCGGGTCGCCAAAGAAAATTCCGTCCCGCTCGAGCGGATGGAAATCGCCGACGCGCCCGGCGTCATCACCATGGAAGACAGCGCGGGCGACATCATGAAGGCCAAGAGTGACAGCTCCATGGCCGAAGGGCTTCGCCGCCTCGCCGCGGGCGAGGGCGACGCGTTCGTGTCGGGCGGCAACAGCGGCGCGCTGGTCGTCGGCGCCACGCTGATTGTCAAAAGGATCCGCGGCATCAAGCGGATTGCCTTTGCGCCCGTCATGCCGAAGAACAAGGGCTGCTTCATGCTGATTGACAGCGGCGCAAACGTGGACTGCAAGCCGGACATGCTCCTCCAGTTCGGAATCATGGGCTCCATCTATATGGAGAAGGTCATGGGCATCAAGAAACCGCGCGTCGCGCTTGCGAATATCGGAACGGAGGACCACAAAGGCGGCGAGCTGCAGCACGAGGCGTTCCCGATGCTGAAAAACGCGGGCATCAACTTTATCGGCAACATCGAAGCGCGCGACATCCCCGACGATGCGGCCGACGTCGTCGTTGCGGACGGCTTTACCGGCAATATCATTTTGAAAATGTTCGAGGGCGTCGCGCTGATCCTTTTCGGAAAGGTCAAAGAAATTTTCACGAAGCGGGCGCTGAACAAGCTGGCGGCGGCGATTGTGCTGAAAGACGTGAAAGAACTGAAAAAACAGTTCGATTATAACGAATACGGCGGAGCGCCCCTGATGGGCTGCCGGAGGCCGGTCTTCAAGACCCATGGAAGCGCCAAGGCGAAAACGGTCTATAACGCAATCCGTCTGACCAAGGCCTACGTGGAAGGCCGTGTCGCGGAGGAGATCGCGTCGTCCGTGGCGGAATATGCGGCCGCCGAAGACGCTTGATTACTATGGCACGGGAGCGGACGCCTTATGAAAGAACTGGAAGAAAAACTGCAATACCATTTTAACGACATCCGGTATTTAAAAACCGCGCTGACGCACTCTTCCTATGCGAATGAGAACCATACGCGCGACGGCAGCAACGAACGGCTTGAGTTTCTGGGGGATTCCATCCTCGGCTTTGTGGTGGCGGATTATCTCTTCAGCCACTACCCCGACATCCCCGAAGGCGAGCTGACGAAGAAGCGCGCCGCCCTGGTCTGCGAGAAGGCGTGCTGCGGCTTTTCCCGGCAGATGGGCGTGGGCGAGCACCTGCTTCTCAGCCACGGAGAGCAGAATTCGGGCGGGCGCACCCGCTCGTCCATCCTCGCCGACGCGTTCGAGTCCGTCACGGCGGCAATTTACCTCGACGGCGGCATGGAACAGGCGCGGCGGTTCATCCTTCGCTTTGTGCTTCCCCTGCTTCAGCAGCCGAAGCCGAAAACCTTCAAGGACTACAAAACGGCTTTGCAGGAGATTGTCCAGAAAAACCCGGAGGACAACCTGGAATATATTCTGACTGCGGAAACCGGCCCGGATCACGACAAGCATTTCAGCGTCGAGGTGCGGCTGGACAACAACGTCGTCGGCAGGGGCGGCGGGCGCAGCAAAAAAGAGGCGGAGCAGCAGGCCGCACGCGAGGCGTTGGAACTGATGGGGTATTGAAACATGTAAACGTGGCGCTTTTTGTGCCGAACTGCGGCTGTCCGCATCTGTGCAGCTTCTGCGACCAGCGGGCCATCACGGGCCGGCAGTCCATGCCGGCTCCGCGGGATGTGCGCGCGGCGGCGGAAATTGCGCTCAAAACGCCGGGCCGCGACCCGGCGCAGTCTGAAATCGCCTTTTTCGGCGGCAGCTTCACGGCGATTGACCGCGCTGATATGATATCCCTGCTGGAAGCGGCGTTTCCGTACGTCCGCAGCGGCGCCTTCCGCGGAATCCGCATTTCCACGCGGCCGGACTGCATCGACGAAGAGATTCTAGGCGTTTTGAAGCGGTACGGCGTCACGACCATTGAGCTTGGGGCGCAGAGTATGGACGACGCGGTCCTCGCGCGCAATGGCCGCGGGCACACGGCGGAACAGACGGCGCGCGCGTCGGGGCTGATCCGTTCCCGCGGGTTTGCCCTCGGCCTGCAGATGATGACCGGGCTGCCGGGCGACAGCGGGGAAGGCGCCCGCCGGACCGCGGAAGGGCTCGCGGCTCTGCGCCCGGCCTGCGTGCGGATTTACCCGACGATTGTTCTGAAAGGCACGCGCCTCGGCGAATGGTTCCGGGAAGGGACCTACCGCCCCCAGACGCTGGAAGAGGCCGTGGAGCAGTGCGCCGGGCTTCTGGATTTTTTCGAGTCCCGCGGGATTCCCGTCATCCGCCTCGGGCTGCACGCGTCGCCGGAGCTGCAGAATGACCGTCTCGCCGGGCCCTGGCACCCCGCTTTCCGCGAGCTGTGCGAAAGCCGGCGGATGCTGCGCGCAATGCTTGAGAGGCTGCGGGAGGCGGAGGCCCCGCCGGGCCGGGTTCGTGTACGGGTGTCGCCCCGCAGCGTGTCCGCGGCCGTCGGCCAGAAAAGGCAGAATCTTTCGGAGCTTGCGGAAAAGGGCTATGCGGCCGAGATCGTGCCGGACCCGTCGGTCCCGCGCGGCGCATGCAGGATAGAATGAAATGAGGAGGATGCGGCATTGCTTCTGAAATCGCTGGAGCTTCAGGGCTTTAAAACTTTTCCGGACCGTACCAAACTTGTATTTCACGATGGGATTACCTCGGTTGTCGGCCCGAACGGAAGCGGAAAAAGCAACCTCAGCGACGCTGTCCGCTGGGCTTTGGGGGAGCAGTCCGTCCGCGCGCTGCGCTGCACGAAAATGGAAGACGTCATCTTCGGCGGCACGCCAGCCCGCGGGCCGCTTGGCTTTGCGGAGGTGACGCTCAACATCGACAATTCCGGCCGCGAGCTGCCGTTCGACGAGTCCAGCGTGTCGGTGACCCGCCGGTATTACCGTTCCGGCGAGAGCGAGTACCGCATCAACGGGAACGCCGTGCGCCTGAAAGATATCAACGAGCTGTTTATGGACACGGGCCTCGGCCGCGACGGATACTCCATTATCGGCCAGGGCAGGATAGACAGCATCGTGGCGGCGCGAAGCGAAGACAGGCGTGAAATTTTCGAAGAGGCCGCCGGGGTCTCCCGCTTCCGCTACCGGAAAGAGGAAACGGAGCACCGGCTGGCGCAGGCGGAAGAGAACCTGCTTCGCCTGCACGACATCCTCTCCGAGCTGGAAAGCCGTGTCGGCCCCCTTCGGGAGCAGTCCGAAAAAGCGAAACGCTACCTTGAGCTTGCCGATGAGAAAAAGGGGCTTGAGATTGGCCTCTGGCTGGACACCCTGAGCCGTTCCAACGTCCTGCTCCGCGAGCAGGAGGATAAAATCCAGATTGCGCGGAACCAGTACGACGCTGCGGAGCAGGCCATTGCCGGACTGGACGGGCAGCTGGAAAAGACCTTTCAGGGCTCCAACGCCTGCGCGGCGAAGGCAGACGAGATCAACCGCAGAAGCGCATCGCTCGACGAACAGGCCGCGCAGAAGGACGGCGAGGCTTCCGTCCTCCAGAACGACATCAAGCATAACGAAGAAAATATCTCCCGCGTTGAAGAGGAGATCCGGCAGGCCGAACAGTCCGGCGGCGAGCTGGAGAGCGAGATCACCGAAAAGAAGAAGCAGATTGCCGAAAAGCAGAGCTACATAGCGGCAAAAGAAAAAGAGCTGGAGCAGTGCACCGCGCAGATCGGCGCCCTTCGCGGGAACATCAGCGATTCGGCGGGGAAGATCGACGGCCTTGCCAAAGCCGTTTCCGACCTGACCGCGCAGGCGACGCAGGCGAAAATGGCTGAGATGACCGCGGATTCCACGATCTCGGAAATCGGGCTTCGCCTTGATTCCCTGCAGAAAAGCCGTCAGGAAAAATCCGACCGCGGGGACGCGCTTAAAAAGCAGCTTCGGGACTGCGAAGAGAAGCTTCAGCAGGCCGACAAGGAACTGGAGTCCCTGAAAAATTCCGCCGGCGGCTACGAGATGCTTCTGCAGACGCGCGCCCGCCGGCGCGAGGAAGCAAAACAGCAGCGCGACCGGCTCGGTCTGGACCTGTCGGAGCAGCTGCGCAAAAAGAAGCTGCTCGAAGACCTTGAGCGCAACCTTGAGGGCTTCACCAACAGCGTCAAGGCGGTCATGAAGGCCAAATCCGCAGGGGCGCTCGGCGGAATCCACGGGCCGGTGTCCCGGCTGATCCACGTTCCGGGGGCCTATGCCGTCGCCATCGAGACGGCCCTTGGCAACGCGATGCAGGACGTCGTCACAGGCGACGAAAGCGACGCGAAGCGCGCTATCGCCTTCCTGAAGCAGAACAACGCCGGCCGCGCGACCTTTCTGCCGCTGACCGTCATCCGCGGCAGAAAGATACAGGAAAAGGGCCTTCCCGGCTGCCGCGGGTTTGTCGGCATCGCCGCGGAGCTTTGCTCGTGCGGCGACCCTTACCGCGAGGCCGTCGATTCTCTTCTGGGCCGCGTCGCCGTCGCGGAAGACCTTGACAGCGCCGTCGCCATTGCGGGCAAATACGGCTACCGGTTCCGCATTGTCACGCTGGACGGGCAGGTTGTCAACGCCGGCGGTTCGCTGACGGGCGGTTCCCTTGCCAGAAATTCCGGCCTGCTCAGCCGCGCTTCCGAGATTGAAAAGATCGGCAGGGAAGCGGAAGAACTGCGTGGCCGCTCCGAAAAGGCGGAAGAGGCGTTCCGCGCGGCGGCCCGCGAGGCTTCCGCGGCGGAGGCGTCCCTCTCCGCGGCAAAGGCCGAACTTGCCGACGCGCAGGGCGCTCATGTCCGGCTGGAAGAAGAGGCCCGGCGCGTCCGTTCCGAGCTTGCGACAGCGCAGGAAGACTGCAAGGCTTTCGAGCAGGGGATGGCCGAGGCTTCCGAAAGGCTGGAGGCCCAGAAAAAGACGCGCGGCGAAGCGCGCGGGCAGGCGGAAAAGCTGAATGCGGACGCGGAGCGGAAAAAGGCGGAACTGTCGGCGCTCAGCGCAAGCCGGAACGAGCTTGACGAGCAGTTTAACGGCCTGACGGAAAAAATCCGCCAAATCGAGATGGAAAAGCTTTCCGCCGGCAAAGACGTGCAGTCTCTCGAAGATTCCGTCCGCGAGATTTCCGGCCGTTCCGCCGGCCACCGCGAGCGGATTGAGAGCCTGAAAAAGCAGATTGACTCTTTCCGGGCTTCTTCGGACGGGCTGACCAGCCGGGTTGCACTTCTTCACAAAACGGCGGAGGAGCTCCGCAGCTCCGCGAAAAGCGGGCTTGCGGAAATTGAAACGCTGAACGCCAAAAGGATGGAACTGGAAAAGCGTTCTCTCCAACTCCGGACCGGCGAGCGCGAAAAGTCGGAGGAAAAGGAAAAGATCGGCCATGACCTTGCGCTGCTCGAAGAGCGGAAAGCATCCCTGCAAAAGGAATACGACGGAATCATTGCGCAATTGTGGGAAGAATATCAGCTGACGCGCCGAGAGGCGGAAGAGCAGACGGGCGCGAAAATCGAGGACCCCGCAAAGGCGAAGCGGCGGCTGGCATCGCTGAAAACCGAAATCCGCGACCTCGGATCGGTCAACGTGGCCTCCGTGGAGGAGTACAAGGAGGTTTCGCAGCGGTACGAATTCCTCAAGGAGCAGATTGCGGATTCCGAACAGTCGCGCGACGAGCTCGGCAAGCTGATCGGCAGCCTCACAAACGAGATGCGCAGCCTGTTTTCTTCCCAGTTCGAGAAAATCGGCCGCAATTTTGAAGAGACGTTCCGCGACCTGTTCGACGGCGGAACGGCGCATCTGTCGCTGACAACGCCGGACGACGTGCTGAATTCCGGCATTGAGATCTCCGTGCAGCCCCCCGGCAAGATCGTGACGCATCTTGAGTCCCTCTCCGGCGGGGAAAAGTCCCTCGTCGCCATCGCGCTCTATTTTGCCATCATGAAGGTCAACCCGCCGCCGTTCTGCGTGCTGGACGAAATCGACGCGGCGCTGGACGATGTGAACGTGACGCGTTTCGCCTCTTACCTTCGCAGAATGAACCGGAACACGCAGTTCATCCTCGTCACGCACCGGCGCGGCAGCATGGAAGAGGCCGACGTTCTGTACGGGGTGACCATGCAGGAAGAGGGCGTTTCCAAGCTGCTCGAAATGCCGGTCGCGCAGATGGAAAAACAATTGGGAATCAGAGCTTGACAGGAGAGAAAAATGGGAATTTTTGCGAAGATCAGGGATGGGCTGAAAAAAACAAGGGAAGGCATGAGCGCCTCGGTCGCGTCCATGCTCCATTCCTTCACAAAAATTGACGAAGAGCTGTTCGAAGAGCTGGAAGAGCTGCTTGTCATGGGAGACGTCGGCGTGCCGACCGCGGAATTTATCTGCGGGGAGCTGCGGAAACGGGTCAGGGAAGAGGGCGTGACGGATCCATCGGAAATTGAGGGGATGCTCCGGCAGATCATCGCGGACATGCTGCGGGGCGGCGAAGAGCTGAAAATCGGCACGAAGCCTTCCGTCATCCTGCTCATCGGCGTAAACGGCACCGGCAAGACGACCACGGCGGGCAAGCTCGCCGCCCTGCTTCAGAAGCAGGGCAAAAACGTGATTCTCGCGGCGGCCGACACGTTCCGCGCGGCGGCCGTAGAGCAGCTTTCGGTCTGGTCGGAGCGCTCCGGGGCGCAGCTTGTCAGCCAGCCGCAGGGGAGCGACCCGGCCGCCGTGGTGTTCGATTCCATCTCGGCGGCAAAATCGCGCGGCGCCGACGTGGTCATCTGCGACACGGCCGGGCGTCTTCACAATAAAAAGAACCTGATGGAGGAATTGTTGAAAATCAACCGCGTAATTCAGCGCGAGGCGCCGGAGGCGGACAAAGAGGTACTGCTTGTGCTTGACGCGGCGACGGGGCAGAACGCCGTGAACCAGGCGCGCGAGTTCGGCTCGGCCGCCGACATCACGGGGATTGTGCTGACCAAGCTGGACGGCACCCCGAAAGGCGGGGTGGTTCTGGCAATCCGGCAGGAGCTTCGGCTTCCGGTCAAGTTTGTCGGCGTCGGCGAGCAGGCGGACGATCTGCAGCCGTTCGACGCCGATCAGTTTGCGCGGGCGCTGTTCTCGCCGCAGGAGTGAGGGAAAGATGGAACTGGTGATAGGGACGCACAACGCGGGGAAAATACGGGAGTTCGAACGGATTCTGCGGCCGATGGGAATCGGCGTCGTCTCCGCGGATCTGCCGGAGGTGGAAGAAACGGGAGAGACTTTCGCCCAAAATGCTTTTCTGAAGGCGGAATCCGCGTGCCGCGCGACGGGAAAGCCCGCCGTGGCAGACGATTCCGGCCTTGCGGTCGACGCCCTGAACGGGGCGCCGGGCGTCTATTCCGCCCGCTTCGCCGGGGAAAGCACGCCGTACCCCGTCAAAATACAAAAGCTGCTGGATTCCATCAGGGGTGTTCCGAAAGAGAAGCGCGGCGCGAAATTTGTGTGCGCCATCTGCTGCGTTTTCCCGAGCGGGAACCGCATCGAGGCGCAGGCGGAATGCCGCGGCTCCATTGCGTACGCCCCTTCCGGGAACGGCGGCTTCGGCTACGACCCTGTTTTCCTTGTGGGGGACAGGACCTTCGCCGAGCTTGGATCGGAAGAAAAAGACGCCGTCAGCCACCGCGGGCAGGCGCTGCGCCGGTTTGCCCAGAAACTGAAAGAATACGGAGAGAAAACAGATGCTTACAAGTAAACAGAGAGCGTATCTTCGTTCCCTTGCAAACACGCTCGACACCATCCTGATCGTCGGCAAGGGCGGAGTGGACGGCGACATTCTGAAGCAGGCCGACGACGCCCTGACCGCCCGCGAGCTGATAAAAGGGAAAGTCCTTGAAAGCTCTCCGCTTTCGCCGCGTGAGACGGCGGATCTGATTGCGCGGGAAACGTCTTCCGAGACCGTGCAGGTCATCGGCTCAAAATTCGTCCTTTACCGCAAAAACGAGAAAGAATCGAAAATTGTGCTTCCCAAAGCGGTGAAAAAGTAATATGATGGAAGATAAAGAACGCGTACGCGTCAGAAAACTCGCGGTTTTCGGCGGCACGTTCAATCCCATCCACAACGGCCACATCCACCTCGCGCGCCGTTTTGCAGAGATTCTCGGCGCCGGCACGGTCCTGCTGATTCCGACTTTCACGCCTCCCCACAAACGGGAAGACGACCTTGCGGACGGATCGGACAGGCTTGCGATGTGCCGCTTGGCCGCACAGGGGCCTCCGTTCGAGGTCAGCGACCTCGAGATGCGCCGCGGCGACCGCAGCTATACGTCCGACACCCTGCGGGAGCTGAAAGCGCTTTACCCCGGCGCCGCCCTGTATTTCCTCATGGGGGAAGACATGTTTCTCACCTTGGAGCGGTGGCACGAGCCGGAGGTCATCTTCTCCTTGGCCACGGTCTGCGCCGCCCCGCGAAGCGAAGACGGGGAAAAGCGCCTGCGGGAGTACGCCCGTGTCCTCGGGGCGAAAGGCGCCAGAGTGCGGATCGAGCCGATTCCATATCTGCCCGTTTCCTCCACCATGGTCCGCGAGGCGGTCCGGAAGGGCGAATCCATCACGGGAATGGTCCCGGGGGCGGTTGCGGATTATATCCGGGAAAATCATCTTTATCTGGAGTGAGTAAAAACGATGCTGGAAGAGTACAAGCAAATCATCAGGCCGCTGCTTGGCGACAAGCGTTATTACCATTCCGAGTGCGTCGCGAAGGCCGCGCGGGAGCTTGCCGCAAAGTACGGCGCCGACGAGGGCAGGGCGGAAACCGCCGGGATTCTGCATGACATTATGAAAGACACCCCGCCGGAAAAGCAGCTTGCCATGATGCGGGAATACGGAATTTCTCTGACGCCGGTCGAAAAAAACGCTCCGAAGCTCTGGCATGCCGTGCTGGGGGCCGCCTACCTGAAAAAAGAGCTGAAAATCGACGACGCCGAGATTCTGGACGCCGTGCGCTACCACACGACGGGGCGCGCGGGCATGACCCTGATGGATAAGATTCTGTTCATCGCGGATTTTATTTCCGCCGACCGGGATTACCCGGGCGTGCAGGAGCTGCGCAGCTCTGCCGGCGTCAGCCTGGAGGAAGCCATGATTTCAGGCCTTTCTTACACGCTGACCGACCTTGCGCAGGCGCGCAAGCCGATCCATCCGGACACGGTTGACGCCTATAACGAAGCTACGCTGGACTATCACGTGAAATAATGTGAAAAGGGGCTGTTGCAAAAGATGACATCGCGGGAACTTGGAGAGATGGCCGTGAAGGTGCTGGACGAAAAAAAGGCGACGGATATCAAAATGATCCGTATTGAGGACATTTCCGTTCTGGCCGACTATTTTGTCATTGCGACGGGCACGAGCAGCACTCATGTCAAGTCGCTGGCGGATGAGGTCGAGTTCCGACTGAAAGAGATGGGGATTGAGCCTTCCCACGTCGAGGGCTACCGGTCCAATTCCTGGATTCTGCTGGACTACGCGAACGTCGTGGTCCATGTGTTTACCGCGGAGTCCCGCAGCTTCTACGACCTAGACCGGCTTTGGCGCGACGGGGAGACCGTCGACATCTCCCGTTTGCTTCAGTCGTAACGGAAAGCAAAAAGACAAGAATACAGGGGCGAAAAGAATGAAATACGATCCGAAACCGATTGAACAGAAATGGCAGCAGCAGTGGGAAAAATCCGGCGTCTTCCATGCGTCGGACGATTTTTCCAGACCGAAGTATTACGCGCTGATCGAGTTCCCTTATCCGTCCGGCCAGGGGCTGCACGTAGGGCACCCGCGCTCTTACACGGCGATGGACATCATCGCGCGCAAGCGCCGCATGCAGGGATACAACGTGCTGTACCCCATCGGTTGGGACGCGTTCGGCCTCCCGAGCGAAAACTATGCCATCAAGAACCACGTGCATCCCGCGGTCGTCACGAAGCAGAACATTGCGAGGTTCAAAAGCCAGCTGCGGTCTCTCGGCCTGTCTTTCGACTGGCCGCGCGAGATCAACACGACCGACCCGGAATATTACAAATGGACGCAGTGGATTTTTCTTCAGCTTTTCAAGCACGGCCTTGCCTATAAAAAAGAGATGGCGGTCAACTGGTGCACCTCCTGCAAATGTGTGCTGGCGAACGAAGAGGTCGTCAACGGCGTGTGCGAGCGCTGCGGCAGCGAAGTCGTCCGGAAGGTCAAGTCGCAGTGGATGCTGAAAATCACGGCGTACGCACAGCGTCTGATCGACGACCTTGACCTTGTGGATTACCCGGAGCGGGTGAAGTCGCAGCAGAAGAACTGGATCGGCCGCTCCACCGGTGCGGAGGTGGATTTCTCCACCACGGCGGGGGACGCGCTGACCGTTTACACCACGCGGCCGGACACGCTGTTCGGCGCCACGTACATGGTCCTTTCGCCGGAGCACCCGTACCTTGAAAAATGGTCCGGCCGAATCAAAAATCCGGACGAGGTCCGCGCCTATCAGGCGGAGGCCGCGAAAAAATCCGATTTTGAACGCACCGAGATTGCGAAAGAGAAAACCGGCGTCCTTCTGGACGGGGTCCGCGCAATGAACCCGGTAAACGGCAAAGAGATCCCCATTTTCATCTCGGACTACGTTCTGATGTCCTACGGCACCGGCGCCATTATGGCCGTCCCCGCCCACGACACGCGCGACTGGGAATTCGCGAAGAAATTCGGCCTTCCCATCGTCGAGGTGGTCAAGGGCGGCGACGTGCAGAAAGAAGCCTTTACCGACTGCGCGGCGGGCGTGCTCGTCAATTCCGGATTCCTCAACGGCCTGACGGTCGACGAGGCCAAAAAGAAAATCACGGAATTCCTCACCGAAAAGGGAATCGGCCGTTCGAAGGTCAACTATAAGCTGCGCGACTGGGTCTTTTCGCGCCAGCGCTACTGGGGGGAGCCGATTCCGATCGTCATCTGCCCCAAGTGCGGCTATGTCGCCGTGCCGGAAAGCGAGCTGCCTCTGCGTCTGCCCGAGGTCAAGTCCTACGAGCCGACCGACACCGGCGAATCGCCCCTTGCCCACATGACCGAATGGGTCGGCACCACCTGCCCGCACTGCGGCGGCCCCGCGAAGCGCGAGACGGACACCATGCCCCAGTGGGCCGGCTCTTCCTGGTATTTTCTGCGCTACACGGATCCGTACAACAGGGAGGCGTTCGCCGGCAAGGACGCGCTCAAATACTGGACCCCCGTCGACTGGTACAACGGCGGCATGGAGCATACGACGCTTCACCTGCTTTACAGCCGGTTCTGGCATAAATTCCTCTACGATATCGGCGAGGTGCCGACCCCGGAGCCGTACGCCAAGCGGACGAGCCACGGCATGATCCTCGGCGAAAACGGGGAGAAGATGAGCAAATCGCGCGGCAACGTCATCAATCCGGACGACATCGTGCGGGAATACGGCGCCGACACCCTGCGCCTTTACGAGATGTTCATCGGTGATTTTGAAAAAGCCGCCCCGTGGAGCACGCACGGCATCAAAGGCTGCCGCAGGTTTATCGAACGCTTCTGGAACCTGCAGGATATCCTTGCCGACGGCGATGGAATCCGTGACGAAATGCAGATCCCGTTCAACCGCACCATCAAGAAAGTCGGCGAAGACGTTGAAAACCTGAAGTTCAACACGGCGATTGCGGCGCTGATGTCCCTGATCAATGACGTCACGGCGACCGGCGGCATCACCCGGGAAGAGCTGAAGATTTTTACCATTCTGCTCAATCTGTTCGCGCCGCACGTCTGCGAAGAGGTGTGGGAGCGGCAGAAGCTCGGGGCCGGCTTGGTCTGCCAGCAGAGCTGGCCGTCGTACGACGAGGCGAGATGCGCCGAAGAAACGGTCGAAATCGCGGTGCAGGTCAACGGCAAGGTGCGGGCGAGGCTGAACGTCGCCGCCGATATCGCAAAAGACGACGCTCTGGCCGCGGCGGAAGCGAACGAGAAAATCGCCGCCGAGCTTTCGGGCAAAAAGCTTCTCAAAGAAATCTACGTGCCGGGCAAGCTGGTCAATTTCGTGGCGAAATGACCGCGCTTCCGGCACGCCGGTGAAAAAGCGGGGACGCGCGGGTGCGGTGCGTCTCCGCTTTTTTATGGCGCAAGGCCTCCGAGAGGCGGCAGTTTTGCCGCCTTCTGTCGAAGGCTGGGGTTATTGGTAGACAATTGGAAATTATCGTGATATGATATGCAATATGTGGGGCTTTGTAAAACTCACCGGCGAACGGCGGTTTCCGGCACGGCCCGTCCGCTTTTTGCCGGGGTGCGGCGCCCCGCCGGTTCGGCTTTTCCCTGAGAACAGAAAAAGGGAGCAGGAGCATGGAATTTCATAGCGGCCAGAAAATCAGAACGGCAAATGCGGAAGATGCTGTTACAATCCTCGGCAAATTGGGCGAGGGGGGCCAGGGGATCGTTTACCGCGCGGAATACCGCGGCGGCCAGTACGCGCTGAAATGGTTCTTCCCGAACAACCTGCGCAGAAAAGAGGAATTCCTGAAAAATCTGAATCAGAATATCGCCGACGGGCCGCCGACCGAACATTTCCTCTGGCCCAAGCTGGTGGCGGAGGAGCCGGACGGTTCCTTCGGATATCTGATGGACCTGCGGCCGCCGGAATACAAGAGCTTCACCGACGTGCTGAACGCGAAAATCCGCGTGGCGAAGCATTCCGTCCGCGTGAACGCGGCTCTGACGATTGTTGAAAGCTTTATTGCCCTGCACCGGCAGGGAAAATCCTATCAGGATCTGAACGATGGCAATTTCTTCATCAATCCGCAGAGCGGCGACGTGCTGATCTGCGACAACGACAACGTGGCCCCCTACGGGGTGAACCTCGGCATTGCCGGGAAATGCCGCTACATGGCGCCGGAAGTCGTCATGGGCGAGAAGCCCGGCATGCAGTCTGACTATTTTTCGCTTGCCGTCATGCTGTTCCTGCTGCTTTTTCTGTCTCATCCGTTTGAGGGGGAAAAGGTCATCAAAAGCGTCTGCCTGACGGACGAGCATGAAAAACGCCATTACGGGAGCGACCCGGTCTTTATTTTTGACCCCGTCAACCGCGCAAACAAGCCGGTCAGAGGCGTACATAACAACGCGATCACGCTGTGGCCCTTGTACCCGGAATTTATCCGGCAGGCCTTTGTGGCTTCGTTTACAAAGGGAATCCGCTCGCGGGAGGAACGCCTTCCAGACAGCGAATGGATCCGGCTGTTTATCCGGCTGAGGGACGAGATTGTCACCTGCGGCTGCGGCTGCGAAAACTTTGCCTGCGTCAACGAAATCCCCGGGAGCAATTCCATCCGCTGCCTGGGCTGCGGCGCCGAAATGGTCAGGCCCCTGCGGCTGGCCGCGCAGCGGTATTCCCCTGCGCTTTACCCGGGCAATAAGCTTTATGCCTGCCACCTTTCCGCCGGCAGCTCGGATTTTCGCCGTGTGGTCGGGGAAGTGGTCCGGAACAAGAAAAACCTGAACCTGTGGGGGATTCGGAACCTGTCGGGGACCCCTTGGTATGCCGTTTTGCCCGACGGGGAGAAAAAAACGGTTGCGCCGAACGCCGTGCTGCCTGTCTTCAGAAACGTATCGGTGGATTTTGGCGGGGGCGGCCCGGCGGAGATCCAATGACCGTCCGGCACCGTAAAACAGAATGATTCTGAAAGGGAGAGATCATATGCCAAATCCTTTTGAGAGCACGGAAGGCATTACAAAACGCACGATGGTCCTTTTTTTCCTGGTCGACACGTCCGGCAGCATGGCCGGCACCAAAATTGGGGCGGTCAACGACGCGATTTTCAATGTTCTGCCCGAGATACGTGCCATTTCGGAAGACAACGCGGACGCGGAAATCAAAATCGCCGCCCTGACTTTTTCTTCGGGTGCAAAATGGCTGTATGAGGAGCCGAAACCCGCGAAGGACTTCACCTGGCCGTACGTCGACGCGGACGGCGTGACGGATCTGGGGGAAGCCTATAAGATGTTGAACCAGAAGCTTTCGCGCAACGCCTTCATGAAGAACGCGGAAGGATCCTATGCGCCGGCCATTTTTCTGATGACGGACGGCGAGCCCACAGACGAATATCAGCACGCGCTGGAAGCCCTGAAAGAGAACAAATGGTTCCGCGTGGCCATCAAGGTCGCGGTGGCGATCGGAGAAGAAAGCGACGTCAACGACGACGTCCTGGTCGAGTTCACCGGCACGCCGGAAGCGGTGTTGCGCGCGTACACGCCGGAAGCCCTTGCGAAAATGATACGCCTTGTTTCCGTCACGGCTTCGAAAATAGGCAGCCAGAGCAGCCCGGTCGGGCAGGAAAGCCGCCAGGAGGCGTTTACCGATGCGCTGAACCGTCAGGAACAGGAATGGCAGCCGGTGAATTCATCGGAAGACGCGGACGAAGGATGGAACTGAAAAACAGCGCGGTTCCGCAGACGGCGGCGGGGGAAAGCGGTTTTCCCTGCCTGGATTTTCATGTGACGGTGCGGGGCGCCGCCCACGTAAGAAAGGGCGTTGCCTGCCAGGACTGCTCCCGGACAGTCCGTTTCGGCAATTCCGCCGCGGCGGCGGTCGCCGACGGGCACGGCGACGTGCGGTATTTCCGCAGCCGCTTCGGGTCGCGCTTTGCGGTGGACGCCGCCCTGCAGGCGATTCGCAGGTTTGTCCAGCTCGAAGACGGGAGGCTTTCTCCCTCCTGCGCAGAAGAAAAGCTGGCGCAGCTGAAGAAAAACATCATTTTGAACTGGAACCGGAAGGTCTGCAGCCACTTTGGCCGCTATCCGTTTCTGGAAGAAGAGCTGACACCTCTTTCCGCCGCCAGGCGCAGTCGCCTTCTGCAGGGGAAAGAGATTGAATCCGCTTACGGCACCACGCTGATAGCGGCGGCCATGACGCCGGATTTCTGGTTCGGCATGCAGATTGGGGACGGCGACTGCATGGCGGGCAAGTCTGACGGGACTCTGGAAACCCTTCCGCGCCGGCCGGGGCTGGTCGCAAATATCACCACGTCCCTGTGCGAGCCGGATGCGATTGACAAATTTCTTCATCTGTACGGCGAGGGGCGGCCGGGTTTCATCCTGATGTCGACCGACGGAATCCGGAATTCTTTCGACAGCCTGGAAAATTACAATCGTTTCATGCGGAAGGTTGCTTTCTCCTTTTCTTCGGAGCCGTACGAACGGACCCGCCGTTTTCTGAAATCCTTTCTGAAGAAGATGACGGAAAAGGGCAGCGGCGACGATCTCTCCGTCGCCGGAATAATCGATCTTGGGGCAGACGGGTTCCTGGGGACGGACCCCGCGAAAAATACGGCCGTGCAGAACGGGCCTGCCGATATTGCTGGGTGATGGGAATGGATAAGGGTGTCATTGAAATCTTGGACCGGGTCAGGCGTGACAGGGGCGACGAAGTTTTCGGCAATAAGGCGCTTCTGGGATCCCTGTTTGCCGATTATGCAAAGGGGCGTTTCAAGGGGGAGTTCCATCTCGTTAGCCTCGCGCTGGGTTCCGGCCTTTACAGTGAGCTGAAAGCAAGCCCTGAAGCCGCCGAAGAGATCCGCGCGCGGTACCGCATCCGTTTCGATTCGGAGTATTGCTGGACCGCGGAGCAGGTGGATTTCGTCGTCGACTGCTGCCTTACCATGGCAAAGCCTCGGACGGAGGCTCACTGCGCCGGCGGGAACGGCGGCCTGCAGAACCTGGAGCGTTCGGCCGAGGGCGGGGACGCCGACGCGCAGTACACCCTCGCCGCTTTTTACGAAAAGGGCGGGGAAGTCCGGAAGGATCTTGAGAAGTCGGCGTTCTGGTATTACCGCGCGGCAGAGCAGGGGCACGCGGACGCCCAGCATAAATTCGGCCTGTGCTGCTATACCGGCAGGGGCGTGCCGCAGGACTACGGGCTGGCGGAATACTGGTTCCGGCAGGCCGCTGCGCAGGGCCACGTGCTGGCCCAGTACAACCTTGGGGTGCGCTACAGCTACGGGCTTGGCACGGAACGCGACCTTTCGAAGGCCGCTTACTGGTTTGCCCGCGCGGCGAAGCAGGAGCATCCGGATGCGCAGAACAACTTGGGCCTTCTTTATAAAAACGGCCAGGGAGTGGCCCGGAATCCCGTGAAGGCGGCTTATTGGTTCGCAAAGGCCGCTCAGGCGGGCCACGCGGCGGCGCAGTACAATTTTGGGGAGTGCTACGAGCTTGGCGCCGGCGTCGGGAAAGATGCCGCAAAGGCCCTTTTCTGGTTTCAGAAGGCAGCGGAACACGGCAGCAGCGACGCCCAGTTCCGTCTCGGCGTTTGCTACGAAGCCGGAATCGGCGCGCCCAGAGAGCTGGATCTCGCGCTCAGCTGGTACCTGAAAGCGGCGGAGCACGGCAATGCGGATGCGAACAACAAACTGGGCGAATGCTGCTACCGGGGGCTGGGAGTGGAAAAAAACGACCACCAGGCCGGGATCTTCTGGGAAAAAGCGGCCGCCAGAGGGCAGAGAAGCGCGAAATATCATCTCAAGCAACTGGAAAGAGACAGCTGTGCTCCGCACGGCAATGCATGAACTGCAGCCGCCCATAAAAACAAAGCTGTGCCCCTTCGGCCGGACCCGCTTCCATCGCGGTCCGGCCGAAGGGGCACAGTGCTTGTCAATGGTATTTTTTACATTGCCGCAAAGCGGATAAAGAAGCAGAGCGCGGACTGTAAAATCATGATTGCCGGGATGCCAAACATAAATTTCAGATGCTTTGTCTTGTGGCGGATCAGCAGCATGGCCGCCATCATCAAAAAGGAGCCGCCGAGCAGCGCAAACAGAAAAAGCGTGCGCTCCGGGATCCGCCGTTTGTGCAGGACTGCCCTGCGCTTGTCGGAAATCGTGACGAACGCGGCGGCAAGATTAATAATAATCAGGTAGCAAAGGCCGTATATATAGTAAGGCATGTACTACAGTTTCCCTCCGCAGTTGGCGCAGAAGCAGTCGCCGGGGGCGACCGGCGCACCGCAGCGCGGGCAGAAATGCGGTGCGTTCCCCGCGGCGACCCGGGACATGGCGGACGGGTCGATCTCGGCGGACGGGTCGCGTTCAATGCGGCGGCCGAGCTCCCGGGCGCCGCTTGTAACGGCAAAAAAGAAAAACATGTTTAAGGCCTCCGATTCCTGTCGTTGTTTTTTATCCTAGCACGGTCGGGATGCCGCTGTCAACGAAGCCCGCAGGGCGAAAGGAAGAAGCTATATGGTCATCAGGCTTTTCAACCGCCACAGCATCTTTGTCTGCCTTTGCTCTCTGGCTTTGGTCATTGCGGTCACCATGGCGGTCAACTTCAACCGCGGGCAGGGTTCGCAGGCCCCTCAGGGCGCGGATTCGGGGCTGTCGTCCGGATCCGGCGCTTTTTCCTCGACCATGTCTTCTGCTGCGGAGGACTCCGTTTTGCCTGCGTCTTCGGCGGCTTTGTCTGCCGGAAGCGGCTCCGGCAGCGCCGCGGCGTCTTCCGCGGCACAGAGCGGCGCCGTGACGACAAATGCTTCCGCCCAGGAGATGCGGGCGGTCTGGGTGCCTTATATGAGCCTGAACATGAGCAAGGAAGACGATAAAAGCGAGCAGGCGTTCCTCAAAAAATTCAACGTGATTGTCGCTACGGCCAAAAGCTGCGGCATGAACACGCTGGTCGTGCAGGTACGTCCCTTCGGCGACGCGCTTTACCCTTCATCAGTTTTTCCGTGGAGCCATGTGGTGGGGGGGACCCAGGGCGTCAACCCGGGGTACGATCCTTTGAAAGACATGGTCGCCGCCTGCCATGCGGCGGGGCTTAAAATCCATGCGTGGGTCAATCCGCTGCGCATTCAGGCCAACGGGGCGCCCTCCATTTTGGCGACCGGAAACCCCTATTACAAATTCAGGGCGACGGCCTCGAAGTCCGATTATGTGATCGATTACCAGAATGGAAAATACTACAACCCGGCCTACGAGGAGGTCAGAAAGCTGATAGCGGACGGCGTCAGGGAGATCGCCGCGAATTACGACGTGGACGGCATCCAGTTCGACGATTATTTCTACCCGGCGCAGGACGCTTCGTTCGACAAGACGGCCTACGACGCCTACCGCTCGCAGTCGGCGAAGAACGGTACGCCGCTTCCCCTTTTGGATTGGCGCCGGGCCAATATCAGCGCCCTTGTTTCGGAGGTCTACCGCGCGGTGAAATCGGCCGGAAAAAACATCCCGTTCGGCATCGCGCCGCAGGGAAACATCCAGAACGACCTTGGCATGGGCGCCGACGTGTCGGCGTGGTGTTCCGCGCGCGGATATGTGGACTACATCTGCCCGCAGCTTTACTACAATTTCGACAACCCGACCCTGCCGTTCAATACCGCCGCCGAAAGCTGGCGCAGCTTGGTCAAAAATTCCGGCATCAAGCTGTATTTCGGTCTGGCGGCCTATAAGGCCGGCTCCGACGCCGACAGCGGGACCTGGAAAAAATCGTCCGATATCCTCGCTTCTCAGGTTCAGTACGGGCGCAAAGTCTCCTGCGACGGGTTTATGTTCTATTCCTGCGATTATCTGACGGGGGATCAGACAAAAGAGGAGGTGCAGAATGTTGTAAAGCTTTTAACCTGAACAGCCGGGAAGCTCTCCCGTGCAGAAATCTTCTTCGGCCGCCGCGATGCGCACGGGAAGGATTCGGCCGCGCAGGTCTTCGCCGGAAGCGACCTGTACGGGCGTGTAGTTGAGCGTATAGCCTTCGTAGACGTCCTGCTGGTGCTTCTGCTCAAACAGGACAGGCTCCGTCAGGCCCGCCTGGCGTTCCAGAAACGCTTTTCTGGTCTGCCTGGCCGCCTCTATCATCTCTGCGCTGCGCTCCTCGCCGACGCGGCGGGGGACCTGCCCGTCCATTTTAGCGGCGGCGGTCCCGGGCCTGCGGGAATAGACGAAAACGTGGGCCTTAGCAAAGCCGATTTCCCGCTCGAAGGTGAGCGACTGCCGGAATTCTTCTTCCGTTTCTCCGGGAAAGCCGACCATAATGTCCGTCGTGATCGCCGCGTTGGGGAAGACGACGCGCAGGTTGTTCACGATGGTGCGGTATTCTTCGGCCGTATAATGGCGGTTCATGCGCTTCAAAGTTGCGTCGCAGCCGCTTTGCAGGGAAAGGTGGAACTGAGGGCAGAGCTTCGGCTGTTCCCTGAGCCGCCGGATGACCTCTTCGTCCAGGCGCTCCGGCTCCAGAGAGCCGAGCCGGACCCTGTCAATGCCATCCACTTTACAGGCTGTATCCACGGCGTCGCACAGCGTCAGGCCGGTTTCCTGCCCATAGGCGGGAAGGTTGATGCCGGTCAGAACGACCTCCCGGTAGCCGTTCGCGGCGATCTGCGACAGCTCGGCCCGCAGGTCGTCCATGGACTTGGAGTGGACGCGGCCGCGCGCGTAGGGGATGATGCAGTAGGAACAGAAGCGGTTGCAGCCGTCTTCGATTTTGACGAAAGCACGCGTCCGTTCAAAAAAATGCCCGACGCGCATCGGCTCGAACATGTCGCCGTGCGGCGCAATGTCGACGATGCGGCGGCGCGACGCCAGAAAATCCTGAATATCGTGCGCCAGAACGGAACGGTTCGAATTGCCCAGCACGATGTCGGCTTCCTTAAGGCGCCCGGCCTCTTCCGGAAAAGCCTGCGGCATGCAGCCGGTGAGGACGACGACCGCCGACGGATTCTCCCGCCGGGCCCTGCGCAGGGCCTGCCGGACTTTCCGGTCGCTTTCCGCCGTGACGGTGCAGGAGTTGACGATTACGACGTCGCTTTCCGCCGCGACGCCGTCAACGGTATAGCCCTGCGCCGCAAGGTCCCCGAGCATTGCCTGCGATTCATACTGATTTACTTTGCAGCCGAGCGTGATAACGGAAACTTTCATTTGGTTACCTTTCCTAAAATGTATCTATTTTATTTGGTATAAGATGAAAATCTATAGGAATTTTGCACATTGACCAACGCCAAAAAATGAACTATTCTTGTTAAGTTGGAAAACTGTTAAACCCAGGTTAAACACGGAGGGAAACGCCATGTACACAGCATCCATACTTTTGTCGAGTATCGAAGCAGTCAAAAAGTTTGTGACATTGACCAACAGCTATAGTTTTCCTGTAAATCTGACGACAGAGAGAGGCACCATAGACGCAAAGTCAATCATGGGTATTTTCAGCATGGATTTGTCCAAGCCTTTGCGCATCGAAGTGGACTCGGACGCAGCCCAGGAAACGGATCAGGAAGAATTCATCCGTCAGCTTCAGCAGTTCAAATACGTTTCTTCCGTCAGCGATTCATAAAAGTCTTCACCCGGCTTCGGCCGGGTGTTTTTTTAGGCATCCTCGTATTCTTGGGCGAGCTGGCTCCACCGCCGGAGCAGCTCGTCGTTTTCTTTTTTCAGCTCGGAGGTTTTTGCGGAAAGGGTAAGCGCCGCCTCGTAGTCGCAGGCGGTTTCCGGGGCGCAGAGCTGGGCGTTCAGCTCCCGCAGGCTGCTCTCGTTCCTGTCGATCTGCTCTTCCAGGCGGGCCAGCTCGGCTTTTTCCCTGCGCAGGGCGGCCTGCTGCTCTTTGCGCCTCAGGTATTCGTTCTTATTGTCGGAAGCGCGTTCCTTCGCCGGGGCCTCGCGGCTCTCTAAGGCGGCCTGCGCGTACTCTTCGTAGCTTGCCCCGCACGCGCGCGTCCCGGAAGGGCCGAGCGCGTAGATTCTGCCGGCCAGTTTGTTGATGAGGTACCGGTCGTGCGAGACGATCAGCAGCGTTCCTTTGTAGTCCTGCAGGGCGTTTTCGAGCGCTTCGCAGGAAGGGATGTCGAGGTGGTTGGTCGGCTCGTCGAGCAGAAGGAAGTTGTTCTGCGAAAGCATCAGCCGAAGCAGCAACACCCGCGCGCGTTCCCCTCCGCTGAGCGCGGCGACGGGCTTGAACACGTCGTCGCCCTGAAACAGAAATACGGCAAGCGCGCTGCGGACTTCCGTCTGCGTCATTTTGGGGTAATAGTCCCAGATCTCGTCTATCACCGTTTTGTCCTGCCGCAGGCCCGTCTGAAGCTGGTCGTAGTAGCCGACCTCAATTCCGGTCCCGAAGCGGAAGGCCCCCTGCGAAGGCTTATAGATGCCGAGCAGGACCTTCAGCAGGGAGGTTTTTCCGCAGCCGTTCGGCCCGAGCAGAAAAACGCGGTCCCCGCGGTGGATTTCAAGGTCAGCGTTCCGGAAGAGCGTCTTGCCGGCGAAAGACAGCGCCAGATTTTCCGCGGTCAGGACGTCGTTGCCGCTCCGCTGCCGGATGCCGAACCGGAAATGGAAAGTTTTGTCTTCCGCGTCCGGTTTTTCCAGCGTGCTTTCCAGACGGGAAATCGCCTTCATCTTGCTTTCGGCGGTTTTGTAATTGCGCTCCTGATTCCAGCGGCGCTGCTGCTCGACAATGCCGTTCAGCCGGCCGATTTCTTTCATGGTGCTGTCGTAGCGGCGTTTCGCGGAAAGCAGGCGCTCGTCCCGCTGGGCGAGATAGGCCGTATAGTTCCCGCTGAACGCGGTCAGCCTGTGATTCCGGAGCTCGAACGTGCGGTTCGTAATCCGGTCCAGAAAAAAGCGGTCGTGCGAGATGACGATGTATGCGCCGGGGAAGGAGCGGAGATATTCTTCCAGCCATTCCACGCTGGGAATGTCGAGGTGGTTGGTCGGCTCGTCGAGCAGCAGCAGGCCGGCCCCGCCGAGAAGGAGCTTTGCCAGCTGCAGCTTTGCCCTCTGCCCGCCGCTCAGGGCGGACACCGGGGCTGCGAGCTCGCTTTCGGCAAAGCCGAGGCCGAGCAGGGCCGAACGCGTGCGGCTCCGGAAGGTCAGCCCGCCTTCCCGCGCGTAGCGCTCGTTCAGGGCCGCCTGCTTTTCCACCAGGGCGTCCTGGTTTTCCGGGCGGCTCTGCAGAAGCTTCGAGAGTTTTTCCAGTTCCGCTTCCATCTCCAGCAGGAAAGAAAAGACGGTCAGGACCTCGTCGCAGGCGCTCCGCTCCAGATTGCGGCAGACGTGCTGCCGCATGTAGCCGGGTTTTGCCTTTGCCGCAATGCTGATCTCCCCCGCGTCGGAGGACAGCTCGCCCGTGAGAATCTGAAAAAGCGTCGTCTTTCCGGAGCCGTTGCAGCCGATCAGGCCGATCCGGTCGTTTTCGCGGACTTCGAAAGATATATTTTCCAGTACGGAATCGGCGCCGTACGATTTGCAGATACCGCTCGCGCTGAGCAAAGCCATAACAATACCCCTTATATGTAAGCCATGCGGGGCGCGGGGCCCCGCCGTGTTTCTCTTTGCTATTATAGCGGAAGCGGTGGGTGAAATCAAGCGGACGCGGGCCTAGAGAAATTCCCGCATGGATTCGATGCGCCTTTCCTCGGAATCGATATACCGTTCGGCGAGCCATCTGATTTTCGGCGGTTCGTCGGGAAAATCGTCCAGCGCCTTTGCAAGGGTGCTGATTCCCGCGGATGCCCCCGAAATCATCATGCCCGCAAAATGGCCGGGGTCGCGCCGAACGTTTGACCCGAGGCGGAAAGCCGACCGCAGCGCCCTTTTTGCGGCCGGGCGCAGTTCCCCGGGCAGCTGCCGCATTTCCTGCAGCATGGCCCGGGACTGCCGCATGGCGTCCGCATAGGCTTCGCTCTGCTTTTTGATCTGTTCCCTGAGCCTTTGGTCCCGTACTTTCGGCAGGACGATTTCAGACGCCTCCATGCCCATTTTTGAAATCTGGTACAGCTGGTCCAGAATTTCCGGCCGGACTTCTCGCTTTTTCACGGATCGTCCCTCCCTTCGGAACCTTGCCGTTTTAGTAATAACCCGTTCCTCCATTTTTAAACTGGACAATTTTGCGGTCAGGGCATATAATTGTCGGGAGGTGATTCTATGCAGGTCGGCATTTCCACCGCATGCCTGTACCCGATGCTTCTGGAAGAATCGTTTACAAGGCTGCTCTCCCTCGGGTTCCGCTGCTTCGAGGTCTTCGTCAACACGTGCAGCGAACTGCGGGAGCCGTTCGTCGGCCGCATCCGCCGGATGGCGGACGACAGCGGCAGCGTGATCCGATCTGTTCACCCCTTTACCTCCGGCTACGAAAACTTTTTGCTTTTTTCCGAGTACAAGCGGCGCTTTTTGGACGGGCTTGAGTTTTACAGACGCTATTTTCACGCCTGCAATCTTCTGGGCGCCGACATCCTGGTCCTTCACGGCAGAAGAAGCGACAAAAGCAGCATCACCGACGCGGAGTTTTTCGAGCGCTACGCCAGGCTGTTTGAGCTGGGCCGCTCGTTCGGGGTGACCGTTGCACAGGAAAACGTGAACCTCTACTGCAGCGACGACCCGTCGTTCCTGCGCAGGATGCGGAGCGCCTGCGGCGACGGCTGCGCCTTTGTTCTGGACATTAAGCAGGCCGTGCGCGGGGGAGCGGATCCGTTTGCGCTCTGCGCCGCGATGGGGGAGAAAATCGTCCACGTGCACATCAACGACAACAGCCCGGCTTCGGACTGCCTGTTGCCCGGCTTCGGCCAAATGGATTACGCAAGGCTGATATCGATGCTGCGCGGCTTCGGTTTCGACGGCAGCCTGATTATCGAAGTGTACCGCAAAAGCTTCGGCGGCGTCGCCGAAATCGCGCAGGCCAAGAAAAACGTGGAGAGAATCATCTGATTCAATGTGATTTTATTCGACTTTCTTTTTCAAAAATTTGACAGATTCGCTTGATGTTTGTATTAAAAAATGTTATATTTGTATAATGAAAAAATCGGTTGGAGGGAGAATGACAGATGAAATGCCCCTATTGCGGCTATGCGGAAAGCAAGGTGATCGATTCCCGCCCCACCGACGAGGGAGAACGGATTCGCAGGCGGAGAGAATGCCTGAAATGCTCAAAGCGTTTTACGACCTATGAGGTCATTGAAACCGTCCCGATCGTTGTGATCAAAAAAGACAAGTCCCGGGAGACCTTCGACCGCAACAAGCTGCTGAACGGCTTGCTCCGCGCATGCGAAAAACGCCCCGTGTCAATCGAAGTGCTGGAGCAGATTGTGGACGAAATCGAAAGCATGCTGCAGAATTCCCTGGACCGCGAGGTCCCGTCCAGCCTGATTGGCAAGTATGCGATGGAAAAGCTGAAAAATGTGGACGAAGTGGCCTATGTGCGGTTTGCATCGGTTTACCGCCAGTTCAAGGACATCAACACGTTCATGGAAGAACTCAGCCGGATGATGAAAAACAGAAAATGAGCCGTGCGGCCGAGGCCGCGCGGAAGCAAAACAGCCGCCGCTCTGATGGGCGGCTTGTTTTTTGAGAGCACGTTATGGCGGGATTGTGTCCGGAATGTTTCTTTTCTGTGAAAAGTGTCAATCCTCTGTTTTGAAAGGGTACGAAGGACTTTACTTTGACCATGGGTTATTGTAAAATATAAGAAATTAGACGGGAGTGTTGACTTTGCAGCCAAAATATAAGCGTATTCTGCTGAAGTTAAGCGGTGAGAGCCTGGCCGGGGCGCACACGCACGGCATCGATTTCGATACGGTGCTGAAAATCTGCGAGCCGATCCAGAAGCTGTCGCAGATGGGGGTGCAGATCGGCATTGTGGTGGGCGGAGGCAATTTCTGGCGGGGACGCTCCAGCGGCAAAATGGACCGCACGCGCGCCGACCACATGGGCATGCTGGCCACGACCATCAACGCCCTCGGCGTGGCGGACGCGCTGGAACAGCTTGGCCTGAGCGTGCGCGTGCAGACGGCCATCGCCATGCAGCAGATTGCCGAACCGTATATCCGCAACAGGGCCGTGCGCCATCTTGAAAAGGGCCGGGTGGTCGTTTTCGGGTGCGGCACGGGCAACCCGTTCTTCTCGACGGATACGGCGGCGGCCCTTCGCGCGGCCGAAATCGACGCCAACATCATCCTGAAGGCCACCATGGTGGACGGCGTGTACGACAGCGACCCGAAGCTCAACCCGAACGCCGTCAGGTTCGACGAACTGACCTACCTCGACGTGCTGAACCGGAATCTTCAGGTCATGGACAGCACGGCCGCGTCGCTCTGCAAAGACAACCACATCCCGATTCTTGTGTTCAGCATTTCCGACCCGGAAAACATCGTCCGGGCGGTCTGCGGGGAACCGATAGGCACGATTGTGAAGGAGGAGTTGCAATGAAAGAAATTCTGACCGACGCCGAGAACCACATGCAGAAAAGCATCAGCGTGCTTCTGGCGGATTATGGCGCCGTGAGGGCGGGCCGTGCGAACCCGGCCGTGCTCGACAAGATCCGGGTGGACTACTATGGCACGCCGACCCCCATCAACCAGCTGGCCGCCGTCTCGGTCAGCGAGGCGCGCGTGCTTACCGTCCAGCCCTGGGACATGACGGTCTGCCGCGCCGTTGAAAAGGCGATTGAGACTTCCGAGCTTGGCATCAATCCGCAGAGCGACGGAAAGGTCATCCGCCTTGCGTTCCCGCCGCTTTCGGAGGAACGCCGCCGCGACCTTGTAAAAGAGATCAGCAAGATGGCCGAAGAGTGCAAGGTAGCCGTCCGCTCCATCCGCCGCGAGGCGATGGAAAAGCTCAAGGCGCAGAAAAAAAATTCGGAGCTTACGGAAGACGAACTGAAGCAGGCCGAAAAAAAGGCGCAGGAACTGACCGATAAATACTGCAAAAAGGCCGACGAGGCTTTCGAGAACAAGAAAAAGGAAATTTTGGAGATATAAGCACATGGCAGACAGGGTTTTACCCCGGCACCTCGGCATCATTATGGACGGGAACGGCCGCTGGGCGAAGAAACGCGGCCTTCCCCGTTCGGCGGGCCATGCCGCAGGTGCGGCCGTTTTCAAGACAATCGTGCGTTACTGCAGCAAAATCGGGATCCAGTACCTTACGGTCTATGCCTTCTCCACCGAAAACTGGCGCCGCCCGCAGCAGGAGGTTTTGGCGCTGACGTCGCTTTTCAAGCAGTACCTGCGCGACGCGCTGACCAATTTTCTGCAGGAAAACGTCAAAGTCCGTTTTTTGGGTGATACGTCCGTCTTTGACCCGCAGCTGAAAGAGCTGATTGCCGACGTGGAGCATGTGTCCGAAAACCGGACCGGCATGGTGCTGAACATCGCCCTCAACTACGGCGGCAGGGCGGAAATCGTGCGGGCGGCCAGAATGCTGCTGGGCGACGTCCAGAGCGGCAGGGTTTCTGCGGAATCCATCGACGAAGAAGCGCTGTCCGGCCGGATGTATACGGCGGGGGAGCCCGACCCCGACTTGATTATCCGCCCGAGCGGCGAAAAACGGCTCTCCAATTTTCTGCTCTGGCAGTCGGCCTATGCGGAGTTTTGCGCGATGGATGTCCTGTGGCCGGATTTCAGGCCGTCTGATCTGGAGCGCGCGCTGGACGATTACGCGGCCCGCAACAGGCGCTTTGGAGGGATTTGATTTGAGAGAGAGGGTTACTTCCGCCATTTCGCTGGTCTTTTTTCTGGCGGCGATTGTTATCTTCAACCGATCTTTTCCCCTTGCCCTGAACATCGCAATCGCCGTGATTTCTTTTCTCGGCGTTTACGAGATCCTTTCCGCGCTCGGTATGCTGAAAAACTATATCCTCATGCTGCCGTCCCTTGTGTTCGCGGCTGTTTTCCCGTTTCTGCAGACTTCTCTGCAGCAGGATGCGGGATATTTTTTATACACGGTGGTCATTTTTGCGGGGCTGATCGCTTATCACGCCATGGTGACGTTCCGGGAAGTCGGCGTCATCTACAGCATGGCGGTCATCATCCCGACGGCGCTGGGGACTCTTGTGGAGCTGCGCGCCCTCGGCGGGGCGCACGGCATGTTTTACGTGCTGATCGGCATCTTTTCCGCCTGGGTTTCCGACGTCGGCGGATTCTTTGCGGGCCGCCTTTTCGGCAGGCACAAGCTCTGCCCAAGTGTAAGCCCCAAGAAGACGGTCGAAGGGGTCGTCGGCTCCTTTGTGCTGAATATCGCCGCCATGCTGCTGGGCGGGCTGCTGTTCCAGAGTTTTTATTCGAACAGCGTCAAGGTGTCTTTCCTGCCGCTTCTCATCATTGGCGTGGCTGGCACGGTGCTTTCGGTCATCGGCGACCTGAGCTTTTCGCTCATCAAGCGCAGCTGCCATATCAAGGATTTCAGCGAGATCATTCCGGGACACGGCGGCATCCTCGACCGCTTCGACAGCGTGATTTTCGAGGCGCCGTTCGTATTCCTCCTCGTGCAGATCCTTCCGATTGTAAAATAGCGGGCGGGCTTTGCCGTATTTCCGCAATAATATCATAAATTGGTGAATACTAATGAAACGATCTTTATCCGTATTAGGCTCGACCGGTTCTATCGGCACCCAGACGCTCGACGTTGCGCGCAGCTTGGGTCTGCATGTCTGCGCGCTCGCGGCCAACCGCAGCGTCCGCCTGCTCGAGAGCCAGATCCGTGAGTTCCGGCCCGGTCTGGCGGCGGTCTACGACCCAAGTGCCGCCGCGGAACTGAGAGCCGCCGTCGCCGATCTGCCCGTAAAGGTCGTGCAGGGCATGGAAGGGCTGTGCGAGGCGGCGTCCGCGCCGGAAGCCGACCTCGTCTGCAATTCCGTCGTCGGCATGGTCGGCCTGGAGCCGACGCTCGCCGCCCTCTGCGCGGGCAAAGACGTCGCGCTTGCCAATAAAGAGACGCTTGTGACGGGCGGCGCGCTGGTGATGGATGCCGCGAAGGCGCATCACGTGACGGTTTTTCCCGTCGACAGCGAGCATTCCGCCGTCTTTCAGTGCCTGCAGGGATGCCCCGAGAAAAAGGCCTTAAAGCGGATTATCCTGACGGCTTCGGGCGGACCGTTTTTCGGGTGGAGCGCCGAACGCCTGCGCGCGGTGACCCCGGAACAGGCCCTGCACCACCCGAACTGGAAGATGGGCCCGAAAATCACCGTCGATTCCGCCACCATGATGAACAAGGGCCTTGAGATCGTTGAGGCCTCGTGGCTGTTCGGGCTGCCGTCTTCGCGCATCGACGTGCTGATTCAGCGGGAAAGCGTCGTCCATTCCATGATTGAGTACGAGGACAATTCCGTGATTGCCCAGCTCGGCGTCCCGGATATGCGCGTCCCGATTCAGTATGCCGTCACGTGGCCGCAGAGGCTTCCTTCCCCGGCCGGGCGGCTAGACCTCGCCGCATACGGCTCCCTGACCTTCGCCGGGCCGGACGAAGAGACCTTCCAATGCCTTGCGGCCTGCAGAAATGCGCTGGAGCGCGGCGGGCTTGCGCCGACGGCTGCGAACGGCGCGAACGAGGCGGCGGTGGAGCTCTTTTTGCAGCGGAAAGTCTCTTTCCCCGACATCGGCCGCCTGGTCACGTCCGCCATGGAGCACCAGCCGGACGCGGAGGGCCCCCTGACGCTGGAAAGTATTCGAAAAGCTGACGCCGAAGCTCGCGGCTTTGTTGCCGAGGAGTGCCGGCAATTATTGAGGTGATCTGTTATTATCCGGGCTATTCTGATTATCATTGCAGTCTTTCTGTTCAGCTTCATGATTTTTATTCATGAATTCGGCCATTTCTTTACGGCAAAGCTTTGCGGAATCCGCGTCAACCAGTTTTCCATCGGGATGGGGCCGATTCTGTTCCATAAACAGAAGGGAGAAACCGATTATGAGCTGAGGCTGCTGCCCATCGGCGGATTCTGCGCGATGGAAGGCGAGGACGCAGGCAGCGACGACGCCCGGGCGTTCAGCAACAAACCGGTCTGGAAAAGGATCCTTGTGATTATTATGGGCGGCGTGATGAACCTGCTGTTCGGCCTTGTCCTCATGATGATCCTTCTGGGACAGCAGACGGCCTTTTCCTCCACCACGATTTCGCAGTTCGCGCCGAAATCTGCGCTGGAGGCGGCGGGCCTGCAGAAGGGCGACACCTTCGTTTCAGTCGACCATTACCGCGTTTACGGGGACCGCGACCTGTCTTTCGCGCTGGCGACGGCGAACCCCAAGTCGGTCGATATCGAGGTCGCCCGGGACGGCAAGCTGCTTTCGTTTCAGAACGTTAAATTCGCCACGCAGCAGATGGGCGGAAAAGATTACATCAGCCTCGATTTTTACGTGCGGCCCATTCAGAAAAACCCGGTCACGCTGCTGACCAAGTCGGCTCAGGACATCGTCTCGACCGTGCGGCTCGTGTGGTACAGCCTTGTGGGCATGCTGACCGGGAAATTCGGCCTCAAGGACATGGCCGGGCCGGTCGGCGCGGCGGACGCCGTGGGGCAGGTCATCACGGCCGGCCTGAAGGAGAGCATTCTGGCGGGTCTCAACAACGTATTGAATATCATGATGATGCTGACGGTCAACCTCGGCGTGCTGAACCTTGTGCCGTTCCCGGCGCTGGATGGCGGCAAGCTTCTGTTCCTGCTGATTGAGGGCGTCCGCCGCAAACCGATCCGGCAGCAGTATCAGGGCGTTGTCGAAACGGTTGGGTTCTGCCTGCTGATGGGTTTCATGGTGATTGTCACCTACAGCGATATTTTACGCCTGTTTACCGGAAAGGGGCTTGGCGGATAATGCGGAAATCGAGAAGAATCACGGTCGGCTCCGTTCCCGTCGGGGGCGGGGCGGGCGTGACGGTCCAGTCCATGCTGAATACTCCGGCGGACGACATAGCGGCCGGCGTCCGGCAGGCGCGGTCGCTTGCCGCCGCCGGCTGCGACATTCTGCGCGCGGCGATTCCGGATCAGGCCGCTGTCGCGCTGATTCCCGCCGTGAAAAGCGCAGTCGATACCCCGCTTGTCGCGGACATCCATTTTGACTACCGGCTGGCGCTGGCGGCCGCCGAAGCGGGGGCGGACGCCATCCGCATCAACCCCGGCAACATCGGCGGCGACGAAAGGGTCCGGGCCGTCGCCGCGGCCTGCCGCCAAAGGGGGATCCCAATCCGCGTGGGCGTCAATTCCGGCTCCGTCCAGAAGCCCATCCTTGCAAAGTACGGCGGGCCGACGGCGCAGGCTTTGGCGGAAAGCGCGCTGTCCCACGCCTTTCTGCTTGAAAAATGCGGCTTTACCGACATTGTGCTCTCCATCAAATCCTCCGACGTGAACACCATGATTTCCGCGAACGAGATCATCGCCAAACGGTGCGACTACCCGCTGCACCTTGGCGTCACCGAGGCGGGCGGCGAGCGCATCGGCATCGTGAAATCCGCCGTCGGCATCGGCTCGCTGCTGCGCGAGGGCATCGGCGACACCATCCGCGTTTCGCTGACCGCCGACCCGGTGCGCGAGGTAGAGGCAGGCATCGACATTCTGAAGGCGCTCGGCCTGCGGAAGGGTGTCCGCATCATTTCGTGCCCGACCTGCGGCAGGACGCGCATCGATCTCATCCCCATCGAGCAGGAGGTGGAGCGGCGCCTTGCAGGCTGCAAGAAAGACATCACGGTCGCCGTGATGGGCTGCGCCGTAAACGGCCCCGGCGAGGCGAGGGAGGCCGACGTCGGCATTGCGGGCGGCGACGGATGCGGCCTCGTTTTCCGCAGGGGCGAGATTGTCAGGCGCGTTCCCGAGGAAAAGCTGGTCGAAGCCCTGATGCGGGAAATTGAAAATCTGTAAAGGAAGAATCTCGGTGTGAAACAATTCGGCGATTTTTTCAGCTCTTACATAACGGTGTCGGACCTGCCGGAAACAATCCGCGGCGGAGAGATCCTCTCTCTTTCCATCGATTCCGGAAGCAGGATCCTGACGGCTCAGGTCCGCTTTTCCGGCCTTGTGGAACGGACTGCGCTTTATCACCTGGAAAGCCGCCTTTCCGCCTGCGAATCGCTCCGCCTTGTGCGCGCCTGCGTGAATCCGCTTTTCCCGGAAACATGTTTTTCGCTTGATTACTACCCGAGCCTTGTCATGGAGCTGAAGCGCCGCGACGCCTGCATCAACGGGACCCTCAAGGATTCCACCCCGCGCCTCGACGAAAACAGCGGTCTTGTGATTACCCTGAGCCACGGGGGCCTGGAAGTGCTTCTGGCCCGCCATGCGGATCGCGAGCTTTCCCGGCTGATTCAGGAAGAATTCGGCCTGCATCTTCCGGTCCGGTTCGACGGGGTGACGAAAATACAGGAGACGGACAAGGCCTATATTGAAAAAAAGCAGACGCTGGATGAAAAGAAGCGCAGGGAGGCCGTCGCCGAATTTGTCGATTCCGGCACCGTAGATAAAAAGAAGAAGGGCCCCGCCTCCCATGTCGTCAGCGTCCGGAAGGGCGACACGCTTTTCCCGTCCGTCGTCCCCGGCAGCGCCAGGGAGCTTTACGGCCGCATCCCGAGGGACAAGCCGATCCCCATTTCCAAAATCACGCCGGACATCGGCAGCGCCACGGTCTGGGGCGAGATTTTTTCCGTCGAGCAGCGGGACACGCGCGACAGGCAGAGAAGAATCTATTCGGTGAATATCACGGATTACACCGGATCCATAACCATGAAAATCATCGAAACGGTGGATCGGTGCAAAACGCTGGACACGCTCTCGAGAGGGATGTCCGTGCTGGCCCGGGGCGATGTGGAATACGACAAGTACGACCATGAGATCGTGCTTCGCCCGAAGGCAGCCGCGTCGGTGGAACTGCTGAAGGTGACGGATTCCGCGGAAAAGAAGCGCGTGGAGCTTCACATGCACACCAGCATGTCGGCGATGGACGGCGTGACCTCCGCGGCGGATCTTATCAACCGCGCGGCAGAGTGGGGCCACAGCGCCGTGGCCATTACCGACCACGGCGTGGCCCAGGCCTACCCGGACGCGATGAACGCCGCCGAAAGCCTTGCGAAAAAGGGGAAACCCATCAAGGTCATCTACGGCATGGAGGCCTATTTTGTCAACGACCTCGTCCCGGCGGTCAAGGGCAGGACCGACAGGGCGCTGGACGGCGAGCTGATTTCGTTCGACATTGAAACGACCGGCCTCAGCCCGGCGGGCGACCGCATCACCGAAATCGGCGCCGTGCGCCTGAAGGGCGGGGAAGTGCTGGATTCTTTCGACACGTTCGTCGACCCGGAGCGCCCTATCCCGGCGAAAATCACGCAGCTGACGAGCATCACGGACGAAATGGTGAGGGACGCCCCGAAAGAGAGAGAGGCTCTGGAGGCGTTTTTCCGCTTCTGCGGGGAAGACGCCGTCCTGATTGCGCACAATGCGGATTTCGACACCTCTTTCATCCGCGCGGCCGCAAAGCGCTGCGGAATGGAATTTGAGAATGCCTACATCGACACCGTGCCCATGTGCCGTTCCCTGCTGAAAAATATCAGGAACGTCAAGCTCGACACGGTCGCAAAATACCTGAAGCTGGAGGACTTCCATCATCACCGCGCCTGCGACGACGCCGCCGTGCTGGGAAAAATATTTCTTCGCCTTGCCCAGCGCCTGAAAGAGGACGCCGGCGCCCGGAAGGTCATGGACATCAACACGTCGCTTGCAGGCGGCGACGTCAAGAAAATGAAGTCCTACCATATGATTCTGCTCGCCAAGAACAAGGCGGGCCTGAAAAATCTTTACAGGCTTATCTCGAAATCGCACCTCGACTACTTCTACAGGAATCCGCGTATCCCGAAGACGGAGCTGATCCGGTACCGCGAGGGAATCCTGATCGGCAGCGCGTGCCAGGCCGGGGAGCTGTATCAGGCCGTTTCCACGGGCCAGCCGTGGCCCGTCCTGTGTGAAATCGCGTCTTTTTACGACTATCTTGAAATTCAGCCGCTCGGCAACAACGAGTTCATGGTGCGCGAGGGAATGGTCCCGGAGGAGGAAAAGCTCCGCGAGTTCAACCGCACCATCGTGAAGCTCGGCAAGACTCTCGGCAAGCCGGTCGTTGCAACCTGCGACGTGCATTTCATGGATCCGAAGGACGGCGCGTACCGCCGTATCCTGATGGCCGGCCAGGGCTATAAGGACACGGACGATCAGGCTCCGCTCTTTTTCCGCACCACGGACGAAATGCTGGAGGAATTCTCATATCTGGGCAAGGACACGGCCTACGAGGTCGTCGTGGAGAACACGAACCAAATCGCCGACGAGGTTGAGCAGATCCGTCCGATCCCGGAGGGCACGTTCCCGCCGTTCATCGCGGGGGCCGAGGAGCAGCTCACCTCCATTACCTGGAAGCGCGCGAAAGAGCTTTACGGCGATCCTCTGCCGGAAATCGTGCAGAAACGCCTGGAACGCGAGCTCGGCTCCATCACGAAGCACGGTTTTTCCATTCTGTACATGACGGCGCAGAAGCTCGTCGCCGACTCCGTCGGGCACGGGTATCTGGTCGGCTCGCGTGGTTCCGTCGGCTCGTCGTTTGTGGCGAACATGGCGGGCATTTCCGAGGTGAACCCGCTGATGCCGCACTACGTGTGCCCCAAATGCCGGCACAGCGAATTTGTCACGGACGGCAGCGTCGGAAGCGGCTTCGACCTGCCGCCGAAGAAATGCCCCGTCTGCGGAACGGAGTACAACCGCGACGGGCACAACATCCCGTTCGAAACCTTTCTGGGGTTCGACGGCGACAAGACGCCGGATATCGACCTGAACTTTTCGGGCGAATATCAGTCCAGCGCCCACCGCTACACCGAGACGCTGTTCGGCAAGGACAACGTGTTCAAGGCCGGCACCATTGCCACCGTCGCGGACAAGACGGCCATCGGCTTTGTGAAAAAGTACGAGGAGGAGCGCGGCGTGGTCATGAACCGTGCGGAAGAGCTGCGCCTCGCCACGGGCTGCACCGGCGTCAAACGGACGACGGGCCAGCACCCGGGCGGCATGGTCGTCGTTCCGAAAGGGATGGACGTCTTCGATTTCTGCCCGGTGCAGCATCCGGCGAACGATTCCGGCTCCGACAACATCACGACGCATTTCGACTTCCATTCCATCCACGACACCATCTGCAAACTTGACGAGCTGGGGCACGATGTCCCGACCATCTACCGGTATCTGGAGGATTACACCGGCATCCCGGTCATGGAGGTCTCGATGAGCGACCCGGACGTCATGTCCCTTTTCACCTCCACAAAGGCGCTGGGCGTGGCACCGGAGGACATCGATTCGCCGACGGGCACGTTTTCCCTTCCGGAGGTCGGCACCAATTTTGTGCGGCAGATGCTGATGGAGTCCAGGCCGAAGACATTCTCGGACCTTCTGCAGGTTTCCGGCCTGTCGCACGGCACCGACGTGTGGATTGGAAACGCGCAGGAGCTGATTAGAAACAGGACCTGCACCATTTCGGAGGTCATCGGTACGCGTGACAGCATCATGACGTATCTGCTCCAGAAGGGCCTGGAACCGAAAATGGCCTTCAAAATCATGGAGATCGTCCGTAAGGGCAAAGCGCCGAAGCTGCTGTCGGCGGAATATATCCAGGCGATGAAGGACCACAATGTTCCGCAGTGGTACATCGAATCCTGCATGAAAATCAAGTACATGTTCCCGAAGGCCCATGCCGCCGCCTACATGATCTCAACGCTGCGCCTGGGCTGGTACAAGGTGCACAGGCCGGTCGAGTATTACGCGGCCTATTTCACCGTGCGCGGCGAGGATTTCGACGGCGCCGTCGTCATCGGGGGACGCGAGGCCGTCCGCAGGAAAATGAGCGAAATCAGCATGAAGGGCAAAGAGGCCAGCGCCAAGGAAGAAGCCGCGTACGCGACGCTACAGATCGTCAACGAAATGCTTGCCCGCGGCATTGAGGTACTGCCCGTCGATCTTTATCAGTCCGACGCGAAAAAGTTCCTTGTGGAGGATGGGAAGATACGCATGCCGTTCCTCTCGCTTGCAGGCGTCGGGGAAGCCGCCGCGAACAGCCTGGCCGAAGCGCGTGTAAAGGGAAATTACCTGTCGGTTGAGGATCTTCAGGCGCGTTCGAAAGTTTCCAAATCCGTAATCGAGACGCTCGGAGGGGCCGGCGTTCTGAATGGTCTGCCGGCAAGCAGCCAGATGACGCTGTTTTAGGTTGACAAGTGATAATTTAGTATGGTATTATAGTAGCACGTTAAAGTATCCGGACGGGGAGAAACGCGCCTATGAAGAAGAACAACAGAATCACGCCGGAGGGGACAAAGGATTTTCTGTTCGAAGAATGCCTGACCCGCCGCCGGGTGGAACAGACGCTCGCGCGGGCCTTTTCCGTTCACGGCTTTCATGAGGTCGTGACGCCGGGGCTGGAGTTCTACGACGTGTTCGATCCGGATTTTTCGGGCATCCCGCCGGAGGTCATGTTCAAAATGACGGACCGGCGCGGGCGCATCGTCGTCATGCGGCCGGATTCAACCCTTCCCATCGCCCGGCTGACGGCGACGCGCCTGCAGAACCTGCCCAAGCCGGTGCGCCTTTTTTACACCCAGCCCATCTACCGCAACCACCCGGGCCTGATGGGGCGCAGCGACGAAAACGTGCAGACCGGCGTGGAGCTTCTGGGCGCCTCCGGGCTGCGCGCCGACCTCGAAACGGTTTTCACCGCCGTGGAGTCCCTTTCCCGCTGCGTGCAGGGCTTCCGCCTGGAGCTTGGCCACGCCGGCTTTTTCCGTGGACTTGCGGAAGGGCTGCCGGTTTCGGGCGATTTCCGCGAGGACATCCGCAGCGCGGTGGAATCGAAAAACTACGCCGCCCTCGGCGCCATGCTGGAAACGCTTCCCGACAGCCCGCAGGTGCGCGCCGTGCGGGAGCTGCCGCGGCTGTTCGGCGGGGAAGAGGTCTTTGAAAAGGCGGCCCCGCTGTGCGGCGGGCGGCTGCTCGAAACGCTGGAATACCTGCACGGCATCTATCGGTCGCTTTCCGGCTTCGGCCTCGGGAGCCGCCTGATTGTGGACCTCGGCCTCGTTCAGCGGAACGATTACTACACGGGCGTGGTGTTCAGCGCCTATGTGGAGGAATGCGGCGACGCGGTACTGCTGGGCGGGCGCTATGACAATCTTCTGGAGCATTTCGGCGTTCCCATGCCGGCGGTCGGCTTCGGGGTCGACGTGGACGCCGTCGCTCAGACGGTCCTGGCAAGGGAAAAGGGAACACAGGTTCCGCCTGCGGAAATCCTCGTCCACGGCGACGACGGATTTGAGGTTAAGGCGCTGGAGCGTGCCGCGGAGCTTACCTCGCAGGGCAGGCGCTGCGAAAACAGCGTTTTTGCGTCCCGCGAAGAGGCGATTCAATATGCGCGCGCCGCCGGTGTCGGGCAGGTCGAGTTTGTCGGCCGGGAGCCTCAGACCGTCACGCTGTAAGAGAGTGCCGCGGCCCGCCCGGCTGAGCCGCCTGCCTGATTTCGGGGGTAAACATGAAACCGTTAAGGATTGCGCTGACGAAGGGCCGGCTCGAAAAAGACGCCGTTGCGCTCTTCGGGCAGATCGGGTTCGACTGTTCCGCCGTCCGCAATAAAGGGCGTAAGCTGATCCTCCCCGTCGCGGGGGGCGCGTTCGAGGTCGTTCTTGCAAAAGCCGCCGATGTCATCACCTATGTGGAGCACGGCGTCTGCGACCTCGGCATTGTGGGGAAAGATACCATCATGGAGCACGGCGGGAGCTTCTACGAGGTGCTCGACCTCGGTTTCGGCAAATGCCGTTTCGCCCTTGCCGGCCCAAAGGGGTGCGATTTTTTCAGCGGATATTCGGCCCGCACGGTGGCGTCGAAATACCCGAACGTGGCGGCGGAATATTTCGGGCGGAAGGCCATGGACGTCCGCATTATCAAAATCGAAGGATCGGTGGAGCTTGCGCCGCTGCTCGGCCTTGCGGACGCGATTGTCGATATCGTAGAGACGGGCGGCACGCTGCGCGAGAACGGGCTTGAGGTCATTGAAACGATCTGCGGCATCTCCGCAAGGCTGATTGTGAACGCCGCCAGCATGAAGATGCGGAAAGAAGAAATCGAGGCCCTGACTGGGAAAATGGAAAAAATACTTCGCCAGGGATACGGCGGCAACGGAGGGGAAGAACTTTGATTCAGGTTTGGAAACGGAAAGACTGCTTCGGCGAAGAACTGGTTACCCAACTGAAACAGCGCAGACGCGCGGCCGGCCGCGAGGTGGAAGCCTCTGTCGCGGCGATTATCGAGCGCGTGCGCAGCGAGGGGGACGCGGCGGTCCGGGACTATACACTCCGGTTTGACGGCTCCCTTCCGGAAAAAGAGGAGCTGACAAAAGAGGATATGCGGCAGGGCGCCTCCTCCTGCGACCCGGAATTCCTCGCCGCGCTCGGCCGCGCCGCCGAAAATATCCGGGATTTCCACCGGCGTCAGAAGCAGCAGAGCTGGTTCGAGACGCGCCCGGACGGCGTCATGACGGGCCAGCGCATCCGCGGGCTTGCGCGTGTCGGCATCTACGTGCCGGGCGGGACCGCGGCGTATCCGTCCTCCGTGCTGATGAACGCGATTCCCGCGAAGATTGCCGAAGTGGGCGAAATTGTCATGGCGACGCCCCCGCCGAAGGACGGGCGGCCGAATCCGGCCATCATGGCGGCGGCGCTGGAAGCGGGGGTCGACCGGGTTTTTCAGATCGGCGGGGCGCAGGCTATCGCCGCTTTGGCGTTCGGGACACAGACGGTCCCGGCGGTGGATAAGATTGTGGGGCCGGGCAACATTTACGTTGCGACGGCGAAGAAGCAGCTTTACGGCACGGTCGGAATCGACATGGTCGCAGGGCCGAGCGAAATCCTGATTCTTGCGGACGAAACGGCGAACCCCGTTTTCCTTGCGGCCGACCTGATGTCGCAGGCGGAGCATGACGTGCTCGCGTCGGCGATCCTTCTGACCGATTCGGAATCAATCGCCGACGGGACCGCCGCGGAGCTTTCCAAACAGATGGAACGCCTTTCCCGCCGCGATATCATTGCAAAGTCCCTGGATTCCTACGGGGCGATTGTCGTCTGCAAAAGCATGGAGGAAGCGGTCGGCTTCGCGAACAAGCTTGCGCCGGAGCATCTTGAGGTCTGCACGGCGAACCCCATGGAGTATCTCGGAAGAATCGATAACGCCGGCTCTGTTTTTCTCGGCAGCTATGCGCCGGAGCCGCTCGGCGATTATTACGCCGGACCGAATCATGTTCTGCCGACGGGGGGGACGGCGCGCTTTTTCTCGCCGCTTTCGGTCGACAGCTTTGTCAAAAAATCCAGTTTTCTGTATTACACGCAGGCGGCGCTCTCGCAGGCGTCGGAGGATATCGAAATTTTTGCGCGCGCCGAGGGCCTGACGGCCCACGCGAATTCCATCGCAGTCAGAGAAGCGGATGGAAAGCAGGAGCGGTGAATCCGCGGCGGGGCTTTTGGTTTGAAAGGAGAGGAAAACGATGCGGCAATCCATCCAGCGGCGGACAACGAAGGAGACGGACGTTTCGGTGCGGCTTTTCCTTGACGGAGGGAAAGTCCGGACGGAAACGGGCGTCGGCTTTTTCGATCATATGCTCAGTTCGTTTGCGGTGCACGGGGGCTTCGGGCTGGAGCTGAAAACGGCCGGCGACCTCGGCGTCGACTGCCACCACACGGTGGAGGACACGGGCATCGTTCTGGGCCGGGCCTTTGCCGAAGCGCTCGGCGACCGTTCCGGAATCGCCCGGTTCGGCAGCTTCTACGCGCCGATGGACGAATCGCTTGCCTTTGCCGCCGTGGATATCAGCGGCCGCCCGTTCCTCGTGTTTCACGCCGATTTCGGGCAGGAACGAATCGGCGGCTACGACTCCTGCATGACGGAGGAGTTCTTCCGCGCTTTTGCCGTGAATGCGGGCGTCACCCTTCACGCCAGGGTGGAATACGGCCAGAATGCGCACCACCAGACCGAAGCGCTTTTCAAGGCCGTCGCTCATGCGCTGAGAATCGCCGCGTCATCCGCTGGCGACGGCGTCCTTTCGACAAAGGGAAGCCTGTAGAAAAGACACGGAGGCAGCTTATGATTGTCATACCCGCAATCGACCTGAAAAGCGGAAAATGCGTCCGCCTTCAGAAAGGGGATTATTCCACCGCGCACCAGGTGGCCGCAGACGCCGTGGAGGCCGCGCGCTCGTTCCGGGATGCCGGTGCCCGGTGGCTGCATGTCGTCGACCTCGACGGGGCCAAGAGCGCAAAGCCGGAAAACGCCGCCCTGATTCTGGAGATCTGCCGCGAATCCGGCCTGAAGCTGGAGGTCGGCGGCGGCATCCGCAGCATGGAGACCGCCGCGTTTTACCTGGAGAACGGGATTTCCCGGGTGATTCTCGGGACTGCGGCGGTCCGTTCCCCGGAGTTCGTGAAGGCGGCCGTGAAAGCGTTCGGGGACGGCATTGCGGTGGGGATCGACGCAAGGGACGGCTTCGTTTCCCAGAACGGCTGGACGGAGGATTCTTCCGTCGATTATCTCACGCTGGCAAAAAAAATGGAGCAGGCCGGCGTAAAGAATATCATCTTTACAGACATTGATCGCGACGGAATGCAGACCGGCCCGAATCTGGAGACGCTCGGCAGCCTGAACCGCTCCGTTTCCTGCAATATCACGGCAAGCGGGGGAATATCCGGGCTAAAGGATATTTCCGATTTAATCGGCCTCGGGCTGTACGGCGCCATCTGCGGCAAGGCCCTGTACGCGGGTTCCATGGATCTTGCGGCCGCCCTGGACCTGTGCGGGCGGGGAAGAAAGGCGCGCCTTTCCGGCAGGCCGGACGAATTGGCGGATCGGTATTTCAGAAAAGCGGATCTGCTTCCCGCCGTCGTGCAGGAGGACGGTTCCGGCGAAGTCCTGATGGTGGCTTACATGAACCGCGAATCCCTGCAGAAGACTCTCGAAACGGGGTACACGTGGTTTTACAGCCGTTCCCGCGGCCGGCTGTGGAACAAGGGGGCGACCTCCGGCCATTTTCAGAAGGTCGTCAGAATCCGCGGCGACTGCGACGACGACACGCTGCTGGTGACCGTGAAGCAGACGGGGGCGGCGTGCCATACGGGCCGCCACAGCTGCTTTTTCAACGAAATCTGGAGGGATACGACCAATGAGTGACGTTTTACAGGAGCTTTATCAGACAGCAGTCAGCCGGAAGAATGCGGAAATAGAAAACTCGTATACGTGCTATCTGTTCGAGCAGGGCCTTGATAAAATCCTGAAAAAATGCGGTGAAGAGTGCAGCGAAGTGATCATCGCCGCGAAAAACGGGAAGAACTCGGATACGGTCATGGAAATTTCGGACCTCTTGTACCATCTGACCGTCCTGATGGCGTTTCAGGGCATCACACCGGAAGACGTGGAAGCCGAGCTCGACCGCCGCAGCAAAAAAACCGGGAACCTCAAGACATTCCATCAGGTCGACAGAAACAGCTGAAAATAAAGCAGCGGCACACCCATCCGGGCGCTCCGCTGCTTTTATTTTATGATGTGCTGTTGCAAAAGGGGGATCGGCCGGCGAGGGTTACTTCTGCATCATGTAATTGATGAACATCAGCTCGTCTTCCGGGTTCTCTACGCTCAGTTCGGCAGAAATGGTTGAATTTTTGGCTTTTTCCAGCAGCTGGCGGACTCCGTACAGCTGGCAGAGCTTGCTTTTCAGGTTCAGCTTGTTGCCGTCATCCGTAATCAGATAAACATTCCCCTTGGCCTTGTCCAGAAGTTCAATCAGCTTTTGAATATCGATATCAAACAGTTTCATACAGTCGCCCTCCTCTTCTGATGATTTGGAATAAATTATAACATGGATTCCGGCAAAAAACAACTGAGCTTTGCAAGTTGAACAGAAATAATATGTACATTTGTGGCTTTTTCCTATTGCCGGTGCACCCGGTCGTGGCCGGGCGCATGCGGATGCTCGATACGTATGAAAAATTCATAAATTGTTAATTAAAAGCACAGAGCGGGTATAGTAAAATAACAATGACCTATTGGGAATTTTTAATCGTTTAAGGATGGTTGCCTTGTTTGGCTATGTCAGAATCCGGAAAGCGGAGCTGCTGGTCCGCCAATATGAAGATTACGGCGGCGTTTACTGTTCCCTGTGCCGGCGGCTGGGCAGGGACTACGGGGTACTTTCGCGGCTGTTTCTGAATTATGACTGCACGTTTTACTCTCTGGTATTTCTTGCCGCCGCACAGCCGCCCTGTCCCGCGGCCCAAAAGGGGCGCTGCGTGGTCAATCCGCTTAAGCGCTGCGTCTTTTTCGACGAACGCCAGAAAATCTTTGAGGGCGCGGCGGCCTTTACGGTTTTGCTGACTTATTACAAAATCCGGGACGACCTGGCCGACTCCGGCTTTTGGCGAAGCCTGCCGAGGCGGCTGGCCCTTCCCGCCGCGGCGCTGGCGAAACGGAAAGCGGAGAAGCTCTTTCCGGCCCTCGGGCGGCGTGTCCGAGGGGCGATGAAGTCCCAAAGCGAAGTGGAGCGCCTGCCTCAGCCGGGAATCGACCAGTGCGCCGAGCCGACGGCCGGGCTTCTCGCCGAATTCTTCTCGTCGGAAGAGTTTTCCGGCATACAGCCGGAATCTTCCTGCGGCCGCGTCCTGCGTCAGGTAGGCTATTATCTTGGCAGGTGGACCTACCTGATGGATGCGGCGGACGATTTGGAGGAAGATATCAGAAGCGGGGCGTTTAACCCGCTGGCGAGAAAATTTCGGCTGGACCGTGTAAATTTTAAGGAAAATTACGGCGCCGTGCGGACCTATGCCAATCAGCTGCTGAACGAAACCCTGGCGAGGCTTGGGGCAGCGGCGGATTTGCTGGATATGAACCGGCTCGGGCCGGTCGTGCGGAACGTGATTTTCCTCGGGCTTCCCCAAATGCAAAGACAGCGGCTATTCGAGAAGGAGAACGGAAATGTCTGATCCCTACAGAGTGCTCGGCGTATCTCCGCAAGCGACCGACGACGAAGTGAAATCGGCGTACCGCGAGCTCGCGAAAAAATACCATCCGGACAATTATGCCAACAGCCCCCTGGCGGACCTTGCGGGGGAAAAAATGAAAGAGATCAACGAGGCCTACGACCAGGTCGTGAAAGAACGCAGACAGCGCAGGAACGGCGGCGCCGCACCGGAGGGTTCTTACTCGTACGGGGCCCAGTCTTCGGAATATCAGGACGTCCGCAACCTGATTATGACCGGGCGCGTTGCCGACGCAGAGCAGATTCTGGACGGCGTTCCCCCGGAAAGCCGCGGCGCCGAATGGTATTTTCTGAAAGGGACCGTTCTGTACAAGCGGGGCTGGCTCGACGAAGCGTACGGCGATTTTTCGCGCGCATGCCAGATGAATCCGCAGAACCCGGAATACCGCGCCGCGTTCCGGCAGGTGACGAACCAGAGAAACGGGATGTACGGCGGCTACGACCCGAGCGTCCCTCAATACGGGAACTGCACGGGCTGCGATGTCTGTACTTCTCTGTGCGCCGCGGATCTCTGCTGCAATTGCTGCGGGGGAGGCCTTGGCCCTTGCTGCTGATTTCTGCGGGAGGCGAACGCCATGACTGACCGAAGCGCCCGGCTGGCCCTCAACGGAATGGTCGTGGCCGTCAGCACCGTTCTGATGTTTCTCACCGGCCTTGTTCCGGCCGGCTCCTATGCGATTCCGGCGCTTGCCGGGGTTCCGATGATGTTCGTCGTGATCGAATCCGGCACCGGGTGGGCTTGGGCGGTTTATTCCGCTGTTACGCTGCTTTCTTTTCTGGTTGCGGCGGACAAGGAAGCCGCTCTGCTTTTTTTCATGCTTTTCGGCTGTTACCCGATTCTGAAAGCCATCTGCGAGAAAAAATTCCGCCGCCGGTACGCCGTCGTCTTGAAGCTCCTGTTTTTCAATGCAGCGGCCTGCGCCGAATATTTTATTGCAATCTGGCTTCTCGGCGTTCCGCGCGACAGCTTCACGGTCTTCGGCGTCAGCGTGCCGTGGCTGTTCCTGATTTTGGGCAACTTTGCTTTTTTGCTTTACGATTACGCTCTTTCGCTTCTTGCCGTCCAGTATTGCCGCAAGCTGCGGCTTTTTATCAGAAAATGGTTCCATTTCCGCTAGAATTCGGGCGGCGGGGATTCTTCCACTTGATTTTTGGCCGTTCAGGCATTAAAATTACTTTGTTGTAAAAAACCGGTTCCCCGCGCGGAACCGGGGGGAAAACCTTTATTTGCGCGCGGAGAATGGCAGTATGGGGAATGGACAATCTATTGGCAGCGAGAATCCAGAATAAAATGGGCGATTTCTCTAAAGGCCAAAAAAGAATTGCGAGTTACATTGAAGAGCATTACGACAAAGTGGCGTTCATGACCGCCTCAAAGCTGGGGGCTACGGTCGGCGTCAGCGAATCCACCGTCGTCCGCTTTGCGACGGAGATCGGCTACAGCGGTTACCCGCAGCTGCAGCAGGCCATGCAGGAGATGATCCGAAACAAGCTGACTTCCGTTCAGCGCATGGATGTGACATCCGGCCGAATCGGCGGCTCCGACGTTCTGGATTTCGTCTTTAATCAGGATATCGACGTCATCCGCCGGACGATGGAAGAAACCTCGCACGAAAACTTTTACCGGGCCGTCGACGCAATCGTTTCTTCCCGCAAGATTTATATCCTTGCGGCTCGCAGCGCGCTTGCGCTGGGGACCTTTCTTTCCTATTATTTCAACATGCTCTTCGAGAACGTGCTGCTCGTGCAGTCTACCAGCGAGGGCGAGATCTTTGAGCAGATGATCCACGTCGACAAGCAGGACACGGTCATCGGCATCAGCTTTCCCCGGTATTCGCGGAAAATTGCCAAGGCCATGGGGTTTGCCCAAAACAGGGGATCGAAGGTCATAGCGATTACGGACACCTCCATGTCGCCCGTCGCGGAAAAAGCCGACTATCTTCTTCTGGCCAGAAGCGACATCGCGTCGATTGTCGATTCGCTCTGCGCGCCCCTCAGCCTGATTAATGCGCTGATTGTGATGGTGACCCTCAAGAAATCGGGCGAAGTCAAGCAGACATTCCAGACGCTTGAACATATCTGGGACGAATACGGCGTATATGAAAAGGTAGATGATTCTCCCATTGAAATATGATGCCCTTGTAATCGGCGGGGGCGCCGCGGGCATGATGGCGGCCGGCACCGCTGCGCAGAGGGGCCTGCGGGTCTGCCTGCTGGAGCGCAACCGGACCCTGGGCAGAAAAATACGCATCACGGGAAAGGGAAGGTGTAACGTCACCAACCGCTGCGATGTGAGGACCATGATTGAAAACGTCCCTACCAACGGACGCTTTTTATTTGGAGCGGCGTCGCAGTTCTCGCCGGAGGACACCGTCCGCTTTTTTGAAGGGCTCGGGCTTGCGCTGAAAACGGAGAGGGGGAACCGCGTTTTTCCGGTTTCTGACCGGGCGGCGGACGTCGCCGAAGCCCTGGCAGAATTTGTCCGGAAATCCGGCGCCGCCGTCGTAACGGGAAGAGCGGAAAAGCTTCTGCTCTCCGGGGGAAGGGTCCGCGGTGTCCGTTTGGAGGGCGGCACAGAAATCTCTGCCGAAAACGTCGCCGTCTGTTGCGGCGGCGCGTCGTACCCCGCGACCGGTTCGACCGGCGACGGATATCGGCTTGCAAAGCAGGCGGGGCACACCGTCGTTCCGCTGCTGCCGTCGCTGATTCCGCTCGTGGCGTCGGGGGAAGACTGCCGCGACATGATGGGCCTGTCGCTTCGGAACATCGCCGTCACCGTGACGGACACCGGGGCAGGCGGAACGGTTTACCGGGATTTCGGGGAGCTTTTGTTCACGCACTTCGGCCTGTCCGGTCCGGTCATCCTGAGTGCCAGCAGCCATATGCGGGAGATGAAACCGGGGAAGTACCGCGTTTCCATCGATCTGAAGCCGGCGCTCGGCCCGGAGAAGCTGGACGCAAGGTTGGTAAGGGAATTTGCGGAGAACCGGAACAGGGACTTTGCGAACTCGCTTTCCGGCCTTTTGCCGAGAAAGATGATTCCCGTGATGATCCGCCGGTCGGGCATTCCGCCCGACACAAAATGTAATGCCGTCACCCGGGAAATGCGGCACGGCTTCGCGTCGCTGCTGAAATCCTTCGACGTCGAGGTCGCCGCCTTCCGCCCCGTCGAAGAGGCGATTGTCACTTCGGGCGGCGTTTCGACCAAAGAGATCGATCCGAAAAGCATGGAGTCCCGGCTGGTAAGCGGGCTGTACTTTGCAGGCGAGGTCATAGACGTCGACGGCTACACGGGCGGATTCAACCTTCAAATCGCATTCTGCACCGGCAGCCTTGCCGGGAGATCAATGAAAAAAATCGGAGGAAACGCCGAATGATTGCGATTGCAATTGACGGGCCGGCCGGAGCCGGCAAAAGCACCATTGCGCGCCGCGCCGCGAAAGAGCTTGGGTTCGTTTATGTCGACACCGGCGCCCTGTACCGCGCCGTGGGCCTGTTTGTCCTGCGGGCGGGCATTGCGCCGTCCGATGAGAAACAGGTTTGCGGCGCGCTTGACACGGCTCAGGTTTCCATCCGCTACCGGAACGGGGAACAAAGGGTGTTTTTGTGCGGGGACGACGTGACGGACGCCATCCGTTCCCCGGAGGTCTCGATGGCGGCTTCCGCGGTTTCCGCCTTTCCCGCCGTCCGGAAGTTCCTGCTTTCGCTCCAGCGTGAAATCGCGCGGCAGAACGACGTCGTAATGGACGGAAGGGACATCGGCACGGTCATTCTGCCCGACGCGCAGGTGAAGATTTTTCTGACCGCTTCGCCGGAGGACCGGGCCCGCCGGAGATATGAAGAGATGCTGAACGCGGGGAAGCCGGCCGTTTACGAAGAGGTCCTTAAGGACCTGAAACAGCGCGATTACCAGGACACGCACCGCTCCGAAGCGCCGCTTGTTCCGGCGCGGGGCGCGGTCCTGGTCGACACGACCGGGAATACATTGGAGAAGTCGGTGGCGCAGCTGACGTCGATTATCAAAAGGCAGCTGAAGCAGCAAATAACCGGGCGGGAAGTGGTGAAACTATGAAACGGACCCCGTTTTACACGGCCGCGCGGGCCCTGCTTCCCTGGCTTTTTCAGCTGCTCATGCCCAGCCGGGTCCATCATGCGGAGAATCTGCCGAAGCAGGGCGGGGTGGTCCTCTGCTGCAACCATGCGAGCATGACGGATCCGCTGCGCCTGGCCTACAGCCAGCGCCGGCAGATTTTTTTCATGGCCAAGGAAGAACTATTCCATAACCCGCTTGTCAGGGCCGTCATCAGCGGCCTGGGCGCGTTTCCGGTCGCGCGCGGCAGGAGCGACAAGCAGGCGATTACGACCGCCCAGCAGCTTCTGCAGGACGGCAACGTTCTGGGGATCTTCCTCGAAGGGACCCGTTCGCGTGACGGCAGCCTTCAGCGCCCGAAGCCGGGCGCTGTCCTGCTTGCTTACAGAAACGGAGTTCCCATTCTGCCGTGCTGCATTACAGCGAAGGGCGGCGGGCTGCCCGGGGTGTTCCGAACAAGCATTGTTTCTTACGGCAGGCTGATTCCCCCGGAAGACCTTGGAATCCAAAACGGCACGCCCTCTGAGCTTCGCAACGCGAGCAGGATGGTGATGGGGAAAATCGCCGAACTTCGCGAAGAGAGCCTCAAAGAATTCCCTTCGAAATGACTGACAACATGAAATTCAGCTTTCTACAGCTTTTGCTGAAAATTGTATTTTATCTGCCGTGCCGCCTCGTGTTCTGGGTCAGGTACCATGGGCTGCGGAATATTCCCGGAAGAGGCAGGCTCATCGTGTGCTGCAACCATAAATCGGTCTTTGACCCGATTCTGCTGGCGCTGCCTTTTCCCCGGCAGATCAATTACATGGCGAAAGAAGAGCTTTTCACGGATCACGGCGCGCCGGCTGGGGGATTTCTTCGCCTGCTGGGAGCGTTCCCCGTGCGCCGCAACACCGGGGACGTCGCCTCCGTCCGGACGGCCGAGCAGATTCTGGAGCGCGGCGGCGTTGTCGGCATTTTCCCGCAGGGGGGCTGCGTCGCGGAAAATTCGATGTCCCGCATGAAAGCGGGCGCGGCCCTGCTGGCCGTCCGGACGGGAACCCCGGTCCTGCCCGTTTCCATTTACTGCGACGGAAGGCCTTCTCTGTTCAAACGGGTCACGGTCCGGTACGGCTCCGTCATACGCTGCGCGGACTCCGGCGCCCCGGCCGGGGTGAGAAAAGAGATCCGCGCCTGCGCGTCGCTTGTTGCGGAGCGAATCAACGCGATGCTGGAGGAAAAATATTGAACATCACCGTCGCCCGTTCGGCGGGCTTCTGCTTCGGCGTCAACCGCGCCGTCCGCATGGTAAACGATCTGCTTCGGCAGGGAAAAAAGGTCTGCACCCTCGGCCCCATCATCCACAACCCTCAGACGCTTCAGGATTTTGAAAGACGGGGCGTTTCCGTCATTCATTCCGTGAGCGAGGCGCCTGCCGGCGCGACCGTCGTCGTCCGTTCGCACGGGGTGGAGAAATCTGCCCTCGACGAGATCGCTGCGAGCGGGTTCGACTGCTGTGATGCGACATGCCCGTTCGTTGCAAAAATCCACGGCATCGCCTGGCGCGAATCGAGCCTCGGCAGGACCGTCCTGATAGCGGGCGACGCCGCGCATCCGGAGGTCAGGGGAATCTGCGGTTACTGCATGGGGCGGCATTTCGTTTTTAAGGACGCCGGGGAGCTGGAGCGCCTGACGCGCGAGAATCCCCTTCTCAAAATAGCGCCCGTAAGCGTTGTCGCGCAGACGACTTTTCGTGTGTCCGAATGGGAATTTTGTTTGGAAATCCTGAAAAAGGTATATACAAACGCGACTATTTTTGATACAATATGTAATGCAACTGCAATACGGCAGTCGGAAGCTGTGAATTTGGCGCGCCGCTGCGATGCAATGATCGTAATCGGCGGAAGAGAAAGCTCCAATACCGCAAAATTATACGAACTTTGCAGCCAGTACTGCACTACATATCTTGTGGAATCAGCGGACGAGCTTCCGCTTCGCTCTTTTAAGGGGGCGGGTCATATCGGCATTACTGCCGGCGCTTCCACTCCGGCATGCATTATAAAGGAGGTTCTAGTCACCATGTCAGAAATCAACGAGAGTTCGGCAAAAGACGCAGCCCAGGACACGGCTGTGAATACGGCCGAAACCGCGGTACAAAAGCCAAAGGAGAACACAGCCGACGGGAGCTTCGCGCAGATGCTCGAAGAATCCCTAAAGACTTTAAATACAGACGAAAAGGTTCACGGTGTCGTTGTTGGTGTTACTCCGAGCGAGGTTCTGGTCGATGTCGGAAGAAAACAGGCCGGTTACGTTCCGGCGTCCGAACTTTCCGCAGATCCCAGCGTAAAACCTGAGGATGTTGTAAAAGTCGGTGACGAGATGGACCTCCTTATCATGCGCACGAACGACCAGGAAGGCACCATCATGCTTTCCAAAAAACGCCTCGACGCTGCCAAGGGATGGGAAAAGGTCGTGGCTGCGGCGGACGACCAGTCGGTCCTTGACGGCGTGGTTTCCGAAGTGATTAAAGGCGGCCTGATTGCCGTCACCGAGGGTGTCCGCGTGTTTATCCCCGCTTCGCAGGCAACGGCTTCCCGCAGCGACCCGCTCGACGCGCTGCTGAAAAAACAGGTGAAGTTCCGCATCATCGAGGTCAACCGCAGCCGCAAGCGCGCCGTCGGCTCCATCCGCTCCGTGCTGAAGGACGAGAAGAAGGCGCTGGAAGAAAAATTCTGGGAGACCGCCGAAGAAGGCAAGGAATACGACGGCGTCGTCAAGTCGCTGACCTCTTACGGCGCGTTTGTCGATCTGGGCGGCATCGACGGCATGATTCATATTTCCGAGCTTTCGTGGACGAGGATTAAGCACCCGTCCGAAGTCGTGAATGTGGGCGACACCGTACACGTCTATATCAAGGGCTTGGATCACGAAAAGGGAAAGATTTCTCTCGGCTACAAGAAGCCGGAAGACAACCCGTGGGTGATTCTTAAAAATCAGTACCCGGTCGGCAGCGTTGCCGAGGTCAAGGTCGTCGGTCTGACGACATTCGGCGCGTTTGCGCAGGTAATCCCCGGCATCGACGGTCTGATCCATATTTCCCAAATTGCGGATCACAGAATCGACAAGCCGCAGGATGTCCTTAAAATCGGCGACGTCGTAAAGGTGAAAATCACGGATATCGATTTTGACCGGCACCGTGTCAGCCTTTCCATTCGTGCCCTGCTGGAAGAACAGGCCGAGGAGAAACCGGAAGACACTGCAAACGAATAATCGACGGCTTTTCAGGGCACAGGGAATCTGCTGATTCCGCTGTGCCTTTTGTCATGTTTTTATTGATGACCATATAGAAAAATCCGCACACTATAATTCCTTACAGAGTATTATAGCAGTAACCTTGTCAGGAGGTGCGGAGATGAGAAGACGTTCGCGCAGAACCCGCGTCCAGGCAAAGCCTCTGCTTTTGCTGCTGCTGTTTGTGGGGGTGCTGCTGCTGCTGAATCACCTGATTCGTCCCGTTGTTGTATCTGCAACGGAAAATGAGGCAAAAATAAGATCCGTCAACATGTTCAACACGGCTGTCCTTCAGGAGACAGAGAACAATGCCGTTACATATGGCGACCTGGTTACCGTTGCCCGCGATTCCGACGGCAAGGTGCAGTCCATTACAGCCGATATGGTCAAGATGAACCGCCTCAAAGCGAACATTGTCAGCGACATACAGACGGGCATCAACAAGGAAGACAACTCTTCGCTGGGCATTCCTCTGGGCACCATTCTGGGCGGTACGCTGTTTCACGGGTGGGGCCCGAACGTCCGCTTTCACATGACGCTTTCCGGGAACATCACGGCGGATTTCAAGAGCACTTTCGAGTCGGCCGGCATTAACCAGACCAGGCACCAGATCTATATCAATATCCACGCGAGCGTGTATTCCTTCCTGCCCGGGTTCGCAAGCACGACCGACGTGGACACCAGCATGCTCGTGGCGGAAACCGTCATTGTCGGTTCGGTGCCGGAAGTGGTGGCCAATCTCAAATAAACACGCCGCCGCAGTTCCCGGTCCGGGCGGCAGGTTCCGACGGCGCCTGCGTGCCCTGCGTCGGTTTACGGCGGATTTTTCAGCTTGTCATGGATCAAATTTCAATGGGGGACCAGCAATGGAAGAAAAAGAAAGATACCGCGAACTCGTTCGTTTGGTCACGGAATATAACAGGCAGTACCATGAAGAAAACGCGTCGGAGATTTCGGATTTTGAGTTCGACCGGCTTAACGAGGAGCTGAAAAAGCTTGAGGCGGAACACCCCGACTGGGTGACGCCCGATTCCCCGACGCAGAAGGTGGGCGGGAAGACCAAACGGGAAGCGGGCGTCACCGTAGAGCACCATGTGCCGATGCTCTCCATACAGGACGTGTTCCGGAAAGAGGACGTCGTCGCCTGGATGGACGGCGTGCGCGCCGTTCACCCGGACGCGAAGTTTTCTGTGGAGCACAAAATAGATGGGCTTTCCATGAGCTTGCGCTACCGGAACGGCAGGCTGCAGCTTGCCGAGACAAGGGGGACAGGCTATCAGGGGGAAGACGTGACGTTGAACAGCCATGTGATTCCGGACATTGTCCAGGAGCTGGAAATCCCCTACGACTATCTTGAAGTCCGCGGCGAAGTGTATATGTCCCATGCCGATTTTGACCGCTTTAACGACAGGCAGGAGGAACTGGGCAAAAAACCGGCCGCCAACCCGAGAAACCTGGCCGCAGGGACTTTAAGGCAGCTTGACCCCGAAATCACGAAAGAGCGCGGCCTGCGCATGTTCGTCTTCAATGTTCAGGACGGCGCCCCCGAACTGATGCGGTCGCATACGGAAAGCCTGGATTATCTGGATTCCAAAGGCGTTCCCGTCGTGCCGCATAAGCTGTGCGTGACGGACGATGAGGTTCTGGCCGAAATCGACCGCATCGGCGAATTGCGGGGGAAGCTGGACTACGATATCGACGGCGCGGTCGTCAAAATCGACCAGATCCCATACCGCAGGGATTTCCCAGCCGGCAGCAAATATTCGCCGGGGCATATCGCCTATAAATACCCTCCCGAAGAAAAAGAGACCGAAATCCTCAAAATCGAACTTTCGGTGGGAAGAACGGGAAAAATCACCCCGACGGCCGTCGTGGCGCCCGTCAGGCTGTGCGGGACGACGGTACAGAGGGTAACGCTCCACAACCAGGACTATATCAATGAAAAGCGGATCGGCGTCGGCGGGCATTATCTGTTATATAAGTCGGGGGAGATCATCCCGAAGCTCAAGGACGTCATCACGGATCCGCCCTGTGTTTATCAGATTCCGGACACATGCCCCGTCTGCGGCCGCCCGGTGATTCGGGAAGAAGACACAGCCGACATCAAGTGCGTCAACCCGCTGTGCCCGTCGCAGCTGAAGCGCACCATCGCCTATTTTGTAAGCCGCGACGCAATGGATATCAAGGCGCTCGGCGAGACTTACGTCGACCAGCTGGTCGAGCTGGGGTATATTCACAGCTACGCCGATATTTACAAGCTGAAAGACTTCCGTGACGAGCTGATTGAAAAGGGGATTATGGGGAAGGAAAAAAACACGGATAAAATCCTCGCGGCGATTGAAGAAAGCAAGAAAAACGACGCCGTAAAGCTTCTGACGGCGCTGGGCATCAACAACGTGGGGAAATCGACCGCCAAAGAGATTATGAAGCGTTTCGAAAGCATTGGGGCGCTTGCGGAAGCTTCTTACGACAGCCTGACCGCAGTGCAGGATATCGGCCCGACAACGGCGCAGAGCATCGTGAATTTTTTTAGCGACGAAGAGAAAATGGCTATTCTCCGGGAGCTGGCCGAGGCCGGCGTGAATATGAAGGCGAAGCAGGGCGCGGCCGACGAGGGCAGGCTGGCGGGAAGAACCTTCTGTATCACCGGCACGCTGGAACTGATGGGCCGGAAGGAAGCGGAGGCGCTGATCGAGCAGAACGGCGGGTCCGTGGTCGGCGTATCGAAAAAACTGCAGTATCTGGTGGCCGGCTCGGCGGCCGGCTCAAAGCTGGAAAAAGCGAAGTCGCTGGGGGCCGCGATTCTCAGCGAAGAGGAGTTTCTGGCGATGCTGCGCGAATGATGCCGGGCTGCCGCCTTCGGCCGGCCCGGCATGTCCGGGAAACAAGAGCGCGGGAGCTTCAGGTAGGAAAACGGCAGGAAAGCTGTAAAAAGCTGTCCTGCCGTTTTCCTATCCGTCTTACGGTGCGGCTTCATCGGTAAACTCGAAAAAAATCGTCGCGCCCTTGTTTTTCTCGGCCTCCATCCAGACCGTTCCGCCGTGAAGGTCCATAATCTTTTTTACAATCGTCAGCCCGGTGCCGGTCCCCTCAAAGTCAGCCTGCGAATGGAGCCTTGTGAACATTTCAAACGGATTGGCCGCATATTTCATCGTGAACCCCACGCCGTTGTCTTTGATCCAGAGCAGGGAAGCGCCGTCAAGCCTGCGGAAGCCGACCTGAATGACCGCGGGCCGGCTGTTGCGCGAAAATTTCAGCGCGTTTCCGACGGCGTTCGCAAACGCGCGTTTCAGCAGAAGCCTGTCGCCGTTTATCACAGGCAGATGGTCCATCTGTATGACCGCCGCCTCGCTGCCTCTGCTTTCGTCGAATATTTCCTGGAAAAGTTCATTACAGTCGACTGGTTCCAAGCGAAGCTTGACGCAGGAAAGCTTGGACAGCTCGGAATACTTTTCCATCACATAGGCGATTTCTTCTGTTTTTCGGCGAATCCCGAGGATGATTTCTTCAAAATCGGGGTCCTGAATTCTCTCTTTGTACTCTTCGAGATAATCCGCCAGCTTCTTCACCATCAGGATCGGGGTTTTCAGGTCGTGCGAGATCATCTGGTTCAGGCTGAAGAGTTCATCCTGTGTTTTTCGCAGCTTTTCCGCGCTGATTTTCCGGTCCAGATGAATCTCGATCCGCGCGAAAAGCTCCTGGGTGTTTACGGGCTTTGCAAGGTAATCCGCGGCGCCGACACGAAAGCATTTGAGGATGCTTTCGGAGTCGTTCAGCGAGGTCATAAAGATGACGGGTATTTTTTCAAAGCGCTTGTCCTGCTTCAGCCCGCCGCACAGGTCGTAGCCGGATTTTACCGGCATCAGGATGTCCAATAAAATCAGGTCGGGTCTTGATTCCTCCAAAATATCAAAAAGCCGCAAAGCGTTGCTCAGGGTCCTGACCTCGTAGCCTCTTTTTTTCAGAATCGTTGAAGTGAGCTGTAGAATCAGGACATCGTCATCGACAATCAGGATTTCGGGCTTTCGTAGAGCATCCCCCATTGACTCACCTGAAATTTTCGGCTGTATTTGAAAAATCTGCCCCGTCACAGAGGAATAAGGCAGAAGATTCCACAGAGGCGTTCGGTGTTTACCCTTTCGAAGCCGTTTTATATTCCTTGTATTCCGACGGGGTCATACCGTAATGCTTTTTAAAAAGTCTGCAGAAATAATCGGAGCTTTTGTATCCGAGCATATTGCTGATCTCATACGTCCGGTACTTTCCGGACAGGATCAGAGTCACGGCCTGCTGCATTTTCAAACGGGTCAGATAGGCGATGCAGTTTTCCCCGACCTTTTCCTTGAAGACCTTGCTGATATATTTGCTGTTGTAATCGATTCCCCTTGCCGCGGATTTCAGGGAAACCCCTTCGCACAGATGCGTCAGAACATATTCGCAGAACAGCCGGATCACCGAATCGCGGTTATTCAGATTTAATCTGCTGATTTTTTTTGCCAGACCGGTCAAATCGTTTTTAAACCAGAAAATCGCGCGGCCGGTGTCGTCCTGCTCGTAAAATGCCTCCGGAAACGGCTCGATTCGGCAGATCTGGGAAAGGTACGGTTTCTTTTCCATCAGCTTCTCAATTGCATTTTTCCGGCTTGCGCTGAGCAGGGCCGCAAGCCGGAAAGAATCGTTTCCGCAGAAGCGCGTCATATGCCCGACCAGTTCTTCCAGGGCCGGCGCCAAATCGTCCGGGTCGCTGTCAAGGGCTTCGACCAGCCTGTTTTCGTCTTCCACCGTATAAGGCAGCTTCAGGTCGGCTTTCTGCGCGTTCATATCGTCAAGGTGTCTTTTCGAGGCGTCGAGAAGGCTGCAAAGGCTCCTGCGCTCCACGGGCTTAATCAGGTAATCGAAGGCCCCGAGCTTAAATCCCTTTCTTGCATACTCAAAATCGGAATAGCCGCTCACAATGATCACGCAGAGCTTTTCTTTCTTTTCTTTCAGCGCGGACAAAAAGCCAAGCCCGTCGATCCGCGGCATTTTGATATCCACAAAGGCGAGATCGAACGTTTCCTCCTGAATCTTTTTCAGCGCCGCATATCCGTCTTCCGCCTCTCCGGCGATGTAAAATCCATATTGTTCCCACTGTCTGAACCTCTTGAGGTCAAACCGGGCAAATCGGTCGTCGTCGACCAGTAAAACCCTGTACATCAGACGTAGCCCCTTTCTGGTAGAGATTATACTATAAAATTACCATTATTTTCAAAACGAATGGCATATTTAGCGGAAAAAGCAACTTTTTTGAGGTTATCAGGGGATAGCAAAAAGCCTATGATAGAGATAAATTAAGAAGTATTGTGGGAAGTGCTTGATATGGACAAGGAAGAATTATATGCTCCGTTCGCGTCCAGCATACAGGACACGCTGAGTTCCATGAGCGAGATCCCATTTGCCCGCTCCGGTGCGTTTTATGAAAACGCCGGCGATTTCAATTCGCTTGGGGCGATGGTCGTGGTGAACTTTTCCGGTAAGAGAAAAGGCCGTTTCCTGATGGATATGGAAAATAAAATCGCTGTGGAACTGGCGAGCAGGGTCACGGGGGAACCCCTCGCCGCCCTGAAGGACCAGGCGGTCATTGCGGCGCTTTCCGAAATCGGCAATATTATTGCGGGGGACGCGGTGACCGCGGTCAACAATCAGTTCGGCTACGGCCTGCGGCTGACGCCTCCGGTCGTCTTTGCGGGGGCCGGAATGACGGTCGGACTGCAGAATGCGGAGTCTTATACGATGAATTTCGAGGGCGGGCGCAGCCGCCTGAAAATCAACGTCGCATTCGAAAGGGCCTGACGATATGCTTGATTTTCATCTTTTGGCACAATCGGTCTGTTCGACCATCGGGATGCTCGGCATCGGGGCGGAATTTCAGGAACCGGCCGAATCCTGCGGCAGCTTCCATATCGAGAACGATGTCGTTATCCTGATTGGAATCATCGGCAGCAAAAAATATAACGCGGCGTTTTCCCTCAAAAATGAGACGGCCTGCCGGATTGCGGGCACCATGATGGGCACGGGCAGCTGTGCGCTGGATGAAATGGGAAGAAGCGCGGTGGCGGAACTGGTCAATATGATATCCGGGAATCTTGTTTCCTCCGCACCGGAGGAACTGTCGGAAATCACGCTGCCCACTCTCGTTTCCGGGACCGGCGTCTGCTGCGTGATGCAGTCCTTTCAGTCGGAAAAGCTGCGCTTTCAGACGACGTGCGGGCCGGTGGAGGTCAGCATTGCGCTGGAAGGCTGATTTCGCGGCGCTCCGTAAGAAAGAATGACGCGCCCGCCGGGGATCTGACTGCCCTCCCGCATCTTTTCAGAATCGTAACATTTGACGAACAACTGTCCGAGTTTTCAAAGTAAGGAAGGCGGAACCATTGCTTCAAAATCAGGAGTACATTCAGGAATTCGTCGACGAGGCGAAGGGCCATCTCGAAACGATAGAATCCATCCTGCTCCGGATGGATGAGATCCAGAAAAGCCCGGAGCCGATCAACGAGGTTTTCCGGGCGGTCCACAGCATTAAGGGCACGGCGGGATTTTTCGGCCTGCAGAACATCGTCGGCCTGTCCCATGCCATGGAAAATGTTTTCGGCGAAATGAGGGACGGGCATTTCCATCTTACCGACGAGGCGGCGGACGTGCTGCTGACCTCCAACGACTGCCTGAGGAATCTGATTGAACATGTGGCGGAAAGCGAAACTATGCCTACAGATTCCTGCCTGCGCAGTCTGGAGGGCCTGCTGGGCGGTTCCGGGCGGCCGGATTCGGAGCAGCAGCGTGCCGATCCGGCCGGGGCGGGGAATCCGGAAGCGCGGAACGCGCCGGAAAAGCTTTCCGGGCCGGCCGGGGCATCTTCCGTCGGAACAATGACGCCGGCGGCAAAAGGGAAAACGGAGCCGGCACGAAGCGGGCAGCAGGCCGCGCCCGTCCGGATGGAGGACAGCGTGAGGGTCAATGTCCAGATCCTGAACGATCTGCTCAATATGGCCAGCGAGATGGTTCTCGGCAGAAATCAGCTTCTGCGCACGCTCGAAAATTACAAGAAAACCATTCCAGGACTGGCGCCGATCCTGCAGAATGTCGACCGGCTGACCAGCGGCATGCAGGAAAAAGTCATGCAGACCCGCATGCAGCCGGTCGCCAACGTATTCAGCAAATTCCCCAGAATGATCCGCGACCTTTCCAGAACGCTCCACAAAGAGATCGAGCTGACCATAGAAGGCTCCGACGTGGAACTCGACAAGTCGATGATCGAGGCCCTGGGCGACCCGATGGCTCACCTGGTCAGGAACGCGGCGGACCACGGCCTGGAAAGCCCGGAGGAACGCGAGGCCGCTGGAAAAAGCAGGATAGGGAACATCCTGCTGAAGGCGTACCACGAGGGCGGCTTTGTCAACATCGACGTGTCGGACGACGGCGGCGGGCTGGACGTTGAAAAAATCAAGCGCAAGGCAATTGAAAACAGCCTTGCGACCCGGCCGGAAATCGAGGCCATGAGCGAACAGGACGTTTTCAAGCTGATTTTCAGGCCGGGCTTTTCAACGGCGGAAGAGGTCACGGATCTTTCCGGGCGCGGCGTAGGCATGGACGTAGTCAGAACGAACGTCGAAAAGCTTGGTGGATCCATCGAAATCTATTCCTCGGCCGGCAAGGGGACCACGTTCCGTCTGGTCCTTCCGCTGACGCTTGCCATCATCCAGTCTTTAATTGTCGAGACGGCGGGCCAGACCTTCGCCTTTCCCCAGGTCAACATGAAAGAGATTGTAAGGATCAAAACGGATTCCAACAAAATCGAACGGATCAACGGAACGGACGTCCTTCGGCTCAGAGGAAAGCTTCTTCCGGTCATCTCTCTTTCGAAAGCGCTGAAAACGGGAGGAAACACCGCGGCCGAATCGGAAGAGACCATTATCGTCGTCATTAAGGTGGGCGCCGCGCGTTTTGGAATCGCCGTCCGCTCCATCCTGGAAAGCGAAGAGACGCTTGTCAAGCCTCTGCCCCAGGCGCTGAAATGCTGTGCCTGCTATTCCGGCGTCACCATTTTAGGGGACGGGAAGACCGCCATGATTCTCGACCCGGAAGGAATCATAAAGGCCGTGAAAATGAAGAACATCGCGAAATTTACGGAGGAAGAGTCCGCGGCCGCCGGAGCTTCTGCCGAAAGCGGAATGGCGCAGCAGGATCTTCTGCTGTTCCAATGCTCCGGCAACGAGACCTTCGCGCTGGACATGTCGCTTGTCGCCCGCGTGGAAGCGATTTTGCAGCAGCAGATCGACAAAGTCGGCAGCCGGGAATTTTTCCAGTACCGCGGCGACACCCTGAGAATCATACGGCCTGAGGATTTTCTTCCGGTCAACCGGGGTGAGATGCCCGCCGACAAGATGTATGTCATCATTCCGAAGCTGGTTTCCCACCCGATGGGGATTCTGGCGAGGCGGATTGTGGATAATGTCAAGACCGTCGTCCGGCTCAATTCCGGAGATTTAAAGTCGAAAGGCCTGCTGGGATCCATGCTGCATAACGGGAAAATCGTGCTTCTGCTTCAGCTGTACGAGCTGTTCGAGCTTGCGGACCCCTCTCACTACTCTTCACAGGGGAAGCGCGCGGGCGGTTCCTGTCACCTGCTTCTTGTGGAAGACACGCCTTTTTTTCAGAAGGTCATACGGGAATATTTTGAAGAGGCGGGGTACGGGGTCACGGTCGCCCCGAACGGCAAGGCGGCGCTGGAATGCCTTGAGTGCGGAAGATTCGACGCCGTCGTCAGCGATATCAACATGCCGGTCATGAACGGTCTGGAGCTGGTCCGAAGAATCCGGGACGACGCCTCTCTGGCGGAGATGCCGGTCGTCGCGCTGACGTCCCTGACGGGAGAAAAGAATGAGGAGGCCGGCCTGAACAGCGGGTTCGACTGTTACGAATGCAAGCTCGACCGCGAGCATCTGCTGAGCACCATGCAGTCGATCCTGAATCGAAAGAAGGGCGGTGACATCGCTTGCTGACGCTTCTGACCTTCCGAATCAGGGACACTCTGTTCGGCATAGAAATCGAGGCCGTGCGCGAGATCAACCGGAATGTGGAATATACGGTCGTGCCGGACGCGCCGGCGGACATTGTGGGGCTATTCAATATGCGCGGGCACATCGTGGTCCTCTACAACCTTTCTTATCTCTTCCGCAACCCGGACTGCGCCGTCCGGCAGGGCTCCACGTGCATCGTCCTCAAATCGGCAGGCGAGAACCAGGACAACAACGGGTTCTTTATCGATCAGACGGGCGACGTCCTGGGCGTGGAAGAAGCTTCTCTTGAACCGCCTCCGGCCAACGCTTCCGGTCCGGAGCTTACATACGTCAAAAACGTGGCAAAACTGGAAAAAGAACTTCTGCTGTTGCTGGATCCGGAAAAAATTTTCCATACCGACAGCGAACATTAAAAGGGGAAAAAACTATGTCGCTATTGAAATCAACAAAAAGAAAGCTGGACGAACAATCCCTGAGAGACCTGACAGAAAAGCTGATGGACAACCTGGAAAAGCTGGCGGAAGGCGATCTGAACCTTGAACTGGACCCCGAGCCGTTCGGCGTGGATTCGGACGAAATCTGCGGCATGTTCGCGCGTATCAACCGGGCGGTGGAGACCATAGGCGGCAGACTCGGAAAAATGTCGGAAGAAACGGACGCGCTGTCCCGTGCGGCTGCCGGGGGCAACCTTTCCGCCCGGGCGGATCTGCAGCCGTACGGCGGGTGCTACCGGACGATCCTTGAAAACGTCAACCGGTCTCTCGACGGCGTTTCGGAACCGCTGAAAGCGGTGGCCGGTGCCCTGGAAGACGCCGCCTCCGGGAAGCTGACGGCGGAATCCGTCCCGGAAATGAGCGGCGATTTCGGAGAAATCAGCGGGCTGCTTTCCACCGTGGTTTCCTCCTTCGGCGGGTCCGTGTCGCAGATCAAAAGCGTCGTCGCCGACCTTGACGTGAAAATCAGCGGGATGATCAGCATCTCGTCGGAGTTGGCCGCAAGCTCAGAGCAGGCCAGCAGCCGCACCAACGCCGCCAGCTCGGCAATCGACGAGATTTCTGCGGGAATGACGCAGTCCTCGGCGACCTTGTCTTCGTCGGCCTCCAACGTCGGGATGATTGCCGCGGCGGTCGAAGAGATGAGCGGAACCGTCCGCAGCCTTGCGGCCGCGTCGGAAGAGACGTCGACCGGGGTCAATGAGGTGACAAAGCTGGTCGCCGATATTTCTGAGAATATCGGGGATATTTCGACCGCGTCGCAGAATGTTTCAACGGGAATCACCAGCACCGTAGACGCCATCCGTGAAATCAGCCTTTCTTTGAACGAAGTCGGAAAGAGCTGCGAAAAATCCCTGCACATCGCCAACGACGCGGGAATCAAGGCCAAAGACACGAATGATATTATCGAAAAGCTGAACGCCTCCAGCAAGCAGATCGGCAAGGTCGTGAACCTGATTAACGAAATTGCGAGCCAGACGAACATTCTGGCGCTGAATGCCGCCATCGAAGCGGCCAGCGCCGGCGACGCGGGCAAAGGGTTCGCGGTCGTCGCCAACGAGGTGAAAGAGCTGGCGAAGCAGACCGCGGAAGCGACGGACGAGATACGGCAGCAAATCGAGACGATGCAGGCGAATATGGCGTCCGCCGTCGGGGCCGTTTCGGGAATCAACGATGTCATTCACGATATCACGGAGATTTCCAATACCATCGCTTCGGCGGTCACGGAGCAGACCGCGGCCACCACGCAGATCTCCACGTCGGCGACGGAAGCCGCGGGCGACCTGACGAAGATGACGAACGACATCGGGGCCATGGCCGAGGACGCCAAAAAGGTCTCGAACAGCGTTCAGGAGTCGGCCAAAGGGGTCCACGAAATCGCCCGGTCCTCGGCGGAGCTGTCCAAAGCGGCGGAAGAGGCGGCGATGAATTCCGAAAGGGCTTCCGTCGCGCTTTCGGAAATCAACAAGACCACCGACGAAATGTCGAAGGGCGTCACAGAAATTTCCAAGGATCTGCACGACATCGACGAGGCTTCGGCGGAAGTGGCCAAGAGCGCGTCGAAGATAAAAAATTCGTCCGCGGCCCTGTCCGGTATTTCAGACAGCATCGGGCAGACAATCGGCGGATATGCCATATAGCGCCGGGTGCGGACGAAGATGAGCAGGTTATCTGTCCTGATTGTCGACGACTCCGGCCTCTACAGGCGGATTCTTTCCGAGGCCGTGACGAACGCGGCGGCCGACTCCGAGGTCCTGCTTGCGGAAAACGGGCTGCAGGCGCTCGAAATTCTGGCGGCAAAGCGCGCCGACGCCTGCCTGCTTGACGTGAACATGCCGGTCATGGACGGCCTTGAAACCTTGAAAAGGGTCAAACTGAGCCACCCGCAGCTGCCGGTCATCATGGTGAGCGGCGATTCCAAAGACGGGCCCGCGCTGACCGTGCAGGCCCTGCGGCTGGGGGCGCTCGATTTTATCACAAAGCCGCTCGACCAGGATTTTGAAGCGAACATGCTCCTCATGAGCAGCCACCTGAAAGCGCTTTTCGACCATATCCGCAGGCAGGGCGGCAGAAGGGCGCCGCAAAGCCCCGCCAGGGCAGGCAGGCGCGGCGTTCCCGCCGGAACCCGCCCCGCCGATCTTGTTGTGATGGCTTCCAGCACCGGCGGGCCTGTCGCGCTGGAGAAGGTCGTCCCGAAACTGGACGCAGATTTTCCAAAGCCGATCCTGGTCGTTCAGCACATGCCTCCCGACTTTACCAAGGCGTTTTCCGAGAGCCTGGACCGGAAAAGCCGGATTGCCGTGCGGGAAGCGAAAGAAGGGGACGGCATTGTGCCGGGCCGGGTGCTCATCGCCCCCGGCGGATACCACATGAAGGTAAAGCGTATTTCCGCATCGGAGCAGCGGATTCGGCTGGAAAAATCCGAACCCGTCTGCGGCGTCCGCCCGTCCGCGGACGTTTTGTTTGCTTCCGCCGCCTCGGCGTATGAAAATATGAACGTGCTGGCCGTCGTGCTGACCGGGATGGGCAAGGACGGCACGGACGGGGTGGCCGCGCTGAAAGAGAAGACAAGCTGCCGCTGCATCACGCAGAGCGAGAGGTCGTGCGTCGTCTACGGCATGCCCCGGAGCGTTTGTGAATCCGGGCTTTCCGACGGAGTCTTTGACATTGAAGAGATCGCAGAGCAGATTACGCTGAATGCATCACAGGAGTTGAAGTAGTTGCCGGCGAAATTGACGGAGTACGAATACCTTCTGTTCAACCGATTTTTTATAGAGAAAACGGGAATCGAAATCAAACCGGAAAAAGCGTACCTGATTGAAACGCGCCTGGAAAAAATCCTGAAAGAGCTGAATTTCGGTTCCTACCAGCAGCTGTTTTTTGCCGCGCAGACAGACTGCGGCGGCACTCTTTCGGCGCGCATTGTCGACGCCATCACGACTAACGAAACCTTCTGGTTCCGGGACAGGCTGCCGTGGCAGTATCTTGAGCAGAACAGAATGGAAGGCTATATTGAGGAACTCAGGCGTCAGAAAAAGGACAAAATCCGGATATGGAGCGCGGCGTCCTCCACCGGGCAGGAAGCCTATTCCACGGCAATCATGATCGACCGCTTCCTGAAAACGCGCCGTATTGCCGACGTGACGCTTTCCCAATTCGAAATTATTGCGACGGACATCTCGCAGGCGGTCCTGGATGCCGCGCAGAAGGGGCGGTTCGACCCGATTGCGGCGGCAAGAGGGCTGGACGGCGCCCTTCTGGAGCGGTATTTCACCAAGACCGGCCCGGATTACGAGATCAAGGAAGAAATTCGGGCGGCGGTACGCTTTCAAAGGTTCAACCTGCAGAACAGTTTCTCGGCCCTCGGGACATTCGACGTGATTTTTCTGAGGTATGTCATGATCTATTTTTCCGAGCGGCTGAGAACGGAAATTGCAAGCAAGCTGCAGACTTCGCTGAAGGACGACGGAGTCTTATTTTTGGGTTCATCGGAACTTTACAAATGTATCAGCAGCAGCTTTACCACACACAGCTTTCATCAGGGGATGTTCTATGCGAAGAGCTGACGTTCGTTTCGCCCTGCGACGAACGGATAAGGGGGCAGCAATATGGTCAGAAAAATATTGATTGTCGATGATTCGCCCATGATTCATAACCTGCTGCGGAAGATGCTTCTTGCGGGCGGGTATGAGGTCTGCGGAGACGCCAGAAACGGGCGGGACGCGCTGGATCTGTTTGAACGGCTGAACCCGGATCTCGTTTTCATGGACGTCACCATGCCGGTGATGGACGGAATCACGGCGGCGAAAGCCATCAAACAGAAGCATCCGGACGCGCGGATCATCATGCTGACCGCCATGGGGGACGAGGAAATCGTCGGCCAGGCGGCGCGGGCAGGCGTGGACGTCTTCCTGAAAAAGCCTTTTAACGATTATAAAATCGTGAGCGCTATTTCAAAGCTGACCGAATAGAACCATAGGGGAACGATATTATGACTCGATTCAAGGCGATTCTCGTGGACGACGACGAAGCCGGCCTGCCGCTGATGAAGAGCTGTCTGGAGCGTATGGATCTGGACGTGCAGTGCTACGGCGATCCGGCGAAAGCTCTGCGGGATGCCGCAGACGGCGAGCCGGATATCATTTTCGTCGATTCCGCGATGCCGAGGACGGATGAAATCGGATTCATTTCGGCGTTCAGGCGCCGCAATGCGAAAACGCCGATCATCATGCTCGCAGGCTCCGCCGACCGCTCCGTCATGCTGAGCGCGCTGAAGGCCGGCGCGACGGAATTTCTCCAGAAGCCCGTCCGCTATGCGGAGCTGTATCTTCGTTCCTCCAACCTTCTGCATCTGAAGCAGTACCAGAACATGATGGACCGCAGGGCCTCCGCCCTGGAGCAAACAGTGAAAAAAGAGGCGGAAGAAATCGTCGACAGCGAGCGGGAAACCTTGCTGGTGCTGGCGAAAGCGGCGGACCATAAAGACCCCGAAACCGGCATGCATATAATGCGTGTCGCGACATATTCCAGGCTTCTGGCGAAGGCCGCCGAAGCAGGCAACGGTTTCTGCAACCTGATTTATGATTCCTCCCCGCTGCACGACGTGGGAAAAGTCGGCATTCCGGATCGCATCCTTCAGAAAAAGGGACGGCTTACGGAAGAAGAGTTTTGCGTTATGAAAAAGCATACGCTCATCGGATACGACATCCTGAACAACACCCGCAGCAAGTATCTTGTGATGGGAAAATCCATTGCGGTTTCGCACCATGAACGATTTGACGGCTCCGGGTATCCCTACGGGCTTTCCGGCGAGCGCATCCCGGTAGAAGGAAGAATCGTTGCAGTCGCCGACGTTTTCGACGCCCTGCTTTCGGAACGCTCTTATAAACGCGCATGGAGCGTCGACGGGGCCGTCGGTTATGTCGCCGGTCAGAAGGGACGGCATTTCGACCCCAAAATCGTGGACGCTTTTCTGAGCCATATCGATTGGTTTGTCAAAGTTTACAGGGAATATCGGGATAGCCCGACCGCGTAGCGGGAACGCGCGGCCGGAAAACCGCCGCGCCGCGCGAAGCTGCCGGCAGCCGGAAACCGCCTCGGAAACGAGGCGGTTTATTTTTTGTTCTAATGCGGTGGCTTTGTCCATATGTATGTGGTGAAGGGAGAGGACAAGGCAATGGTTGTACCAAAAGAAGAAAAATTCGACACCGCAGCGGACGGCGTATGCAAGAAGATTCGGGAACACCTCAAGAACCTTCCGCCGGATGTAAAGCGGCAGGCGCAGGAGATCCGGCTCAGGGTCGATAAACCGGTGACGGTGTGCTGCCCGAACGGGATTTTTTTTATCAAGCGCAGGGGCGGCCTGAACTGCGTGCCTGATTCCGACGATTTGATTGCGGGCCGGGAAGACCTGGACGAGACCTTCCGCATTCTGTGCAGCTATTCCATCTACAGCCATGAAAATGAAATCCGGTACGGTTACGTCACCATTCAGGGCGGGCACCGGGCCGGCCTCTGCGGAACGGCCGTGCTGCAGAACGGGCAGATTACCGGCATGCGCGACATTTCTTCCGTAAACATCCGCGTCGCGCGGGAAATCCAAGGCTGCGCGGACGGAATTCTCGCCCGACTGAAAGAAGACGTCCTGAAAGGCCTGCTGCTTGTCGGCCCCCCTTCCAGCGGAAAGACTACGATCCTGCGCGACGTGGCGCGGCAGCTTTCCTGCGGAAGCCGGGGAAACATCCGGAAAATCGCGGTTGTTGACGAGCGGGGGGAAATCGCGGCGACCTACCAGGGCATCCCGCAGAACAACGTCGGCATCTGCTGCGATGTTCTGGACGGCTACCCGAAAGCGGAGGGGATTCTGCTTGCCGTGCGTTCTCTTTCGCCACAGATCATCATATGCGACGAGCTGGGAACGGAGCGGGAAACTTACGCGGTGGAACAAAGCCTGAACGCCGGGGTCGGCGTCATTGCCAGCATGCACGCCGGCAGCGCCGCCGAGCTGATGAAACGGCGCCAGGCGGTGGGACTTCTGCAGACGGGCGCTTTCCCGTTCGTGGCGGTGCTGAGCGGCAGCACGGCGCCGGGGTGCGTCGCAGGTATTTATAAAGCGGGTGATCTGCTTGCTGAAACTGGCGGGAGCGATTCTGCTGATCTGCGCGGGGTTTCTTGCGGGATATATGGAATCGCGTAGGCTTTCGGTCAGGGTGGAAAAGCTGGAGGCGTTTCTGTGCTTTCTTTCGGCGGCCAGGGCCGAGATTCGGTATTCTTCCATCCCGGTCTGGTCGGTCGTACAGAAGCACGGGCAGGGCCTTTCGTTTCTGGGGCTCTGCGCCGAGAAAAGCCTTTCTGGAAACGGCTGGCAGGAGGCCTGGGAAAGCGCCGTGCGTGAGAAAGCGAAAGACGAGGGATTTTCAAAAAGCGACCTCGAACTTCTGCGCGGGTTCGGCGCGGGTTTCGGGACGAGCGACACGGAAGGGCAGCTTGCCCATTTCAGCCTGTATGCCGGGCTGGCGGAAGAAGCGCTGGAAGGCGCGAAACAGGACCGGAACCGTAAATCCAGGCTCTACCTGATGCTGGGAAGTTTCGGCGGCATCCTTACGGCGCTGCTGCTCTGCTGAAAAAACGGAGGAAACAAAATGAATGTGGATTTGATTTTTAAAATCGCCGCAATCGGCATCATTGTGGCGGTGCTGAACCAGCTGCTGATCCGGTCGGGGAGGGAAGAGCAGGCCATGATGACCACGCTGGCCGGACTGATTGTCGTCCTCATGATGCTGATTCAGCAGATAAGCGTCCTTTTTAAAACCATCAAATCCCTGTTCGGCTTATAAGACATGATAAACGTCGTGGGAATTGCCGGCGTCGCGGTCTGTGCCGCCATCATAGCCGCCATGCTGCGGCGGTACCATCAGGAATACGCCGTCATGGTCGGCATCGCGGCCGGCATTGTGATTCTGGTCGAAATCCTGGCCAATATCGCGCCGGCGGTGCGGCAGATCGGAACGCTTCTGTCGGCTACTGGAATTTCCTCAAGTTACGCCGTTATCCTGCTCAAGACGCTCGGCGTATGTTTTTTAACGGAGTTCGCGGCGGATGCCTGCCGCGACGCACAGGAAAACGCCCTGGCCGCGAAAGTGGAGCTGGGCGGAAAAATTGCAATCGTAGTCCTGGCGCTGCCTCTCTTTGAAAAGATAGCCCAGACAGTGAACGGACTGATTGGCGGTGGATCATGAAACAGGTTTCCCTTTTCTTCTTTCTGATTGCGCTTCTCCTCCTCTTCCCCGTGTCCGCCGCTGCGGCCCAGCAGACTTCTTCGCAGCAGGACGCGCAGGAATATTACCGCGAACAGTTTCAGAAAAGCGGGGCCGGCGATCTTCAGGACAGCCTTCCGAAGGATACGCAGAAAATTCTGGACCAGCTTGGCGTGGACGGGTCGAATTGGGACACGATCTCCTCCATCACGCCGCAGAATTATTTTCAGAAGATCGCCTCGGTGTTTACCGGGAAACTCCCGACTCCTCTCCGCGTCATCGCGTCCGTCATCGCGGTCATCCTGCTGTGCGCCCTGATGAACAGCATGAAGCTTTCTTTCGGGGAACAGCCGCTCGGCAACGTTGTCGGCATGGTGGGGACCTTGTGCGTCTGCACCCTTGTGGTGTCGCCCATTGTCGCCTGCATCTCGGACGCCGCCGACATGCTGAAGGCGGCGTCGGGGTTCCTTCTCGCCTGCGTGCCGGTGCTGGTGGGCATTATGGCCGCCGCCGGGCAGCCGGTCTCGGCGGGTTCCTACCATATGCTGATGGTGGCGGCGGGGGATGCGGTTTCCATTTTTGCCTCCAATTTTCTGGTCCCCATGATGAATATTTTTCTGGCGATTTCCGTCGTTTCGGCCATCTCGCCGAACATCAACCTGGGCGGTCTGTGCTCTGTGCTGAACAAGGCCATCAAGTGGCTGATGGGGCTTGCCATGACGCTTTTTACCAGCCTTATCACCATGCATTCCATCATCGCCTCCACCGTGGACAGCACCGGGTCCAAAACGGCGAAGTTCATTGTCAGCAGCTTCGTCCCGGTCGTCGGCAACGCATTGGGCGAGGCGCTTAATACGGTGAACGGCTGCGTCAAGACTCTGAAGTCCGGCGTCGGGGCGTTCGGGCTTCTTGCCGGGCTGTTTATTTTTCTTCCGGTCATCGCGGAATGCCTGCTCTGGATTTTAACGCTTGCGGTCTGTTCCGGCATCAGCCAGATTTTTGATCTGAAAGAAATCACCTCATTGCTGAAGGCATCTTCCGACGTCGTTTCCACCATGATGGCCGTGCTGTTGTGCTGTATGACGATTCTCATCGTCTCTACCGTCCTGATGATGGTAATAGGGGGCGTCACATGAACGGGGTGCGCGAGTGGTCAGCGATGATCTGCCTTGCGGGCCTCGTGGCCGCGCTTGTGCAGGGCCTGATACCGAACGGGTCGATGGAACGGATTGCAAAATTTATTCTGGGGGCCTTTATCATCTGCGTACTGATCGGACCCCTTACCAGCGCGATCCCGAAAATCAGCCTCGGCATGGGCAGCTCCGCAAGCGCCCAGCGAAACCAGAAGCTGGACTCCGCCCTTGACAGCCAGGCCCGCGGGGCCGCGGAAAAAAGCATTGAGAATCTTGTGGTGTCCGAGCTGAACCGAATCCAAGTAAAATGCAAAAATGTTCGCGTAGACATGGATACAAACAAGGATGGCAGCATACAAATTACTAAAATCATTGTGACCCTGGATAAGAAATATGCCGCCGAACAGGCAAAAACATCGGACTGGCTTGAAAAGGAACTGGGAATTCAAACGGAGGTTGTGACGGATGGCAGCTGAACCGGCTCGAGGGAAAAACACAGGTCTGTTTCAGAAGCTGGCGGAAAACGACAGATACAGAAAAATCATCGTGATTGCCGGGATCGCCGGCATCCTTCTGATTCTGCTTTCCGGCAGCCTGAAGAGCTGCGACACCTCCCAGAGCAGCCAGCCGCAGTCGGCTTCTTCCCAAGCGGCCGTCACGGCGGATCAGTATACGAAAGCTCTTGAAACCGACCTGACGGGCATCATTTCGCAAATCAGCGGCGTGGGAAACGCGAAGGTCCTCGTCACGCTGGATCAGACGGCAAAGTCCGTTTATGCGACGGAAGAAAAGCAGTCGCGGCAGCAGACCAGCGAAAAGGCGGACAGTCAGAACGGCAAAAGCGAAGAGGACTACAGCAATGAAACGAACTATCTTCTGATCAAGAATTCCGACGGCTCCGAGCAGGCGCTCAGGGTAACGGAGATTCAGCCGCTGGTGAAGGGGGTAGTCGTGGTATGCGACGGGGGCGACGACCCGAAGGTGCAGCAAAGCGTGACCGATGCCGTAACGACGGCGCTCCACATTACATCTGTGCGGGTGTGCGTCATAAAAGCAAAATAATAAAATCAGGGGGAATTTAAGTTATGAAAATGGGTAAACGGCAGCTGGTACTTGCGGCGTTGGTTGTCGCGCTGGGCGCAGCCGTCTATTTAAATTTTACGCTGAACGGCGGAACGCAGCTTCCGGCGACGCAGGCCGTGGCTTCAGGCAGAGAACTGGGTGAGACGCTGCTTGTCAACGCCTCGGGCAGCGCCATTGTGTCTTCGGGCGGCAAAGCGGCTTCGGCGGCTTCCGGCTCCAGCTCCGCCGCGGTCAAAACGAATGCGGAAGCCGGCACCCTGACGGACGAGTATTTCAGCCAGGCGAGGCTTGACCGCCAGAAGGCGCGCGACGAGGCGACGGAGCTGCTCAAAGAAGTGCTGAACGCCTCGAGTGAAAACGACGCCGCCAAGAAGGAAGCGGTCGACAAAGCCGCCGCAATCGCCGAAACGATTCAGAAAGAGACCAACATCGAAAATCTGATCAAGGCGAAGGGCTACTCCGACTGCATCGTTTCCATTGAGGACGACGGCTGCAGCGTGATTGTCAAGACAAAAGCGTCTGAACAGGACGACGCCATCATCATCAACGACATCGTGTCCGGGCAGACCGGCCTTTCTTACGATAAGATCAAGATTGTTGAACGGCAGTAGTTGAGTTCCGGGAAATCTGTGGTATAATAATCTGCGTGGAAGTTTGACAATTTATGATTTCAGCGGGCAACCCTCCACAAATGTGGAGGGCTTTTATTTTGGCCCGCAGGACCGCCGGAGGGGACATGAACAGAAGAAAAGCGCGCGAGCAGGCCTTTGTGCTGATTTTTGAACGAAGCATCAACCACGACACCACAAGAGAGATTGTAGACGCGGCCGAGACCTCGGAAGACGTGAGGATCGAGGAGTTTGCGGAAAGGGTCGCTTCCGGCGCGGAGGCGAAGGAACCGGAGATCGACGCCATCATACGGAAATACATCCGGGGCTGGAAGATGGACCGACTGTCGAAGGTGTCTTTGGCGCTGCTTCGGCTGGCGCTTTACGAAATGCTGTTCGAGCCGGACATCCCGGTCAGCGTTTCCATCAACGAGGCGGTCAGCCTGGCGAAAAAATACGGTTCTGCGGAGGACGCTCCGTTCGTCAACGGCGTCCTCGGCTCGGCTGCGGACGAGCTTGGTGATCCCGATGCCTGACTGCCTGGGGATTGACACCAGCAACTACACGACATCGGCCGCGCTCCTTCGCGGCGGTTCCGTCGCGCAGAGCCGGAAACTGCTGCCCGTCAGGCCGGGCCAGCTTGGCCTGCGCCAAAGCGACGCGGTGTTCGAGCACGTCCGTCAATTGCCGGAAATCCTGGACGGTCTGCCGTTCGACGGCGCGGAGATTTGTGCCGTCGGCGTTTCGGACCGGCCCAGAAGCGAACCGGGGTCCTACATGCCGTGCTTTCTCGCGGGAGTGGCCGCCGCCGATGCCGCCGCACACTCGCTTCACGTGCCGCTGTTCCGTTTCTCGCACCAGCAGGGGCACATCGCCGCGGCGCTGTATTCCATCTCGCGGCCGGATCTGCTGCAGACCCGCTTCCTTGCGTTCCACGTTTCCGGGGGAACGACCGAAGCGGTGCTGGCGCAGCCGGATCCGGAGGCGATTTTCCGCACCCGCGTTGTGGCCCGCTCGCTTGACCTGAAAGCTGGCCAGGCGATCGACCGGGTCGGCGCCATGCTGGGGCTTCCGTTCCCGGCGGGGCGGGAACTGGAAAAGCTTGCCCTGCTGTGGGACGGGAAGTTTTCGATACACCCGAGCCTGAAGGGCGCGGACTGCTCGCTTTCGGGGATTGAAAACCAGTGCCGCGGACTGACGGAGAACGGCGCGCCGAGGGAAGAGGTCGCCGCGTTCGCCCTGCGCGCCGTTCTCGCCGCGCTCGACGGCATGGCGGCGGCACTGCTCAGGGAATTCGGCCGGCTGCCGATCGTCTTCGCGGGCGGCGTGGCGTCCGACTCCATCCTGCGGGACGCCCTTTCCGAAAAATACGGGGCCCTGTTTGCCAAGCCGGAATTTTCCGCCGACAACGCCGCAGGCATCGCCGTGCTTGCGGCCGTCAAGAGGGAGGGATTTCCATGATGGACGAGCCTGTCGTGCTGACGGTCTCGCAGCTGAACCTGTACCTGCGGTCGCGTTTTGAAGAGGACGAGAACCTCGCCAACGTTTTTGTCGCCGGGGAAATCTCCAATTTCACGGATCATTACCGCTCCGGCCATTTTTACTTCTCGCTCAAGGATGAGAAATGCGTCGTCCGGGCGGTCATGTTCGCGCAGTACGCAAGGCGCGTCCGCTTTCACCCGGAAGACGGCATGCAGGTCATCGTGCGGGGGCACGTTGGCGTCTACGAGGTGACCGGCCAGTATCAGCTTTACGTGGAAGATATGCAGCCCAACGGTCTTGGCGCGCTGAACCTCGCTTTCGAGCAACTGAAGGCGAAGCTCGAAAAAGAGGGCCTGTTCGCGGCTGAACGGAAGAGGCCGATCCCCCGTTTTCCCCATGCCATCGGTGTGATTACTTCACCGACCGGCGCGGCCGTGCATGACATCCTGACGATTCTGGAACGGCGGTATCCGCTGGCGGAGGTCGTGTTCTGCCCGGTCAGGGTCCAGGGGGACGGCGCGGCGGAAGAGATTGCCGGCGCGCTGGAGCGCATGAACCGGCTTGGCAGGCCGGACGTCGTCATCGTCGGGCGCGGCGGAGGCTCCCTTGAGGATCTCTGGCCGTTCAACGAAGAGATTGTCGCGCGGGCGGTTGCCGCCTCCGCGATCCCGGTCATCTCCGCAGTCGGCCACGAAACGGATTTCACCATCTGCGACTTCGCGGCCGACCTGCGCGCGCCGACCCCTTCCGCCGCCGCGGAGCTTGCGGCGCCGGACCGGCAGGAGCTTCTGGCGGGCGTCGCGGGGCTTCGGTCGCGCCTCGGTTCCGCCGCGTCCAGCGTCGTGCAGGATGCCGAACGGCGCCTTTCCGTTCTTGCCGGCAGCAGGGCGCTGCAGAATCCGCTGAACGGCGTCGAGCTCAGAAGGGTCGGGATCGACGAAAACACGGCAAGGCTGGGCGACGCCATGCGCCGGAGCGCCGCCGGGTTCCGGCAGAGGCTTGCGGACTGCTCCGGCAGGCTTTCCGCATTAAGCCCGCTGGCCGTGCTGTCGCGCGGTTATGCGGTCCTTTACGGGGAGTCCGGCGGGTCGGTTTCCGAAGCGGCCGGGGTGCGCGAAGGGGAGAACGTCCGCGTGCGGATGCGCGACGGGGATCTTCGCTGTACGGTTATCGGAAGAGAAATGCGGCAGAATAAAGATTGGAAAGCGGGTGCAGCGCAGCATGAAGATCAGCAAAAACACAACGTTTGAAGAAGCCGCGCAAAGGCTGGAAGAAATCGTGGAAATCATGGAAAAGGGGGAGGAACCGCTCGAAAAATCCCTTCAGCTGTTCGAGGAAGGCTCCGCCCTTTCCGCTTTCTGTTACAAAAAGCTCTCGGAAGCGGAGCAGAAGATCCACGAAATCTCCGAACTTGAAAAGAAGGACGGAAAACCCGATGGGAAAGATTGAGCGCGCTGATTATCTTTCCGCCGTCGAGTGTTCCCTGCGCGGCTTCGTGCCGGAAGAGGATCTGCCGCAGGCGGAGCTGTTCCGCGCCATGCGGTACAGCCTTCTTGCGGGGGGCAAGCGAATCCGCCCTGTTCTGGTACTTGAGTTCTGCGGGCTTTGCGGGGGCGACCAGGACGCGGCCCTGCCCTTTGCCTGCGCCGTCGAGATGATCCACACCTATTCCCTGATTCACGACGACCTGCCCTGTATGGACAACGACGCCATGCGCAGGGGAAAGCCTTCCAACCATATCGTTTTCGGCGAGGCGCAGGCCCTGCTGGCCGGGGATTCCCTTCTGACCCTGGCGTTTCAGACCATGCTGTCGCCGGAAAGCGCCGCCGCGGTCGGCCCGGGGCGCGCTGCTGCGGCTGCGGGCGAACTTGCCGCCGCAGCCGGGCCGTACGGCATGGCGGGCGGGCAGGCGATCGACCTGATGTGCGAGGGGAAAACGATCCCCATGGAGACGCTCCAGAAAATGGACGAAAACAAAACGGGGGCGCTGATCCGCGCTTCGGCAAAAATGGGCTGCCTGCTTGCGGGGGCCGGGGCGGCCGACCTCTCGGCCGCGGACCGGTACGCGGCGGCGCTCGGCTTCGCTTTCCAGATTGTCGACGACATCCTCGACGTGGAAGGCGACTCTTCCCGCATGGGCAAGCCGGCCGGCAGCGATGCGGTAAACGGGAAGAGCACCTATGTTTCTTTGCTGGGCCTTGAAAACGCCAAACGCGCGGCCGGCGAGCTGACGCGCACCGCTGTCGGCGCGCTGGGCCGGTTCGGCCCGGAAGCGGACTACCTGCGCGGGCTGGCGGAAACGCTCGCGCGCCGCACCCATTGATCTTCTGCGGCGGAACGCCCGGCCTTTGTCAACTTGACAGGCCGTTCGGAATATGATAAAATAACATCAAATTATAAACAGCTGTCTTCGGGGCGGGGTGAAATTCCCCACCGGTGGTCATGCGGCGAAAGCCGACAAGCCCACGAGCCTTGTGCAGATTCCGGTGCGATTCCGGAGCCGACGGTACAGTCCGGAATGAAGAAGAACGCTTTTCAACAAGCGCTTTTGAGCCTCGCAGAATTTCTGCGGGGCTTTTTTCGTGGGCAGCGGAAAAGGGGATAGTCAAAGTGTCTAAAAAAGAAATCGCCGTGAAAAAAGCGGAAAAATCAGCGTTCGGCGCGCGTGAAATCACGCAGATCGGCATCCTTTCCGGCATTGCGTTCGTGCTGATGTCGGTCGAGTTCCCGCTGTGGTTCGCTCCCGGCTTTTACAAACTGGACCTCAGCGAGCTGCCCGTGCTGATCGGCGGGTTCGCCATGGGGCCTCTCGCCGGCGTGATGATCGAGATGATCAAGGTCCTGCTTTACTTTTTCATTCACGGCAGCACGACCGCCGGCGTCGGCGACCTGGCGAATTTCGTCATCGGCTGCTGCTTCATCGTCCCGGCGACGGTGATCTACCGCATGCATAAGACAAAGAGGCGCGCCATTCTCGGCCTTGCCGTCGGGACCGTCGCGATGACGGCTGTCGGCAGCCTGATGAATGCTTTCCTGCTGCTGCCGCTGTATGCCAGCGTGTTCCACATGCCGCTGGAGGCGCTGATGGCAATGGGAACGCAGGTGAATCCGTCCATTACCGATCTGCGGTCCTTCGTGTTCTTCGCCGTCGTTCCGTTCAACCTGTTCAAAGGGACGCTCGTTTCGTGCCTGACCATCCTGATCTATAAAAAAGTCAGCCCGATTCTGCACGGAACGTTTCGCAAAGCGTAAGTCCGCCTTTCTGCGTTTTGACATTTCCGGGTTTTTGTTGGTTTACAAACGAGAAACGGCGTGATATACTGAATCCCGAAAAGTGAATATGCCCTTATCAAGAGTGACGGAGGGAACAGGCCCTTTGATGTCCGGCAACCTGCCTTGTTGGCAAGGTGCCAAATCCTGCGGGAAACCGATAGATGAGGTTACGTGTGCTGTATACCGTTCGGTTTTTCCGGACGGTATTTTTTATATCTCACAGCCAGAAATCATAGGAGGTTCAAACATATGTCAAAACATCTTTTTACGTCGGAGTCGGTCACGGAAGGCCATCCGGACAAAGTCTGCGACCAGATTGCCGACGCCGTACTGGACTCGATTCTTGCGGAAGATCCGGAAGCGCATGTCGCCTGCGAGGTCACGGCGACGACGGGCATCATCCATGTGATGGGTGAAATTTCGACCAGGTGCTATGTCGACATCGCTTCGATCGCCCGGGAAGTGATTAAGGACATCGGGTACGATAACCCGGAATGCGGCTTTGACGGCAACACCTGCGGGGTCCTGACATCCATCGATATTCAGTCGCCCGACATCGCGATGGGCGTCAACCAGTCTTACGAGGCGCAGAACGGCGCCGCCGCGGACCGCGACGATTTTCTCGGCGCCGGGGACCAGGGCATTATGTTCGGCTACGCCTGCGACGAGACGCCGGAGCTGATGCCCCTTGCGGTGTCTTTGGCTCATCGGCTTTCCAAACGCCTCAGCGCGGTCCGCAAAGACGGCACGCTCTCTTACCTGCGGCCCGACGGCAAGACCCAGGTGACGGTTGAGTACGACGGCGACACGCCCGTGCGCGTGGATACGGTGGTCGTTTCCGCCCAGCATTCACCGGACGTCACGCTGGAACAGATCCGGAAGGACATCAAAGAGCACGTGATTTTCCCCGTGATTCCTTCCAAGTGGCTCGACGGCGGGACCAAATATTACATCAATCCGACCGGGCGGTTTGTCATCGGCGGACCGGTGGGCGACAGCGGGCTGACCGGCAGGAAGATCATTGTGGATACATACGGCGGCTACGGAAGGCACGGCGGCGGTTCTTTTTCCGGGAAAGACCCCACCAAGGTCGACCGTTCCGCCAGCTACGCGGCCCGTTATGTCGCGAAGAACATCGTCGCCGCCGGGCTTGCCGGAAGATGTGAGATTCAGCTCGCTTACGCCATCGGCGTCGCAAGGCCGGTCTCCGTCGCGGTCGACACGTTCGGAACGTCGCAGCACAGCGGGGAAGAGCTGGCCGACGCGGTTACGAAGGTGTTCGATCTGCGCCCGGCCGCCATTATCCGCGACCTCGATCTGCGCAGGCCAATCTACAGGGCGATTTCGAATTACGGCCATATGGGGCGCGAGGACCTGAACGTTCCGTGGGAAAAGCGCGACCGGGTTGACGCCCTAAAGGCTGCGCTCCGCAAATAATTCATAATTGTCAAAAAATCACTCCTTCACATAAACTGTGCAAGGGGTGATTTTTATGGCGATGGTGCTTTTGAAGACCATGGGATTTTTTCTTGCCGTATTCGGCCTGGTTTCGCTTCTGCGGATTTTCTTTTTCTGGCTGCTGAGGACCGAGAACCCGGGAAAATTCTGCATCTTTATTGCTTTTAAAGGCCACGACGAGCAGGCCGAGGCTTCCCTGCGCAGCGCGGTGGAACGCTCGAAATGGCTGGACTACCATGCACAGGTCTTCTGCGTCGATCTCGGCATGGACGAAGAAACAAGAAAAGTCTGCGAACTGGTCTGCCGCGAAAATCGGAACCTTGTTCTGTGTACGCCGGACGAACTGCAAAATTATTGCGGGGACTGGTTTGCAAATACATAGCGGATGGTTTATACTGAAACTGTATCTTCAGTATTGAAATCGACAGAGGGAACTCCATGGGAAATACAGGACTTCTGGAAATGGCCGGCACTGTGGAAGAGGTTATTTTCCGGAATGAAAAAAACGGCTATGCCGTCATTGAGCTCAACAACGGCGAAGAGCTTGTCACGGCCGTCGGCACCATGCCGTACGTGGGGGTTGGGGAGACGCTGCACGTTTTCGGCGAGTGGGTCAGCAGTCAGAATTACGGGACCCAGTTCAAGGTGCAGGCGCTGGAGCGCTCTCAGCCGCAGGAAGCTTCTGCCATTCTGAAATACCTGTCTTCCGGGGCAATCCGCGGGATAGGCCCCGCCACCGCCCGCAGAATTGTGGAAACGTTCGGGGAGAACACGCTGCAGGTGCTGGAAAATGAACCGGACCGGCTCTGCCAGATCAAAGGGATTACAAAAGAAAAAGCGGAGAAGATCGGCGGGGAATTCCAGCGCGTCGGCGGAATACGCGAAACCATGATGAAGCTTGGCAGATACGGCATCACGCCGCAGGAGGCCGTCCGCGTGTGGAAGGTGTTCGGCGCGCAGACTGCGGACCGGATCCGGGAGGATCCCTACTGCCTGTGCGGGGACGGGATACAGCTCGACTTTGCGCGCGCGGACCGGATTGCGGCGTCTCTGCAGCTTGCGGCGGACAGCGACTGCCGTCTGAGGGCGGGTCTGGTGCATGTCCTGAAGCACAACGAGGGGAACGGACATACCTGCCTGCCCGCCGACAAGCTGCTGACGGCGGCGTGCCGCATGCTCGGCGCGACGAAAGAAGACGCCGCGGCCGGGCTGGAAGAGCTGAAAGCGGACAATACCCTTGTTTCCCGCGTTTTCCGCGGCAGGGAGTTCCTTTTTACCGGGAAGCTGTACCGTTCGGAGGTCTATATCGCGGGAAGAATCCGCATGATGCTGCGCTATCCCGCGCAGTCTATCGTCGGCGTTGAGAATTATATCTCAACCATCGAGGAAGAGCAGGGCATCCGGTACGAAGAGATGCAGAAAAGGGCCGTCCGCGAAGCCCTCTCGAAAGGCATGCTGATCCTGACGGGCGGGCCCGGCACGGGGAAAACCACTACGCTGAAGGCCATTATCCGGATTCTGGAATATAACGGCGAAAAGGTTTTTCTCGCGGCGCCGACCGGAAGGGCGGCGAAGCGGATGTCTGAGCTGACGGGGCAGGACGCGAAAACCATTCACCGCCTTCTGCAGGTGAAATGGGACGAAAACGACCGTCCCGTGTTCGAAAAGAACGAAAAGAGCCTTCTGGAATGCGACGCGCTCATCGTGGACGAGCTTTCCATGATGGACGTGGGCCTTTTCGAGGCGACGCTCCGCGCGCTTGCGCTTGGCTGCCGGCTGGTCATGGTCGGCGACTGCGATCAGCTTCCCTCCGTCGGGCCAGGCAACGTCCTCGGCGATCTCATCTTTTCCGGCCTTGTGCCGGTCGTGCAGCTCGACAGGGTCTTCCGGCAGTCCATGAGCAGCCAGATTGTGACGAACGCGCACAGAATCGTCGCGGGAGAGATGCCGGACCTGAAGGTGCGGAATTCCGATTTTTTCTTTCTTCCCTATCGGACGCCGGACGACGTTTCCGACGTCGTCGTCGACCTTTGCGCAAGGCGCCTGCCTGAAAGCTACGGCTATTCGCCGTACACGGACATCCAGGTCCTGGCCCCCGGCCGGAAGGGCGAGCTTGGAACGGAAGAGCTGAACCGCCGGCTGCGCCAGGCCGTCAATCCGCCGGCCGAAGACAAGCGCGAGATCGTCGTCGCGGGGACTCTCTTCCGGGAGGGCGACAAGGTCATGCAGGTAAAAAACAACTATGGCCTTGCCTGGACAAAGGACGACGGTTCCACCGGAGAAGGCGTCTTCAACGGCGACCTTGGCACCCTGCTGAAAATCGACAAGCGGGCTTCCGCCATGACGGTGCGCATGGATGACCGCACCGTCCTCTATGAGCTGGAAACCGCGTCAGAGCTGGAACCGGCCTACGCCATGACGGTCCATAAAAGCCAGGGGAACGAATTTCCCGCCGTGGTGATTCCGGTTTTCCGCGTCGCGCCGCAGCTGTGTTACCGCAACCTGCTTTACACCGCCATTACCCGCGCAAAGGCCCTGCTGATTCTGGTCGGCAGCGCCGCCGTCGTTCGGAACATGGTGGAAAACAATAAAAAGACCAGGCGCTACACCGGGCTTTACGATCTGCTGTCGGGAGAAGACGAAGATGGATCTTAAAAAAGTGGGAAATTACTGCCTGGATCTCCTTTTTCCGCCGAGGTGCGTTTTCTGCGGGCAGATCGTTGCCCCCGGCACGCAGATCTGCGGAAAATGCGCCGCGGAGGTTTCTGCGGCGGGGACTATGCACTGCATCGGGATTCCGGCGGGGGAGAGGACCGTGCCGTGCGTCTTTCTGTACGCTTACCAGGGGACGGTGAGGGACTCCATCATCCGGTACAAGTTCTTCGGGGAAAAGCAGTCCTCCGGGTTTTACGCCCGGCGGCTTGCCGGCGCGGTCGCGAAGGCAGTGCCGGCGCTGCAGGCGGATCTGGTGACGTCGGTGCCGCTGCAGAAAGACCGCCTGAAAGAACGCGGCTACGATCAGTCCGGGCTCGTGGCGGAACAGTTCGCGCAGGCGCTCGGCCTGCCGTATGCGCGCTGCCTGCAGAAAATCCGCTCAAACCGCGTGCAGCATATGCTCAGCCTTGGGGAGCGCCGCAGCAACGTGCGGGGGGCTTATTCCCTTGCCGGCCGGGAAATGGCGGGGAAGCGCCTGTTCCTGGTCGACGATATCGTGACCTCCGGTTCGACGTTCGGGGAATGCTGCAGGCTGCTGCTTGAGGGCGGCGCGGAAAGCGTGGCGTGCGTCGCGATTGCGGCGACACCGAAGGAATAAGTTGAAAAGTCCGATCCGGTGTAATATAATGTTAATCATTAAAATAATATTTAAATTTAAGGGCATCAATGTATTTTGAGGAATGGATGTGGTGAAGTGCTCGGCACTGATGTAGCGATCGATCTTGGCACCTCTTCCGTAAAAATCTATCTTGACGGGAAGGGCATCATCCTGAATGAGCCGTCCCTTGTTGCAGTCGACCTCGAAACGGACGAGATTACCGCGACCGGAAAGGAAGCGGCCGCCATGGTGGGCAGAACCTCGGAGAGAATACAGGTCTGCCGGCCTCTGAACGGCGGCGTTATTTCCAATTTCGACCTCGCACGGTACCTGATCAGCACCTATCTCAGGAAAATCAACGCCAGCCGGGTCATTATGCCGCGGGTCGTGGTCAGTGTTCCGTGCAAAATCACCGAAGTCGAAAAGCGCGCGGTGGTGGATTCTATCAGCGCGGCCGGCGTCCGGAAAATCTGTCTGATCGAGGAGCCTGTGGCCGCCGCGCTCGGCGCAGGGGTCGATATTTCCGCGCCGCACGGGAACCTTGTCGTTGACATCGGCTGCGGAACGACGGACATGGCGGTGCTTTCCCTGAGCGGCATCGCAATCTCACGCTCTCTGAAAACGGCGGGTGACGTTTTCGACGAGGCCATTATCAAATACGTACGCAGAAAATACAGCCTGATTATCGGCCGCCGCATGGCGGAACAGGCAAAAATAGCCGTCGGGTGCGTTTTTCCGCGCAGGGAAGTCATGACGTTCCGCGTCAAGGGGCGCAACGCCATGACGGGCCTTCCGCAGTGGACGGACCTCACGAGCGACGAAGCGCTGGAAGCGATTCTTGACAGCGCCATGCAGATTATCCGCACGCTTCAGGATATGCTGGAGAAAACTCCCCCCGAGCTCATGGGCGACATTTACACCGACGGCATGATTCTGACCGGCGGATCGGCGCAGCTGTTCGGGTTCGACCAGCTGCTTTCCAAAAAAGCGAAAATGCCGGTGCACGTCGCGGAAGATCCGCAGATGTGCGTCGCAAGAGGCGCGGGGAAAGCGATCCGCTTTATCGACGACATCGAAAACAAAACGTACGGCGTAATGAACCCGCTGAGCGCGGCGTATTGATTCCGGTTTCAGCTCCAGCTGTAGAATTCTTTCAGGAACCAGACGTCTTTTGCCTCGAACTCTTTTCCGTTCAGATACTCCAGAACGCCGGAGTCGGAGGTGAACCGGAACGCAAGCCGGTAGGAATACAGAGCCTGGTAGGGAAAGCCGGTTTTTTTGTTAACGGCGTTCCGCCCGTATTTGCCGTCCCCCGCCAGGGGATGGCCGACGGCGGCGAGGTGCGCGCGGATCTGGTGCGTACGGCCGGTCAGCAGCTCGACTTCAAGCAGGCTGAAGCCGGCGCGCCGGCTCAGGACGCGGTAGCGCGTGCGGATGGTCTTGGCCTCTTCCGTCCTGTCGTGTGAAATATAGACCCGGTTCTGCTTTTCGTTTTTTGTCAGATACGCTTCCAGCGTATCTGCTTTTTTTTCCATTGTTCCGCAGACGACGCAGAGGTACAGCTTCTGCATCTCCCGCGCCTTGACCTTTTGGTTCATGATGCGCAGGGTCTCGGCGTTTTTCGCCGCCATGACGATTCCGCCCGTATTGCGGTCGATGCGGTTGATGAGCGCCGGGGCGAAGGAATTTTCCCGGGCGGGGTCGTACTCGCCCCGGTCGTAGAGATAGTGCTGAACGCGGGCGATCAGCGAGTCGAAATGGTAGGTTTCGTCCGGGTGGACAATCAGCCCCGGCTTCTTGTCGAGAATCATGATATTTTCGTCTTCATACAGAATGCTGAGCTTGTCCGGCGCCTTCAGAAAGTCGTATTCTTTCGGCTGCGTCTGAAAAAACTCGTCTTTAAGGTACATGGTCAGCACGTCGCCCGCTTCCAGGCGCGTGGAAATTTCGCAGCGCCTGCCGTTGAGCTTGATATCCTTTTTCCGGATGCTTTTATACATCATGGACTGCGGCAGATTGGAAAACGATTTGGTCAGGAATTTATCCAGCCGCTGCCCGGCGTCGTTCTGGCCGACCGTTATGGTTTTCATGGAAACGTTCACGTCCCGTCGTGTTTTCTTTTTCCAAAATTATATCATGAAAAGCCGTTCCCTAAAAGGCGGGGGAGTCTTTTCAAAAAAAAAAATATAGTATATAATAAACAGAAATGGGTTAAAGGGGCATTGTGAATGACACAGCAACAGGCGCTGAAAATTTTCAGCGAGGCGGGGGTCCTGCTGGAAGGCCATTTCCGGCTGACGTCGGGCAGGCACAGCAACCGGTACCTTCAGTGTGCGAAAATTTTCCGGCATCCGAAATACAGCGAAGAGCTCTGCTCCGCTCTGGCGGAAACGTTCCAAAACGAGGGCGTCGAGGTCGTGATCGGTCCCGCTATGGGAGCCGTTCAGATGGCGTACGAGGTCAGCCGGGCGCTTCACTGCGAGAATTTTTTCGCCGAGCGCGGCGAAGACGGCAAAATGTGCCTGCGGCGCGGCTTTGAGGTGCTGCCCGGCCAGAAGGTCCTTGTCGTGGAAGACGTGGTGACGACCGGCGGTTCCGTGCGGGAAGTGATGGAACTTGTGAGGGCGGCCAAAGGGGAAGTCGGCGGCGTCGGCTCCATGGTGGACCGCACCGGCGGAACAATCGATTTCGGTGTCCCGTTCCACGCCGTGGTCACGCTCGACGTGGAATCCTGGGCGCCGGAGGAGTGCCCGCTCTGCAAGGCGGGCGCCCCGGCGCCTGTGAAACCGGGAAGCAGAAAAACCTGACGGAACGGGAAAAGAGTGACCGCTTTTTGCAGGAAAAACAGACGCCTTCCGGGCGGCAGGCACCTTCGGCGGAAAAGCCCGTCCACGGCGGCCACAGGCAGCGGGTCAAGGCCCAGTTCCTCAAAACCGGCCTGGACGTCTTTGCGCCGCATCTGGTCCTGGAGCTTTTGCTGTATTACGCCATCCCCATGAAAGACACGAACCCCGTGGCGCACGCGCTGCTGAAAAAGTTCGGCAGCCTTTCCGGGGTTTTCGACGCCCCGTTTGAAGAGCTGGAAAAGGTGGAGGGCGTCGGAAAATCCGCCGCGACGCTCATCAAACTCATTCCTCAGCTTTGCAGACGGTATCAGGAAGATCTGGCCGACGACAAGCGCTATATTTACAGCTACGAAGAGGCTGGAAAATTCCTTCTCAGCAAGTTCATCGGCAGGCAGGAGGAAGTCGTCGTGCTACTCCTTTTGGACAGCCGCATGCGCGTTGAGTACTGCGAAGTGGTGAATGAAGGGGACGCCATATCGGCGAATATCTACATCAAAAAAGTCGCCAGGACCGCGATGCAGTACAATGCCGCTTACGCGATTCTTGCGCACAACCACCCGAGCGGGGACTGCCTGCCGTCCAGTCAGGATCTGGATACGACCCGGTGGCTCTATTCCGCCCTTGATACGCTTGAGGTAAAAATGATCGACCATATCATCGTAAGCGGAGATCACTATGTTTCAATGGCAAAAAGCGGTTTTCTGCCGGAGCTGTTCGGCGCGGAAACCGACATGGAGTAACGATGGATTTTAAACTGGTTTCAAAATACAAGCCGGCCGGCGACCAGCCGAAGGCGGTCCGCCAGCTGGTGCAGGGCCTTGAGGAAGGTGACAGGGAGCAGACGCTTCTCGGCGTGACAGGGTCCGGCAAGACCTTTACCATGGCGAACGTGATTGCCGAGGTCAACCGCCCCACGCTCGTTCTGGCGCACAACAAAACGCTGGCTGCGCAGCTCTGCTCCGAGTTCAGGGAGTTTTTCCCGGAGAACGCCGTGGAGTATTTCGTCAGCTATTACGACTACTACCAGCCGGAGGCCTATATCCCCACGACGGACACCTATATCGAAAAGGATTCCTCCATCAACGACGAGATCGATAAGCTCCGCCATTCCGCGACGTCGGCCCTCTCCGAACGCAGGGACGTCATCATCGTCGCCAGCGTTTCCTGCATCTACAGCTTGGGCGACCCGATCGACTACCGCACGATGGTCATCTCCCTGCGGCCCGGCATGAAGAAGAGCCGCGACGAGCTTCTGAAAAAGCTGGTGGAGATTCAGTACGAGCGCAACGACATAAATTTTATCCGCAATAAATTCCGCGTGCACGGCGACGTCGTTGAGATTTTTCCCGTGCAGTCGAGCGAATATGCCGTCCGCGTCGAATTTTTCGGCGACGAGATCGAACGCATCCGCGAAATCAACCCCCTCACGGGCGAGGTGCGCGCCGACCTCAAGCACATCGCCATCTATCCCGCCTCGCATTACATCGTTCCGAGAGAGAAGATGCAGCGCGCCGTTGACGTGATTGAGCGGGAAATGGAGGAGCGCGCCGCGTGGTTCAAGAGCCAGAATAAGCTGATTGAGGCCCAGCGCATCGAGGAGCGCACGCGCTACGACATGGAGATGCTTCTGGAGATCGGGTTCTGCAAGGGCATCGAAAACTATTCGCGTATCCTTTCTGGGCGCATGCCGGGCAGCTCGCCTTTTACCCTGCTCGACTATTTCCCGAAGGATTTTCTGCTGTTCGTGGACGAGTCCCACGTCACGCTTCCGCAGGTGCGTTCCATGTACGCCGGCGACAGGGCCAGAAAAGACACCCTCGTCGACTACGGGTTCCGCCTTCCCTCGGCTTACGACAACCGCCCCTTGAATTTCGACGAGTTTTACAAGCATATCAATCAGGTGGTTTTCGTCAGCGCGACGCCGGGTGATTTTGAGAAGGAAAAATCGGCGCAGATCGTCGAGCAGGTCATCCGGCCGACCGGCCTTGTGGACCCGGAGATTATCGTCAAGCCGACGGACGGGCAGATTGACGATCTGATTTCCGAAATCCACATACGGGCCGGGCGCGGCGAGCGCGTGCTGGTCACGACGCTGACCAAAAAGATGGCGGAAGACCTCACCGCTTATCTCGAAGGCATGGACATCCGCGTGCGGTATATGCACTACGACATCGACACGGTCGAGCGCATGGAAATCATCCGCGATTTAAGGCTCGCGAAGTTCGACGTGCTGGTAGGCATCAACCTGCTCCGCGAGGGGCTGGATATTCCGGAGGTCTCGCTCGTCGCCATTCTCGACGCCGACAAGGAAGGCTTCCTGCGCAGCGAGCGCTCGCTGATTCAAACGGTGGGCCGGGCGGCCCGCAACGCGGGCGGGCAGGTCATTATGTACGCTGACGCGGTGACGCCTTCCATGGAAGCGGCGATCCGTGAAACGGAGCGCCGCCGCAGCCTTCAGATGGCGTTCAACGCGGAGCACGGAATCGTGCCGAAGACCATTGTGAAGCCGGTCGCCGACATTCTCGAGATTTCCTCCCACAAGGAGGATTCCAAAGAGAAAGGCCGCAGAAAGCTTTCGAAGACCGAGAAAGAGCGCATGATCGCCCAGCTTACCAGGGAAATGAAAGACGCGGCCAAGCTGCTCGAATTCGAGCACGCCGCCTATCTGCGCGACAAAATCAAACAGCTGCAGGGCGAATAGCCCCATCTGCTTACGGAGGACTTATGCCAGCAAAAACCATTTTCATCAAAGGCGCAAGGGAACACAACCTGAAAAATATCGATATCGAGCTGCCGAGGGACAGCCTGATTGTGTTCACGGGGCTTTCCGGATCCGGAAAATCGTCTCTCGCTTTCGACACCATTTACGCCGAAGGGCAGCGCAGATACGTCGAGTCGCTTTCTTCCTATGCCCGCCAGTTCCTCGGCCAGGTGGACAAGCCCGACGTGGATTATATCGACGGCCTTTCCCCGGCGATTTCCATCGACCAGAAGACGACGTCGAAAAACCCGCGTTCCACCGTGGGGACCGTTACCGAAATCTACGACTACCTGCGCCTTCTGTACGCCCGCATCGGCATCCCGCACTGCCCGGTCTGCGGCAGGGAGATCCGCCAGCAGACCGTCGACCAGATTGTCGACCAGGTGCTTGCGCTGCCGGAAGGTTCCAAAATCATGGTCCTTGCCCCCGTGGTGCGCGCCCGGAAAGGGGAGCACGTGAAAGAGCTGGACGCGGCTCGCAGAAGCGGCTTTGCGCGAGTCCGTGCCGACGGGATTATCTACGACCTTTCGGAAACGATACAGCTCGAAAAAAACAAGAAGCATACCATCGAGGTCGTGGTGGACCGGCTCGTCATCCACCCGGACATCCGTTCGCGCCTGGCCGATTCCGTCGAGTCCGCGTCGTCTCTTGCGGGCGGCCTCATTATCGTCAGCGTCATCGACGGAAAAGACTATGTCTTTTCGCAGAACTACGCCTGCCCGGAGCACGGCGTAAGCGTGGAAGAGCTGACGCCGCGCATGTTCTCGTTCAACAGCCCGTTCGGCGCGTGCCCCAAATGCTCCGGCCTCGGCGTGTTCATGAAAATCGATCCTGACCTGATTTTCCCGGACAAATCCCTCTCCATCAACCGCGGAGGGCTGAAGGCCGGCGGCTGGGCCATGGAGGGAAACACCATAGCGGCCATGTACCTCAAAGGCCTTGCGAAGCATTATCGCTTTTCGCTGGACACGCCGGTCGGCGAGCTTTCGCCCGAGGCGATCGACGTGATCCTTTACGGGACGAAAGGTGAAAAGATCCGCGTGGAGCGTGAAAACGGCTTCGGCCACAGCGTTTACGACACCGAATTCGAGGGGATCGTGAACAACCTGGAACGCCGGTTCCACGACACGCAGAGCAGCTGGATCCGTGAGGAAATTCAGTCTTATATGAGCGCGATTCCCTGTGACGCCTGTCACGGCAGACGCCTTTCGCCGATCAGCCTTTCCGTGACCGTCGGCGGTCTCAATATCGCGGAGTTCTGCGACAAATCCGTTTCGGACGCGCTGGGTTTCCTCGAAAATCTGAAACTGACGGAACGGGAAAACGCCATCGCGAAACTGATCCTGAAAGAAATCAAAAGCCGGCTCGGCTTCCTCCAGAACGTGGGTCTCGAGTACCTGACGCTTTCCCGTTCCGCCGGGACGCTTTCCGGCGGGGAAAGCCAGCGCATCCGCCTCGCGACGCAGATCGGCTCTTCGCTGACCGGCGTGCTGTACATCCTCGACGAGCCGAGCATCGGCCTGCACCAGCGCGACAACGCCAAGCTTCTCGCCACGCTGAAGCACCTGCGCGACATCGGCAACACGGTCATCGTGGTCGAACACGACGAAGAGACCATGCTGGCCTCGGACCACATTGTGGACATCGGCCCCGGCGCCGGCGTGCACGGCGGGGAAGTGGTGTTCAACGGAAAAGTGCGGGACATCGTCAACTGCGAGAATTCCATCACGGGCCAATACCTGAGCGGGCGGAAAAAAGTGGAGGTCCCGCAGACGCGGCGCAGGGGGAACGGCAAAAAACTCAAGATTCTGGGCGCTTCCCAGAACAACCTGAAAAATATCGACGTCGAGATTCCGCTCGGCGAGTTCGTCTGCGTGACGGGCGTTTCCGGCTCCGGAAAATCGTCGCTGATTAACGAAATCCTCTATCAGTACCTGGCGACGGAGCTGAACGGCGCAAAGGCAAAGGCGGGCAGATTCAAGAAGATTACGGGAATTTCCGCGCTGGATAAGGTGATTCAGATCGACCAGTCGCCCATCGGCCGCACGCCGCGCTCAAACCCGGCGACTTACACGGGCGTTTTCACGGATATCCGCAATCTGTTTGCCACTACGCCGGATGCAAAGATGAGGGGCTTTACATCCAGCCGCTTTTCTTTCAATGTCAAAGGCGGCCGCTGCGAAGCGTGCGAAGGGGACGGAATCATCAAAATCGAGATGAACTTTCTGCCGGACGTGTACATCCCCTGCGAGGTCTGCAAGGGGAAGCGCTATAACCGCGAAACGCTTGAGATTAAATACAAAGGGAAAAACATCTACGACGTTCTGGAAATGACGGTCGAAGAAGGGCTGTCCTTTTTCAGCAACGTGCCGCGCATTGCAAGGCGGCTTCAGACGCTGCAGGACGTAGGCCTCGGCTATATCAAAATCGGCCAGCCGGCGACCACCCTTTCCGGCGGGGAGGCGCAGCGCGTAAAGCTGGCCGCCGAGCTCGGAAAACGGGCGACCGGCCGCACGATTTATATTCTCGACGAGCCGACCACCGGGCTGCATATCGCGGACGTCCACAAACTGATTGAGGTCCTGCAGAAGTTTGTGGACGACGGCAATACCGTCGTGGTCATCGAGCATAACCTGGACCTGATTAAAACGGCGGACTACATCATCGACCTCGGACCGGAAGGCGGGGACGCGGGGGGAGAGATTGTCGCCGCAGGCACCCCGGAGGAGGTCGCCCGCGTTCCGCAGTCCTACACGGGGCAGTATTTGAAAAAAATGCTGAGCAGAAAATAAGGATTCCGACGCAAAAAAGCTCCCTGAACGGGGATTTCCGTTCAGGGAGCTTTTTCTGCTGAATGCGGCCTCAGACGGCCGTCTTTTGCGCCCCGTCCTTATATTTTGCGACAATCATGTTGGCGCATTTATACACGTCGCCGCCGCCCAGCGTAAGGATCAGGTCGCCGTCCTTTGCGTTTTCGACCATGTAGTCCGCAATCTCTTCAAAGGTCTTGAACCAGACGCACCCCGGGATCTTTTCCGCAAGATCCTTCGCGTAAATGTGATAGGTGTTCGTTTCACGCACCGCAAGGATTTCCGAGAGCACGACCCGGTCCGCAATCTGCAGCGATTTTGCGAAATCGTCCAGCAGCAGATAGGTTCGGGAATAGGTGTGCGGCTGAAAAACGGCCCAGACGCGGTCGAACCCCATCTCTTTGGCCGCGGTGAGCGTGGCGGCCACTTCCGTGGGGTGGTGCGCAAAATCGTCGGCCACCGTCACGCCGTTGTATTCCCCGAGCATCTCAAAGCGGCGGTGGACCCCCGTGAAAGCATGCAGGCTTTTCACGATGCTTTCCGTCGGTACGCCCAGATAGTCCGCCACGGCAAAAGCCGCCAGGGCGTTGTAGATGTTGTGCTTCCCAGGTACGCTCAGCCGGGCCGGGATAACGGGCTTCCCGTTTTTGAAGACATTGAAATGCTCCCTCGCGCGGCGGGATTCCTGAATGTCGCCGGCGCTGTAGTCGTTCTCTTTCCCGAAGCCGTATGTGATGACGCGCGCGTTGGAAATGCCCTTCACCGCTTTCATGGCGTTTTCGTTGTCTCCGTTCACGACGATGACGCCGGAGGTTTGAAGGGAAAACTGATGGAACGACCTGATGGTATTTTCTACGGTGCCGAAATAATCCAGATGATCGTTGTCGATGTTCAGGATGACCGAAATCGCGGGATGAAGCTGAAGAAACGTGTCGACATATTCGCAGGCCTCGCAGACGATTGTCTCGGATTTTCCGACCCGGCCGTTGCCGCCGATCAGCGGCAGCTTGCCCCCGATGATAGCGGAGGGGTCGAGGCCGGCCTCAAGCAGAATCTGGGTAATCATGGCGGTCGTCGTCGTCTTGCCGTGCGTCCCGGAGACGGCCACGGTGTTTTTGTACCGGCGCGTCACCATGCCGAGCATGACGGAGCGTTCCACGGCGGGGATCCCTTTCTGCCGCGCGGCGACAAGCTCCGGGTTGTCGGGCTTGATGGCCGCGGAATAAACGACAAGCTCCGCGCCGGCGACATTCTCCGCCTTCTGTCCCATGGAAACGGGGATGCCGTAAGACCGGATGCGCGCGAGCGTATCCGATTCGTTTGTGTCCGAGCCGGTCAGTTCATAGCCTTTATGAAAAAGTATCTCCGCGATCGGGCACATGCCGGAACCGCCGATACCGATAAAATGTATCTTTTTTGCAGTTGAAAGAATGTCATGGTTTTCCATGCAGATACGCTCCTTTTTGTAAACGTGTCGGTTTTGCCGAAAGTCATTACATAAATATATTGCCAAACATATTAATAATAAACATCTTTCCGAATAATTGCAAATATAAATCGGATTTTTGGCCCGGCGGGTTTGGAACGGCGGCCGCTCTGTCTCATATTATGTCGTAAGAACAATACGGAGGCCTTGTCAACATGAAAAACTACAGTTTCGGGGTTTTAGGGGGCGACCGCAGACAGATCGCTCTGGCGGAATCCCTCGCCGCCAGCGGCTTTACGGTTTATGTATGCGGCTTCGACCGCGCGGAATTTTCCCCGTCCGTCAAAAAAGTTCCGTTCGACGAAATGGCGCTGATGTGCGAAATCGTCATCCTCCCGCTGCCGGTGACGGACGACGGAACGCATGTCAAGATGGAGTTCGGCGGGGAGCCGGTTGTCCTGGACGACGGCTTCGCGCAGAAGATGAACGGCAAGAGGGTGTTCGGCGGAATGATGGAACGGCTTTACCGCACCAGCCAGCTCTGGAAAAACATCCGGTCAGACGACTATTATATGCGCGACGACTTCGCCATCCGCAACGCCGTGCCGACGGCGGAAGGGGCCATTGAAATCGCCATAAGGGAATACCCCGGCACCATAAGCGGCAGCCGGTGCCTTGTGGCGGGCTACGGCCGGGTAGGCAAGACGCTTGCGCGGATGCTTCAGGGGATCGGGGCAGGGGTCACGGTCAGCGCGCGCCGCCCGTCTGACATCGCCTGGATTGAGTCAAACGGGTACCGCTCCGCCGTCACCGGCAGGATCGGCGCGCAGGAACAGTACGACATCGTCTTTAACACCGTTCCGGCCATGATTTTCAACCGGAAAGTCCTGTCGGAGCTGCGAAACTGCAGCCTGCTTGTGGACCTTGCGTCCGCGCCCGGCGGGACCGATTTCGAGGCCGCCGGGAAAATCGGAATCAAAGCGGTTCTCGCGCCGTCGCTGCCCAACAGGGTCGCCCCGAAAACGGCCGGTGAAATCATCAAGGACACGGTCTGCCGCATGATAGGGGAGTGAGTCAGCATGGAAAAGAAGGTATTTGGGTTCGCCGTCTGCGGTTCCTTCTGCACCTTTCGCGCCGTGATCGACGAGATGCGGAAAATCCGGCAGCTCGGCTATGAGCTGCTGCCGATTATGTCTTACAACGCCTGTGAAACGGACACCCGGTTCGGAAGAGCGGAGGATTTCGTCTGGGAAGTCGAAGATATCTGCGGAAAAAAAATCATCCGGAGCATTGTCGGCGCGGAGCCGATCGGCCCCAAAAAGCTTGTGGATCTCATGATTGTGGCGCCCTGCACCGGGAACACCCTTTCGAAGCTGGCGAACGGCATCACCGACACGCCGGTCACCATGGCGGTAAAGTCCAGCCTGCGCATCGGCCTGCCAATCGTGCTGGCGCCGGCGTCGAACGACTCGCTTGCGGCCTCGGCTTCCAACCTCGGCCGGCTCATGAACACAAAGAACGTCTACTTTGTGCCCATGTCACAGGATAACCCGGAAAAGAAGCCGTTCTCGCTTGTCGCCCACTTCGACCAGATCCTTCCGACGGCCCTTTCCGCGCTGGAAGGCAAGCAGCTTCAGCCGGTTTTCCGCTGAATGCGAGCAGCGGATTTTAAAAAGAAAGGTTCGGCCATCCTTGTCATTTTGTTTTCCATTGTGGTATGATACAAACGGAAAAGGACGGTGGCGCAGATGCTTTATTGCGCAAAATGCGAAACGCTCAGTCTGGACGAGGAGACCTGCCCCATGTGCGGCGGGAAGAAGCTGAGGCCGGCCAGGCCCGACGATCCGGTCCTGCTGCTCACCACGGGCGGCGAAGAAGGCCGGAAAGTCTGCAGCGCGTTTGAAGACGCCGGCATCCCGCACGAGGCGCGCCCGCTCGGCACCGGCGGAATCATGAAGATTTACACCGGCGGTCCGGACAACGTCTCGGACGTACGCATCTTCGTGCCGTACCGGGCGGTGGGTCAGTGCCGGGAGATTCTGACGGACATCGGCTTTCTGGACGAAAGCGGGACAAAAATCCCCGCTTCCCAAGAAGAAGCTTCCAGCGGATCCCAGAGCTACAACTGGCACGTAGCCGGAAAGATCTTTACCGCGTTTCTGCTGATCCTCGTCGTTGTCGCGGTCGTCAGCCTGTCGGACACCCTTGTGGGCTTTCTCAAATCGCTGTTTGGCTTCTGACGTGAAAAAAAGAACCGGAGGCGGCGCCTGTCCGTCCCCGGTTCTTATATTTTCGCTTTTTCCGTATTATGTACCGGCTCTTTCGCTTTTCGTCTTCTGAACATTTCCGGCTTCATTTCGGAGAGGAAAACAGCCGTAAAAATCAGAAGGAAGCCCAAAAAGGTCTGAAGCGTCACCGACTCTTTCAGAAAAGCGATGCCGAACAGCGTCCCGAAAACGGACTCCATCGCCATAATCAGCGCGGATTTCGAGGGGTCGAGATATTTCTGGCAGACCATCTGCAGAAGGAACGCCACCATTGTGCTGAGAACGGCGAGGTACAGGATGGAAAACACGGTTTCGGTTTGGATCTGCGACGGGAAAGGCTCGGCCAGAACGGCGACCGGCAGAACCGCAATGCCGCAAACGGCCGACTGAATAATCGTCAGCAGAATAGGATCCCCTTTTTCGGTGAAGATATCGATTGCGACAATCTGGAACGCAAGAAAAAAACCGCAACTGAGCGACAACAGGTCGCCGAACCCCACCGTGAAGCCCTGCCTGACGGAAAGCACCCCAACGCCGATGACGCAGAGAAAAGCCGCGGCGACATTCTGCAGTTTCGGCCTGCGGTGTTTGACCGCCCAGTACAGGAACGGCACAATCACGCAGTAGGCCGAGGTCAGAAATGCGTTTTTGCCCGCCGTCGTGTACTCGACGCCATAGGTCTGCAGCTCGAAACCGATCGCTCCCAAAATTCCTATCACCGCTCCGCCTGCCAGATCCGGAAGGCGGATATTTTTCAGCCTTCTGAAAAAGACTATGCACATCAGCAGGCATGCAATCAAAAAGCGCAGGGCAATCAGGTAAGACGGCGCCAGAGACCGGGTCGTGTCCTTTACTACGACGAACGCCCCGCCCCAGATGATGGTCGCCACAAGGAGACCGAGCTCCGCGGCGCGGGACCTGTTATGAATTTTTATCACACAATGCACCTCAAATCTCAGACACAGCAACAATTATAGCATTTGTTTTTCCGGCGCGCAACACTGGTGCGCCAGCCGGACGGAAAATCTTTCCGGAGGCCCGGAAGATTCATTCTTCCCTAAGCACATTGAATGTGATATAATAATGTTTGATTGAACCAATTTTCTTTTGGAGATGAAAATAGGGATGACAGGAATTGAACAGCGCCCCGTTTGCGACGGCGTCAATTTCAGAAGCATCAGGGACAGCCGTTTTAAAACAGAACGCTTGTCCATCCATTTTTTATTGCCGCTTAAAAAGGATTCCGTGACGGCCAATGCCATTCTGCCGTTTCTGCTTTCCCGTGCAAGCAGAAAATATCCGGATTATACAAAGCTGAACGAACACTTGGAAGAGCTGTACGGAGCCGTTCTTGACGCCGATGTGCAGAAGCTGGGGGATGTTCAGGTCCTTTCCGTTTCCGCCTCCGGCATTGCGGACCGCTATTCCCTCAAAAGGGAAAAAATAGCGGCGGAGCTTTCGCGCCTTTTGTGCAGCATGGTCTTCGATCCTCCTTTTCAGGACGGGCTGTTCCCGGAAGACGGGTTCCGCCAGGAGCAGCGCCAGCTGCTCGAGATGCTCCGCTCCGAATTCAACGACAAACGCGCGTATGCCCTGCGCCGGTGCGAAGAGCTCATGTGCGCGGACGAGCCGTACGGCATCGGCCGGTGCGGCACGGAGGAAGATATCCGCAGCCTGCGCCGGGAAAGCCTTACCGACGCATGGCACGACCTGATTCACCGCGCCAGGGTGGAAATCATGGTCCTCGGGGACTGCGACCCCGGCCCCGTGTTCGAAAATTTCTACGCCGCCTTCCGCAGCATCGGAAGGACGTCGGCCGCCGACTGCGGAACGGAGGTCGTCCGGTCCGCCGGGCAGGTGAACGAGAAAACGGAGAAGATGGAGGTCGCCCAGTCCAAGCTCGTGCTCGGATTTCGGACAGGCACTGCCGAGCCCGACGCCGCGGTGCCCGCTGTCAAGCTGATGAGCGCCGTCTTCGGCGGCACGCCGAATTCGAAGCTGTTCTTGAACGTCCGCGAGAAGCTCAGCCTCTGCTATTACTGCAGCTCCGCCTATTTCCCGATCAAAGGGATCATGGTGGTCCAGAGCGGCGTGGAAACGAAAAACATCGAACGCGCCAAAACGGAGATCCTCAACCAGCTGCAGGAAGTGAAAAACGGAAACTTCACCGACGATGAACTGAACGCCGCAAAGCTCAGCCTCTGCAACAGTTATCAGACGCTCGGCGATTCGCTGGACGGCCTTGAGGCGTGGTACCTGTCGAAGACCTTTTCCGCCCCGGGACTCCGCCCGGAGGAAGAAGCGGAGCGGGTCAGCGCCGCCGCGCGCGAGGACGTCGTAAAAGCGGCCGAATCCGTCACGCTGGACACGGTCTACTGCCTGAAAGGAAACGAGGCGAACGCCGAATGAGCACAATGAAAGAAATCAAGAGCGAACGGGCCGGGGAACGGTATTTTGAAATCCGGCATCCTTCCGGGCTGAAAATCCTTATCTACCCGAAAGAGAAAAACAGCTCTACCTACGCGATTTTCGGGACGAAATACGGCTCGATCGACAACTGCTTCCGCGTTGCGGGAGAAAGCGGTCCGCACCGCGTGCCCAACGGCATTGCACACTATCTCGAGCACAAGCTGTTCGAAAGCGAAGACGGCGACGCCTTTGCGCGCTATGCCAAAACGGGGGCGTCCGCAAACGCCTACACGTCGTTCGACATGACGTGCTACCTGTTCAGCTGCACGGCCAACGTTTACGATTCCCTCGAAATCCTGCTGGATTTTGTGCAGTCCCCTTATTTTACCGAGCAGACCGTGCAGAAGGAGCAGGGCATCATCGGGCAGGAGATCCGCATGTACGACGACGACCCGCAGTGGCGCGTCCTTTTCAACCTGCTGGGGGCCCTTTACCATACCCACCCGGTCAAAATTGACATTGCCGGAACGACGGAGAGCATCGCGAAAATCACGCCGGAGCTTCTGTACCAGTGCTACGGGACGTTTTATAATTTGAACAACATGATCCTCTGCATCGCCGGCAACGTCGAACCGGAGCGGGTCCTTTCCCTCTGCGACAAGATGCTGAAGCCGTCGAAGCCGGTGGACGTCGAACGCATTTTTGAGCCGGAGCCGGACGTGATTGTCAAAGAGAGGGTGGAGCAGAAGCTCGCCGTGGCGGTCCCGCTGTTCGAGCTGGGCTTCAAGGAATCCGCGGCGGGCGGCAGGGCGACCGCAAAGCAGCTCGCCGAAACCGAAATTTTGCTGGAGGCGATTTCTTCTCCGGCTTCTCCGCTTTTCCGCAGGCTGCTGGACGCCGGGCTGATTAATGAGGCGACGTTCGGCCATGAGTATTTCGAGGGCCCCGGGTTCGCATCCGTTATTTTTTCGGGAGAATCGAAGGATCCTGACGCTGTGGCGAAAGAAATCCGCGGCGAAATTGTGAAAATACGCCGCGAGGGTCTGGACGCCCGCGCGTTCGAACGCGCGAAGCGTTCCGTCTACGGCCGCAATATTGCGGCCCTCAACAACGTCGGCAGCATCGTCAACTCTCTGGTCTCGCTCACATTTGCGGGCCGGGAGCTATTCGAGTATATCGACGCGGCGGCCGGCGCGGATTTGGATTCCGTCCTGGACCGTTTCCGCACGCAGCTGAAACCCGAGGCTTCGGCGCTGTCCGTTGTCCTGCCGCAGCAGTAGGAATTGATTTTCCGAGGGAAAAACTCCCCGGACGACCCTGAATAATTTAGAAATGGGTGGTACGACATGTATCATGTTCAGTTCCCCGGACTTGGGTTCAACTTCACCATCAACCCCGTCGCTTTCACAATCGGCGGCCATGCCTTCGCGTGGTACGGCATTATCATTGCCGCGGGCTTTTTGCTCGCCTTTGCCTATGCCGTAAAAAGCTGCAAAAGATTCCGGGTCAACGAGGACCATTTTATCGACGTCGTCATCGTCGGCATCATTGGCGGCGTCATCGGCGCCAGGCTGTATTTTGTCCTGTTTTCCACAAGTGACCAGTATATCAGAAATCCGGCCAGCGTCTTCTATATCTGGGAAGGCGGCCTCGGCATTTACGGGGGCATCATCGGCGGCCTGCTCTGCGGCGCAATTGTGGCCAAGCTTCATAAAATGAAAATTGCCGCCGTCTTCGACCTCGCCTCCCTCGGCTTTCTGATCGGCCAGTCTGTCGGCAGATGGGGAAATTTTGTGAACCAGGAGGCGTTCGGCTCCGCGACCAGCCTGCCGTGGCGGATGGTCAGCGAGAGGACGGACGTCGTTTCGACCGCGGGGGTGCACCCGTGCTTTCTTTACGAATCTCTCTGGTGCCTGCTCGGCTTCGTTCTGCTACATATCTTCAGCAGAAGGTTCAGAAGATACGACGGGCAGGTATTTTTGCTTTACGTGACCTGGTACGGCATCGGCAGGTTCTTCATCGAGGGCCTTCGTACCGACAGCCTCATCACCCCGTTCCTTTCCCTGCGGATTTCGCAGGTGGTGGCGGCCGCTTCGGTGGCTGCTGCGGTCGTGTTGCTGATTGTCTTCCGCAGGCGCACGTCGCTGACCGGCTGCGGGTTACCGAAGATCATGGAGCTTAACGCGATTGTGGACGAGGTACCGCGGGCAAAGCAGGAGGAAGAAGAGCCGATTCTGGCCGACGGCACCAGCACCATTTTTGAAAACGCGGAAGACGCCAAGAAGGTGCTGGACGGCGGATCCATCCGCATGGAAGGGGAATTCTCACAGGCCGGCGAGGCTTCCGGGGAACAAAAGAAGGAAGAAAAGGGAGAACCCGCGGCGGAGGAAGCGCAGCCCGCGGCTCAGCCGGAGGAAGAAACCGGCGAACAGACCCCGGCGGAAACGGGAACGGACTCTTCGGAGGAAAAGTAAATATGGCGATTCGACTCGACGGGAAAACCGTATCTGCCGAAATCCGTTCACAGATCGCACAGGAAGTGGAAGGGCTTCGCGGAAGGGGCGTCGTCCCGGGGCTGGCCGTTGTGATTGTCGGGGACGACCCGGCTTCGAGGACCTATGTGAACAACAAAAAGAAGGCCTGCGCTGCCGCCGGAATCTATTCCGAAGAATATGCCCTGCCCGCATCGGCCGGCCAGGAAGAGCTTCTGGCCCTTGTGCGCAGATTGAATGAAAAACAGGAGATCAGCGGCATTCTGGTCCAGCTTCCGCTGCCTGCCGGGCTCGACGGGCAGGCGGTGCTTGAGACGATCGATCCCCGCAAAGACGTCGATGCGTTTCATCCTTCCAACGTAGGGCGGATTATGACCGGGAATTACCGCTTCGTTCCCTGCACGCCCGCCGGAATCATGCAGCTGCTTCACCACGAGTCCATCGGGATAGAGGGGAAAAACTGCGTGGTGATAGGCCGCAGCAACATCGTCGGCAAGCCGATGGCGATGCTTCTGATGCACGAAAACGGGACCGTGACCATATGCCACAGCAAAACGCGCGGCCTGAAAGAAATCTGCCGGAATGCGGACATCCTTGTCGCCGCCGTCGGAAAGCCGAAATTCGTGACCGCCGACATGGTAAAACCGGGGGCGGTTGTGGTCGATGTCGGCATGGACCGCGACGAAGCCGGCAAGCTCTGCGGCGACGTGGATTTCACAGCCGTCGAGCCTCTGGCGTCGTACATTACGCCTGTTCCGGGCGGAGTCGGGCCGATGACGATTGCCATGCTGCTGAAAAACACAGTCACGGCGGCAAAAATCCAGAACGGGATTCCTGTTCGGTGAATAATAAGTTGAGGTCTTAATGCATGGGCAGCCTTTTGCAGACAATCAAGTCTCCGGAAGATCTGAAGGATCTGACCGGGGAACAACTGACGCGTCTCTGCGAAGAGATCAGGCAGAAGATAATTGAAACGGTTTCGACGAACGGGGGACACCTCGCTTCCAACCTCGGCGTGGTGGAGCTGACCGTCGCTTTGCAGCGCGTGTTCCATTCGCCGGAAGACAAAATCGTCTGGGACGTTGGTCACCAGGCATATACGCATAAAATGCTCACGGGCCGGGCCGACCGGATCGGCACCATCCGTACGAGCGGGGGCCTCTCCGGTTTCCCGAACCGGCAGGAGAGCGTTTACGACCCCTTTACGACGGGGCACAGCAGCACGTCCATCTCCGCGGCGCTCGGTCTGGCGAAAGCCAAAGAGCTTAGGGGCGAAAAGGGCTGCGTGGTGGCGGTCATCGGCGACGGCGCGCTTTCCGGCGGCCTTGCCTACGAGGGCCTGAACAACGCCGGCCGTTTCAACAAGAATTTCATCGTCGTCCTGAACGACAACAAGATGTCCATCTCCAGAAATGTCGGCTCCATGGCGCGTTACCTTGCCCGCATCCGCACGGAACCGACCTATCTGCGTTTCAAGGGAAACGTCGAAGAGACCCTGAACCATATCCCCGGTATCGGTCAGCCGATGAAGCGTGCGCTCATCCACTCGAAATCCGTGCTGAAGCAGCTTCTTTACAACAGCACGCTTTTCGAAGATATGGGGTTCTTTTATTACGGGCCCTTTGACGGCCACAACGTGGAAAAGCTGGTCGAGGTTTTCAGCAACGTGAAAAATATCGACCATCCGGTGTTCCTGCATGTCCTGACGAAGAAAGGCAAGGGGTATCCCTTTGCAGAGCAGAACCCGGGCGCGTTCCACGGGATCGGCAGCTTTGACGTGAAAACGGGGAAAACCCCCGCTGCCGGCGAATGTTTTTCCTCCGTATTCGGGAAGTGTCTCTGCGAGTTTGCAAAGGAAGACGACAAGATCTGCGCGGTCACGGCCGCCATGCAGTCGGGAACCGGCCTGACGGAGTTTGCGCAGGCCTTCCAGAAGCGTTTTTTCGACACGGGTATTGCCGAAGAGCACGCCATGACGTTCTGCGGCGGCCTTGCCGCGGGCGGTCTGCTGCCGGTTTTCGCGGTCTACTCTTCGTTTCTGCAGCGCGCCTACGACCAGATGATCCACGACGTCGCCATTCAGGGGGTCAAAATCGTCCTGGCTGTGGATCGGTGCGGCGTCGTCGGGGAAGACGGCGTGACGCATCAGGGAATGTTCGACGCGGCCTACCTTTCCACCATCCCGGGGATTACGGTCTTTTCTCCGTCCTACTATGATGAGCTCCGCACGTGCCTGCGCTTTGCCCTGTACGATTCCCCCGGCATCTCTGCGGTGCGTTACCCCCGCGGTGGGCAGTTGTTCCGCCCGGCCGATTTCGTCCTTTCCGGCCGCCCGGTCGACTTCTACGGCGAGAAGGAGGCTCCCGTCGCCATCGTCACGTACGGCAGGCTGTTTTCTTACGCCTGCCTTGCTTTGGAAAAGCTGCGGCGCAGAGGGATACAGGCGGAAATCGTCAAACTGAACCGCATTTTCCCGCTTGACCGCATGGCTTTTACCCGGGTCTTGGGCCGCAGGCGCGTCTTCTTTTTTGAAGAGGGCGCGGAGCCGGGTGGGATCGGTGAAAAATTCGGTTTCCGCCTGAGCCAGGCGGGGTTTGCCGGCCGGTTTTATCTCCACGCGATGCCGGCCCTTCTCGCTCATGCTTCCGTAACGGAGATCCTCCACCGCTACGGCCTTGACGACGCGGGGATGACCAAAACCATTTTAACGGAGTGCGCGGACGAATGAAAAAACGACTGGACAGCCTGATTTTTGAGCGCGGCCTTTCGGAAAGCCGGGAAAAGGCCAGGATCTCGGTCATGATGGGCCTTGTTTATGTTGACGGGCAAAAGCAGGACAAACCCGGGACCATGCTTTCCGACGGGGTGAAAATAGAGGTCCGCGGCGAAGCGATTCCATATGTGAGCCGCGGAGGCCTGAAGCTGGAAAAGGCGATTTCCAGCTTTGCCGTCGACCTGCGGGGAAAGGTCGCCATGGATATCGGCGCCTCGACCGGCGGGTTTACGGACTGCATGTTGCAAAACGGCGCGCGCAGGGTGTATGCTATTGACGTAGGCTACGGCCAGCTTGCCTGGAAGTTTCGCTCCGACCCGCGCGTCGTCAATCTGGAGCGGACCAACGTCCGCTACCTGAAACCGGAGCAGGTACCGGAGCCGGTCGAGTTTTTCAGCGTGGACGTCGCTTTCATTTCTCTGAAGCTGGTGCTGCCCGTGGCGCGCGGCTTCCTTGCGGAAGGGGCGCACGGGGTATGCCTGATCAAGCCGCAGTTCGAAGCGGGGCGTGAAAAGGTCGGGAAAAAGGGCGTCGTGCGCGACGTGAACGTGCATGCCGACGTTGTGAGAGACCTGACGGGCTTCGCCCTGAGCACGGGCTTTTCTCTTCTGGGGCTGACGTTTTCGCCCGTAAAAGGCCCGGAGGGGAATATCGAGTACCTGATGTATCTGCAAAAATCCGACGCTCCGGTTTCCTGCTCGCCGGACATCGGCTCGCTTGTAAAAGAATCGCACCATGTGCTGAACGGCGGTGATCCGGTTTGAAAATCGCGGTCCTTCCGAATCTTGAAAAAAAACAGGCCCGGCGCCATACGCTCCGGCTGATCGAAAAGCTGCGGTCCCTCGGGGTCGAAGTCCTGATGGACAAGGGTCTGGAGCCTGATTTTGAAATCCCCGGGATTTCGTTTTTCGCGGATTTCTGCGCGATGCTGCGTTCCTGCGATCTGATGATTGCCATCGGCGGGGACGGCACCATCATCCATTTTGCAAGGCACGCGGCCGAAGCGGATAAACCGCTGCTGGGGGTCAATATCGGCAGGCTCGGTTTTGTCGCGGAGCTGGAACCCGACGAATTCGGCGAGCTGGAAAAGCTCGCCTCGGGCGAATACCAGATCGAGAACCGCATGATGCTGCAGGTCCGCTATACGGAAGACGGGCTGGAGAAAACCTGCCATGTGCTTAACGACGCCGTCGTTTCGAGAAACGCGCTTTCTCCCATGCCGGACTACAAGGTCGGTTTCCGGGGAATGACCGTCTGCAACTTCCGCGGGGACGGGCTGATTGTCGCGACGCCGACCGGCTCGACCGCCTACTCGCTTTCGGCCGGCGGGCCGATCATCGACCCGAAGCTCGCTTGCATCATCCTTTCGCCCGTGTGCTCCCATTCGCTGCTGACCCGTCCGGTCGTTTTCGGCCCCGACGCCGTGCTGAGCGTTCAGGCCGACCTTTTGCCGGGAAGCGAAGTGTACCTGACCATGGACGGGCAGATTTCCGTAAAGATTTCGGACCCGTCGCAGAAGATATTCTTTTCGCGCTCCGACCGGTCGGTGAAGATTATTCATATCAAAGAACATAACTTTTATGAAATTGTCAACGAAAAGCTCGGAAATGGGAGGAATGGGGTTTGAAAAAAAAACGCCATGAAAAAATCCTGGAACTTATCGCGCGATATGCAATCGACACTCAGGAGGAGCTTCTCCGCCGCCTTCGGGAAGCCGGATTCGAAGTGACGCAGGCCACAGTCTCGCGCGATATCAAGGAGCTCAGGCTGCTGAAAGTCCTTTCTCCCGACGGAAAATACCGCTACACCCCCGCAAAAGAGGAAACGAAGGAAAATACCGCCAAGTTTTATTCCCTGTTTGCAGACTCGGCCTTGTCGGTCGACTATGCCCAGAACATGATCTCCGTCAAATGTCAGACCGGCATGGCCAACGCCGTCTGCGCCGCCATGGACACCCTGCGCTGGGCGGATATTGTCGGCACGCTTGCGGGCGACGACACCATCTTCATCCTGACCAGAAACGAGGCCGCCGCAGGCAGACTGACCGCGGAACTGAAAAATATGATCGGGTGATTTCCAATGCTGCTTCAGCTTTATATTGAGAATATTGCCGTGATTGAGAAGGTCAGCGTCGATTTCCGCAAGGGATTCAATGTGCTGACCGGTGAGACCGGCGCGGGGAAATCCATGCTGATTGATTCCATCGGCGCCATTCTCGGGGAACGGACCTCGCGCGAGCTTGTGCGCACGGGCGCGAAGTCCGCAATGGTCAGCGCGGTGTTTTCCGGCCTGGGGGAGCGTGCGGAGCAGAAGCTTTCCGAGATGGGCTATGCCGACGACGAGGACGGCACGCTGATGATTCAGCGGGAAATCGGCGCCGATTCCAAATCGTCCTGCCGCATCAACGGCCGGCCGGCCACGGTTTCCGTTCTGCGGGAGATTGCCCCGCTGTTGGTGAATATCCATGGTCAGCATGAGAGCTACGGCCTTCTCTCCCCGGAAAACCACATGTTTTACCTGGACAGCCTTGGCCTGCCGAAGGATCTTTCCGGCCGGTACCGCGCGGCTTTTACGGAAATGCGCCGCATCAGGCGGGAGCTTGATGCCTGCAATCTCGACGAAACGCAGAAGGCGAGGCAGATCGATCTGCTGACGTATCAGATTGAGGAGCTGGAAAACGCCGGCCTTCGGCCCGGTGAGCAGGAAGAGCTGAACAGGCGGAAAAGCCTTTACCGGAACAGCGAGAAAATCGCCGGCGCCGTCGGTTCCGCGCAGGAAGCGCTCGACGGGAACGACGACGCGGAGGGCGCGGTTTCCGCCGTTTCTTCGGCGGCGGGCGCGCTTGCGTCCGCCGAACGTTATCTGCCGGAACTGCACCCCCTTGCCGAACGGCTGCAGGGGATTGCCTACGACCTTGAGGACTGCAGCGGCGAGCTTCGCGGCTATTCCGGGCGGACGGAGTACGACCCGGCGGAGTTGGATGAGATTGAAGCCAGGCTCGACACCATCTACCGCCTCGGGCTGAAATACGGCGGTTCCGTCGAAAACATGCTCAAGTACCTTGAAAAAAGTAAGGCGGAGCTGGAAAAAATCCAGCTTTCCGATCAGACCGCGGCGCGCCTGGAAACGGAATACCGGAAGGCCGGGGCGCTGGCTGAAAAGCTGGCGGAGGAGATTTCCCGCTGGCGGTCGAAAGCGGCAAAGGGCTTTACTTCCCGGGTAATTAAGGAACTCGAATTTCTAAACATGCCGCGCGTCGTCTTCGAGGTCCGCATGGAGCGCGGCCCTCTTACGGAAAGCGGCCGCGACCGGGTGGAATTTCTGATTTCGGCCAACGCCGGCGAACCCGCCAGACCGATTGCAAAAATCGCCTCCGGCGGCGAGCTGTCGCGCATCATGCTCGCCATCAAGACCGTCCTTGCGTCCGGCGACGACGTCGGCACCCTGATCTTCGACGAGGTGGATACGGGCGTCAGCGGGGCCACGGCGCAGAAAGTCGGCCTGAAGCTGCGGCAGGTGTCGCAGAACCGGCAGGTCATCTGCGTGACGCATCTGGCGCAGATCGCTTCGCTTGCGGACACCCAGTACCTCATCCGAAAAGAGGTCCGCGGCGGCAAGACCTACACGCAGGTCGCCGAGCTCGACGAAGAAGGCCGCCAGAAAGAGCTTGCCAGAATCATAGGCGGTGCGCAGATTACGCCGCTGACGCTTGAAAACGCGGCCGAGATGCTGCGAATGGCCCGACAGGACCGCACAGAGCCTTGACAGTTTGCCTGAAAGAGAATATATTATTATACATAAATTGACGTTGACGGGAAAAAGTACGCCGGTACAGCCGTTTCAGAGAGTCCGCGTTCGGTGCGAGCGGACACGCAGGGCCGGAAGAAATACATCCCCGAGCCGCCGGGCCGAACCGTTCAGTAAGCCCGGACGCGCACGCGCGTTACAGCGTATGGGTATGGTTTACGTACCCGTGAGGCCGCTGCCGCGAGGCGGCGGTAAATTGAGGTGGTACCGCGGGATCTTCCGCCCTCTGCAAAATTTCAGGCAGGGGGCGTTTTTTTGCCCCCTCCAAAAACAGGAGGAAAACAATATGGGAGTTTACGAAACACTGAAAGAACGCGGGCTGGTCGCTCAGGTTACCGACGAAGAGAGGGTACGCGACCTTCTCGACAATCAGAAAACGGTATTTTACATCGGGTTCGATCCTACGGCGGACAGCCTGCATGTCGGCCACTTCATTCCAATTATGGTGGCAGCGCACCTGCAGCGCGCGGGGCACACGCCGATTATGCTGTTCGGCGGCGGAACCGGGATGGTCGGCGACCCGACGGGCAAGACGGACATGCGCCGCATGATGACGCAGGAAGAAATCGGCCACAATATCGAGTGTTTCCGCGGGCAGATGTCGCGCCTGATTGATTTTTCCGATGGAAAAGCCATTATGGCGAACAACGCGGACTGGCTTTCTCATTTAAATTATATTGATTTTCTGCGTGACATCGGCGTATGCTTTTCTGTAAACAGAATGCTTGCGGCGGAATGCTATAAGCAGCGCCTTGAGCGCGGCCTTTCCTTTTTCGAGATGAACTATATGGTCATGCAGAGCTATGATTTTCTCGAGCTGTTCCGGCGCTACGGATGCCGGCTGCAGCTTGGCGGCGACGACCAGTGGAGCAACATTCTCGGCGGCGTGGAGCTGATCCGCCGGAAAGAGAACGCGGAGGCGTTCGGCCTGACGGTCTCCCTTCTGACCAACAGCGAGGGGAAAAAGATGGGCAAGACGGAAAAGGGCGCCGTGTGGCTCGACCCGAAAAAGACCTCGCCGTTCGATTTCTACCAGTACTGGCGCAACGTGGACGATGCGGACGTCGTGAAATGCCTGAAAATCCTTACTTTTGTGCCGATGGATCAAATCCGTGAAATTTCGTCGCTGGAAGGGAAGCAGCTCAACGACGCCAAAGAGCTGCTCGCGTATGAGGTCACAAGGCAGATTCACGGCGAAGAGGAAGCCGGAAAGGCCCGCGACGCCGCGCGCGCGATTTTCGGGCAGGGCGCCGGCACGGCCGACATGCCGTCGACGGAGCTTTCGGCGGCGGAGGTCGGCGCCGGCGGCATGGGGATCCTGGACCTGCTTGTAAAAACGGGGCTTGCGCCTTCTAAGGCGGAAGCGCGCCGCCTTGTCGCGCAGGGCGGGATCGCCGTGGACGGACGCAAGGTTCTTCAGCCCTCCGAAACAGTAGGGCTGAAAGATTTCAAAAAGGAAGACGGAGCGTACCTGGTCGTCAGGAAAGGCAAAAAAATCTACCATAAGGCCATCCTTCGAGGCTGACCGGGGTCCGCAGTAATAAAATCGGCGCGCAGGCCGCAGAAAGGGGAGAAGGCAGCCCATGTCAAAAAAGCACGTCTACTGGATGTCGCCTTGTTTTGTCGCGGGAATTCTTCTCTCTGTGTATGCGGCCTACGGCCTTTTTCCATTTGGAACGGGGACCATCTCTTGGTGCGATATGAACCAGCAGGTGATCCCGATTCTGATGGACTTCAAGGATATCCTTTCCGGAAAGTCCGACCTGTTTCTGAACCTTCAGAATGCGGGCGGGATGAGCTTTATCGGCGTTTTTCTCTTTTTCATCTCCAGCCCGTTCTCCTTTCTGGCCGCTTTTGTGCCGAAAGCAGATTTTTATTACTTTGTCAACCTTCTTCTCCTGCTGAAGCTGATGGCCTGTTCCGCCGCTGCGGACTCCTTTTTTCTGCGGAAATTCCCCCGGCTCGACATTCTGCAGACGGTTTCGCTCTCGGTCATGTACGCGTTCTGCGGTTACGCGATGTTCTATTTTCAGAATATCGTCTGGCTGGATGTCATGTGCCTGTTCCCGCTGCTGCTTCTCAGCCTGGACCGGCTGCTGAGCAAAAGGAAGGCCGCGGCCTTCATCCTGACGCTCGCCGCAGTCCTCGCGGTCAATTTTTATCTCAGCTATATGGTCGTCGTTTTTCTGGTCCTCGGCCTCGGACTTTATCTTCTGCTGTGCGTTCCGGCGGAAGAGCGTGCCGACAGGACCTTTTTGTTCTGCCTTTCCTGCATCGCGGCGTTTCTGCTTACGTCCGCCGCGTGGCTGCCCCTTTTTCTTCAATACCTCTCTTCGGCCAGAACAGGCAGCGTGATCGACAGCCTGCGGACCGGCGGGCTGTTCGCAAAGGTGGCGACCACCCTGCCGGTCGTCCTCTGCACCGGCGGCATCCTCGCGGCCGTTGTCATGACGTTCGGCCTTGGAAACCGGAGAAAAGCCGAAAACCGCTGGGCGCTGTGGATGCTGCTGGCCATGATGGTACCCGTTTTTCTGGAGCCCGTCAACAAAATGTGGCACACGGGCAGCTACCAGTCTTTTCCGACAAGATACGGGTATATTCCGGTCTTTCTGGGGCTGATCCTGTTCGCCGCAGTCCTCTCCGCCCTGAACGGCGAAGAAAGCCGGGCTACGATGGGGGCGCTGTCCGCGTCCTGCTGCGTGGCGGCGGTGGCGGCCGTACTTTTCTGCGCGGCCGCGCTGCTGAAAAACAATTTTGAAGAGATCACCGTCTACACCCGCACGCTCTGGGGCGATTCGGCCAGCCTGCACCGCCTGCTTCTGTTCTCCCTCGCGGCGGCGCTCACCTATGCGATCCTGATGCTGCAGTATCACTACCGGCAGATTGCCCGCATCTTTTTCTCCGCACTGCTGTGTATGATGGCCGTCATCGAATCCGCGTTCTACACAAACGTCTACATCGCCTCTGCGAAAAACAATGCGCAGTATTACGTGCCGATCATGGATCTGAGCGAAAAAATCCGCGACACTTCTCTGTACCGGGTCAAAATGAATCAGAAGTACTTCGACGTCAATCTGGTAGGGGGAATGGGCTACGGATCCCTTTCCCATTACACGTCCCTCACTTCAAAGGACTACATGTACGGCATGAAAAAGCTGGGTTATTCGTCTTACTGGATGGAGGTCAACTCGAACGGGGGCACGAAGCTTACCGACGCGCTGCTGGGCAACGAATATACCATTCTCCGGACCGACAGCCTGGGGACGGAAAAGGCCGTCTACGGCAACGGGCTGTACTCCATTGTAAAAAACAAATACACCCTTCCCGTCGGGGTTCTCTTCAGCCCGCAGAATATCCAATCCCTTGCGTATCTGCCGGATCTGCCCCGGCTTCAGCTTCAGCAATATCTGTTCCAGTCCGTCTTTCATACGGGGAAAAGCCTGTTCGTCCTTTACGAACCGTCTTCGACGGACAACGTCACAATCTCACGTTCCGGCGGTTATTCCATTTCTCTAAAGGATCCCACGGCAGAGGGGACCGTCACATATCAGATTCCCGTGACGGGCACGCGGACGCTGTATTTCGACTGCTTCGACCAGCTCTCCAACAAGCTGTATGAGCATATTGACTCCAGCTTTTCCGTCACGGTCGACGGCACGATGCTGGAACTGCAGTACCCCACCCAGCCGGACAACGGTCTTGTGAACCTGGGAACCTTTACAGACAGGACCGTCACGGTCGAAATCGGCGTCTTCCGTGATGTTACGGCAAAATCCTTCGGAATTTCAGGCATGGACGACCAGACGCTCGGCGAGGCCGTCGGCGGCGCCGAGAAAGCCTCGCTCACGCAGTCCGGCAATTCCATTGTCGGCACGGCCAACGCGGACAAGGAAGGGGAGTACCTCTTCCTGCCGGTCAGCTATGCAAATGGTTTTTCCGCCACCGTGAATGGAAAGACCGCCAAGGTTGCACGCGTATTCGACACCTTTATGGCTGTAAAGATGGAAAAGGGGCTGAACCGGATCCGCGTGACCTACGTCCCGGACGGTCTGCTGCCGGGCCTGGCGCTTTCCGCGGCAGGGCTGGCCCTCTTCCTTCTGATTCTTTTTCTCGGGAAGCGCAAGAGCCCCGGTTCGATGCGGGGCCTGAAAAAATTCTGCGCCGCCGCTTTTGCGGCTCTGTGCCTTCTCGTTTTCTTCGCCGTCTATGTTTTTCCGTTCATCGTCCTTTTTGCGCTGAACCGGTGAATAGGGCTTTCCGGCGGGACTGCCGGCCACTGGAAAAAGAATTTTTCAGAAGCTGAAAATGCAAAAATCGCTCCCGGCCTTTCGCAGCCGGCCTCTGCGCTTTCTGCGAAATCGTTCGATTTTCCCGGAAAAAGCGCGGAGTTTTCCGAGTTTTCCGAACTTCGCGTCCGACGACGGAAGATGAAAAATCATTGACAGGGCTTTCAAAAAGTCATAGAATAAGACAAACGGCAATAACAGGGAGGCTTTTTAAGAGAGGGTCCTTGTTATTATTTTTTTGAGGAGGTATCGGGTTGAGCAAATATACGCAGAAAGATATTATCCGCATGGTGGAAGAAGCGGATGTGCGCTTTATCCGGCTTCAGTTTACGGATATTCTCGGCGAGCTGAAAAACATTACCATCACCCCGTCGGAGCTGGGCCATGCGCTTGACGATCAATGTATGTTCGACGGATCGTCGATTGAAGGATTCGTCCGCATCGAAGAATCGGATATGTTCCTGCGCCCGGATCTCGATACATTCCTCATTTTTCCATGGAATACGCAGAACGGGCGGGTCGCAAGGCTGATCTGCGACATTTACCTGCCGGACGGAACCCCGTTTGAGGGCGACCCGCGGCGGGTGCTGCACAGGGCGGTGTCGCGCGCGGAAAAGATGGGGTACACCTTCAACGTCGGGCCGGAATGTGAGTTCTTTCTGTTCAACACCGACGAATTCGGGCACCCGACCACCATTACCTACGACACGGCCGGCTATTTCGACCTCGGTCCTTCCGACCTCGGGGAAAGCTGCCGCAGGGACATCTGCCTGAACCTGGAAGAGCTCGGCTTTGAAATCGAGGCGTCCCACCATGAGGTGGCGTTCGCCCAGCATGAAATCGACTTTAAATACGACGCTGCCCTTTCCGCCGCGGACCGCCTGATGACCTTCAAGCTGGTCGTGAAGACCTGCGCCGCCGCGAACGGGCTCTGCGCCACCTTTATGCCGAAGCCCGTCGAAAACCGGGCCGGATCAGGGCTGCACATCAACATGTCGCTGAGGAAGGACGGGAAAAACATTTTCTGCGATTCGCAGAGTGAAACGGGGTTCAGCCGCATCGGCCTGAATTTTGTAGCCGGCATCATGAAGCATGCAAAGGGAATCTGCGCGGTCACCAACCCGCTTGTCAATTCCTATAAGCGCCTGGTCCCGGGGTTCGAAGCCCCCTGCCGCATTGCGTGGACGCTGAGCAACCGAAGCGCGCTGGTCCGCATTCCTGCCTCCCGCGGGGAAAGCACGCGCGCCGAGCTGCGCAGCCCGGACCCCGCCTGCAACCCGTACCTTGCGTTCGCGCTGCTTCTGGCCGCGGGCCTCGACGGCGTGGAGAACGACATGACGCCGCCTCCCGCCGTCACCTCCAACATCTATGGGATCGCGGAGGAAGACCTCCGACAGCAGCAGGTGGAGGCGCTTCCGCGCAGTCTTGAGGAAGCGGTCAAAGAGATGAAAGCGGACCCTCTGGTGCGCGAGACGCTTGGCGACCACGTGTTTTCAAAGTACATTGAAACAAAAGAGAAGGAATGGCGGTCTTTTTCTTCGACGGTAAGCCAGTGGGAGCTGGACCGGTACCTCAGCAAATATTGATTTCAGGTATTGTCGGGCAATATTCCTTATCACGGAGTTGTCGGTATGAGCAGCATTGTCGTGGCGAATTCCAACCCGGATTACGCGAAGAAAATTGCATCGGTCCTTCACTCCAGCGGCCTGTACGTAGGCGGCATTTACACGAGCGGCGCCCAGATTATCGACTTTGCAAGCAAGCATTACCACGGCGGCGTGATCGTGTGCAGTGTAAAGCTTCGCGACATGCCGGCCGTCAGCCTGCCGAGGGCCGTGGGGCCCGGCTATGATTTTCTGTTCCTGGTCAGTCCGCAGCTGGCGAGCATGGCGGATTCCCTGGACCACGCCTGCCTGACGATGCCGATCAACCGGATGAACCTGATCTCTTCCGTCAACATGTTTCTGAACCTCTCCGAATATACTCCGCTTGCCATCAAAAAGAAGGTCGGCAGCGGCAATTTCGACGAGAAGCAGGTGATTCTGCAGGCGAAGAACCTGCTGATGGGCAGAAACAGCCTGACAGAAGCGCAGGCGCATCGGTTCCTACAGAAAAAAAGCATGGACACGGGCCGCAAAATGGTAGAAACCGCCATGATTGTTCTGAATTCGTAAGGAGGTCTGCTTCATGAAGTTCACAAAGATGCAGGGGACGGGAAACGATTATATTTACGTGAATTGCTTTGAAGAAAAAGTCACGGATCCGCCGGCCCTCGCCGTCCGGCTCAGCGACCGGCATTTCGGCATCGGCTCCGACGGCCTGATCCTGATCTGCCCGTCGGAAAAGGCCGACTGCCGCATGGACATGTACAACGCCGATGGGTCGCGCGGCATGATGTGCGGCAACGGCATCCGCTGCATTGGAAAATATATGTATGAGCGCGGCCTTGCCATAAAAGATACCTTGACGGTCGAGACGCTCAGCGGAATCAAAACGCTGCGGCTCGATGCGGACGGCGGCAAAGTGCGCTCCGTGGAAGTCAACATGGGAAGCCCTATTCTGGAGCCTTCCCGCATTCCTGCAAAATTTTCCAAGTCGCCCGTTATAAACGAGCCGCTCACGGTGAACGGCGCTGTTTACCACGTCACGTGCGTTTCCATGGGGAACCCCCACTGCGTCGTCTTCACAGAGAATACGGACCGCCTCGACCTGAAAGCGAAAGGCCCGCAGTTCGAGTCGCATCCAAGCTTTCCGCAGAGGGTCAATACGGAATTTATCCAGGTCGTCAGCCGAGGCGAAATCAAAATGCGCGTCTGGGAACGCGGCTCGGGGGAGACTCTGGCCTGCGGCACCGGGGCGTGCGCGTCGGTCGTCGCCTGCTGCCTAAACGGAAAGACCGACCGCAAGGTCCTGGTCCACCTGAAGGGCGGGGACCTTTCCGTGCGCTGGGACGAAGCCTCGGACGACGTTTTTCTGAGCGGCCCTGCTGAATTTACCTTTGACGGCACCGTCACAATCTGATATAATAATCTTCTGGAAGTCCGGTTTTTGAATTATCGAGGAAGGGAATGTGCAAATTTGATTAAAATCAATGAGAATTTTGCCAAACTTCCGGTCAATTATCTCTTCGTTGAAATCGACAACAGGGTAAAAAAGTATTCCGCCGAAAACCCGGGAGCGGAGATCATCCGCATGGGGATCGGCGATGTCACAAGGCCGCTGCCGAAAGCCGTGACCGACGCCATGGTGAAAGCCTCGAGAGAGTATGAAAACGCCTCCACGTTTCACGGGTACGGGCCGGAAGCCGGCTATTTTTTTCTGCGCGACGCCATCAGCCGTCACGACTTCAAAAGCCGCGGGGTCGACATCGGCCCGGATGAGATTTTTGTGAGCGACGGCGCGAAAAGCGACACGGGGAACATTGGCGACATTTTCAGTACGGACAACGTCGTCGCGGTCTGCGACCCGGTGTACCCGGTCTATGTGGACACCAACGTCATGGCCGGGCGGGCGGGGAACCCCTCCGCCGGCGGCTTCGACAGGATTCTGTATATGCCCTGCAGAAAGGAAAACGGTTTTCTGCCGGAAATTCCGACAAAGCCGGCGGATATGGTCTACCTCTGCTTCCCGAACAACCCGACCGGCGTCGGGATCATCCGCGCGGAGCTTGCAAAATGGGTCGATTACGCGCTCGAAAACAAAGCGGTGCTGCTCTACGACGCGGCATACGAAGCGTTTATCACGAGTCCGGACATGCCCCACAGCATCTACGAACTCGAGGGCGCGAAGAAATGCGCCATCGAGTTCCGCAGCTTTTCGAAGACCGCCGGCTTCACGGGGGTCCGCTGCGCGTACACCATGATCCCGAAAGAACTGAAATTCTCCGGCGTGTCGCTCAACGCGCTGTGGGCGCGCCGACAGTCCACAAAAATGAACGGCGTTTCCTACGTTGTGCAGCGCGGCGCGGAAGCCGTCTTCTCAGAGGAAGGGCAAAAGGGCGTCCGCGGGAATATCGCCTATTACCAGGCCAATGCGAAAATCATCCGGGAGGGCCTTGCAAAAGCGGGCTTTACGGTTTACGGCGGCGTCGATTCGCCGTACGTGTGGCTCAAGACGCCCGCCGGCCTGTCCTCGTGGGAGTTTTTCGACCTTCTGCTGCAGAAAACGAATGTGGTGGGAACACCGGGGGCCGGGTTCGGCTCCTGCGGAGAGGGCTATTTCCGCCTGACTTCATTTAATACGAAAGAGAATACGGAAAAGGCCGTAGGGCGGATCGTGAAGGAATTCGCGCGCTGACCCGCCCCCGGCGGAACAGAGACTTAGGAATGGCTGGTGGATCAATGAAGGCTACTTTAATGCTTGAAAACGGCCTGTGCTTTGAGGGCACGGGCTTCGGCGAGCAGCGCGACACGCTCTGCGAGGTCGTTTTCAACAGCGCGATGTGCGGCTACACGGAGCTGCTGACCGACCCTTCTTACGCGGGGCAGGGCGTCGTGATGACCTATCCGCTCATCGGCAATTACGGCGTCTGCTACGACGACGCGGAATCTTACCGCCCGTGGGTTTCCGCCTATCTTGTGCACAGGCTGTCGGATCTTGCGAGCAATTTCCGCAGCGACGTCGATCTCGGCGTTTTCCTGAAAAACAACCACGTCCCGGGCATGCAGGGCATCGACACCCGCGCGCTGACGAAAGTCCTGCGCGAAAGCGGCACCATGCGCGGGATGATCGCATACGGCGAGAACCCGGACCGGGAGACCATGAAGAAAAAAATCGGTTCTTACCGCATGGAGGCGCTCGTTCCGCTCGTGAGCTGCAAAGAGGCGGAAGTCTACGGCGACGGGCCGGTCAAAGTGTCGCTGGTCGATTACGGGGTCAAGAACAACATCATCCGCTCGCTGGTGTCGTGCGGATGCACGGTCAGGCGTTTTCCGCACGACGCGTCTTTTGAAGACCTGATGTCTTTTTCACCCGACGGCGTCATGCTGACGAACGGGCCGGGCGACCCCAAGGACTGCAAGACCGAAATCGCGGAGCTGAAACGCGTTTATGACCACGGCGTCCCGACGTTTGCCATTTGCCTGGGTCATCAGCTGATGGCGCTTGCGCAGGGATTCGACACCTATAAACTGAAATACGGCCACAGGGGCATCAATCACCCGGTCAAAGAGCTTTCACAAAACAGGGTTTATATTACGTCCCAGAACCACGGCTATGTGGTGAATGGGGAAACCGTTGATCCTTCAGTCGCTGACGTCAGCTTTATTAGCATGAACGACGGCAGCATTGAGGGATTAAACTATAAAAACGGCAAAGTGTTCTCGGTCCAGTTTCACCCGGAAGCTTCGCCCGGGCCGCTCGACACGGGATTTTTGTTCGACAGGTTCCTGCGCCTGATGGGAGGTGACCGCGTGTGAGCAGACGGGCAGAGATCAAAAAAGTGATTATCATCGGTTCCGGGCCTATCATCATCGGGCAGGCCGCGGAATTTGACTACGCGGGCACCCAGGCCTGCCGCGCCCTGCGCGAGGAAGGCATCGAGGTCATCCTCATCAACTCCAACCCCGCCACCATCATGACGGACAAGCAGATTGCGGACAAGGTCTATATTGAGCCGCTGACCGTGGAGACGATCAAAAAGGTCATCCTGAAAGAAAACCCGGACAGCATCCTGCCGACGCTCGGCGGGCAGAACGCGCTCAATCTCGCAGTGGAGCTGGAGGAATCCGGTTTTCTGAAAGAAAACCACGTGGAGATGATCGGCACCGACGCCAACACCATCCGCATGGCGGAGGACCGCGAGCTGTTCAAGGAAGCGATGGACCGCATCCATCAGCCGGTTGCGAAGAGCATGATTGCGGAAAGTCTAGACGACTGCGTCAAGGCCGCCAAAACAATCGGATACCCGGTCGTCGTGCGCCCGGCCTACACACTGGGCGGCAGCGGGGGCGGCATTGCTGCGGACGAAGAAGATCTGGTCAGCATTGCGACCGTCGGCCTGCACCGCAGCCGCGTGCACCAGGTGCTGATTGAGCGCAGCATCGCGGGCTGGAAAGAGATTGAATACGAAGTGATGCGCGACCGCAACGGCAACTGCATCACGGTCTGCAATATGGAGAACATCGATCCGGTGGGCGTGCACACCGGCGACTCCATCGTCGTCGCGCCCTGCCAGACGCTGGCCGACAAAGAACTGCAGATGCTCCGCAGCGCGGCGCTCGCCATCATCGAGGAGCTGAAGGTCGAGGGCGGCTGCAACGTGCAGTTCGCACTGAATCCGGACAGCTTCAAATACGCGGTCATCGAGGTCAACCCCCGCGTCAGCCGGTCCTCGGCTCTCGCTTCCAAGGCAACGGGTTACCCGATCGCCAAGGTTGCGTCCAAAATCGCGCTCGGCTATACGCTCGACGAGATTCCGAACGCCATTACAAAGAAAACCTACGCCTGCTTTGAGCCGACGCTCGACTACTGCGTCGTCAAAATTCCGCGCTGGCCGTTCGACAAGTTCGTCCACGCCCGGCGCATCCTCGGCACGCAGATGAAGGCGACGGGGGAGGTCATGGGCATCGCCCCGACTTTCGAGGCGGCGCTGATGAAAGCGATCCGGTGCCTCGAGCAGAACGTCTACAGCCTGATGGACTGCGCATTTGCCGACCTTTCCGACACCGAGCTGGAAGAGCAGCTGCACGTCGTCGACGACCGCCGCCTCTGGGCGGTCGCGGAAGCACTCCGCCGCGGCGTCGGCAAGGAAAAGATCCATGACATCACAAAAATAGACCTCTGGTTCCTTCAGAAATTTCTCGATATCATCCATCTGGAGCAGGCGATTGCCGCCGGCCCGCTCGATGAAGCGCTGCTGCGCAGAGCAAAAGAATTCGAGTTTATGGATAAGACGATTGCGGAGCTCAGCGGAAAAAGCGTGGAGGCGCTGCGCGGGCTGCAGAAAGAGTGGGGAATTCACCCCGTCTACAAAATGGTGGACACCTGCGCGGCGGAATTTGATGCGGAGACGCCGTATTATTATTCCAGCTACGGGGTCACGAACGAATCCCTGCCGCAGAGCGACCGCAAAAAGGTGCTTGTTATCGGGTCCGGGCCAATCCGAATCGGGCAGGGCATCGAGTTCGATTTCTGCTCCGTCCACAGCGTGTGGGCGCTCAAGGACCTCGGGTACGAGACCATCATCGTAAACAACAATCCGGAGACGGTCAGTACGGACTTCGACGTGGCCGACAAGCTGTATTTCGAGCCTCTGACCGAAGAGGACGTGCTCCATATCATCCAGCTTGAAAAGCCGGACGGTGCCGTCGTACAGTTCGGCGGGCAGACCGCGATCCGTCTTGCCGGGGCGATTGAGAAAATGGGCGTTCCCATCCTCGGCAGCTCATTCGACAGCATCGACGCCGCCGAAGACAGGGAACGCTTCGACGAAATTCTCAATCAGTGTAAAATTCCGCGTGCGGCGGGCCGCACGGTCTTTACCTGCGACGAGGCAATCGGCGCCGCGCACGAGCTCGGGTACCCGGTGCTGGTGCGCCCGTCCTATGTTCTCGGCGGGCAGGGGATGCAGATTGCCTATTCGGACCAGGACATCATCGAGCAGATCGGCATCATCAACCGCGTCGCGCAGGAGCATCCGATCCTTGTGGACAAATACATCATGGGCACCGAGGTGGAGGTGGACGCCGTCTGCGACGGAACGGATACCATGATTCCGGGCATCATGCAGCATATCGAGCGCGCCGGCGTCCATTCCGGCGACAGCATTTCCGTCTACCCCGCCGTCGGCGTGGAAAAGGAGATGCAGAACCTGATTGTGGAGTACACGCGCCGCCTCGCGCAGGCGCTGCACGTGAGGGGTCTCCTGAACGTGCAGTATATTGTGAAGGACAACAGGGTCTTCGTCATCGAGGCGAACCCGCGCTCTTCCAGGACGGTGCCGTACATCAGCAAGGTCACGGGTATCCCGATTGTCCCCCTTGCCGTAAGCACTTTTTTCGGGAAGACGCTTCCCGAAATGGGCTACCATTACGGCCTGCAGAAAGAACGTGATCTGGTGGCCATCAAGATGCCGGTTTTCTCCTTCGAAAAACTCTATGGGCAGGACGTGAACCTCGGCCCCGAGATGAAATCCACCGGCGAGGTGCTGGGCGTCGCCAAAACGTACGACGAGGCCCTGATCAAGGCGTTCTACGGCGCGGGATTCCACCTGATTGAAAAGGGCAACGTGATTATCACGGTCAAAGACAGCGACAAGGAAGAAGTCCTGCCGATTGCAAAGGGGCTTTACGACCTGGGCTGGACCATCTTTTCGACGGCCGGCACGTCGGACTTTCTGAACGACCGCGGGATTCCGACCATACGGCTGCACAAAATAGGCGAGGCGAAACCGGACATTTTGGATCAGATCCTTTCCGGGAAGATCAACCTTGTCATCAATACGCCGTCAAAGGGCGTGGCGCACCATCGCGACGGCTACCAGATCCGCCGCAACGCGGTCGAAGCCGGCATCCCGTGCCTGACCTCGCTCGACACGGCCAACGCGTTCCTGACGTGCGCGCGCCACATCGACACGACCCAGCTTTCCGTCGTGGATATCACGAAGGTGTCCGCATTCCTGAATTTCATCTGACCGACAGAAGTCCGCGGCCTTTGGCCGCGTCATAAATAAACCTTTACAGAATCATCGGAGGGAATTACCGTGGAGAAAAAAGAGCAGATTTACGAAGGCAAAGCAAAAAAAGTGTTTGCGACGGATGATGCGGACACCTGCATCGTTGATTATAAGGACGATGCGACGGCCTTCAACGGCCTGAAAAAGGGTACCATTCTCGGCAAGGGCGTCGTCAACAACAAAATGTCCAATTATCTGTTCCAGCTTCTGGAGAAAAAGGGAATCCCGACTCATTTTATCAGACAGCTCAGCGACCGGGAAACGCTGGTGAAAAAGGTCGAAATCGTTCCGCTCGAGGTCATTGTGCGCAACAAGGCGGCCGGAAGCCTGTCGAAACGTCTCGGCCTGCCGGAAGGCACGCCGATGAAATGCCCGGTGCTCGAGTTCTGCTACAAGAGCGACGAGCTGGGCGACCCAATGGTGAACGAGACGCATATCCTCGCCGCAGGGTTTGCCATCAAAGAAGAAATCGACAAAATTACGGAAATGGCTCTGAAAATCAACGATATCCTGTGTGAGTTCTTCCTGTCCGTCAACATCGAGCTGATCGACTTCAAGCTGGAATTCGGCCGCTACCACGGGACGATTCTCCTCGCGGACGAGATTTCGCCGGACACCTGCCGCTTCTGGGACGTTCACACCCACGAAAAGCTCGACAAGGACCGCTTCCGCCGCGACCTCGGCGGGGTGGAGGAAGCTTATCAGGAAGTCATGAAAAGGATCGGGCTGTAATGAACGATACGCGCTTGGTGCCCTCTCTGCCGGATTTTGAACCGGACCATCCCGGGGAAGAATGCGGTGTTTTCGGCATTTATTCCGACGGGAGCGTCAACCCGGCTTACGCCGCCTACAACGGCCTTCTTGCCCTGCAGCACAGGGGGCAGGAAAGCTGCGGCATTGCCGTAAACGACCGCGGCGTCATTTCGTATTTCAAGGACATGGGCCTTGTGACGGAGACGTTCAGCCACGAAACGCTGGACCGCCTCACGGGGCAGATTGCCGTCGGGCACGTGAGGTACTCGACCTGCGGCGCAAGCGTGCGCGAAAACGCACAGCCCCTCGTGATGCGCTACATCAAGGGCACGCTCGCCATCGCGCACAACGGCAACCTGACCAACGCGTACGAGCTGCATCAGCTTCTTGCAAAACAGGGCTGCATTTTCCAGACGACCATCGACTCGGAAGTCATCGCGTATATGATTGCGCGCGAACGGGTCGGCGCCCCTTCGATCGAAGAGGCCATCCACCGCGCAATGCCAAAGATCCACGGCGCTTATTCCACCATTGTGATGAGCCCGCAGAAGCTGATTGCGTTCCGCGACCCACACGGATTCCGGCCGCTCTGCATCGGCAAGGCGGGGAGCTCGTGGGTTTTCGCTTCCGAGACGTGCGCGCTCGACGCATGCGGCGCCGATTTCGTGCGCGACGTCCTCCCCGGCGAAATCGTCATTGCGGACCAAAACGGCCTGCGCACCATCCGCGACCCCGTCACGGTAAAAAAATCCCTCTGCGTTTTCGAGTATATCTATTTTGCGCGCACGGACAGCATCATCGACGGCATCAGCGTCTACGAGGCCAGAAAAAAAGCCGGCCGGCTGCTGGCAAGGCAGCACCCCGTGGAGGCCGACATGGTCATCGGCGTGCCGGAATCCGGCATCGACGCCGCCATCGGCTACAGCGAGGAATCGGGCATCCCGTTCCAGAAGGGCATCGTCAAGAATTCCTATATCGGCCGTACCTTCATCAAGCCGGACCAGTCGGAGAGGGAAAGAAGCGTCCGCATCAAGCTGAACGCGCTTTCCACCGCCGTGAAGGGCAAGCGCATCGTCATGCTCGACGATTCCATCGTCCGCGGGACGACCAGCGCGCGCATCGTGTCCATGCTCAAAGAGTCCGGGGCGAGGGAAGTCCATCTGCGCATCAGCTCGCCGCCTTTTTTATGGCCGTGCTATTTTGGCACGGATATCCCGTCGAAAGACGACCTCATCGCGTGCCACCACTCCATTGAGGAAATCGGAAAAATGAGCTATGCGGACTCCATCGAATTTCTGAGTCTTGAAAATCTGCCGAAGATGCTTGACGGCAAATGCGGCGGCTTCTGCGACGCGTGCTTCTCCGGGAACTATCCCGCGGAAATCCCGGATTTTTCCGCTTCGCAGAAGGACGGCGACTACTGCACGCCGATTAAGCGCCTTTGATTCCGGAGGTTAATGACCATTGAAAAATACGTATGAATCGCCGCTTTCCGCCCGTTACGCCGACGAGAAGATGAAGTATCTCTTCTCGCCGGACATGAAGTTCCGCACCTGGCGCAGGCTGTGGATTGCCCTCGCAGAAGCGGAAAAAGAGCTTGGCCTTCCTATCACGCAGGAACAGATCGACGAGATGAAAGCGCATCGGGACGACATCAACTACGACGTTGCCGAAGCGCGCGAAAAGGTCGTGCGCCACGACGTGATGTCGCACGTCTACGCATTCGGCGTCCAGTGCCCGAAGGCCGAGCCTATTATCCATCTTGGCGCGACGTCGTGCTATGTGGGCGACAACACCGACATCATCGTCATGACCGAGGCGCTCCGCTTGGTGCAGAAAAAGATTGTGGACACGGTCCGCATCCTTGCCGGGTTCGCCGCGCAGTACAAGGACCTGCCTACGCTCGCCTTCACGCATTTTCAGCCGGCGCAGCCCACCACGGTCGGCAAACGCGCGACGCTGTGGATTCAGGACCTGCTGATGGACCTGGAGGACATGGAATATCTGCTTTCCGGCATGAAGCTGCTCGGCTCGAAGGGCACGACCGGCACGCAGGCCAGTTTTCTGGAGCTGTTCGACGGTGATAACTGTAAAGTGAAAAAGCTTGACAGCATGATCGCGGAAAAAATGGGCTTTCGGGAGTGCTTTGCGGTTTCCGGGCAAACCTATTCGAGGAAGCTCGACAGCCGCGTGCTTTCCGTCCTCAGCGGCGTCGCGCAGAGCGCCGCGAAATTCTCGAACGACATCCGCTTGCTGCAGCACCTGAAAGAGGTCGAAGAGCCGTTTGAGAAGAACCAAATCGGTTCGTCGGCCATGGCCTACAAGCGCAACCCGATGCGCAGCGAACGCATCGCTTCGCTGGCGCGCTACGTGATTGTCGACAGCCTGAACCCATGCGTGACCGCCGCGGCGCAGTGGTTCGAACGCACGCTGGACGATTCCGCAAACAAACGCATCAGCGTCCCGGAAGCGTTCCTGGCCGTGGACGGAATCCTGAACCTTTACGGCAATGTGGCGGACGGGCTTGTGGTCTATCCGAAAGTCATCCGCGCGCACCTTGAAAGCGAGCTGCCGTTCATGGCGACGGAAAATATCATGATGGACGCGGTGAAGCGGGGCGCGGACCGCCAGCAGCTCCACGAGCGCATCCGCATGCATTCCATGGCGGCCTCCAGGATCGTCAAGGAAGAGGGCGGCAGAAACGACCTGCTCCAACGGATTGCGGCGGACCCGCTTTTCGGCGTGACGCTGGAGGACCTGAAAAAGGTGGTCAGCCCGGAAAAGTATGTCGGCAGGGCGCCGCAGCAGACGGAAGAATTCCTCGCCGAAACGGTCGGCCCCGTTCTCGAAAAATACCGCGGAATCACGGGCGGAACCGTCGAGATTACGGTTTAGGCGCACGGAGTTTTTCGATTTGTTTTTCCGGACGTTTTATGATATGATATTGAGGTTGTTCCGGACTGCCTAAATTCAGCCGCGTGGCAGTTCTGTTGATTCCGTAGCGGCACGGCGGAGTGAAATTCATTATGATTACAGCAATTGTCGGCGCCGACTGGGGCGACGAGGGCAAGGGGAAAATTACGGATGTCGAAGCCGCAAAATCCGACATCGTAATCCGCTTTCAGGGCGGATATAACGCAGGCCATACCATTATCAACCACTACGGCAAGTTTGCCCTGCACCAGCTTCCGTCAGGCGTGTTTTACGACCATATTACCAATATCATCGGCAACGGCGTTGCACTCAACCCGGAAAAGTTCATCGGGGAGCTGAACGGTCTGCTGGAGCGCGGCGTCAACAAGCCGAAGATTCTGGTTTCAAATCGGGCGCAGATTCTGATGCCGTACCACGTACAATTGGATTCGTACGAAGAAGCGCGGCTTTCCTCCCGTTCGTTCGGCTCGACGAAATCGGGCATCGCGCCGTTTTATTCCGACAAATTTGCAAAGATCGGGTTCCAGGTCAGCGAGTTGTTCGGGGACGACGAATACCTGAAAGAGAAGGCCGAGCGCGTCGCAGCCCTCAAGAACGTGATGTTCGAGCATCTTTATCATCAGCCGAAGATTTCCGCCGAAGAGATTTTTGAAAAACTCAGGGAGTACAGGGAAATCCTGAGGCCGTATGTGGCGGATACGTTCGAGTATCTCTACCAGGCGGTCCGCGAAGGGAAAAACATCCTGCTGGAAGGTCAGCTCGGGGCGCTCAAAGACCCGGATTTCGGCATTTATCCCATGGTGACCTCCTCCAACACCCTCGCGGCGTACGGGGCGGTCAGCACCGGAATCCCGCCGTACGAAATCAGGAATATCATCGCTGTGGTCAAGGCTTATTCCAGCGCCGTGGGCGCAGGGGAATTCGTCAGTGAGATTTTCGGCGATGAGGCCGAGCAGCTGCGCCGCGTCGGCGGCGACGGCGGCGAATACGGAGCCACGACGGGCCGTCCCCGCAGAATGGGCTGGCTCGACCTTGTGGCCTCGCGCTACGGCTGCCGCGTACAGGGCGCGACCTGTGTCGCCATGACAGTCCTCGACGCGCTGGGGTATCTGGACGAGATCCCGGTCTGCGTCGCGTACGAGCTGGACGGAAAACGAATCGACCGCTTTCCGACGACGGTGGAGCTGAAGCGCTGCAAGCCGATCCTCGAAAAGCTGCCCGGCTGGAAATGCAATATCCGCGGAATCCGGAAATTTGAGGATCTTCCCGAAAACGCGCGCCGTTATGTGGAGTTTGCGGAAAAAGCAATCGGCGTGCCGGTCGGCATTGTCTCCAACGGCCCATCCAGAGAAGACATCATCTATCGATAACCGCATCCGGTTCTCCCGATTTGGGAAAGCGCCGGCATTCTGCGTCTTATCCCGAAGTTACGACAATGCGGAAGGGAAGAAATGCCTACATGAGAAGAAAAAGCGAAGCCATTCTTGTGCTTGACTTCGGCGGGCAATACAGCCAGCTGATTGCGCGCAGGGTGCGGGATCTTCGCGTCTACTGCGAGATCCGCCCGTATCATACGGCCGCCGAAAGCATCGGCGCGGGCGGATACAGGGGAATCATCTTCTCCGGCGGGCCGGACACCGTGTACGATGAAACGGCCCCAAAATGCGACGCAAAAATCTTCGGGCTCGGGATTCCCATTCTGGGGATCTGCTACGGCGCCCAGCTGATGGCTTTTGAGCTTGGCGGAAAGGTCCAAAGCGCGGCCAAGCGGGAATACGGGAAAACGGAAGTCTCGGCCGTGCAGGATTCCAGCCTGTTCCGGGGGATTCCGGAGCGTTCGGTCTGCTGGATGAGCCATACCGTCTACATTTTGGAAGTCCCTGAGGGCTTCCGCGTGACCGCAGCGAGCAAAACATGCCCGACGGCGGCCATGGAAAACGAAGGCCAAAAGCTTTACGCGACACAGTTCCATCCGGAGGTCGAGCATACCGTCTGCGGGCAGGCGATTCTGAAAAACTTTCTGTACGGCATCTGCGGCTGCAGCGGCGACTGGCAGATGGAGTCCTTCGTAACTTCGACCATAGAAAACCTGAAGCGGACCATCGGCGGCAGAAAAGCCGTCTGCGCTCTGTCCGGCGGCGTCGATTCTTCCGTCGCCGCAGTCCTTGTGCACAAGGCCATAGGGAAAAACCTGACCTGCATCTTTGTCGACCACGGCCTTCTGCGCAAAAACGAAGGGGACGAGGTCGAGCGTGTCTTCCGGGATCAGTTCGATATCAACCTGATCCGCGTCAACGCGCAGGAACGTTTTCTGTCCAGACTTCAAGGCGTGACGGAGCCTGAACAAAAACGTAAAATCATCGGGGAAGAATTCATCCGCGTTTTTGAGGAAGAGGCCAAAAAAATAGGTCGTGTCGACTTTCTGTGCCAGGGGACCATCTACCCCGACGTCGTTGAAAGCGGAACAGGCGACGCCGCCGTGATCAAAAGCCACCACAATGTCGGCGGCCTTCCGAAGGACATCGGGTTCACCGGCCTTGTGGAACCCCTGCGGTATCTGTTCAAGGACGAGGTCCGCAAAGTCGGCACGCAGCTCGGCATCCCGGAAAGCCTTGTCTGGAGGCAGCCTTTCCCAGGCCCCGGCCTCGCCATCCGCGTGCTCGGCGAAATCACCGGCGAGAAGCTGGACATTTTGAAGGAAGCCGACGTTATTTTCCGTGAAGAGATCGGCAGCGCCGGACTTGGGCGGCAGATCAACCAGTATTTTGCCGTTTTGACCGGAATCCGGAGCGTCGGCGTGATGGGCGACGGCAGGACCTACGACTATACGATTGCGCTTCGCGCCGTGACGACGTCGGATTTCATGACGGCTGACTGGGCAAGGATCCCGTTTGACGTTCTGGCCAAGGTTTCGGACAGAATTGTAAACGAGGTGCCCCACGTAAACCGCGTGGTGTACGACATTACCAGCAAGCCGCCGGCTACCATCGAGTGGGAATGATTTGAGAGAGCCCTTGAACCAAGTAGTTATGCGGGTTCGTGGCTTATTGAGGTTCCCAATGGCAACGGTTTGGCAACACTGATTCCAGAATTCATAAAAAGAGCTAGCTGATTTTAACCGATCAGTTAGCTCCTTTTTTATTGAATGCCCATGTGCTAAGCAACATAATTTAATAAAGCGTTATTCGGACAGTCTAGTTTTTACATCCATTTTTGTCGCATGTAATAGCCTCAGTAGTTAAAACCCAGTCCTCGGGATTGTCATCTATTCTCGCTCCGCAACCAGTGTAATTACCGTTTTTGAGATGTATTTTACCTTTTTCCGATTTTGTTGTGTCATTACCAATGTATTTAATGTTCATTATGTTCACCTCCTTTGTATGCTCGGATAATTATACCGCCAAGTATTATATTCCTCTTGGGTAATTTCTCCGTTTCTAAACTTTTCAGCCTCATGCTGCCAAGCACTGAACATATCAAGCATAGAAAGATAGGTTGTATCCTTGGATTTATCAAGTCTAAGGCAAAGCTCTCCATCAATTTCGCCAACTTTGATACCATATAAATCTTCCAATGCGAAAAAGGTGTGCATCAGACCAATATATGAGTCGATTTCAGGGACAGTGAGGGCTTTTGGTGATACTTCCAGTGCCTCCGCCAAGGCATTCACCAGATTTTCTTTTGGAGTGCGGGTGCCTGATTCGTATTGCGCCATGCGCACGTCGGCATTCCGCTTATCAAAGCCGACTTTTATTCCCAGCATTTTCTGCGTCATGCCGCGGAGATTTCGGATAAACCGAATTCGTTCACCGATAGCCATAACCGTCTATCCCCTGTTCTGTGTAAGATTGAACTTGTAAATTCATTATAGCTTATTTGTTTAAGAATCGTCAAGATATATTAAACAAAAAAGTTAAATATTTTGAAGGAGAAGCCATTGACACAAGCAAATATGCTTAGTATAATAAAAATAGTTAAACAAATAAGTTTAATACAAAGTGAATGATCGTCCAAACAGATACCTTCCGGGGAAGCAGGCCAAGACCTTTTGATAACACAAGCGAGCCTGCCAAGGAGGAAAAAACGGCACAGTGCCCAAAAAGGTTGCCTGCCAGGAAAACGCGCGGGGAGAACGACGTAACTTAGAGAACGAAAGGAGAGGCTTTTATGAGCAATTTCTTTATGGGAGTGGACGAGGTGGCAACGGAACTGGAGGTGTCGAAATCCTTCGCCTACAAAATTATGCGTGAACTCAATGTCGAGCTGAAAAAGAAGGGGTATCTGACCGTTTCCGGCAAAGTCAGCCGAAAGTATTTTTTGGAGAAGCTTTGTTACGGCGAATCCAAAAGCGAAAAGGAGTGATACGGGTGGCTGCTTATAAAGAGCCCCAAACAAACACATGGCGCGTAGTTTACCGCTATACCGACTGGAAAGGAGAACGAAAACAGACCCAGAAACGTGGGTTCCCAACCAAAAGAGAGGCCCTTGCGTGGGAACGCGAACAGCTTCAGAAGGTGAAAGCCGATCTGGACATGACATTTGAAAGTTTCGTGGCGGTTTACACAGAGGATATGCAAAACCGGATGAAGGAAAATACTTGGGCTACTAAGGAACATATCATTCGTACAAAACTGGTTCCATTCTTCGGAAAGCGGAAAATAAGCGAAATTCAGCCAAAAGACATTATTGCCTGGCAAAATACCATGATTCGGTATCGGGATGAGCATGGCAAGCCTTATTCGCCGGTTTATCTGAAAACACTCCACAATCAGCTCAGCTGCCTTTTCAATCATGCGGTGAAATATTACGGGCTTTCACAAAATCCGGCGGCCAAGGTCGGAAACATGGGTAAGGCGAAAAACCGGGAAATGCAGTTTTGGACAAAAGACGAGTATCTGAAATTTGCCGATGCTATGATGGACAAGCCGATGTCTTACTATGCGTTTGAAATGCTGTACTGGTGCGGCATCCGGGAAGGTGAGCTGTTGGCTTTAACGCCATCCGACTTCGATTTCAAAAAGAATGTGCTTTCCATCACAAAATCCTATCAGCGACTGAAAGGCAAGGACTTGATTACGACGCCGAAGACGCCAAAAAGCAACCGGGTGATTAAAATGCCGCAGTTTTTGAGTGATGAAATGCAGGATTTTCTCAAGACTTTATATGGGATTCAGCCGACAGATCGGATTTTTACTGTCACGAAATATTACCTTCATCATGAAATGAAACGGGGCGCGGCGACTGCCGGGGTAAAACGTATCCGCATCCATGATTTGAGGCATTCACACGTTTCGCTGCTAATTGAAATGGGCTTTTCCGCCGTAGCTATCGCCGACCGGCTCGGTCATGAGAGTATTGAAATTACATATAATTACGCCCATCTGTTTCCGTCGGAGCAGAAAGAAATGGCGGATAAGCTGGATATTGAGCGTACTGGAAGGAGTGCTAAAGATGTTCCTGAAAAATCGTGATGAAAAGGGTCGGTGGAGAAATAAAACTGTGGCGTTCCGGGCTTCACCGGAGGAGGATGAGCAGATTGAAACAGCGGTTCGGCTTTCCGGCCTAACCAAACAGGACTATATCATCCGGCGGCTGCAAAACCGCGATGTTGTGGTAGTTGGAAACCCGAGAGTCTATAAGGCACTTCGGAATCAGCTTGCGGCGGTGCTTACGGAGTTGCAGCGGATTAACGCCGGTGCAACGGTCAACAGTGAATTGCTGGACACAATTCGATTGATTGCTATCAGCATGGACGGCATGAAGGAGGACCGATAGAATGGGTTTATCCAAAGAAAAAACGACTGCCCTTGATTCATCTGTTGGCGCAGACGATGGGCAGCCGCTTCATAACACTACTGACAAAATTATAGCAGATGAGGATTCGGAAAGCAAGGAAACCGAAAAGTATTTGGAAGCGTATCAACGAGATGTACTCCGAATGATGGACCCGGCTTACCTTCACTCGGTTTCCATGAACGAGCTTTATGAAACGGTCTATCCGAGCCGACCGCCGTTGATTGACGGACTGCTCTATCCGGGTACATATCTGTTTGTGGGCGCGCCGAAACTCGGTAAGAGTTTCTTTATGGCACAGCTTGCTTACCACATCAGCACGGGACTCCCGCTCTGGAATTTTTCCGTTAAACAGGGCACAGTGCTATATTTGGCGCTTGAGGATGATTATAAACGGTTGCAGGAGCGTTTGTTCCGGATGTTCGGTACAGACAGCGCGGAGAATCTCTACTTTTCCATTGCCGCTAAGCAGCTCGGAAACGGTCTGGAAGAACAGCTCCAGAGATTCACACAAGAGCACTCCGGAACGAACCTGATTATTATCGACACGTTACAGAAAATCCGGGAGATCGGCGGAGATTCTTATAGCTACGCGAACGACTATGAAATTATCACGAGGCTGAAGCAGTTTGCAAATGACTCCGGCGTTTGCCTGTTGTTGGTGCACCATACCCGGAAGCAACAGGCCAATGATCGATTCGATATGATTTCAGGCACCAACGGCTTGCTAGGCGCGGCGGACGGTGCTTTCCTATTGCAAAAGGAAAAGCGCACAAGTAACGACGCTACGCTGGATATATCCGGACGTGACCAGCAGGATCAACGGCTGTATCTTAAGCGTGATCCGGAAACGCTGGCATGGATATTGGAAAAAGCTGAAACGGAATTGTGGAGGGAACCGCCAGATCCCATACTGGAGGCAGTGGCTTCTATTGTTACGCAAGAGCAGTCGGTTTGGAATGGAACTCCAACAGAACTTGTGAAACGGTTGGGACTAAATATGAAGCCGAACGCGTTGACTCTGCGGCTGAATGTGAAAGCCGGGCGGTTGCTCAATGAGCATGGAATCCGTTATGAGAGCAGCCGTAATCATACCGGGAGAAATATCCGACTGACGCGGGAGAAATAGGAAAAGGCGTGACGATGGTGACGGTATTTCAGATAGTGGGCCCGGTGTCTCAGACATCGACACCATCGTCACAGCCGTCACGGAGAGTTTGGGTGGAGTGCAAGGATGCCCTTTTTAAAGGGCGTCCCCCTGTTGGGGGCACTGTCCGCAGACAGTGGGGCAAAGCCCCAACCGCTGCAGGCGGATAACTACCTCGTAGGGCGCAAAGGCACTTTTGATGCGAAGTGTCAAAAGTGCTTTTGCGTTACTTTTGACAAAAGTAACAAAACCCGGCATTCGCCGAATATTAGCCGACAAAGAAAGGAGAGTCAATGAAGCGGACAATCAGCGTCATGATCGGGAAAGGGTGCCTCAACCATAACGAGCGGAAATTCCATGCAAAAAATACCGACCCAGAACGTACATATTTGAATCAGACTTATTGCAATGAGCGGATTCAGAATGTCTATCATGAACTGTTTGATGATGCGGTAAAGCGCTATAACGCCAAACAGAAACGGAGCGACCGCTGCATTTCCGACTATTACCGTAAAATCCGCACGGGTAAACAGGAAAAGCCGTTCCATGAAGTAATCATCCAAATCGGAAATAAGGATAATACCGGCGTCCTGACGGAGAACGGCAAGGTTGCTGTTAGCGCTCTGAATGAGTATATGGAAGACTTTAAAAAGCGAAACCCGTATCTCCGGGTCTTTTCTGCTCATCTGCATATGGATGAGGCCACGCCACATTTACATATCGATTTTGTTCCGTTTACCACCGGCAGCAAGCGCGGTTTGGATTCGCGGGTATCGCTGAAACAGGCGCTGGCGGCGCAGGGTTTCAAGGGTGGCAGCCGGCAGGATACGGAGTGGAACCAATGGGTCGATGCGGAGAAACAGCAGCTTGCCCTTGTGATGGAGCGCCATGGTATTGAGTGGGAAAAACTCGGAACGCATGAAAAACATCTCAGCGTTTTGAATTTTGAAAAGCAGGAGCGGGAAAAAGAGGTTGTCCGGCTGGATGACCAGATTGGAAAGCAGCTCACTGATTTGCAACGGTTGGATACCAAACAGAAAAGCCTGCAAGCCGGTATCGGACAGACGGAAAAATCGCTGGAGGTGGTGCAGAAGAAGCTGAATCGCCTGCAAAAACAAGAATCGTTGGTAAATCTCAATGTGGACCGTTATGACACCGAGAAAAAATGGCAACTTCCTGAGCCGGGAGCGTTGATGTCGGCCAGAAGCTACAAAATCAAGATTGTGGAGCCGTTTATTTCCAAACTGAAAGACATAATTCGAAGTATTGTGGCGCAGTATCTGCGGCTGAAAGGAAAGACGGATGATCTGGAAAATCAGCTTGCCAGCGCCAACGAGCGACTTGGCACACTGAATGCCTCATTTGACCGTATGGCACAGGA
>JAEZCC010000016.1 GCA_023412715.1 Bacillota bacterium
ACCATTTCAATCCACGCCCTCCGCGAGGAGGGCGGCAATCTTCCTAGTAGGTAGTCGGTCGCTACTTTGTAATTTCAATCCACGCCCTCCGCGAGGAGGGCGGCTGCCCAGGTTTCGGAGGATGCGCCGGAAGTTTGGATTTCAATCCACGCCCTCCGCGAGGAGGGCGGCCTTCGTCGGAAAGCGGGCTGTTCATTACACCAGTAAGATTTCAATCCACGCCCTCCGCGAGGAGGGCGGCTTCCAGCGCCGTCACATTGTCCACGATGTTATTATTTCAATCCACGCCCTCCGCGAGGAGGGCGGCGGATGTTTCTTCTTTGCTTCGTTATTTCGGTACCGATTTCAATCCACGCCCTCCGCGAGGAGGGCGGCAGCAAAAATCAACAAAAATGCTGCACTGCATTTAGTCGATAATTGCAAAAAGGTAATCCATTGATTTTCATAAAAGTGATTCTTTTTCCATTATACTCGGAAATTTATCTGACAAGCGCAGAAAATCCGGTGCGAATTCGACGGCTTTTTTATGTACACCAGCAATTCGCACAGGGCAAACTACAGAATCAAAGTATCTTCAACCCGCAGAGGATTTTTTGTTCCGAAGTGCTCCACCTTTGTTTTGTACTTCTCCCCAAGCCTGTATATACGGAGGCTGTCGGATCCCATATCGATCAGTTTCAGTAAATCGTGCTTAAGTGCTGCGTACTGCGCTGCGTCCACGACGCATTCGAAGACGGAATTCTGAACCCTGATTCCGTAATCCTCACACTTTTTGGCGACCTTGCGGAGGCGTTTTTGCCCTTCGGCAGATACTATATTGATATCATAAGTAATCAGCACCATCATATCATTAACCTACACTCATTTCCATAAAAAGGGCGGATATGCATCCAGGTCTCCACGCATGTAGCGGGCCAACAGCATGGCCTGCACATAAGGGACAAGTCCCCAGAACAATTTTTCTTTTAAAAACGGATGGGTCAATGTTTCCTGCTTGTGCTTTTGCCACGCGGCAAGAAATTTTTGCCTTGCATCGTCCTTTAGCAGAACGGCTCCGTCTTCTTTCGTCTGAAAATCTTCTGGTGTGATAGTACCCAAATTGATCAGGGACAAGACAAATCGGTCTGCTACCGGTGCACGCAGCTCTTCAAGCAAGTCAAGCGCAAGAGATTTTCGTCCTGGGCGCACCTGATGCATGAATCCGATGCATGGATCGAGCCCCACCGTCTCCAGGGCTGACGCCGTCTCGTTTGCAAGCAACGTATAGCATAAGGAAAGCATGGCGTTTACCGGGTCAAGCGGCGGCCTTCTGTTTCGTCCGTCAAACGAGAAATCAGCCTTGTTGCGGAGAATCATTTCATCGAAAGCCCCAAAATAGGCTTTGGCAGCCGACCCCTCCACGCCCATCAGACCATCTGCCGAGCAGTCGTTTCCGAGCGCGGCCAATGCTTCTTTTTGCCGATCAATAGCATTTCTGATGCGCGTTTCATCCACGCGTAGACTATGGTCGCGCAACGTACGCTCCAGTACCCAGCGGCAGTTATAGATCTTGCCCGAAAGGAACATCCGTCCGAGTTCTGCCGAACGAAACGGATCACAGCTCCAGATGACCTGCGTTTCCCGCAGCACGACATTCCCTCTCGTCGGGCCGGAGGACCGGGCGAGGAATCTACCGCTGGGGGAAAGGAAGCAGAGGCCGATCTCATTCTCTGCGCAGGCGGCCATAAGCGCCGGGCTGGCGCCTTTGTAGCCGAAATATACGATTCCCTCCAAATTGTGCAGAGGAATGCGTCCAAGGTTCGTATCCCCCTGTAGAACGGCGATGGTTTCCCCGTCCAGAGACAGGTAGCTGTCCGCCGTGGTAACATAGAGCGTGTTCAGCAGTTTCCTCATTTCAATCCTCCAACAATTTCTGCCGCACATATTCCGCCGCGGATGCCTTGCCCATCAGTTCCGGCTGACAGATCTCCCGCATGGAACAACCCGCACATTCCCTGCGCGGCTTTACTTTCGGCGTGTACCGCCGGTCCATGAGCCGGCGCATCTCCGCCAAAGCGGATTTGACCGTTCCCCGCAGGGCACTGTCAATCGCCACTGTTTCCCTCCGGCGAAGGCCGGCGTAATACACGGCGCCCTCCGGGATATCGGTGCAAAGCATTTCCTCCAGACACATGGCCTGCGCGCACAGCTGCCAGAAGTCCGAACCGGTGTTTTCGGGCTTTCCCAGCTTATATTCCACCGGGTATACCCGGTATGTGCCTGGGCGGCCCACGATTGCCGCTCCATCCGGGCTCTGCTCCAGTTCCACCATGTCGCACACGCCGGTGATACGCAGCGCGTGGGATTTCACTGCCATCCCGCGGGAGAGCAGCAGCCTCCCGCGCTTCTCGGTGAATCCGTTATCGTGCACGCGTTCATGCATATAATGGCCGTCCTGCGTGAATATATTTTCCTGCCACTGCTGCTCGATATGTACCAGTGCCCATCTCCGCCGGCAGAAAGCAAAGTGCCTGAGGCCGGAAATCATCAGATATTCCGATTCGTCATCTTCCATCGAAGACCTCGGGCGTGAGCTCCGGCAGTTCCGCAAGCTCTATGCTGCCGTCAGGATGCACGGTCAGGGAACGGTGGACCTTGGCGGAGGAGTACTGGCCGTTTTTGCAGTTATGTTTCCACCAGGCCAGCTTGAGTACCTCCATACTGCCGTCCGGCCGGGCGGAAGAGGCATCATTGAAAAACAGCGTAAGCATAGCTTCCTTCAATGCTTCGGCATCCTCTTCAGAAAAGCCGGTCTTTTCCGCGAGCTGTACATTCATCGAGCCGTAAGTCACATAAATACCGCTGTCCACGCGATGTTTCATGCCCATGGTGTCGGACCCCTTTTTACCGGGGTCCTTCTCGTTGGTTTCCAGATTGACGGATTTTACGATCTGGGTGGAAGTGATCTCCACCGGATCCACGCTGAAAGCGGACTGGATCGTGACGGGGCCGCGGACTGGGATGGAAGTGCCGCCGGCATTCTCTTCGCCTCCAAAAGCGAAAACCTGCCCGAAACTGCGCACGTCGAGCCAGATTCCGCAGGCTTTTTGGGCATAACCTCTGTCATCCTTTTCCTTAAAAAGCCTTTTCAGTTCAGGGATGCTGTTGGCACGGGCTTTCAGGGAACGAAATTCATCGCTGCGGCGGTCGTCGGACTGGACAAAGATGGGATACCCTTCGTCCTGGAGCCGGTTGCGTATCTTGCGTTTTAAACAGACGTCCGTAATTTCTCCACGGCCGTCGAAAGTGGTGCGCGGACGATTCCCATCCAGAGGATCGCCGTTGGGGTTGGCGTGGTTGACCGAAATCACCAGTGCAAAATCGATTTTATTCTTCAGAGCCGCCATCGTTTTCATCCTCCTTATTATTGTCGGTTCGATCATTGCCTTTTTGGAAAAGAGCCTGTTTCTGGCAGGAATAGCCCTCCAGGAACCGCACGTCCAGCGGAGAGGACTTCTCCATATCACCCGGCTGGAATTTGTCTGTGATTTGGTCGATCAGCTTTGTGTACCGAACGCTTTTCTTTTTCAGCCTGCCGAAGTAAGGGGGCAGACAGATAGAGAAAAGTTTCAGCCAAGTGCTTTGCGGGCGCTGCTGGAAGCGCTGCATATAACGGCTTGCGTTGGTCTGGCGCCAGGTACTGTCGTTTCCGGACATGGCGTCGTGTTCCGCCACATCCGCCACGGCGAGCAGCCTGCCATAGAGATAATTTCGCTCGCGGTTGTTTTCATCCAGTGCCATGGGATGTTCCTCCTCTTCAAATTGTTTGCGTATCAAAGCGCAGGCGACGCCTACCGCCCGTTCCCATTCGAGCCCGTCCCACGCGTTGCTCCGCGTTTTGAAAGCCGGCGGGTTGACGGCCTTGCGAAAGGCGGCCTGCACAATGTCCCGCGGGATAGGCCGGCGTGCGGTGATGCAGGGAATCAGCCGTTTGGCCAGCTGCCGTTTCAGCTTTTTATCTCCCTCTCCGTTCCGCGTTCCGTAAAGCAGGTCGCCGATCTCCCCGGGCAGCGGGGTCCGGCAGCCCCATGTGATTTTGCCGTCCTTTGCCCGGGGAATCCGCCACCGGCACGTGAGGTACCAATGCGTAAGATTTTTAAGATAATCGCGCATGTCCAGTTCCTGATAATAGGCGATGGCGGTGCGCCCCTTGCCGGAGGCGGAATCCAGCACCATGACCACTACGGAGGAGAGCTCGCTGCGTCCCTTTTGTTTCAGCTCGTGCAGGAATCTGCTTTCATATCCATGGCTTCCGTCGGCCAAGGCTTTTCCCAACGGTTCCCATGTGTCCGCCTGCCGAGTTTCCCCTTCGGGCTCGTCCCATTCGCTTATGTCCGCCGGGTCGGTCCGTATGATGTCCGGAAGCAGGGCTCCGCCGGTGTCCCAGGCAAGGAAAAGCGTATTGGCGCCGAGGTACGTCCCCTGCCGTCTGGTCAGCCATTTCAGGGCGCTGTGCGCCTTCAGGGAAACCTCGCCGCTGACGGAGAGAGCTTCCCGCGCCTTTTTGGAGAACCTTCCTTCGCAGTTTTCGTCGCTCATCGAAATCAGGTACATGTTGCCCAGTGCGTACGGATGCTTTGTAATGGGCGGCAGCGTTTCTCCGAGGACGTAGCACAATTCCCCTTTTTGGGGGGCAAGGCAATGATTGATAAAGTGCACAGCCCAGCTCTCCCGCACATCCCCGCGTCTCCACAATTCCGGCGGTCCGGTGAGCGATGCGTCACTCACACAGAATTTCACGCCGTCCTTTTCCGTCCATTTGACATTTTTAGCGGCAAACGCCTGTTCAAGATCGGACTTCAGAGTCCCCTTCTGCAAATAGGTATAGACGGACCGGACCACCTCCGGCGTGTCCGGCTCATCGCACCAGCCTTTCAGCAGCTCCATTTGCTCCCCGGTGCCGAGGTATTTCGCAGAGTCGAACAGGGGGTGGGGCCTTACGGGGTTCTGCCGCGCTACGCCCGACTCCAGCGTGCAGGGAACGAGGATTTCTTCCCCCTTCGGCGAGCGCGCCGCGCTTTGGAACCCGCCGTCCGGGGAGAGATACACGGTCAGCGGCATTTCTCCCAGAATGAAGCCCATCTCCGGCAGGGGGTTTCCCCGGTCGTTCACGGCCGTGGTCCGGGACGCGTTTTCGTAAGTTTCATACAGCTTCTGCATCCAGCTCATCGGAGACCGGCCTCCTTTCCGATGGCATTCAGTTCGTCGTCATCGTCCAGCAGGGATGCGTTTTCGCCGGGGACAAAACGTTTCGGCTTTACGCCGGTACGCACGATGCGCAGAGGGTATTGCGGGTTATCGGCGGAAAACAGCTCCGGCCTTGGGAAACGGATGACTCCGTCGACCATTTTCGCGTGCCAAAACCGCACTCCCAGCTCGTCCGCGCCCGTTTCGTCCGGGTAGTTGAAGCCATGGAACATGGTACCGAGCGTCAGCTCGCCGTAATCGTCATAAAACCCTTTGCCCTCATGAAACGCGCATGGCTCCACGTAACCCTGGCATTCGCGGGTGCCGAGGAATATGTCCCTGCGCCCGCCGCGCTCCGTCATCCGCCTTGCAATTTGAAAGTGCTTGTTCTCGTTACGGTCTTTTTCCATCTCCGGGCGGTTCAGATTCCACTCAAAATGCGCCCGCACCCGATACTCCACGTCCCGCAGATAGGTATAGATCGCCAGCACGGGCTGGCTCACATCGGCAAAATTCATAGGGCGCATATTTTTGGATTCCGTACGGATCGGATTCATCACGCGCACCTCATCCACATACCATATGAGCGTCGGCTTCCAGTAAATCGATTCGACAATGCCTTTGAGCGCCTGATACGTCGGCACCTGCGCCGTGCATTTTTCGCCGCCCACCTTCGTCAGCGGGTCGGTGAACAAAGCGTATTTCCCCCAGACCCTGAACTCAATTTGATTACGCAAGTAAACACCCCTTTCTTTGTTCAATAATTCATGAAGTCCATTTCTTCCGGTCTTACGAGCAGCCCCAGGTTTTCGTCGTAATATTCTTTCCGCAACGCGTATTCTCCGGTTTCGCCCACCGGGTAGAGGGCGCCTTCCGCGCACAGCCGCTTAAAAGCGTCGCGCCAGACGGAGACGGTATATTTCTGCGCCCGCCGCAGTGTGCGGATACGCTCCTGCAGGGACTGCTCGGAGCAGAGGTCGGCGACGATCTCCGTCCCCCCGCCGAAGGGCACCAGGATGGAGACGGTGTCCTGATCAATAACCCGGAACGCATGCCCCGCGGTGTCGAATGCCTGAAAAAGCCGCATTTCACCGCAGTGCGCCCCGCGTGCCTCAAAACCCGAATGTTGCCGGAACACGCGATTCATGACCAGCATGTCGCGCAGCGTGATATCGAGTTTCTTCCGCTCTTTCCAAGGGTATCTAAGCATTTGCTCCCCATAGCTGATCCGTTCTTTCCTGAAGAACCAGTCCATCGCCTCCAGAGAATCCAGCCCGATGCCGGGACCCGCGGCCTTGACATACTCCTTTACCGAGCCGGTGCAGGATTGTCCCTCCCTGATTTCCTCCAAGGATCCAAGTCTCTCCTCCGCAAGACGCCAGATAAAGACCCGTCCGGGTTCCGGCTGCTCCATGTGGCGGTTGCATCGCCCCGCCGCTTGCAGAATATTCGGCAGCCCGGCCAAGCTGCGGACGACACAGGGAAAGCTGATATTGATCCCGGCTTCAATGAGCATGGTTGAAATACAGACGACGGGCTGTTTACCCAACCGTTCCTCCATATACTCAATTTGCCTGAGACGGTGGGCGGGGCACATGCTGGTGCTCAAATGGATGCATTCGGCGGGCAGGTCCATTTTCATCAGCCGTGCAAACAGATCCGATGCGACTCTCTTGGTGTTAACGATCACCAGCACGGAGCCGCATTGCTCCTGCAGCGCGGCAATATCCTGCGCCGCCCTTTCGTTATCCCGCGTCACGTCGCTTTCGTCGATCAGCCGCGTCCGCTTCAAGACGCTGAACATTTCGGTTTTCAAGGCTTCCGGCAGCAAAGGCTGAGCCTGAACCTCCAGCCGTGGCTGGGTAGCCGTACAAAGCAGTACCGTACAGTTCAGGCAGGCGGCGAGAAAGTGGATCGCCATCTCGAAAAGTACGGTGCAGGGCTTGGGAAGAGCCTGCACCTCGTCGAAAATCAGGATGGAACCGGCGAGGCGGTTCATCCGGCGGGTACAGCTGTTTTCCGCCCGAAAGAGGGAGTCCAGGAACTGGACCACGGAAGTCATAATAATGGGCATGTTCCAGCGCTCAGTCAGCAGGAGGTGTTCTTTTTCCTCGCGCTCCCCGTCATCGCCTTCCAATTCGGAGAGAAATGTCCCATAGTGTTCGAGAATTCCCTCATACTGCCCCAGCGCTTCCCGAATGTCCTTGCTGTTCTGATCCAATATGGTGTTGAAGGGGATAATGTAAAAAATCCGCGCCACATCCCACCGTTGCGCATGCCCAAGGGCGAACCGCAGACTGGAGAGTGTCTTTCCGCCGCCTGTGGGGACGGTCAGCGTGTATATGCCTGGCGTTTTTTCCGCCGCTTTCGCGCATTGATCCGAAACTTCCCTGCGTATTTTCCCAATTCCGGAGCTTCGGCTGTATTTGGGCTTTGACAGTTCCTCTTCCAATCTCGCCGATAAATCTGGCCAATCCGGCTTTGTGTCCTCTTGAAACGGATCTTCGTCGTTTTCAAAACAGGCGGTGTCCCAGCGGTCGGCATCCACAATGAAGCTAAGCAGCAATCTGGCCAGCATTCCCTGTGCAAAAATCCGGTCTTCTTTCTCCACGCGGCGAAGCAGAGTCCCGACCTCCCGGCAGGCGGCTTCAAACAGCCTGTCCAGTTCCGTTTCAAGCGCGACTTGGGACAGAAAATTTGTTGTCGCTTCATCGTACATCAGCCGGTTTTTGTCCTGTCGGATGCTGTCCAGATAGGCAGACCTTTCGTCCGGCCCCACACAGTCCGAAAGCCCGCCATGGTGTCCCAGAACGGCCAGGGAAATGATCTGCGCTGTAATCTGCTCAACGGGCCCTTTGCCCGGATACCATCGTTCATAAACATAAATCGCGCCGATGGGAGCATGGTAGACGCTCCCGCGCCGGGAAAAATCGCCGGGGTGCCGCACCGACCATTCCAGATATCCACAAAAAGCGGCCGTCGCCTTTCCCATATCGTGCAGCAGCCCGCCAAGCGCCGCGAGCTCCTGCAGCCCTGCTTTTTCGGCGGCGGATTTCGCCAGTATCATTACATTTCTGCAGTGCGTCCCCAGCGGTTGACGCTTTTCGTCAATCTTCCGTATATGAGCAATCAAATTCCCATCCCCTTTATGTCGGCAGCTGAATGGAGAATCTTCATAGACCATCGGATGACCGCTTCGTGCCTGCGGCACTGACTTTCCACTTATTTACAATCATTATACGACATTAATCTACAAGGCACAATAGTGCTATAAAAAAATTATAGAAGTGATTGCGGTCTTCAAACCATATAGGGAGAACTACAACTACATTATAAGAGAACCGTGCAAAGGAGCCTTCCCGGCCGTAAAAACGGGAGAGAAAGCCATCCACTAAAAGAGTTCATCATCCGGTGGCAGATTTCATCCTGCTGCAATATCAGGAACACAATATCGCTGAAACTAAGATAGGAAACCGGCGTTTAGTCCGGACAGAGGTGACGAACCGGAAACAGCGGAACGAATTGCCTTTTCGGCGTCTCCCGACTGCGGCCTCTATCGTATGGCCTCTTATTTTTGTAAGCAATAGAAACACCCGACAATTCTTCCAGCTTGTAATCTCTGTGGGATAGAGATTCATGGAAACGAAAATATCAGCCGCAATCTCCATACCGGCTTTGCCTCGTACAATTTGCTGGCGATAAATCCATTCTGGGACTTGAGCATATAATTTTTGTCTTTCGGAAGCCATTTGAGGAAAAGAGGCCTGATTCAGCTTCTTTGTCCGCTGATCGGTACGGATTTTATGTAAGTAATTTAATTTATCTGTGGATCTGATTTTAGAGCCGAGTGACACACGGACGGTATCCTTAATCGCGTTCATGTAAACGAAGAGTAAAAAGTAATAATTTTGAATGCTACCGCTTCCGCATTTATCAATCAAATATCCCCTCGTTTCGTTTTAGCCCTATGAAAACACAAAACCGAACAACTCACCGATAAATTGAATATTCGATTTTTCAACCGCTCCTATCACTGTTATATAATCCATAAAAAACGTCCTTCATAGAATGTTTCTTGCATAAAGTATATATCGCAATAGTGAATAAAGCAATTTGTTTTAAGTAAATTATGGAAAACACACAACTGAACGTAATGTAAGCGCAAACAGGCAGAGGGTGTTCCCGGTAGTGAAAGCCAAGAAGCGGGGAACAGCAAAAGGAGAAAGCAAAGCTATATTTGTTCGCAAAGCAACAGATAAGGTATAATAAGTTTCGCAAATTCAAGACTGGATAAAAAAAGGAGGACAGATTTGCAGTCATTTGGTAGAATAAAGTTACCACACAACATTCACCAAAAGGAGACAGCAAATATGTCCGAGAA
>JAEZCC010000001.1 GCA_023412715.1 Bacillota bacterium
GCTGTTCATGCAGGAATGGGCACTTCCTTTCGGCTGAACTGTGTGTGGTAACTCAATTCTAACCGATGCGCTCCATTCCTGTCTCTATTTTTTCCTTAACTGTCCAATATGTATTGTAGTCCTACAATTTTGGGTGCGCCACACGTAAATGTATGGTGACAAAGATTTCATTATGTAGTATAATATCAGAATTGTTGATGGATCCTTATTATCGGTTGCATAAAATCGCGTGCGGCCCCCGGAACGGGGCGCGCCCGCCTGTTATCGCTATGAATTGGGAGTTGATTTATTTTGGATCAGAAGGCTTTTGAACTGGTTGCGGGAAAAACGGGGGAGGTCCTCGACGCGCGGGGATACCGCCGCACGGGAAAGCCGCAGCAGGAAGAAGAGGGCATGTCGGTCGTTTATGTCGGCGACGCAAACGCCTACGAAATCCTGTACAGGGACTCGCAGAAACGGTTTGAGCTGCGCTCCGCGAATCTGTCGGACGGCGCGCCGGACGGCAAGTGGAAAAACCTTTCCATGTGGCTGTACGACCCGGAAACGGACACGCCCGCCCAGGCCCAGAGCATTGCCGAGGATTTTCTTGAAACGATTCAGGGTCCCCGGCAGGCGGCTGCCATCCGCAGCCAGAAAAAGAAGAAAAAGGACGACGACACCAACGATCCGCTGTTCTTTTACAACCGCTTTGTCGGCGTTTTCCCAGAGCTGAAAGCCGAGATCGCCGACGAGAAGGCCGCTTACGGCGGAATCCGCGCCGTGACGTTCGGGCGCGAGCATCTGCTGCCTCGCCTTGAGGCCGTCTGCGCCTCCGGGACGGACAGGGACGCGGTTTCCCGCGCGTGCTCCCTTCTGAGCGACCTGTACGTCAGCGGCGACATGAATGTGCGCTCCGTCATCACAATCGTCCTGCTGAACGGCCTGAGCGACGCGGCCATTGCCAATCTGAAGCTGGGGTTCGGCGAGGATCTGGCCAAGGGCTATAAGTCCGGCGTCAAAATGAAGGGCAAAAGGGTCAAGCCTGAAAAGCAGAAGAAGAGCGAAAAAATCATGGCCAGGACCCTGAACGAGATGGATCGGTGACAGGTGCGGCACGCCCTTGCGCTTGCGGCGGACCACGACGGGTTTCTCGCGCCTTGCTCCGGGAACGCACCAGACCGGCTGTGTGCCAACCTGAGGGCGGGCCCGGCCTGCCCCGGCCGTGGGAGAGGGCACAGTCCGCCGTCCCGCAAATTTCTCTTGACATGCGGGCTGTGTTGTGCTATGATATTTTTACCTCGGTAAAGAGGTTATTTTTTTGTATCCATTTACCCCGTTACCCCGAGGGAGGCCGAAGCCCCCGTCAGGAGGCTAAAAATTTTTCCGTACAGCGGGAGGTGCCGTCATGAGAGTCAAGGTCACAATGGCCTGCACAGAGTGCAAGCAGCGGAATTACGACACGATGAAAAATAAAAAGAATGATCCGGACAGGCTGGAGATGCACAAGTATTGCAGGTTCTGCAAGAAGCATACTCTTCACCGCGAGACGAAATAATCCGGACGGAGGGAAAGTAAAGAATTATGGCCGAGAAAACTGAAAAGGCTGAAAAAAAGCAGAACTTTTTTGTCAGAGCCGGCGATTCGTTCACAAAATTTCTCCGTGAAACAAAAGGCGAAATCAAAAAGATTGTGTGGCCGACCCCGCAGTCCGTCATGAAAAGCACAGGCGTCGTTCTCGCCACTATCGTGGTGATCGGGGCGTTCGTTTTCGGACTGGATACGCTTTTGGTCAACCTGCTCGGGCTGATTATGAATGTTGCGAAATAACAAATTTAGCGGAGGTGCTTTCATTGCCTGACGAAGCCAAATGGTATGTTGTGCATACTTATTCCGGGTATGAAAACAAGGTTGCCTCCAATCTTCAGAAAACGGTGGAAAACCGGCAGCTTCACGATCTGATTGAACAGGTGCTCGTCCCGACCGAGACCGTTACGGAAATCAAGGACGAAAAAAAGCGCGAGGTTGAACGGAAGATTTTCCCGGGCTACGTGCTCGTGAAAATGATCCTTACGGACGAATCTTGGTATGTCGTGCGCAATATCCGCGGCTGCACGGGTTTTGTCGGTCCGTCGTCAAAGCCGATTCCGCTGACCGACGAAGAAGTTGCAAGGCTTGGCGTTGAAAAGAAAGAGATTGAGGTTTCCTATGGGGTCGGCGATTCCGTACAGATCATCGACGGGCCCCTGGAAGGGTTTGTCGGCATCGTGGAAGAGGTCGACAAAGAGAAGAACCGCGTCCGCGTGACGGTTTCCATGTTCGGCCGCGAGACGCCGGTTGAGCTTGAGCTGCATCAGGCCCAGGCGATGGAATGATTTTATTTTAGGCGAATAAGCGGCCTGACCGCTTGTTGTGAGGGGCTTGCCCCTGTGGGAGGAACGGCAGTTTTTTCCGTTCCGCCATCGACCACAAATTTTGGAGGTGCAGTCAAAAATGGCACAGAAGGTTACTGGTTTTATCAAGCTCCAGATACCTGCCGGAAAAGCAACGCCGGCGCCGCCGGTAGGCCCTGCTCTCGGCCAGCACGGCGTCAACATCATGGCGTTTACCAAAGAGTTCAACGAGCGCACGAAAAGTGAAGCCGGCATGATTATCCCGGTCATCATCACGGTTTATGCCGATCGCTCCTTTACGTTCGTCACGAAGACTCCGCCCGCCGCGGTGCTCATCAAAAAGGCGTGCGGAATCGATAAGGCGTCCGGAACGCCGAACAAGACCAAGGTGGCGAAAATCACCAAGGAACAGGTCAAAAAGATCGCTGAAACGAAGATGCCCGATCTGAATGCGGCTTCCGTGGAAGCGGCCATGAGCATGGTCGCCGGAACGGCTCGCAGCATGGGCGTTGAAGTCGTCGAATGACGAAAGCCCGGGTGGGAGGAACTTTGAATCCGATTTTACCACTTGACAGGGAGGAAAACCTATGAAACACGGTAAAAAATATGCCGACGGCGCAAAGCTCGTCGACCGCACAAAATTTTATGACGCCGGGGAAGCGCTCGATCTCTGTGTGAAGACCGGCACGAAGAAATTCGATGAAAGCGTCGAAGTCCACGTGAAACTGGGCGTCGACAGCCGCCACGCGGACCAGCAGGTCCGCGGCGCCATCGTCCTGCCGAACGGCACGGGCAAGACCGTCCGCGTGCTCGCCATCTGCAAGGGCGACGCCGCGAAGGACGCCGAAGCCGCCGGAGCCGATTTCGTCGGCGCGGAAGAGATGGTCCAGAAAATCCAGAACGAAAACTGGATGGATTTCGACATCCTGATTACGACGCCCGACATGATGGGCATGGTCGGCCGTCTCGGTAAGATCCTCGGTCCCCGCGGCCTGATGCCGAACCCGAAGGCCGGCACCGTGACCCGCGAAGTCGGCAAGGCGATTCAGGAAGCGAAAGCCGGTAAAATCGAGTACCGTCTCGACAAATCCAACATTATCCACTGCGTCATCGGCAAGGTTTCGTTCGGCCAGGCGAAGCTGCAGGAAAATTTTGACACGCTGCTCGGCGCCATTGTGAAAGCGAAGCCGGCGGCCTCGAAAGGGCAGTACGTCCGTTCCTGCGTCGTTGCCTCGACCATGGGCCCCGGCATCCGCATCAACCCGAATAAATTTGCCTGATTTTCATTGACGTTTCAGCTTCTTTGTGGTATGATAACAAACGTTATAGCTGTCCTTTATTCAAAGACAGCAGGTGCTTGCGCATAAATGGAATGCTTCATTCCGGCCTGCCGAGAATAAGGTTCTTGATGCATTTGCGTGGTTAAGACCTTTTCTGCGGTAAGCGGAAAAGGTCTTTCTGTTTGTTCGGAAGAACCGCCAAAGATGGAGGTGAGATCGTTTGCCAAGCGAAAAGGTACTGGAAGAAAAGAAAAAGCAGGTAGCGGATCTGGCTGAAAAGCTGAAAGCCGCGCGCACGGGTATTCTTGTCGACTACAAGGGCATCACCGTGGAAGAAGACACGAAGCTCCGCAAAGAGCTGCGCGAATCGGGAAGCCACTATAAGGTCGTCAAAAATACGCTGCTGAGCCTCGCTTTGAAAGAGGCGGGCATCGAAGGCCTGGATTCCGTGCTGGAAGGCACGACAGCCGTCGCTGTCCATTCCGAGGATTATGTCGCCCCTGCCAAGATCCTGGGTAAATTTTCCGATAAGAACGAGAAGTTTACCATCAAGGCCGGGTTCATCGACGGAAAAGTCGTATCCATCGACCAGGTCAAGACCCTTGCGTCTCTTCCTTCGAAAGAAGTCCTCGTCGCGCAGGCCCTCCGCGGCCTGAACGGGCCGATTTCCGGTCTGGTCACCGTGCTGAACGGCACCCTGAAGGGACTGGTTGTCGCGCTGAACGCGATTGCCGAAAAACAGCAGCAGTCCGCGTGATTCGTCTATTTTATGAAAATATTGGAGGTTATCAATTATGTCTGAAAAGGTTACAAAGCTGATTGAGGATGTAAAATCCCTAACTGTTCTTGAACTTTCCGAGCTGGTCAAGGCTCTGGAAGAGGAGTTCGGCGTTTCCGCCGCCGCTCCGGTCGCCGTTGCCGCCGCTCCGGCCGCCGCCGCTCCGGCTGCCGAGGAGAAGTCTACGTTTGACGTTGTCCTGAAGGACATCGGCCAGCAGAAGATTCAGGTCATCAAGGTTGTCCGCGAGATCACGGGCCTCGGCCTGAAGGAAGCGAAGGACCTTGTCGACGCCGCACCGAAGGCGATCAAAGAGGGCGTTTCCAAGGAAGATGCCGACGGCATGAAAGAGAAACTTGAGAAAGTCGGAGCAGAAGTCGAGCTGAAGTAATTTCAGCCGCATTGTTCCGCGGACCTGCCGGTTGAACCGGCAGGCCCTTTTTGTGCCCAAGGCCGTTGGCAACGCCGCGGCATGGATTAAAATCCCGGCTTCCGCAGTTTGGCTTCCCCGATTCGTTTTCGGTTCGTTTCGCGGCGACTTCTGACATTTCTGCCATAAGATACGGCGGGCGGCAGACGCATCGCGCCCACCGCCCGCCGTATCTCTGAGGAACAGGTCACATCTTCCTGTATTTTTTGACCTTCCTGAGATTTTTCCGCTTTCTGTTGTAAATGACCGCCAGAACGATATAGATGATCACGAGGAGGACGATGATGGCGGCGATGATGAGAAACCATGTGGAGGTGAAGATGGATTTCGCAACGTCCGTGGTGTGCAGAAGCTCGCTGCGTTCCACGGAATCCGCCGCCACCAGGTTGATGGTGGTCAGCGTCTGGTTCGCATAGCTGACCGTAGCCGTACCGACGATTTGTCCCTTTTTGACCGGGGCGTCGATGGAGGCCGGGATGTTTTTATTCAGGAAAATGCTGCTGGAAGAAACGCCCTTCGGGAGAATGGCGGAGTAGCTTTTTTCCGCTTTCAGCAGCAGGGAATCCTTGTTCCACGCATAGTTCAGCTTGATTTCGCCGACCGAATCGTCGGCGCTGACGACCTTTTTCAGTTCCAGGGAAGTGAGCGCCCATTTATAAAGACTATAGCTGTCGGTCATCTCGCCGCGCTTCGAAATTGCTTTGCCCTTTGCGTCGACGGAGGGCGCGCCCAACGCCACGCACAGGTAGCTGTAGCCGTCTGCAGCCGCGGTCGAAACAAGGCAGTACCCGGCCTCGTCCGTGTGGCCCGTTTTGATGCCTTTGGCGTATTTGTAGTAATAGGTGTTGCCGGGGGCGTTTTTGTTGATCATCAGGTTTGTCGTGGAAAGGAACGTGCTTTTGCCGGCGTTCGGGCCGCCGATGGGGGTATAGACATAAGAAACCTGCGAGCAGATCTGCATGAAATAGGGCAGCGTCATGGCGTAGCGTGTCATTTTGGTCAGGTCGGCCGCCGTTGTGTAGTGGTTGCCGTCATGCAGGCCGTGCGGGTTGGTGAAATTCGTGTTGATGCACCCGAGGGCCTTTGCTTTCTCGTTCATCATGTCCACAAATTTCTGCACGTCGCCGCCGCCCACGTAGTCCGCCAGCGTCAGCGCGGCGTCGTTGCCGGACGGCACCATCATGCAGTTCAGCAGCTGGTAGGCCGTGAGCACGTCGTTGATCTGAAGACCCGACATGGAGCTTCCGGTGCCGGAAAGCTCATTGTAGAGCTTTTTCGTGAACGTGATTTTTGTTCCTTGCAGGTCCTTGATATGCTCGCTGACAATGATGAAGGTCATGATCTTTGTCGTGGAGGCAGGTTCGCGCTTTTCGTCCGGATTCTTCTGGTAGACGACCGTGCCGGTGTCGAGATTGGTGAGAACGAGGGCGGCGGACGCGGTGGGGAAGTTTATGTTAAAATCTGCGGCTTTTGCCGGAAACGGCGCGAGTACGACCGCAAAGACAATCAGCAGAGAAAGCAGGAGAGGGGACTTTTTTTTCATGGAATTTTTGCCTCCGATGTGATATGATATTGGCGATGGCGGCAGGGCAGACATCTATGTATCAGTATAACAGCAAATGATGAAAAGATAAAGCACGGTAACGAAATCTTTCCCTGTTCCGCCGTGAAGACTGGGCACTATTGGAGGAAACCGCAGTGATTTATGTAACTGGCGACACGCACGGCGAAATGTGCCGCTTTCGCGCGCCGGAGATGCGAAAAGTCAAAAAAGGCGACACGCTTATTGTTTGCGGCGATTTTGGCTTTATCTGGGACGGGGGAGAAAAAGAAGAGAAAAACCTGAAAAAACTGGGCTCGAGACCATACAACCTCCTGTTCCTGGACGGGACGCACGAGAATTTCGACCTGCTGAACAAATATCCGGTGACGGACTGGTGCGGGGGCAGGGCGCAGCACATCTGCGGCAGCCTGTATCACCTGCTCCGCGGGCAGGTGTACGGAATTGAAGGGAAGAAAATCTTTACGTTCGGCGGGGGCGAAAGCCCTGAAAAGCAGCTTCGTATGGAAGCCGGAAAATGGTGGGCCAGCGAGATGCCGAGCCTCGAAGAGATGCGTGTCGGCGGCGACAACCTGAAAGCGGCCGGCATGAAGGTGGATTATATCTTGTCGCATGTCCCGCCGCCGCGCGTCGACATTCTCCCGGCCCCGGGAGCGCGGTGCGAAAATAAAAACCAGCTTGAGGCTTTTTTTACTCAGCTGGCAGAAAAGGTCCAGTACAAACGGTGGTTTTTCGGCTCGACGCACGTCGATCGCAAGGTTACATATAAAAACGTTTCCGTGTTCAATCTTGTGGTCCCGGTCGAGGAAAAGACCGGCCGCAGGCGGTTCCTGCGCAAGTGAAAGCCGCATTTGCAGGAAGGTCCCCCGAAAGGGGGCCTCCTTTTTTTGCGCTCATGAGAATTCCGTGCGGCGGAAGAGCTGTCCGGCTTCGGCGCGCAGCAGCCTGTGCTCCGGCAGGGAAAGGGACGGATCCCCGCGCAGCACGGCTTTCGCGGCGTCCTGCGCGTCCCGCAGGACGGTCATATCTTCCGATATGCTGGCGATTTTCAGTTCCGGCAGGCCGTGCTGCCGCTGGCCGAAAAAGTCGCCCGGGCCGCGCAGGCGGAGGTCCTCGTCCGCAATGCGGAAGCCGTCGTCTGTGCTGCACATGACGGAAAGACGCGCAAGCGCTTCGCTGTTCTGCGCGTCGGAAATCAGGATGCAGTAAGACTGGCAGCTGCCCCGGCCGACGCGCCCGCGCAGCTGGTGCAGCTGCGAAAGCCCGTACCGCTCGGCGTTTTCGACCATCATGACGGTCGCGTTCGGGACGTCGATTCCGACCTCGACGACCGTGGTCGAAACGAGCACGTCGATTTCTCCCGCCGCAAAGCTGCGCATCACGCCGTCTTTCTCCCGCGGCTTCATCCGCCCGTGCAGGGACGCAATCCGCCGCGCCGGCAGCCATTTCCGCTTTACCTCTTCCGCGTAGCGCGTCACGCTGGCCATGTCGTTCTGCCCTTCGTCGATCATGGGGCAGATGATGAAGCACTGCCGCCCCCGGCCGATCTGCTTTTCCAGAAAAGCGAAGACGCGTGCCCGCTTGTCGGAGCCGACGGCGTAGGTTTTGATCTTCTGCCGGCCGGGTGGAAGCTCGTCCAGGACGGAAAGGTCGAGGTCGCCGTAGATCATCAGCGCGAGGGTCCTTGGGATCGGCGTGGCGCTCATGACCAGCAGGTGCGGGTGGTCGCCTTTCGCGGAAAGGGAGGCCCGCTGCGCCACCCCGAAGCGGTGCTGCTCGTCGGTCACCACGAGGCCGAGGCGGCGGAAGCGTACACCCTTCGAAAGCAGCGCGTGCGTCCCCACAATCAGCCCTGTTTCCCCGCTTTCCAGACGCTGCAGCACCTCTTTCCGCCGGGCGGCGGGCATGGAGCCGGTCAGCAGCTCCACCTGAATTCCCGCCGGGCTCAGGGTTTCGGACAGAAAGCCGTAGTGCTGGCGCGCGAGAATCTCCGTGGGGGCCATCAGGGCCGCCTGCATGCCGTCTTTTACGGCGGAATAGCAAAGCGCCGCCGCAACCGCGGTCTTTCCGGAGCCGACGTCCCCTTGCACCAGACGCCGCATCACGCGGCCGCTCATCATGTCGCCCTCCGCCTCCCGCACGGCGCGGCGCTGGGCCGCGGTCGGCGTGAACGGAAGCAGGGCGTAAAATTCCTCGGCCCTGTCCTGCCGCAGCCGCAGCGTGCTTTGAACGCCGTCTTCGCTTTTCATCAGGGAAAGGCCGAGCTGCAGCAGCAGGAACTCTTCAAAGATCAGGCGCCGCCGGGCGGCCTGCATCGCTTCCATGGAAGCGGGGAAATGGATGTTTTCCAGCGCGGAGCGGAGCGGGCAAAGGTCATACCGCTCCCGAAGCGGGAGAGGAAGCGGGTCGCGCACCGGCTCCGGCAGCAGGCTTAAAGCCTGCCGCTCCGCTCCGCCGATGCTCCTGCTGCTGAGGCCCTTCGTCTGCGGATAAACGGGCAGGATCGCGGGGCACGAATCCGCGGGGTAGAATTCCGGCGAGACCATTTCCCGTTTCAGAAAATTGGCGCTCACCCTGCCGTAGAACAGATACGTTTCACCCTCCCGAAGCATTTGGGGAACGTATGGATTGTTGAAAAACGTGAGGCCGAAAAGGGTCTGGCCGTCGTCCGCCTTCCCTTTGTATACGGTCATGCCGCCGCGGATGCGCGTGCCGTGCGGGCTTTCCACGACGGTCGCGCGAACGGCGCACGGCCCTTCCAGAGGCGCGTCCAGAATCTTCAGGGGACTGCTGAGGTCCTCGTAAGCGCGCGGGTACAGACGCAGCAAAGCGCCGACGGAAGGCACCTCAAGCTTTTCAAAAAGCTTTGCGCGCTTCTCACCGACGCCTTTCAACGATTGGATCCGGATTCGATACAGACTGGCCATTGGTGCCCCCGACAGTCATTCAACAGAAATCAGGAAATAATACACCGGCTGTCCGCCGTTGACAAGAGTTACCTCGATGTCACTGCTGATTTTCGACTTGATCTGGCTGCAGGCCTCGCTGGCCGTTTCCTCCGAGACGCCTTCGCCGTAGATCAGCGTGATAAAGGCCGTGCTTCTGGTCACCATGGAACGCGTCAGCTTTGCGCAGACGCGCACGAGGTCACGGCTGCGGTCTATAATCTCAAGCTTGCCGTTCACAAGGCCCAGCGTGTCGTCCTTGCGGATTTTGCGGCTCCCGAACTCCGAGTCGCGGGCGGCGTAGGTGACGGTACCCGTCGTCACGCCGGAAGCGGCTTCCATCATGCCGACCGTGTTGGCCTCGGTGGAAAGGTCCGGGTTGTAGGCAAGCAGGGCGGAAAGCCCCTGCGGAACGGTGCGCGTAGGCAGCACGATCACCTTGCGGTCCGTAATCAGCGGAATGGTCTGCTCCGCGGCAAGGATGATGTTTTTGTTGTTCGGCAGGACCAGGACGGTTTTGGCCGGCGTGGCCCGCACGGCGGCGGCAAGCTCTTCCGTGCTGGGGTTCATGGTCTGGCCGCCGCTTACGACCTGCCCGCAGCCGAGGTCGGTAAAAAGAGTCCTGAGGCCGTCCCCGGCTGCCACGGCCGCGAAGCCGATTTCTTCGGTCGGTTCGGCCGCCTGCGGAATGTTGGCCTTCGCTTTGGCGGCTTTATCCTCTTCTTCCGCTTTGCGGTGCTGCTCTTTCATGTTGTCGACCTTCACGGTCAGCAGCTGGCCGTAGGCAAGGCCGGCTTCCAGCGCGTTGCCGGGGTCTTCCGTGTGGACGTGCACCTTGATGATCTCGTCGTCGTCGACGACGAGCACGCAGTCGCCCATGCTCTCGAGGAACGTGCGCAGTTCGGCGGGGTCCTTTTTGCATTCCGGGCTGCGTCCGACAATAAATTCCGTGCAGTAGGTGAAGTGAATCTCCTGGTCGAATTCCGCCGCCGCATTGCGGAAAAATTCATCGGAAGAAATCGGCCCGTTCCCGGCGGTTTCCGTTTCGTCCGGCACAATCGTGACTCCGTCGCGCAGCACGCTCAACATCCCCTCAAAAATATAGCAGAGTCCCTGCCCGCCGGCGTCCACGACCCCCGCGCGTTTCAAAACGGGGAGAAGGTCCGGCGTCGTTTTCAGGGCCTCGGCCGCTCCCCGGCAGACGGCCTCCCAGACCGTCACGGCGTCGTCGCTGTCTTTCGCCGCCTCCTGGCCCTTTTCGCAGGCGACGCGGGAAACCGTCAGAATCGTGCCCTCCGTCGGTTTCATGACCGTTTTGTAAGCCGCCTCCACCCCGAGGCCGAGGGCGGCGACAAGATCCTCGCCGTTTGCGGTGTCCTTGCCTTCCATGCCTTTTGCGAAGCCGCGGAAGAGGATGGAGAGGATGACGCCTGAATTTCCCCTCGCGCCGCGCAGCAGAGCGTTGGCGGCGGTATGGGCAATTTCAGAAGCCGAGGTGCTGTCGCTTTTTTCAAGGGCGCGCACCGCGGAAGAGATCGTCATCGACATATTTGTTCCCGTGTCTCCGTCCGGCACGGGGAAAATGTTCAGTTCGTCGACAGAAGTTTTGTGTTTCAGAATATTATTTGCGCCGGAAATGAAAGCTTGTTTCAGACTGGTTCCATTTATCACTTTTCAGCACTCCCTCAGTATCAAAGCGGCGGCACCCACGCCGCAAAAGCACAAATTTATAGAGGTATTATACCATATCCGCCCGTTCGATTCAATCGTAATTTCTCACGGGCATCTTTCACGGAGTGTAGGACTACAATACATATTGGACAGTTAAGGAAAAAATAGAGACAGGAATGGAGCGCATCGGTTAGAATTGAGTTACCACACACAGTTCAGCCGAAAGGAAGTGCCCATTCCTGCATGAACAGC
>JAEZCC010000004.1 GCA_023412715.1 Bacillota bacterium
GCTGTTCATGCAGGAATGGGCACTTCCTTTCGGCTGAACTGTGTGTGGTAACTCAATTCTAACCGATGCGCTCCATTCCTGTCTCTATTTTTTCCTTAACTGTCCAATATGTATTGTAGTCCTACAAGCGCGCCCGCTCGGGCGGCAATTTTCTATTGACGGCCGAAAGGCAGGCTGGTATAATAATCTAGTTAGACTATATTTTCCTTGCTCCCGCCCTGTGCGGGGGCCAAAGTCCAAAAGGAGGTGCAAATAATGCCGGATATCAAAAACTCTTATGAAACGGTCTTCATCCTTTCCACCAAGCTGGGCGAAGACGGAATCTCCGCGACCATTCAGAAGTTCAAGGACCTGATCGGAGCTCACGGCACGATCGACAATGTTGATGAGTGGGGAAAGCGCAGGCTTGCCTACCCAATCAACAAAGAAGAAGAGGGCTATTACACGCTGATCAGCTTCACAAGCTCCCCTGAATTCACCGCCGAGCTCGATCGTATCTACAACATCACGGACGGCGTGATCCGCTCGCTGATTGTAAGGAAGAACCAGCCGGATACGCCGAAGGCCCCGAAGCCGCCGAAGACGGAAGAAAAAAAGGAAGCGTGACCTAAAATGCTGAACGTCGCTGTTTTAATGGGCAGGCTGGTTGCGGACCCCGAACTCAGGCATACGCCGAACGACATTTCCGTCACCAGCTTCACGCTGGCGGTGGATCGTTCCTACGTGAAAGCAGGGGCCGAGCGCCAGACCGATTTTATCGATGTCGTCGCATGGCGCGGCACCGCCGATTTCGTGTGCAAATATTTCCGCAAAGGGCAGCTCGCCGCCGTGCAGGGCTCCATCCAGACCCGCAGCTATACGGATAAGGAAGGCAACAAGCGCAAGGCGTTCGAGATTGTAGCGGACAACGTCCATTTTGCAGAACCCAAGCATGACGGGAATTCCGCCGGCGGCGGATATCAGCCCGCGCGGCCGTCCGAGGCCGCACCCGCCGCGCAGAATCAGGCGCAGCCCGCGTCCGCCTACGCAAGCGGCGACACCGGCGATTTTGAAGAGATGCCGTCAGACGAAGACCTGCCGTTCTGAGCAACTGCCCGGCAGGCAGCAGAAAGGAGAGATACGAAATGGCTGATTATAAATCCGAAAGATCCGACAGACCTGAAAGGGACCGGAGATCTTCGGGACGCAAAGGCCGCCGCAAGGTCTGCAGCTTTTGTGTCGATAAAGTGGATGAGATTGATTACAAGGACGTGGCCAAGCTTCGCCGGTTCATTTCAGAGCGCGCGAAGATTCTGCCCCGGCGTGTGACGGGTACCTGCGCGCACCATCAGCGCGAGCTGACCGTCGCCATCAAGAGGGCGCGCCATCTGGCGCTCCTTCCGTTCAGCAGCGACTGACCGGAAGGCCCCCTTTCCCTGTGCGAAACCAGACTATATCAAAAGGCCGGCGTCGCTTTCAGCGATGCCGGCCTTTTTCGTTCCGGGAAAACAGAAGCCGCCTGGATTTTCCGCAGTTAGCCCGTCTGGGAAGAAGGCTGCTGCGAAGCGGGCGAAGAATTTGAACCGGAGGAACCCGGCCCGCTGCTCACCACGATGACGACGCGGGACCCGTAAGCCATCTGGCTGCCGGCCTTGACGTTATCCTGGTAGCCGATCACCTGCCCCGCGGGGACGGTGTCGCTGTTTTCTTCCGCCTTTGCCGGGACAAACCCGGCGGAGGTCAGCGCGCTGGAGGCTTCCGACAGCGTCTTCCCTGCAACGGCCGGCAGGGTCCGGACCGCCGCGCCTTCGCTGACCACTACGACAATGGCCGTGCCCTTCGTCATGTTCGTCCCGGGCTTCGGATCCTGAGAAATGATGAATCCCTCCGAAACCGTGTCGCTGAACTGCTGGGAAGACAGCAGAATCTGATAGTCCTGGTTCTCTTCATTCTGGGAAGACTGCTGCGAGACCAGCTGGGAGTAATTCTGCCCGACGAGGTTGGGGACGGAAATCTGATCGGGCGCGGACGAGGTCTGAAGAAGCGTCTGGTTCGCTGCGGCAGAGGAGACCACGCCCGACCCTGCGGTCAGTTCCGCCATATTCTGGGAAGCCGCCCCGTTCTGGTTCATCCACAGGACGCCGATGCCCATGAGGATGGCCAGCATGACAAGGCAGGAAGATACCACCCACACAAAATCCGGAACATTCTTTTTCGCCTTCTGGGGCGCCGGCTGCCTCTCAGGCGCAGGCACGGCAATGCGGTCGAACCTCTGGCTCGCCTCAATCGCGGCGGTCACGGTCGGCGCGGCGGAAAGCTCTGCACGCAGGCGCTCAAACGTCGGGGTTCTCTTCTCTGGCGAGACCTGCAGGGCGTTCGCCAGGGCGGACACGACGTAAGGCGGAAGGCTGCGCATCAGGGAATTCGGAATCATGAGTCTGGCGTCCGTCCGGCGTTTCGGCGCCTCGGGGGGCAGAGAGCCCGTGAGCGCAAAAAACAGAGAAGCCGCAAAGCCGTAGACGTCGGTCCCCTCGCCCAGGGTGTCCCCCATGATATACTGCTCAATCGCCGCACAGCCTGGAACAAGCTCCGGCGCGAGATCGGTATCCATCTGTCTGACCTCGCGGATGGAAAAGCCGTTCAGCTTCATCTTCCCATCCTTCAGGATCTGCAGGGTCTCGGGCGAAATGCCCAGGTGGCAGACCGAATGGGCGTGAAGGGCGCTGAGCGACGACAGGACGGGCATGAACAGCTGCCGCGCGGTGTTCCAGCCGAGACTTCCGCCGCTGCGTTCCACAAAATAGCGCAGCGGGATGCTGTCGTCCCATTCGGAAACCGTGTAGGCCGTGCCGTTCTCTTCAAAGATGTCGTAGATGTGCTGGATAAAGGACAGTTCGCGCATGTGCGCGATTTCACGCGCATAAGAAAGAAAATGCGCCCTGCATTCCTCGTACACCGGCTCGCTTCCCCCCAGGACGCGGACCTTTTTGCCGTCCTCATCCCGTTCCGCCAGAGAGCGGGGGAAAAATTCATGCAGCTCTACGGGAATGTTCAGCACGGTGTCGTAACCGATGTAGACCAACCCCTCGCCGTTGCCGCTCTTCATGCAGCCGGTCAGATACCGGTTCTGAAGAGCCGTGCGGTAGCCGAGGGCGCCGCGCCGCTGCGGGCTTTCACGATGATGGCCGCAGACAGGGCATATTTGCTTGCCTTCCATGTCGGACATGCAGTTCATACACAGGTTGTCAATGTCAGTCATGCTGCCGCCTCCGAACATTAAGATATCAGGTTGCATTTTCCTTATTTTGCATCATCTGCGAATGGATTATCCGGCCGGATGCAGAAGATTTCCAAAAAAGCAGGAAGAAAATGCAAAAGCCTTCTCATGGAATGCAAGCGCATGATGAGAAAGCTTTCTCTCACAATATTTGTGTTACGACGCAGAAACAGCCGCAGCAGCCGGGAAAATGTCCCGCCAGCCGCGCGGTTTCCAAAAATCCGGCCGCGAACCGCCGTTCCGCCGGCAGTTCCTCCGCAGCATGCTCCCTCTCAGGAATCCTCCTCCGGATTTTCCCAGTTGTGCCAGACGTTCTGAACGTCGTCGTTGTCTTCCAGGGCGTCGAGAAGGTGCTGCATTCTGGAAGCGGCCCCTTCTTCCGAAAGAGAAGTGTAGCTGTTGGGGACCATTTCCACTTCCGCATTCACGAACTCATAGCCCTTTTTCTCAAGATCCGAAAGAACCGCGCTGAAATCCCCCGGCTCCGTGTAAATTTCAAACACGTCTTCGTCCGCCTGAAAATCCGACGCGCCGGCCTCCAGGCAATCTTCCATCACCTTGTCTTCGTCGAGGCCCTCGCGCTCTATGACAAAGACGCCCTTCTGAGAGAAAAGGAAAGAGACGCACCCGGTCGTACCGAGGTTCCCGCCGAACTTGTCAAAATAATGGCGCAGGTCGCCCGCCGTGCGGTTGCGATTGTCGGTGAGTGTTTCGACGATTACGGCGATGCCGTTGGGGCCGTACCCCTCGTAGGTGATCGTTTCGTATTTGGTGTCGTCGCCGTCGCCGGCGGCCTTTTTGATGATGCGTTCGATGTTGTCGTTCGGGACATTGGCCGCCTTCGCTTTCGCGATGCAGTCCTTCAGGCGTGAGTTGGCATTCGGGTCAGGCCCTCCCCCTTCTTTAACAGCCACAGACAATTCACGTCCGATTTTGGTAAAAACCTTGGCTCTTGCGCCGTCGGTCTTCTCTTTCTTTCTCTTGATATTATTCCATTTTGAATGGCCTGACATAAATCGTCCTCCCAGTTACTTGCGTTGATGCGCTCCTTTTCAGTATAGCACAATTACATTTTATTGGCAAGTTAAATCGGGCGGCGGCCGTCGCAGTAGTAACAGGTGAGCGTCCCCACCTCTTCGCTGAACAGGCGGGGCAGATACGGCTCGGTCCGGGTGATGCAGTTCGGGTTGGCGCACACATGCGGGTGCGTGGAGGCCGGCAGGGACGACTCCGGGAAAATCCTCGACTGCTGCAGAATGGTCAGAATCAGCGCCATGCGCGCATACATGCCGTACACGGTCTGGCGGAAATAGGTGGCGCGCGGGTCGCGGTCGACTCCCTCTGCGATCTCGTCCACGCGGGGCAGCGGGTGCAGAATCCGCAGGTCGGGCTTCGCAAGGCGAAGCTTTTCTTCGTCGAGGATATAGACGCCCTTCTGGCTTTCATATTCCCCGCGGTCTTTGAACCGTTCCTGCTGGATGCGCGTCATGTACAGCACGTCGAGCTGCGGCAGCGCCTCTTCGAGCGACGCGACCTCGCGCCAGGCGCATCCGGCGGCGTCCATCACGTCTTTGACGTACTGCGGAAGCGTAAGCTCCGGCGTGGAAATCAGCACGAACTCGTTCCCGGGGAAGCGCGTCATGGTCTTAATGAGCGAATGCACGGTGCGGCCGTAGATGAGATCCCCGCACAGGCCGATGCACAGGTGGTCGAGCCTTCCCTTTTCATTATACAGCGTCACAAGGTCGGTCAGCGTCTGGGTCGGGTGCAGATGCCCGCCGTCGCCGGCATTGATGATGGGCACCTTCGAGTAGAGGGCGGCCGCCGCCGCCGCGCCTTCCCGCGGGTTCCGCATGACGATGAGGTCGGTGTAGCCGCTCACGACGGTGATGGTGTCCTTCAGGCTTTCCCCCTTCGAGACGGAGGTGTTCTGCGGGTTGTCGAAGCCGATGACCTCGCCCCCGAGGCGGTACATGGCGGTCTGGAACGACATCTTCGTACGGGTGGACGGTTCGTAAAACAGGGTGGCCATGATCCTGCCGCGGCAGGATTCCCGGTAAGCCCAGGGATTCGAGCGGATGCTGTCCGCAAGGTCAATCAGTTCCCGGATGCTTTCCACGCTCAGCTGGTCCAGATCGATCATATGGTTGAGCTGCACCTTACCATCGCCTCATCTTCAATTTTTTGTATTTTATTGTACCATTTCGGGCCGCAAACCACAATATGTTCCAGCGAATTTTAAACTAAAATACTTGACAATAAGAACGCGATTGAACTACAATAAATCGTTGAAACATTTATTTTCTAACCGATTTTATCATGACAGGATTGGCAGGTTCGCGAATGAAAATAGGACTGGACGTAGGTTCGACAACCATCAAATGCGCGGTTACGGATGAAAACGGGAAGGTTTTGTACCGTTCTTACGAGCGCCATTATTCCAAGATCACAGAAAAAATGGCAGAATTGCTGGAGAAAGTCCGCAAGGACGTCATTCCGGGACAGAAAGCCTCCCTGACCGTGTCCGGCTCCGCAGGAATGGGGATCTCGCAGACCTGCAAGCTGCCCTTTGTGCAGGAAGTCTATGCCACGCGCATCGCGGTGGGCAAGCTGATTCCGGACACCGACGTGGTCATCGAGCTTGGCGGGGAAGACGCCAAGATCCTTTTTTTAACCGGCGGAATGGAAGTCCGCATGAACGGCTCCTGCGCCGGCGGCACGGGCGCCTTCATCGACCAGATGGCCACGCTGCTGAACGTCTCGCTCGACGAGATGAACGAGCTGGCCAAACAATATGAAAAGATCTACACCATCGCCTCGCGCTGCGGCGTGTTCGCAAAGTCCGACATCCAGCCCCTTCTGAACCAGGGCGCGCGGAAGACGGACATTTCGGCGAGCATCTTCGCCGCCGTCGCCAACCAGACCATAGCCGGCCTCGCGCAGGGCCGGCCGATCAAGGGCAAGGTGCTGTACCTGGGCGGTCCGCTCACGTTCCTGTCTGAGCTGCGGAAAAGCTTTGACCGCGCGCTGAAGATAGAGGGCGTCTGCCCGGAGGATTCCCTGTACTTCGTCGCGCTCGGCGCGGCTTACTGCAGCGCCGACGAGATCGACCTCGATCAGGCTCTGGAGAGCGTGAAAAAATACGGCTCCACGGGGAAATTTCTGTTCATCCCTCCCCTGTTCAACAGCCAGGAGGAGTACGACGCGTTCCGCAAACGCCACGAGGCCTGCAAAGCGCCGCGGGGCGACATCGAGCTCTATTCCGGCGAAGCCTTCTTCGGGGTGGACGCCGGTTCCACCACGGTAAAAGCCGTGCTGCTCGGCAGGCAGGGGGAAATTCTGAGCTCCGTCTACAAGAGCAATTCCGGCAACCCCGTGCCCATTATTAAGGATTATCTGCTCGGCCTCTATCAAAAGTACCCGAAGATAAAAATCAAGGGCAGCGCCGTGACCGGATACGGCGAGGAACTGCTGAAAAACGCCTTCGGCATCGACTACGGCATCGTCGAGACCGTGGCGCATTTCACCGCGGCGAAAAAATTCCGGCCGAATGTCGATTTCGTGATCGACATCGGCGGGCAGGACATGAAGTGCTTCAAAATCCGGAACGGCGCCATCGACAACATCTTCCTGAACGAGGCCTGCTCCTCCGGCTGCGGGTCGTTCCTTCAGACGTTTGCGAACACGCTGGGCTACTCCATCGAGGACTTCGCAAAGCTCGGGCTGTTTGCCAAACGCCCGGTGGACCTCGGCTCCCGCTGCACGGTCTTCATGAACTCGCAGGTCAAGCAGGCGCAGAAAGACGGCGCCACGACCGAGGACATCAGCGCGGGGCTTTCGGTCAGCGTCGTGAAAAACGCCATCTACAAGGTCATCCGCGTGCCGAACGCAGAAGAGCTGGGCCGCAGCATCGTGGTGCAGGGCGGGACGTTCCTGAACGACGCCGTGCTGCGCGTGTTCGAAAAAGAGCTCGGCGTCGAGGTGACGCGCCCGGACATCTCCGGCCTGATGGGCGCCTACGGCGCGGCTTCGTACGCGATGAACCGCGCGCCGGCGGAGACTTCGCTCGTCGGCCCGGAAGAGCTGGAAAATTTCAAGCACGAGGTCAAGGTGACCAACTGCGGCCTGTGCAGCAACCACTGCCGCCTGACCATCAACATCTTCGGCGGAAACCGGCACTTTATCGGCGGGAACCGCTGTGAAAAGCCCGTGACCAAACGGTCCTCCAAAGCGGAAGAGCTCGACATGTACGCCTACAAGCTGGACCTTCTCCGCTCTTACCGGCCGCAGATGGGCCCGCGCGGAAAGCTCGGCATCCCGATGGGCCTTAATATGTACGAGCTGCTGCCGTTCTGGCACGCGTTCTTCACGCATCTCGGCTTTGAGGTGGTCACCTCTCCCCTCTCGAGCCGCGAGCTGTATCTGGAAGGCCAGAGCACCATTCCGTCCGACACGGTCTGTTTCCCGGCAAAGCTGATGCACGGGCATATCCAGGCGCTGGTCGACCAGGGGATACAGAACATCTTCTACCCGTGCATGTCGTACAATTTCGACGAAAAGCTGGGCGACAACCATTACAACTGCCCGGTCGTCGCCTATTACCCGGAAGTCATCAACGCCAATATGCGCTGTCTTGAAGGGTTCCATTTCATCCACGATTACGTCGGCATCCACCGCAGGCACGACTTCCCGAAAAAGATGGCGGAAATCCTGCGGAAGTACCTGCCCGATATTTCGAACGGCGAAGTCCGCGACGCCGCGAGATGGGCTTACCGCGAATACGACGCCTACCTCGAAAAGATCCGCGGCGAGGGCGACCGCATGATTGCCGAAGCGCGGAAGCGGAACATGCAGATCATCATCCTGAGCGGGCGCCCGTACCATCTGGACCCGGAGATCAACCACGGCATCGACAAGCTGGTTACAAGCCTCGGGGCCGCCGTGATCTCCGAGGACGTGGTAAGCAGCAAGGTCAAACGCTTTTCCACGGACGTGCTCAACCAGTGGACTTACCATTCGCGGCTCTACGCCGCCGCAAAATACGTGGGCGACCAGCCGGACATGAACCTCGTGCAGCTTGTTTCGTTCGGCTGCGGCGTGGACGCCATCACGACGGACGAGGTGCGCCGCATCCTTGAGGAAAACGGCAAAATCTACACGCAGGTGAAAATCGACGAAATCACCAACCTCGGCGCGGTGAAGATCAGGCTGCGCAGCCTGTTCGCCGCTTTGGAGAAATGAGGCGAAACCTTTGGCAAAACTGAAATACAATAAACGCGGCCGCCTGCTGTTCACCCGTGAAATGAAAAAGGAATACACCATCCTTGCCCCCATGATGGCGCCGATTCATTTCCGCCTGATTATCAACGTGCTGAAAAACTGCGGTTACCATTTCGAGCTTCTTGACACGAACAACCCGAATATTGTGCAGGAAGGGCTGAAATACGTCCATAACGACACCTGCTACCCCGCGCTGCTCGTGATCGGGCAGTTTATCGACGCGCTTCACTCCGGCAAATACGACGTGAACAAGACGGCGCTCGTCATTACGCAGACCGGCGGCGGCTGCCGCGCTTCCAACTACATCCACCTGCTGCGCAAGGCCCTGAAAAAAGCGGGCCTCGAACAGGTGCCCGTCGTCTCCCTCAACCTGTCGTTTCTGGAGCGGAACCCAGGCTTTCACCTGACCCTTTCCATGCTGCGGAAATTCATTGCGGCAATGGTCTACGGCGACGCCCTGATGCTGCTGCGCAACCAGACGGAGGCCTACGAGGTCAATAAGGGCGAAAGCAACGCCAAGGTGGAAAAATGGAGCGATTTTCTCACCGACAAGTTCAACCACGGGCAGGCGCTTTCGCGCAAGGAACAGAAGCGTTATCTCTTTGAAATTGTAAAGGATTTCGCAACCATTCCCATTCGGAAAACGCCGAAGGTGAAGGTGGGGGTCGTCGGCGAAATCTACGTGAAATACGCCGCGCTCGGCAATAACAACCTGGAAGATTTCCTGCGGGAGCAGGACTGCGAGGTCAACGTGCCGGGGCTGATGAATTTCGCGCTGTTCAAGGTCGACAACAGGCTCGAGGACATCAAGCTGTACGGCGGCAACAAGATCAAATACGTCGTCGTGAACATGCTGATGAAATACCTGCTGGCCATGCAGGACACACTGATTGAGGCAATCAGCAGTGAACCGCGCTTCCAGCCGCCGGAGCCTTACGCGCACACCAAAAGCCTTGTAAAAGGGGTGATCGGCTACGGCGATAAAATGGGCGAAGGCTGGCTTCTGACCGCGGAAATGATGGAGTTGACGGAACAGGGCTACGAAAACATCGTCTGCGCCCAGCCGTTCGGCTGCCTGCCCAACCATATCTGCGGCAAAGGGATGATTCACCGCATCAAGGCCATTGACGAAACGTCGAACATCGTCCCCATCGACTACGACCCCAGCGCCACGCGGGTCAATCAGGAGAACCGCATCAAGCTGATGCTGGCTGTCGCGAGAGAGAAGCTTCGCGCTTCGGAAGAGGAGACAAAATAATTTCCGATTTTAAATCTGAAGGTCGTAAACCGTCTATTCTTTGATAATTTTTGTCATAAGTATATATTTTTTGTCGTATTTTGTGAAATATATTGCACATCTTGCTCAAACATGCTATAGTATTGATAAGTTCAAGATGCCTGCAATAAAAATCGCAAATCCGACGAAAGTCGCGAGACGCAAAGCCAAGGGGCTAAACCGAAAGGCATGCCAGCCGGTTGCACCGATTTATGCGGTTCCCGCCGCGGGGACTGCATAAAAGTATGGGGGCGTTTGACGATGAAGGGCAAAAACATCGGTTGGATCGTTTTGGCCTTTGTGCCGTTTTTCCTGGCGCTGGGCGCCATGACGGACTGGTTTCAGGCCGCCGCCGTTGCGCCGGGCGACCTGATCTTCCCGCTGATTATTCTTCTTCTAAGCATACTTTTTCTCTGGAACAAGCTGGTCGACGCGCCGGCAGAGTCTTTCATGGACTCCCTCTCGCGCGCCATCAACGGCGATTACCGGGCGCGCTTTTCCTGCGATTACGGACTGGAGAGTTTTAAACAGCTCTCCGGTTCCTTCAATCAGCTGATGAGCTGCGTCGAACGGCAGACGGAAGAGCTGAACAGGAACCGGCTGCTCCAGAGCCAGCTGTACGAAAACGAGAAGGTCTACCGCTATGCGCTCGAGCTTACCTGTGAACGCGTGTTTGAAGCCGACCTGACGCATAACCGGCTGATCTACGGGCAGGCGCAGTACAGACAGGCCTTTCCCTTTCTGAACACGGAGATCTTCGACGACGTGATCCGCCTGATTGCTGAAAATGCCGTCGTACCCGCGGACCGCGATCTGTTTTATAAAACCTTCTCGCGCCGGTGCCTGGCCGACACGTTCCGGAAGACCTCCTCTTCCGAAATCACCCTGGAATACCGCCAGAAAACCGGGGAAAGCGAACCGCGCTGGTTTGCTGCGACCGCCATCCTGCTGGACGACAAGCTCAGCGAAGATATCAAAATCATCGGCTACGTCAAAAATATCGACGAACGGAAGCGCCGCGAGCTCCGCATCCTTCAGCAGTCGCGCGAGGACGGGCTGACAAGGCTTTACAATAAAATCAACACCCAGAACGAGATCGGCCGCTTCCTGCGCAACGAGGGCAAGGGCGGAAAGCACGCCGTCATTATGATCGACATCGACGATTTCAAATCCATCAACGACACCTTCGGCCATGTGGAGGGCGATACCGCCCTGATGAAGGTCGCCGGACAGATCCGCAGGCTGTTCCGCTCCACGGACATTATGGGCCGGGTCGGCGGCGACGAATTCCTCGTGCTGATGAAAGACACGGCTTCCGCGGACGTGCTGCTGGACAAACTGGCGCAGATCAACAGCCTTTTCAGCGAAATCCGGCTGAAAGACGAGTCTTACCATGTGGGCGGCAGCGTCGGCGTCGCGCTCTACCCGCAGGACGGCACCGAATACGAAACCCTTTACAAAAAAGCCGACATGGCGCTGTATTATTCAAAAGCTCACGGCAAGAGCCGGTTCTGCCTCTACGGGGGACGTTACGGGGAAAAATACGGCGCGCCGGACACCTCCGCCATAGGGATCCTGGAAGAGAGCGAATATCTTCCAAGGCAAAAGCCCATTGAAAGCTCTTCCGCCTCCAAACGCTGATTTTCTTACAAATCCGGGCAGACGGCCGCAGCCGTCCGCCCTTTATTTTTCTGTTTCCCCACAAATTTTTCCGGAGCGCTTCATCTTTCCGCACAGCTGCCGATAATATAAACAGCAGCAGGAGACACATTCCGGGAGGGGGAACGGCGAATGAATCTTCCGACTGTCAGCGACAGATACGCGCAGTGGCGCAGCAGCCTCCCTCTGGCGAAAAACACCGTTGGCAAACCCGCCGCGGGGATGGCGAACTTACCCAACCTTGTCAACGTACCCGTCAAGGTGAAGGAACGGCTGTATTCGGGTGAGATTGTGGAAACCTCCACGCAGAGTTTCGACCCCAATGTCATGATGTGCGAGGCCGTCCCCTCTTCCGAACGGGATTACACCGCAGCGGACGCCGAGGAATACCAATACCTCAGGCAGTTCACAATAAAATTGGACGACCTGATCGCCGGCAACTACGACGCCGTCAGGCTGCCCGTTTTAGGCCAGCCCGTTTCGCAGGAATTTATCGACGGCTTAAGGCAAAACGGGATACCGGATCAGGGGTACGACACCGCCCGGGCCGGCTTTTACCTGATGGGCCTGAGTGACACCGCGGGATTCAGCCACAGCGTGGATTATCTCGCTTCCGGGTACGCCGTGATGAAACGGCGTATCGAGGGCGGCGTTTCCGGCGGGCGGCAGGCGGAATTGCTGGAACAGCTTGATGCAAAGTTCAATTCCGCCGTCGAAAAAGTCGCTTCCAGGGCCGCAGAAGAACTGGGCGGTTTCTTTGAGGCGAACGGGGTCGCCGGAGAAACGGATAAAATCCACGACAGCGTCGTCAGGGCATACCAGGACAGCGTAAACAAATATGACGGATACATCTGTCAGAACCAGAATTACGCAAAGCTGGACGGGACGCAGGACCAATGGCTGGAACAGGATGATTCCTATATGGCCTGCCAGCTGCGCAAAGCGGCGGGCGCCGGGGACGCCGTTCCTTCCAAGGCGGGCGAAGAGGGATATTATTCTCCGGAAGATCTGGACAAAACGATGACCATGGCGAACGAGGCCGAAACATACATCTCCGGAAACGACGCCGGAAAAACGGTAAGCTGCTGGAACGACGAAGAACAGGTCGGCTACAAGCTTGCGGAAATCACCCTGGAGGGCGACGTCTTTTGCCAATACAGCGGCGTCGCGGACGGTCTGAAAGACGCCGTGAGCAAAGCGATTGAAAACTTTGTAAACTCCGCCGCGGAGAAGCTGAACAAACGGCTGGAAAAGGAAAGGGCGCAGGTGGCGGAGCCCGACAAACTGGCGGATTTTGACAGCAGCGCGATTTTTGCCGTATACAACAAAGTGATGCAGACCTATCAAACGACAAAAAATCTGATGAAGGCCCTGACGGATGGCGCTGCTTTCGCAGAAGAACAGCATGACAGCAGAATCAGGGATCCTAAAATTTCGAACCTCGTCCGTTACGGGGAAACCGGATCAAACTTCTGGAACAACTTCTTCCGCAATACCGTGAAATACAAAGGGACCGATTCGTACGTCAACAGGGAATGCGGAATCGAAACGCTGGCGAAAAACTGGAACGGCTTCGTAATGCAAGTTACGGACGGCGAAGACGTCATGCTGAGCTTAAACGGCCTTTCGGTCTATGCGTAAGAGAAAACCACGCGCGAAATCCGCAAAAGAGCACTCCGTTCCCGAAAATCCGGGAGCGGGGTGCTCTTTTTTACGGCGGCGTTATCTCTCCCATTTGTCGCAGAGCGAATTGATCTGGCCGGTGAATTTCGCGAGATCCTTGTTGGCCACACCCTCGTTGCTCTGGATGACGCGCAAAAGCCGCTGCCCGGCGGAAACAAGCCGCGAAAAAACCGACGACGCGCGCTTGATTTCCTTTTTGGCGAACCGGACCTCCGGAGAGATTCCTTCGTCCACAACGACATTCCCGGTCAGGTCGGCGACGGCCCGGTAATTGGGCACGTAGGCGCTGAACCCCCGTTTCGCAAGCTCTTCCGCAAAATTCTCGCTTGCGGAAAGCTCGCCGTGCACCACGAACACGCGTCTCGGCTTCTTCAGGAACGCTTCCGCCCAGCGCAGAAGGCCGGACCGGTCGGCGTGGCCGGAAAGGCCCTTGAAGTTATAAATCTGCGCCTGGACCGAAATCTCTTCGCCGAACAGCTTGACCTGCCTGACGCCGTCGATCAGCATACGGCCCAGGGTCCCTTCCGCCTGGTACCCCACGAACAGGACGGCGCACTCCGGCCGCCAGAGGTTATGCTTCAGGTGATGGCGGATGCGCCCCGCTTCGCACATTCCGCTTGAGGAGATGATGACCTTCGGGGAGGGATCCTGATTGAGCGCCTTCGATTCCTCCACGCTGTCGCACGTGTGAAGATTGGAAAAGGAAATGGGCCGAAAGCCTCCGTCAATCAGCCGGACGGTGTCTTCGTCGGCGTATCCGCGCAGGTCGCCTCCGTAAATCTTCGTCGCCTCCGCGGCGAGGGGGCTGTCGACGTAAACCGGAAAATCCGGCATGCTTTTTACGAGCTTTCTCTCTTTCATCTCGCGGATGAAATACAGCAGTTCCTGCGTGCGGCCGACCGCAAAGCTCGGGATGACCACGTTGCCTCCCCCTGCGAGCGTCCGGTCAAAGACGGCGGCCAGCTCCGGAATATAATCGGCGACCGCCTCGTGCTCCCGGTTGCCGTAAGTCGACTCCATTACCACATAGTCGGCCTCGCTGATATACTGCGGGTCGCGGATAATCGGCTGGCTGAGGTTGCCGATATCGCCGGAAAAGACGATTTTTTGCGTCCGCCCGTTTTCTTCGGCCCAAATCTCAATGGAAGCGGAGCCGAGAAGGTGGCCCGCGTCGACCATGCGGTAACGGATGCCCTCGCAGAGCTGCTTCTCCTTCCCGTATTCGCACGGCTCCAGATGCTCTATCGTCTTCTCCGCGTCTTCGACCGTGTAAATCGGCTCTTCCGGCTTTTTGCCGGCGCGCCTGCCCTTCCGGTTGCTGTTGACTGCGTCCATCTGCTGAATATGCGCGCTGTCGCGCAGCATAATGGCAAGCAGGTCGCAGGTCGCCCGCGTCGCGTAAATTTTGCCGCGGTAGCCGTCTTTGACCAGCATGGGCAGGCGGCCGCTGTGGTCGATATGCGCGTGGGTCACGAAAACGGCGTCGATCTGCGACGCGTAAAACGGGAACTCCCGGTTCTCCTCTTCTCCGAGTCCCTGGTACAGCCCGCAGTCCACCAGAATTTTTTGCCCGCACGCCTCAAGGCAGTGGCAGCTTCCCGTGACTTCCTTGTCCGCTCCGTAAAAAATCAGATTCACTCTTATTTCCCTCCGACCGGCAGGACCACCGGCATGCCAGAATTTTTCCCCGGCCCCGGCTCCCGACATTTTTTTCATTATATCATACCGCCGGGCCGGGGACAAAGGATTTTTACGAACGGGCGTTCCCTGCGCGGGCGACGCGCGGCGGAATCCGGTCTTGTAGAATCGGCGCGGCAAGGTTATAATAAGATTTGTATCACATTCAAAACGGAGGGCTGCAGATGACATATCCACTCGTTACCATCCAGACGGAACAGGGCAAAATCGAGATCGAGCTCTACCCCGACATCGCCCCGAACACCGTCAGCAATTTCCTGTCCCTCATCCGGAAAAAGTTCTACGACGGGACTACGTTCCACCGCATCATTCCGAAATTCATGATACAGGGCGGCGACCCGAAAGGCGACGGCACCGGCGGGCCGGGGTACTGCATCAAAGGCGAGTTCACCTCGAACCACTTCGAGAACAGCCTGCAGCACACCCGCGGGGTCGTGTCGATGGCGCGCGCCGTCAACCCGAACAGCGCGGGCTCACAGTTCTTCATCATGGTGGACGACTCCCCGTACCTCGACGGGGAATACGCGGCCTTCGGCAAGGTCGTAACCGGTATGGAGGAAGTGGACCGCATCGTGTCCGTTCCGCGCGACTACGACGACAAGCCCCTGACGGAACAGAAAATCGTCTCCATTACGGCGGAAACATTCGGAGAAACCTACGATGAGCCCAAAAAGGTCTGACAGGGGCCCGATGTCGCTGCTGCGCAGGTTTCTCGGGTACTACCGCCCCTACCTGGGCATTTTTTACTTCGACATGTTCTGCGCGCTGATCCTGTCCGCAATCGACATTGCCTTCCCGCAGATTCTGCGGGTCCTTACGTCCGGCCTTTTCACGCAGAACGCGGAGGCTATTCTCGGCCGCCTCGGTATTCTTGCAGGCGCCCTGCTGCTGATGTACCTCACCCGGTTCGGCTGCCAGTACTACATCACCTCCTGGGGGCACATCATGGGCGCCAGGATGGAAAGCAACATGCGTCAGGACTTGTTCGATCATTACCAGCGGATGTCATTCTCCTATTACGACCGCAACAACACGGGCGACCTGATGAGCCGCCTTGTCTCGGACCTGTTCGATATCTCCGAGCTTGCGCACCACGGCCCGGAGAACATCTTCATTTCGCTGCTGAAAATTCTCGGTTCTTTCGTCATGATGCTCTTCCTCAACATCCCGATGACGCTGGCGCTGCTGGCCGTAACGGTCGTCATGCTGGTTTTCAGCGTGCATGAAAACAAGAAGATGCAGGCGGTCTTCCTGGACAACCGCAAAAAGATTTCCGGCGTCAACTCGCAGGTGCAGGACAGCCTCGCCGGAATCCGCGTGGTGAAATCGTTCGGGAATGAAGATCTGGAGCGGGAAAAGTTCGAAGACAGCAACATGCGGTTTCTCGACTCAAAAGTGAGCAATTACCGCATGATGGGCGCTTACCGCGCCGGCAACGCATTTTTTGAAGGCCTTCTCTACCTTGTCGTGCTGGTATTCGGCGGATATCTGGTCGCAAAGGGGGAGCTCGGCGTCGCCGACCTCGCGGTGTACGCGCTGTACATCGGCATCTTCATCAACCCCATCGACGTGCTTGTGGAGTTCACAGAGCTGTTCCAGAAAGGCTATTCCGGGTTCCGGCGTTTTGTGGAGGTCATCGAGACCGACCCGCAGATTAAGGACAGGCCCGGCGCCAGGGAGCTGGAGCACATCAAGGGGGTCATCGATTTTCAGGACGTCTCGTTCCGGTACAACGGCGAAGAGCGTGTGCTCGAGCATATCGACCTGCACATTGACGCCGGAAAGAACATCGCGCTGGTCGGGCCCTCCGGAAGCGGGAAAACCACGCTCTGCTCCCTTCTCCCCCGCTTCTACGACGTGACGGGCGGCAGGGTCTGCATCGACGGCAATGAAATCCGCGGCGTGACCATCCATTCGCTCCGCCGGGCAATCGGAATCGTGCAGCAGGACGTCTACATGTTTTCCGGCAGCATCCGGGAGAACATCGCCTACGGCAAGCCGGACGCGACGGACGAAGAGATCCTCGCCGCGGCGCGGGACGCCGGCATCCACGACTTTATCAGCGGCCTGCCGGACGGCTACGACACCTTTGTGGGCGAACGCGGGACGCGCCTGAGCGGCGGCCAGAAACAGCGGATTGCCATCGCGCGCGTCTTCCTCAAGAACCCGCCCATCCTGATCCTGGACGAGGCGACGAGCGCGCTGGACAACGAAAGCGAGCGCTATATTCAGGAATCCCTCGACCGCCTGGCGAAGAATCGCACGACCATTGTGATTGCCCACCGCCTTTCCACCATCCGCAACGCCGACGAAATCGTCGTGATTGCCGACAGCGGCATCGCCGAGCAGGGCACGCACGAAGAACTGATGAGGCGGGACGGAATTTACGCCAAATATTACAACATGCAGTTCGACTCCTCCAGCCTTTCCGCCGACGCGGAAATTTTCTGACCGCGGGGAATTATACGCATGAAACAGTTCTCACCGCCGTATACTAAAGTTGAGGTGGTGAAAATTGGATTATTCGGGCTTTACGGAATTTCCTTTTCCTTCCAGGCTTTCGTCGGACGGAGAAAAGGTCCGCAATTTTTTCATGGACCTTCCCGACAGCGAGCAGCTTGAGCTTCTGAACCGATCGCGTTCCTACGAAACCTTTTACCGCAACGTGACGAACCGGATGGGCGGCACGGCGGCGGCAAAACCCATGGCACAATAAAACAGGACCGGCGCGGTAACGCCGGTCCTGTTTTTGCTTTCTGGGAAACGGAAAATCAATACATGCCGCCCATGCCGCCGTCTGCCGGTGCTGCCGGAGCCGGAGGAGTGGGTTCTTTCTTATCGGTCACAAGGGATTCCGTGGTGAGGACCATGGAAGCGACGGAGGCCGCGTTCTGCAGAGCGGAGCGGGTCACCTTTGTCGGGTCGACGACGCCGAACGAAATCATGTCGCCATACTGGTCGTCGTTGACGTTGTAGCCGTAGCCGACCTTGCCGGAGCTCTTGATGTGCTCGATGATGACGGAGCCTTCGAGGCCCGCGTTCGCGGCAATCTGGCGGATTGGCTCTTCCAGGGCGCGCAGAACGATCTTGGCGCCGGTCCTGTCGTCGCCTTCGGACTTTTCGACGAGCTTTTCCACTTCCGGAATCGTGTTGAGAAGCGCGATGCCGCCGCCCGAGACAATGCCTTCCTCGACCGCGGCCTTGGTCGCGGCAAGAGCGTCCTCGACGCGCATCTTCTTTTCTTTCATTTCAATTTCGGTTGCGGCGCCGACCTTGATGACGGCGACCCCGCCGGCCAGCTTGGCAAGACGTTCCTGAAGCTTTTCCTTGTCGAAATCGGAGGTCGTATTTTCAATCTGGGTGCGGATCTGCGCGACGCGGTCCGAAATCGCTTTCTTGTCGCCGTAGCCGTCGATGATGGTGGTGTTCTCTTTGTCCACCTTGACCTGGCGCGCGCGGCCCAGCTGATCCATGGTGGCGTCTTTCAGCTCAAGGCCGATTTCGGAAGAAATGACCTGGCCGCCGGTCAGGATGGCGATATCCTGCAGCATCTCTTTGCGCCTGTCGCCGAAGCCCGGGGCCTTGACGCCGACGCAGGTGAACGTGCCGCGCAGCTTGTTGAGAATCAGCGTGCTGAGCGCTTCGCCTTCGATGTCTTCCGCGATGATGACCAGCTTTTTGCCGGACTGGACGATTTTTTCAAGCAGCGGCAGGATCTCCTGCACGTTCGAGAGCTTTTTGTCCGTAATGAGGAGGAGGGCGTCGTCAATCACGGCCTCCATCTTCTCGGTGTCGGTAACCATGTAGGGGGTGATGTAACCGCGGTCGAACTGCATGCCTTCCACGACTTCGGAATAGGTCTCTGCCGTCTTGGATTCCTCGACCGTGATGACGCCGTCTTTCGAAACCTTGGACATTGCCTCTGCAATCAGCTTGCCGACAAAGTCATTGGATGCGGAAATCGCGGCGACGCGGGCGATGTCGTCCGGGCCGGAAATCTTCTTGGAGTTCTTTTTCAGGGACTCCACGGCCGTGTCGACGGCCTTCTGGATGCCGTTGCGGACCTCCATGGGATTCGCGCCCGCGGTGACGTTCTTCATGCCCTCGCGGATCAGCGCCTGCGCAAGGAGCGTGGCCGTCGTGGTGCCGTCGCCCGCGACATCGTTCGTCTTGGTGGCGACTTCTTTGACAAGCTGCGCGCCCATGTTCTCAAACGGGTCTTCCAGTTCGATTTCTTTCGCGATGGTCACGCCGTCGTTTGTAATCAGCGGAGCGCCGTATTTTTTATCCAGAACCACGTTGCGGCCCTTCGGTCCCAGCGTGATCTTGACCGTATCGGCAAGCTGATTGATGCCGCTCAGCAGAGCTTTTCTGGCTTCTTCGCCGTAAATAATCTGTTTCGCCATAAGTTTGATTCCTCCAAACGTTTATTTTAAATTATTCGACAACCGCAAGGATGTCGCTCTGACGGACAATCGTATATTCCCGGCCGTCAATTTTGACTTCCGTTCCGGAATATTTGCTCGTGATGACGCGGTCGCCCTTCTTGACATACATCTTGACCTCTTTGCCGTCGACGACTCCGCCGGGGCCGGCTTCCACAACGTCGGCAATCTGGGGCTTCTCTTTGGCGGAACCGGCGAGAATAATGCCGCCCTTGGTGGTTTCTTCCGCTTCTTCCATCTTAATCAGGACCCTGTCCAGCAACGGTTTGACTGTCATAATATGTCCTCCTTAAAAATATTATTATGATTTGTTAGCACTCAACATCCATGAGTGCTAAGATATATTTTAGCGGCAACCTTTGAAAAAATCAAGAGCTTTTTCAAGAAAAAACAGGATTTAATAATTTTTTTACAAATTGCGGCGCAGTACCTGCGCAGTCAGGCCCCTCCGTTTTGTACGGCGGAAAATGCGGGCTTTGCTTGGCGGGAGAGTTTAAGGGCGGCTCCCGGCGGACCGGGTCCGCACGCAAGTCCTGCATATAGCCGGTCGAGAGCGTGCGCGGGGCGAACCTTTGAGACGATCTTTTCCGTAAAACCACAGCCGTAGGCCCGCACGGTGCTATGCGCCCGCCTGTCTATGGGACCAGAAACCGCACGGCCCCCGGCGCCACCTCGAACGACATGCGTTCCGCCACGCTGCATTCGCCGTCCATGTTTTCCGCCGTCGGGCCCGCCGCTTCGATCTCCATCTTTTTGCCGCGGCAGAAGGTCAGAATGCCGTCGAATGCTTTCGAGTGCAGATGCTTTCCCTCTTTGTAGAGCTGTACCAGCTTCGGGATGCGGTAAAAGGCCGGCTTCCGGATCAGGATGAAATCCAGCAGGCCGTCGTCGGGGACGGCTTCCGGCGCGCCGCAGTATCCCCCGCCGTAATAGCGCCCGCAGCCGGCCACGGCCATTAAAAAGCAGCCGGCGTACGTTTTCTCGCCGTCTATCGTGACGGTCATCTCGCTGCCGATGCGGCCCAGAAGCGTTTTCACCAGCCCCAGGTTGTAGGCGGCCGGCCCGCTGAGGAACCGGATGCGCTTCAGCTTTTCCACCTCCAAGGGGATTTTCGCGTCCATGCCGACCGTGCAAAGATTGACGGCGTACCGGCCGCCCGAGTGAATCATGTCGACGGTCCTGGAGGGCGCGCCGATCTGTTTTTCAGGGGACAGAAAATCTTTTTCTTCCCCGAATGTTTTGATATAGTCGTTTCCGGAACCGCACGGAAAAATACCAAGCTCCCCGTTTTTTCTGCCAATCATTCCCGCGGCGGGATTCACAATCAGAACATAGCGCAAAAACTCCATCCCCAATCGAGCTTATTCGCGGCCCTCTTTAAAGTACATGTAATACTGGCATCGGATCATGCCGTTGTAAAGCTTTCTGCGGCGCGCCGCCTTTCTGCCGAAGCACTCCTCGAACGTATCGTCCGGGCTGATGACGGAATAGCTCCAGCCCCTGCGGGGCCGGAACACGCGGCCCATCGTGCGGTACAGTTGCTCCGCGCCGTGCAGGTCAAGCAGGCGCTCCCCGTAGGGCGGGTTGCAGATGACGCAACCGTACTCCCCTTCCCCGCGGAAATCCGCGACGTCGCGGCACTGCGCGCCGACGCAGCCGGAAACGCCCGCCTTCGCCGCGTTCTCCAGCGTCAGCGAGACGGCCGCGGGGTCGATATCGTACCCCTGTGCATGGAACGGCACGTCGTCCTTCTGAAGACTGCGGGCCCGCTCACGCTCGGCTTTCCACACGGACGCGGGCACGTTCTCCCATTTTTCCGCGGAAAAGCGCCGGCCGGCGCCTGGTGCGGCGCCGCGGGCAAGCAGGGCGGCCTCAATCAACAGCGTACCGGAGCCGCAGAACGGGTCGATGAAATTCGCGTCGTGCCGCACATGCGAAAAATACGCCATGGCCGCCGCGAGCGTCTCCCGGATGGGGGCTTCCGCGGCGTTGGCGCGGTAGCCGCGCTTGTGCAGGCCGGGGCCCGACGTGTCGATCATGACGGAGGCCTGATCCTTCAGAATCAGGAACTGAATCTGCCGCGGCGCACCGGTTTCTTCGAACCAGTTCAGGGAATATTTTTCTTTCAGGTGCTCGACGACCGCCTTTTTCACAATCGCCTGGCAGTCCGGGACGCTGGCGAGGCGGGAATCCAGGCAGGATCCTTTCACGGGGAACGCGTCCTTTTTGCCGATCCAGCGCTCCCACGGCAGCGAACGGACCCCCTGGAACAGCTCTTCGAAGCTGCGCGCCGGGAAAGACGCCATCTGCACCAGCACCCGTTCCCCGAAGCGGCTGCACAGGTTGGCCCGCGCCAGCATTCCGGGGGAACCGGAAAACACGACCCTCCCGTTGAGGGGAGTGACATTCTGCGCGCCCATTCTGCGCAGCTCTTCGGCAAGCGGCCCCTCCAGCCCGAACAGGCAGGGAACGGTCAGATCAAACTCGTGGTTCATACTGTTTTTTCTCCATAAAATCAGGGGCTGCGGTACCGCGCAGCCCCACTTTTTTTAAAAAAAGGCTAGTCTTCCTCTTCGTCCGGCTCCAGAAGGCCGTAATCGCCGTTTTTCCGGTGATAGACGACGTTGATTTCGCCGCTGTCCTGATTGCGGAACATGAAGAACTGGTGCCCGATCAGATTCATCTGCAGGACGGCTTCTTCCAGGCTCATGGGCTTCACGTTGAAATGCTTTGTGCGGACAATGCGGTAGGCGTCTTCGCCGTGTTCCTCCGCGTTCCTGCCGTCCGCGAAAATATCCTCAATCCCGCTGGAACGGAGCCGTTTGCCGAGCCGGGTCTTATTGCGGCGGATCTGCCCCCCGAGCGCATCGATCACTTCGTCCAGCGCGTCGTTCATTTCGTCTTCCGTCGATTCCGCACGGTACATCATCCCGCGGGAAGAGATCGTGATTTCAACCGTCTGGCGGTTGCGTTCAAGCGTAACGACGACTTTTGCCTGCGCATCCTCGTCAAAAATGCGGTCAAACCGGGAAAGCTTTCTTTCAGCCAGCTGCTTGAAATTGTCTTTCAGACCGACCTTGCGCCCAATGATCGTTGTTCTCATGTTTCCAACTCCTTTTCCTCAATCTTCCGGAAGAACCAAGTCTTCCGGAACTGTGGCTACAGTATACCACATTTGCGGCCGGTTGAAAACATTTCAGGCCGTTTCGCCGAAAAAGCGCCTACAGGACCGCGGACGCGTGCCTTGTGACATGGCACCCCACGTTGACGGCGACGGGCAGCCCGGCAATGTGCGTGGGCGCCTGCTCGATATTGACGGCGAGTGCGGTCGTGGAGCCACCGAAGCCCTGCGGCCCCACGTTCAGCCGGTTGACCCGTTCCAGCATCCGCTGTTCCAGCCCGGCGTAGAACGGGTCGCGATTCCGTTCGGAAACAGAGCGGCAGAGCGCCGTCTTGGCCAGCAGGGCACACTGTTCGAAATCCCCGCCGATGCCGACGCCCAGCACGACGGGCGGGCACGGGTTGCCTCCCGCAATTTGGACAGTCTCCGCCGCAAAGGCGATGATGTCCTCTTCCCCGGCGGCGGGCGTGAACATGCGGATGCGGCTCATATTCTCGCTGCCGAAGCCCTTCGGCGCGACTGTCAGCTTCAGCCGGTTGCCGGGCACGATGCGCGTATGCAGCACGGCCGGGGTGTTGTCGCCCGTGTTCCCGCGGCGGATGGGATCGGCGACGACGGAGCAGCGCAGCAGCCCATCCAGATATCCCCTGCGCACGCCTTCGTTGACCGCGTCTTCGAACGACCCGCCGGTCAGGTGGATCTCCTGCCCGACCTCGGCGAAGACGACCGCCATGCCGGTATCCTGGCAGACGGGCAGGCTGAATTCGCGCGCGGCGTCCATATTGGCGCCGAGGTCGGCGAGAATCGAGCGGCCGGTCGGCGAAGTCTCCGTCTTCTCCGCAGAGCGGATGGACTGCTCCAGATCCTTCGGCAGTTCGCGGTTGGACTCGATGCACAGGCGTCGGATTTCATCCGTCACCTGCCGGACATCAATCTCTCTCATGACGGCAGCGCCCCCGATACGACTTTTCCGTTTACGAACACCAGCTCCGGTTTGGCCTCAAGCGACAGGGGGTCGCCGCGGAACACGGCGAGGTCGGCGTCCTTGCCGGGTGCGATGGACCCGACGCGCGAGTCGAGGCCGCAGATTCTGGCCGGGTTGACGGTGATGGCCTTCAGGGCGTCTTCATGGTCCATGCCCTCCCGCACCGCAAGCGCGGCGCAGAGCCGCAGGTACTGGATGGGCGTGACGGGGTGGTCGGTGACGATTGCGGTGAGAATCCCGCTGCGCGCCAGAACGCCCGGGCAGGCGGGCGTCTGGTTTTTCAGTTCCGGCTTGCTCCGGTCCGCGAAGAACGGGCCGGAAAGGACGCGCGTATTTTCACGCTTCAGCTCTTCCGTAATCAGGTGCCCCTCCGTGCCGTGGACGATGACATAATCCAGGCCAAATTCTTTCGCAATCCGAATCGCCGTAAAGATATCGTCGGCACGGTGCGCATGGAAATGCACCTCGATTTCCCGTTTGAGGGCGGGAATCAGCGCCTCGCATTTCATGTTGTATTCCGGCGGATCGGCGTCCTTGTCCGTGCGGGCGCGCTCGAGGTTCTGCAGATAGCGGCGCGCTTTGAAAAGCTCCTCGCGGATCAGCGCCGCCGTCGCCATGCGGGTGGAAGGGGCCTCGTTTTTCCCGTGATACACGGTCTTCGGGTTTTCCCCGAGGGCCATCTTGATGGCCAGCGGGGCTTTGAGCACCATGTCGTCGATGCGTCGCCCGCTGGTCTTCATGGCCAGCATCTGCCCGCCGATGGGGTTCGCGCTCCCGGGGCCGGTGACGACGGTCGTCACGCCGGACGCGGCCGCGTCTTCAAAGCAGCGGTCGAGCGGGTTGACCGCGTCGACGGCGCGCAGCTGCGGCGTGACGGGGTCCGTCTCTTCGTTGCCGTCGTCGCCCTCGAACGTGAGCGAGTCCTCCCACATGCCGATGTGGGTATGCGCGTCGATGAAGCCGGGGTAAACGTCCGCGCCGCCCAGGTCGGCGATCTGTTCTCCCGGATCTTTTCTGGGCTCTCCCCCGCCGGCTTCGCTTATGGTTGTCCCCTGTATGCGCAGAAAGCCGTCGGGGATAACGCGGCCCTCCATCGTGTGAATGTTCGCGTGACAAATCAGCATGGACGATTCCTCCAAAAGATGCTTTACCGGGCCGGGAGCCGCGGGACCTGCGTGCCGCACAAGGCCGGCCTTTCCAATAAAAAAGCGGAGTGAAACCACTCCGCAGGTACGTTCCGCAAAACAGCCGGGCCGTCATTTTGCCTGATTGGAGCCCCGTTTGGAAAATCCGCCGCGCTTTGCTTCCATGCAGCGCTTCAGGTCAGACATCTTCTCGTCGCTTGTCTGCTTGAACTTCGTCATCATATCCTCGAAACTGGCCGGTTCGCTGCGGCGCCCGGGCTGCCACTCAAAGTTCCCGGGCCTTCCGGCCGAGCGCGGCGACGAAGGCCTTCCCCCGCCGGCGCGCGGCGCTTCGTTGACCCGCTTGATTGAAAGGCTGACTTTTCCATCCGGGCTGATGCTCAGAATCTTGACCTTGACCACCTGGTTTTCCGTTACAAAGTCATGGATCTCCTTTACGAAAGTCGGCGCGATTTCAGAAATATGAACCATGCCCGTTTTGCCGCCGGGCAGTTCCACAAACGCTCCGAATTTCGTAATGCCTGTGACTTTCCCTTCCAGGACCGTACCAACCTCAAGCTGCATAAATAAGTATTTTCCTCCTTAGTCAGAGCTGTTTATTTTCCGGCGATATTTACGAAAATCCTCTCGCCGGGTTTCGCATAGTCAAGCCCTTCGCGGGCGGCCCTTTCCATATATTCGCTGTTGCCGTTTTTCCCGGTGGTAACCGCATTCTGCAGATCGTCGTTCTGGATTTCCTGAATCTGTATCTGCTGCTTTACCTCGGCAAGCTGCTGCTTCTTCTGAGCGATAGAAACCTGCTGATTGACCAGCAGCACAACGGCATAAACCGTAAAAGCGAAAATGGCGATCCGAAGGAGAATACTGCTGCGGCGCTTTTTTCCTTTGATGACTTTCATTTTCCGGCGTGCCTTCCTATGTTTTGCATTCCGTTTCCGAACCCTAGCCTCATTACGTCGATTATACACTATTGCCGCACGATGTTTCAAGCGTTTTTTCCCATTTTGCATATGTTTTTTCACAAAAGCCGCCTGCCGGACCACATTTTTTTGCAATTTTAATCCAACGCGGTGCAGCGCCGCGGAGGCGGGATCAAAAACATGCCGGTACAAAAAATGCGCAAGCTTCCGGAAAAGCGTCACCACGACGGTCCCCGCCGTGAAATGCCAGGCAAACCAGCCGAGCAGCTCGCCGGCGAGCAAATAGAGCCGCAGTTCCCCCCCGCTCACCCCCAGAAGGACGAGAAAAGTGACGACGGACGCGGCCAGCATGTAAAAAAAGTCCTGAAAAAAGACGGTATGCTTTTCCGAACGGAACAAGGCACGCCATATCCTCAGTACATCATAGAGCGCACTGAGAACGGCGCCCAGAATGAAAAACACCAGCACCCCAAACAACTGAGCGGAAAGGTTCGCCGACACCGCTTTCCACTCCCCTTATTTGAACAATTTGGAAAACACTCCTCCCGACCCGCGCGGCTCCGCGTAGGTCATGGAAGCGATCTCCCCGCTGAGCGTCAGCTCGCCGCTTTCGATATTCAGTTTTTCAATGTGGAGCTTTTCGCCGTGTATCACCAGGTCGCCGAGGTCGGTCCGGGCAACGACCGTCTGATCGTCGAAGCTGTCGACATTCGACACCCCGGTCGCCGTCAGGGACCTGCGGTTCTCAAGTATCAGGTTGTGCGGCACTTTCACCGCTTTCTGCTCTGCCAAAAAAATCCCTCCCGCACACCGGTTTCCTAAGCCATTAGTATGCGGAAGGGAAGAAACATATACTACCGGTCGTCCGGACCCTCGGAAAGAATTTGGTACAGCGCCGGCGCGTCTTCTTTATTGGCGAACTCGCTGACCCCGGCCACCTTCACGCGCAGGCTGCGCGCGCCGAGGCCGATGTCGATAACGTCGCCGGGCTTTACCTCGCAGGACGCCCGCGCAACTTTGCCGTTGACCATGACGCGCCCCGCGTCGCACGCCTCGTTCGCCACGGTGCGGCGTTTGATCAGCCTGGAAATTTTCAGGTATTTGTCCAGTCTCATGCCGTCATTTCTCCGTTATTCCATTTTTAAAACAATACAGCAAAGGCCGCGGCAAATTCTGCCGCAGCCTTTGAAACAGCGAGGGTACAGCTCAGCCCGCCGTCGCATCCTTAAACGCTTTGCCGGCCTTGAACGCCGGAACTTTGGAAGCCGGAATGGTGATGGGCGTGTTGGTCCTCGGGTCACGGCCCTGACGTTCACTGCGGCTGTGAAGCTCAAACGTGCCAAACCCGACGATCTGGACCTTCTCATCCTTCGCGACCGACTCAACAATCGTGTTGAGCAGGACGTTTACCGCGTTGTCGGCGTCTTTCTTGGACAGGCCGGTCTTCTCGGCAACAGCAGCAATCAACTCAGTTTTATTCATAATTTTGACCTCCGTTTTTTTATTATTCAACAGCTAAATGCTGAGAATTTTGAACTGCCGACAGCCCGGTGCTCTGCCGGACGGCGTTTCGGGCCGCGCCGCTGACGGTCGCCCCGTTTTTTACCCGGGGTCGGGAACCGTCGCCGCCTGCTCTTTGAACCTTCGGATATAATCGTCGCAAAATACGGCCAAAGCCTGCTCCGCTTCGACATTCAGGCTTTCGGCAAGCCCGGCGGCGCAGAAAAGGAGTTTTCCGACCGCCTGCAGACGCTTCATCTCTTCCGACGACGCGGAGAGCTTTTCTGTTTCGCGCAGCGCCGCATCGAGATACCCGACGGCGGGCGCGCCTTCAGCCTTGCGGCCTGCGGCTTTTGAAGCTTTCCTGAAAACTTTCTGGCTGCGCATCAAGGACGGCAGGGCGCGCGACACGCCCTCCAGAGCTTCCGCCGCGGAAGTGCGGCCGTGGCTCTTCATCTTGATGGCTTCCCAGTTCTTCAGGACCTCTTCCGTATTCTGAACCGACAGATTGCCGAACACATGCGGATGGCGGAGAATCATTTTTTTTGCGACCCCGTCGATCACATCGGAAAAATCGAACGAACCGGCTTCCTTTTCCAGCATGGAATGGAAGACGACCTGCAGCAGAACGTCGCCGAGCTCTTCTTTCAGCAGTTCCGCGTCGCCGGTGTCTATCGCTTCCACAGCCTCGTAGGTTTCTTCAATCAGGTTGTTGCGGATGCTCCGGTGCGTCTGTTCGCGGTCCCACGGGCAGCCCTCGGGAGAACGCAGGATTTCCATGATCTTAAGAAAATCCTCCATGGTATAGCGTTCTTTGGTCTCAAATTGCAACCCCGTGCCCCCAATGTTTCCGTAAATCTGTAATTCAGGATTATTTTACCTTATCCAATTATATTTTTCAAGTATTTTCGCAATTTTTTGTCCTTTTGGCAGCATTTCTATATCGTGGCGGCTCAATGCGCGGAACCAGAGGATGCAGAAGACGTACAAAACGGCCGCCGCGAGGATGGCAAAGCAGGTCGCAAGCTTGCCGGAAATGATGTGGGAAGCCGCGTTCTGGACCAGCCAGGCCGCGCCTACGCTGATGACGGAAGCCAGTGTCGGCTTGAGAAAGATGCTGAAATAATGGAGACGGACTCTCGTGACCTTTTTCAGGCTATGGAGCGCCAGGAGCATGATGAGGATATAGCAGACCAGAGTACCGGTCCCCGCGCCCTGTACGTTGATTTCAGGGATGCCGACAAGAGTGTAGTTCAGCACGATTTTGATCGTCAGCCCGACGACCATGAATTTTACGGGCAGGTCCACGCGGCCGACCGCCTGCAGCATGCTGTTGATCGGCGTGCTGGTGGCGGCGAAAACCGACGCTAGGCCCAGAATGGCCAGAACGCGCCCGATGATCTGCGGCGAATTCTCCGCGCCGCCGTACATCAGAGAAGCGATCGGCGTGGAGAGGACCGACATCCCGAGGCCGCAGGGAATGGTGATGAGCGTCACGATGCGCAGCACGGATTCGACGCTGCTCCTGATCTTATGGGGGTTTCCCCCGGTCCACGCCTCCGTCACGTTCGGCAGCGCGCTGACGCCGAGCGCCTGGGTCAGGGCCGGAACAAACATAAACAGAGTATTCGCGTTGCTGAAGCATCCATACAAGGCAGTAGGGACGCTGTTCAGCTGAAATACTTCCTTGCGAAGAATCCCCTGATACATGTTTTCCACAATCTGGGGAGAGGTCAGCATGATGTCGGCAATTCTTTTCTGGAGGAACGTGCTGTCGACCAGCGTGGAGAGGTTGACCGCAAGGGAACCGAGCGCCACGGGGATAGCGGTCCTTACCAGACGGGAAATGGTCAGCTTCATCGGCAGAGGGCGCGGGGAATCGTACAGCATCTCCCGGGTGATGCCGTCGCCGTTCCGCTTATGGTAGGCCCAGAGGAACAGGAAGCCGAATACGCCCCCGAGCGTAACGCCGAAAATGGCGCCCGCCGCAGCGTAAGGCAGCGTGGCAATTTTTGCAAACGAGGCGTTTGCCATTTTCACGCCATAAACGGTGCCGTGCGCGGCATACTCCTGTAGACCGGACTGTACGATGAGATACGCCGCCGTCAGGCCGAAAATCAGCCTGCACAATGCCTCGATGACTTCCGAGATGGCGGTCGGGTACATGTTCCGCAGGCCCTCGTAATACCCGCGGTAGATGGACATCATGCTCGCGAAGAAGACCGCGGGCGACAGCACATAAATGGCCGGCAGCGCGTTCCCCGCCTGGGCGTAGCCGACATACGGCCCCGCGCCGAGCAGCATGATGGAAAAGGAAACGGCGCCCAGGATCAGGAAGATGCGGATCGACGCGCTGTGAATCTGCCGGATGTCGCGGTAGCGCCCGCGGGTGCTGTTCTCGGACACAAGCCTTGAAATCGCGATGGGGAACCCCGCCGTCGCCAGGCTGAACAAAGGGGCGTACAGCGAATACGCGGCGTTGAAGTAGCCATTGCCGAGGTCCGTCAGCACCCACGCAAGCGGAATTTTGAACAAAGCGCCGATGACCTTTTCGATGGCGATGGCCATCACCAGAATCAAGGCGCCGTGCAGAAAGCTCTGGCGGCGCACGCGTACGGTCCTACTTTTCTGTCCCATCGCAGCACTCCCGTTCCGAACAGACGGTTTGGGCGGCAGAAGCAAAAGCAGCCGCTCCGCACTAAAATATGTAGACGTTATCCCGCTTTATTCCACCCGGCAGCATACCGGGCCTCGTTTGAAAAATCAGGGAACTTGTTTGTTTCGGCTAAAATTGTGCCGTCAGGCGTCAGAAATGCCCGGAATACGGAAAGTATTCCTGCGCTTTTTCCTTGTTCGGTTCGGCGCAATTTTATCCCGAAAATCCGGTGCTTTTTATTTATCAAACAAGGCCTAAAACAAAAGGAGAGGAAAATCCCCTCCCTTTTTGAATTGCCGGTGCATCAGTTGTATTCAGTCGTCCGTAAGCTTGTGGCCGCATTTGCAGCAGAAGGCGGCGCCCTGCGGATTTTCCTGCCCGCAGACCTTGCAGACGGATTTTTCACGCGCAGAAGCCATCTGGGCGTTGACGGCGTCGAGCTGCTCGTAAAGCTCGTCGATGGCGGCGACGCTTTCCGCAACAAGGTCGGAAGGATCGTTTTCCGTCTTTTTCGCTTCGTAAACGGCGCGCCCCAAAGACTCGAACCGTTTGGAAATCTCGTTGTTCAAATCGGCGGCGCTGATTCTGAGCTTCGAAATATCAACAAGCTGAGTCGCTTTTTTTCCAACGATATTGGCTGCCGATTTCGCGTTGACAATCACATCGTCCAACAGTCCCATAACAGCACTCTCCTTTGCCTGTATTGGCTTATTATAACACGGGAATCGCTAAAAATGCAAGTCTAAACGATGCCGCCGCCGATAAATTCGCGGATGATGGAATCGGTCGGAACAAGCCCGGGGTCGACCGGTTCCACGCGCTCCAGGCCCTGTGCGAGCGCCTGCGCGCGGCTGAAGCAGGCGCTTTGCTCCGGAACGCTATGTAGCAGATGCAAAGCCTGGTTTTTCAGCACGCAAAGCTCGTACGCGTGAAAAGAATTGACGGTAGAATCGGCAAACGTGCGGAACGGCTTGATGTACTTCCGCTCGCCGTCCATCACGTTGCCCCACATCTGCAGCGTTCTGTCGGGGCTGGTCCCCCGGAACTGATGATCGCGCACGATGCGCCGCACGAGGCGGATGTCGTTCGGCCCGAAAATCTGCTTTTCGCCGTCGTCGACGCCCTGCTTGACGCTGATGTAGATGCGGTGCGCCCGGAATTCCGGGAGGCGGCTGGTCAGCTCGGGGTTCAGCGCGTGGATTCCCTCCACGACCGCGACCTCATGCTCGTGGAGGACGACCCTGCGCCGGTACGGGTACGGCATGTGCCGTTCAAAGTCGAAGACGGGCATGTCGCACGCATTGTCCCTCACGAGGCCGAGCAGGCACCTGCGGATATCGTCGAGGTCCAGCGCCCCGAGGCTCTCGTAGTCGTGGCTTCCGTCCGGGAGCAGCGGCGCCATTTTTTCTCCGAAATAGAAATTATCCAGAGAGATGCTGACCGACTTCACGCCGACCTTCCGCAGCGTGTCGATCAGGCGGTGCGCCGTGGTCGTCTTGCCGCTGCTGGAAGGGCCGGCGATCATGACCAGCCTGCAAAGAGGGCTTTCGGACGCGATGCGCCGCGCAATGGCGTCCAGATTCTTCTGGTAGGCGGCTTCCGTGTCCGTCACGAACGCCCCGGGATCTTCCTCCGCGGCGCGGTTGATTTCAACCACGCTGTTCCGGTAGGTGACGTACCCCGCCCTGCAATTCTCCATAAAACTTCTTCACCCGGTCTTTCCTTAACATCATTTCCTCGTATCTGTCAATATATTCATACGGATACTTAAAGTTGAATACCCGCTCGATACGGTCCGAATCAGGGTCGCGCAGCTTTGTGACGGCCCCCGCTCCGCAGGCGAGAATCGTCTGGCACTCCTCCATGATGACGACGTTGTAGAAGCACTCCATGCCCGGTCTGGCCCACCCGGTGTTTTCCTGGTTGCCGACCATCCGGCTCTGGCGGTACAGGTAATACGGGCGGTAGCCGCTCCGCAGGAGCGCGTCGTCCGCATAGCCTATCATCCCACCGGCCAGCGCGCCTTCGCCCGGCGTGACGCGGTCTTCCTGCGCAAGCCGCGCGGCGCGCTTGAGCGCGAGCGTGTGGACCGTGACGCTTTCCGGCGAAAGGGCGATGACCTGCTCCAGCGTCCGGCGGAAGCTGCCCATGTCGTCTTTCGGCAGGCCGGCGATCAGGTCCATGTTGATGTTGGAAAATCCGCGCCTGCGGGCCAGGGCGAACGCTTCCAGAGCCTGCGCCGCCGTGTGCCTGCGGCCGATCTCCCGCAGGACCTCGTCGTTGAGCGTCTGCGGGTTGATGCTGATGCGCGTGACGCCGCCGCGCTTCATGGCGTCGAGCTTTTCTTCCGTAATGGTGTCGGGCCGCCCGGCCTCGACGGTGAACTCGCGGCACGCGGAAAGGTCGAAGCTTTCCCCGACGGCGCGAATCAGCGTTTCGAGCTGTTCCGCGCTCAGCACGGTCGGCGTGCCGCCTCCGAAATAGACCGACTCCGGCCGCAGGTGCAGCTCCGCCGCAATCTGCCCCGTGCGGCGCAGCTCCCCGCACAGAAGCTCCACGTATTTTGGAACGAGCTTCAGCGTCTTTTCGACGGAAGAAGAAACAAACGAGCAGTAGGCGCAGCGCGTCGGGCAGAACGGGATCGCGACATAAAGGCTGAACAGGCCGGGAGCGCAGGCGTCGAGCAGCTTTTTCTGGTTGCGCCACGTCTCCAGCGCGATTTTCGCTTTCTGAGGGGAAACGAGAAGGGCTTTCTCAAAGAAGGCGACGGCCTCTTCCCCGCCCTTTTCCGCAGCCAGTCTGCCGAACAGCTTGATGGGCCGCACGCCCGTCAGGATGCCCCATTCCGGCCTGTACCCCGTCAGGTCCGCGAACATGCCCCACAGAAGCACCGACATGCGGCGCTCCGCCTCCCGGTCGTCCGCCTGCGGCGGAAGCAGCTCTTCCCCCGCGCGCTCCCGGCCGTCGATGCAAAGCCGCACAACGACCCGCCGGCCGCCCGCTTCGCTGCGAAGGGCGGTATAGGCCTGCACGGGGTCCCCGTTCGGCTCCGGAGTCACGGTGATTTTGCAGCGGGGGTAAAAGATGCGGCAGAGGTTCTCCATTTCATAATGGAACGGGTGGCCGTCGATTACAAGCGTCATACCGGCCGCGTCCCCAGATAGGAGTTGTTGCGGCGCTCGTAGCCGAGCGTCGTCTCGGACCCGTGGCCCGGCAGGACGCGGTAATCCCCCGGAAGGCCGCGCAGCCTCTGCAGCGAGTCGAGCATCTGCCGGTAGTTCCCGGTCGGGAAATCGGTCCTGCCGCAGCTGAGCTTCATCAGGGTGTCGCCGGAAAAGATCACGTCTTCCACGACAAAGCAGCAGCCTCCCGAGGTGTGCCCCGGCGTCTGCAGTACGGCGACGGTCAGGCTCCCGACCGGAATCTTCTCCCCGTCGTTCAGCGGCACGTCCACGCGGAACTGCGGCAGCTCCGCCCCGAAGAACATGGTGGAGAGGTTGAGCGAAGCGTCGCGGATGAACATGATCTCGTCGGAAGGCATATAGATTTTGGCGCCGGTCAGGTCATGGAGGCGGCTGACGCCGCAGATGTGGTCGAAGTGGCCGTGCGTCAGCAGAATGGCCTGCACGCTGCCTGCGGCGCGTACGGCGTCGTCCAGCTCCCGGCTCTCGAAGCCGGGGTCGATCACGGCGGAGACCCCCGCCTCGTCGTCCGTCAGGATATAGCAGTTCGTGGGCAGAGGTCCGCCCGCGATTTTTGTGATCTTCAAATGCGATGCCTCCTACCCGGCCGTCCGGAAACACAAAGCGGGTTTACGCCCGGCGTACGGACAAAGTACCGGAGATGTTGTTCAGGCGGGCGATGATGCTTTGCAGCTGATCCACCCCGTTGATGGAAATGGTCGCAGTGATGACCGCGCAGCCGTCTTTCGCCTCCCGCGAATTGAGCGAGTGGATGAACAGGTGCAGATTGAACAGCTGCTGGGTGATGTCGGCAAGAAGGCCGGAACGGTCGGTCGCGACGATTTCGAGCGTCGTCTTGAACTCCTCCTGCACGTCGCCCGCCCAGTGGACGTTGACCCAGCGTTCCGGCTCGGCGGCCTTGCCGATGTCCTGCGGAACGTTGGAGCAGCTGCGCTTGTGGATGGAGACGCCGAACCCGCGCGTGATGAAGCCGATGATGTCGTCGCCCGGCAGCGGGTTGCAGCAGCGGGAAAACTTGATGAGGCAGTTGTCCATTCCGTCCACAATGACGCCGGCGGAGCTTTTGCGCGGCGCCTGCGGCTTTTCCTGCGCGGGCGGGAGCGGCGCGGGCGCGGCATGGCTCTTCTGCCAGGCGTCCTTGATTTTCGGCATGACCTTCCAGAGCGGGATGCCGCCGTAGCCGATTGCGGCGTACACGTCTTCTGCGGACGTGCAGTTGTGCCGCTGGCCGATTTTCTGAAGCAGGGCGTCGAGCTCGGCGTCTTCCATCTCGATGCTGTTGCGCTTGAGCTCGCGGTCGATCTCCAGTTTGCCTTCCGAAATATTTTCGTCGCGCTTTTCGTGCTTGAACCAGGAGCGGATCTTATTGCGCGCCTCGCTGGTCTTGACGATCTTGAGCCAGTCGCGGCTGGGGCCGTGCGTTTCCTTCGAGGTCAGCACCTCTACGATTTCGCCGGTCTTGACGCGGTAGTCGAGCGGCACGATGCGCTTGTCGACTTTCGCGCCGGACATGCGGTTGCCCACGGCGCTGTGGATGGCGTAGGCAAAATCGATCACCGTGGCGCCGGCGGGCAGGTTGATCACGTCGCCGCGCGGCGTGAAGACGAACACCTCTTCCGGCACAAGGTCGGATTTGATGGTGCGCACAATGTCCGTGGCGTCTTCGTTGTCTTTCTCGTTGTCGAGCATCTGGCGGATCCACGAAAGGCGCTTTTCGAACGAATCCTCTTTGCCGGACATGCCGAGCTTATATTTCCAGTGCGCGGCGATGCCGTATTCGGCGGTGTGGTGCATCTCCCAGGTGCGGATCTGCACCTCGAACGGGATGCCCTCCTTGCCGATGACCGTGGTGTGCAGCGACTGGTACATGTTCGGCTTCGGCGTCGAAATATAGTCCTTGAAACGGTTCGGCAGCGGGCGGAACATGTCGTGCACGATGCCCAGCACGTTGTAGCAGTCGTTCATCGTGTCGACGATGACGCGCACGGCGTAGATGTCGTAGATTTCGTCCATGGACCTGCCCTGGACGAACATTTTGCGGTAAATGCCGTTGATGCTTTTCACGCGGCCCTCGAGGTAGACGTTGGGGATGGTCTGCACGACGCGCTCGCGGATGCGCTTCTGCGTCAGCTCGATGAAGGCCTTGCGCTCGTTCGCATGCAGCTCGAGGCCGTTCTCAATCTCCTGGTAGGCCACAGGATCGAGGATGCGCAGCGACAGATCCTCGAGCTCCTCCTTGACGGCGCGGATGCCGAGGCGGTGCGCGATGGGGGCGTAGACCTCCATGTTTTCAAGCGCCTTGTCGCGCTGCTTCTGCGGCGTCATGAACTCAATCGTCCGCATGTTGTGCAGGCGGTCGGCCAGCTTGATGATGATGACCCGGATGTCCTCGCTCATCGCGATCAGCATTTTGCGCAGGTTTTCCGCCTGCTGCACCTCGCGCGAGGAATACGGAATCCTGCCCAGCTTGGTCACGCCGTCAATCAGGTTGGCAATCTCGTTGCCGAATTCCTTGCGGAGCTGCTCGAGGGCGACCGGGGTGTCTTCCACAACGTCGTGCAGAAGGCCCGCGACGACCGACTCCGAATCCATGCCGAGCTCCACGAGGATGCACGCCACCGCCACGGGATGGGAAATATACGGCGCGCCCGACAGGCGCTTCTGGTCCTTGTGGGAAGCCTCAGCCAGCTTGTAGGCATGTTCGATCATTTCGAGATCGTATTCGTGTTCGCTCGCTTTCATCAAAGAGAGCAGGTCGTCAAAAGTTTTGAGGGGCCATGCCATTTTTCTCACCGGCTTTTACAAAAAGATTGGAGCAGGGCAAGGATCGGGGAATCCGGGAGGCGGACTTTTGCCGCCGCGGGTACGAGCCGTACGGAATAGATCTCCGCCGACCGGTTCAGTCCAATCAGCCCGCGTTCGGAAAAGACGTCGAGCGCGACCAGCAGCTTCGGGAGGGAAACGTTCCCCCCGGGGATGCGCGGCAGAAACTCTTCCGGCCTTCCGCTGCAGCCGCCGGAGCTGCGCACAGCCCGGTAAACGGCTTCGAAATCCTCCCGGGAGGGGAAGAGCCGCTCCGCCTCTTCGCGGGAAAGCGGCTCGCCGCGGCGGAATTTTTCGTACAGCGCGAGCCCGGAGATCAGCTCCTCCTGATCCGCGCCGGAAAAGCGCATGTCGCGGACGATGACGGAAAGCTCCGGGCGGCCGGCGTATTCCCGGCTTTCAAGCGTGACCGCGGCGTCCACCTCGTCGCCGATCCGAAAGGCAAAATCTTCGAGCGACGTGCGGAACTTCATGCACGTCACCGCGGCGGATCCTTTGCGGAGCGTCAGCCTCAGGTGCTTGCCGCCGCCCACGGGCGTGATGTCGGCCAGTGCCATATGCGTGAGGCCGAAAACGGGGCGTGGATTCCCGGTGCCGAACGGCTCGAGACGGGCGGCCAGCTCCGGGATTTCAAACGAAAGCTTATCCGGCCGCAGGATGCAGTCCACCGTGAGGACCGGGGCCGGCATGGGCCCCGGCAGCGACGCCGCGTACCGGTTGATTTCTTTGCGGAACGCGCCGATGTTCTCGGTCTTCAGCGTCATGCCGGCAGCCATGGGATGACCGCCGAATTTCAAAAGCAGCTTGCCGCAGGAAGAGACGGCGTCGAACAGGGAAAAGCCCTCCACGCTCCGCCCGGAGCCCTTGGCCGTGCCGCCGGAATACGAAATGACGACGCAGGGCTTCCCCAGCCGTTCCACCACGCGGGCGGCAACGATGCCGATCACCCCGCAGTGCCAGTCCTCCCCCGCGACGACCAGCACGCGGTCGAGCAGGGCCTGCGGATTTTTCCCGAAACACTCCATGACGCTCTGAAAGGCTTCGTCTTCCAGGCGGCGACGGTTCCCGTTTTCCGCGCAGATTTCCGCCGCAAGGCTTCCGGCTTCCTCCTGGGATTCCGAAACCAGCAGGCGCACGGCCCGGTCCGCGGCGCCCATGCGGCCCGTCGCGTTGATGCGCGGCACGATTGTAAACGCGACGCTTTCCGAGGTCAGGCGGCCGTTTTCCATACCCGACTGCTCAATCAGCGCCCGAAGCCCCGGGCGGTCGGTCCGCGAAAGCAGCTCCAGGCCCTCGCGCACAAGCGCCCGGTTTTCGCCGGCAAGGGGCACGACATCCCCGATGGTCCCGATCGCCGCGAGGTCCGCGTAATTTTCCAGCAGGGTTTCCGTGCCGCCTTCCGGCCCTTCGAGCGCCGAAATCAGCTTGAAGGCGACGCCCGCGCCCGAAAAATCGCGGAACGGGCAGCGGCACCCGTCGCGCCAGGCGTCCACCACGGCGCAGGCCGGCGGAAGGACGGGCCCGGGCCGGTGGTGGTCCGTGACGACCGTGTCAATGCCGAGGCCGGCGGCATGTTCGACTTCTCCGACGGAAGAGATGCCGTTGTCCACCGTCACAATCAGCCGCACGCCCTGACCGTTCAGGCTGTCCACGGCGGACATGCTGAGGCCGTAGCCCTCGCTTTCGCGGTCCGGAATGTAGTAGACGACGTCGCCCCCGCAGGACTCAAGGTAAGAATACAGCATCGCCGTGGCAGTCACCCCGTCGGCGTCGTAATCCCCGAAAACAGCGATTTTCTCGAAGCCGTCAAGCGCGCGGTTGATGCGTTCGACCGCCTGCTCCATATCCGGCAGCAGAAACGGGTCGCAGAAATCCGCGCCGCCGTTCAGCAGTTCCTCCGCCGCCTCCGCGCCGCCCGCCCCGCGGGTCTGCAGAAGGACCGCAAGCAGCGGGGGGATGCCGAGCCGGGCCGCCAGCTGAAGCGCCGCGTCCCTGTCGTATGGCAGAACATTCCATTTTTTGATACTCAATCCGCCCACCTGCCCCATAATTTTTAATTGTATCATTATGGGGCGATATATTCAATACGAATTGTGAGGAATCGGGGGCGAAAAGGTCATAAAGAAGGAACCGATAAAAAGACGGGAACGGGCGTGTTTCCGCTCGTTCCCGTTTCCATGTCTCCGTTTTCCCTGGGTCAGGTCTGGTTCTTCGCGCTTTCGTACTTCTGTTTTGCCTGCTGGACCTTCTGCTGTTCCGCGGCCGGCGTCTGGTACCAGCCGCGCTGCTTCATGGTGTCGAACACCTCCGCCTGGATCTGGTGCTCTTCCTGCAGGATTTTCATAAACTCGTCGCGCGTGCCGGCGGATGCGCATTCGTTGGTAAACGTGTTGTACGTGTCCGTAATGAACTTTTGGGAGGACAGCACATCGTACATCATATCTTTGTCGGTAATGGGGTTGCCCGACAGATTCCCGCTGATCTGTGAAGGATTCATTCTCGCACTTCCTTTCAGTTTAAAAGATTCATAAGCTGGTCATAGTGGCACTGATGCTTTTTTGCGATGGAGTCGCACTTCTGCTTCAGCTCCTGATCGCTGCACATCTGGGAATAAGCCTTCATCTTGCAGATCAGGGTCTGCTCGCTCGTCAGCTCGTCTTCGATGGCGGAAAGTTCTTTTGTCGTCAGCGACATTTCAGCAACACTCCTTTTCTTTTAGAAAATTATATTTTATTATTTTACCTGCGGCCCAAAATATACACGCTACATATCACAAAGCGACCTATGTAGCCTGCCGCATTTCTTCCCTGCCCGACCCAAGGCCGAAGCTGATGGAAAGCGCCTGGTCCACCATAGACATGGCGCTTTGGTCGAGGCAGCCCATGCGTTCTTTCAGCCTGTGCTTGTCGATGGTGCGCACCTGCTCAAGCAGGACGATGGAATCTTTCGCAAGGCCGGTTTTGCCTGCGTTCAGCATGATATGCGTGGGCAGGTTGGCTTTGGAATGCTGGCTGGTAATAGCCGCGGCGATCACGGTCGGGCTGAACCGGTTGCCCACGTCGTTCTGAACAATCAGGACCGGCCGGATTCCTCCCTGCTCCGACCCGACGACAGGGCTGAGGTCGGCATAATAAATATCGCCCCTTCGGACAATCATATTTTCACGCTCCGAATCATCATAGTGGAATGTATTTTCGCCCTTATCTTTGACATTCTTCTGGGGATTTATGCAATGACAGGGTACTTCCCATAATATTATTGGCGCACCTTGATTGACATAAAAACGCTTTGTTAAAAAGCGATAAATAAAAAACGGGCCCCGTTAAAATCCGCCGGCGGCGGATCTTAACGGGGCCCGGTCTGTGGAATAGGCTCAGGCTTCAGGCGGAGGCGGAACGGAGTGGCGGGCTTTTTTGAGTTCCTCTGAAAAAAGCTCCTCGATATAGTCGACCTGGACCAGCATGGAGTCCGTGCTGTTGAAAATGCTGTGAAAAATCAGCATGCTCATCACCATGAGCACCATCGGGTGAAGGACGTTCTCCGGGATTTCCGTCTCGGAAGAAAGGCAGGAAGCCATTTCGCGAATCATGACCATGAAGTCCCTCAGAATCGGGACGCATTTTTTCTGGTATGTCGGGTCTGTCAGCACCTGAACGATAAATTTTTCGCGCTGCTCCAGCTGCGCATGGTAAAGAAGCACCCGCTGCATACGCTGGTCCAGCTGGAGCAGCGAATTCGTCATAATGGGGAACAGCTCCTCCTGCACGTCGGCAAAATACTGCTTGACGCACTCGATGACGATTTCATCCTTATTGCTGAAATACTGGTAAATGGACGCTTCGTTGATCCCCGCCGCCTCCGAAAGCTTTTTGACCGGCGTGCGGTTCAGGCCGTTCTGCGCAAAAGCGTCTGAAAATTTTGCAAGGTATTCTTCTTTTTTTTCTTTCTTTCCCACCAAAATCTAACCGTTCCTTTAATATTATTTTCCTTTTACTGCAATTAATTTTATTGTCTCCGGAGTCGATTATAATTGCTTATTATAAATATAATCACATTTTTTAGCGTAAAATAGAAATTTTGATTGAAAATTATGTTTTTATTACCATGGAAAACAGAGGAAAGCCTTTGTGCAGCAAAACAAAAAAGAAGCCTTCCCCGGCCAGAAAATCTGCCGGAAAAGGCTGAGACTGCCGCGGGCGGAAAAATCCCGCGGCCCGGGCGCAGGTTTCAAAAATCAGTGGGAATCCGACTGGAACGTGGAGCATTCCGTTTTGATCTGACTGCCGTTCACGTGTGTGGTTCGGATATCCACATGGTTGGCGTTGCAGGCCAGCTGCTGGTTGTAGGCGCAGTTCACCGCTTCGCAGTGGATATCGAGCGTAGGATTCGGGGATTCGCTGTCCACCGAGTTCTGCGCCTCGCCGCCTTCCTGTCTGTCGACAAAGTTGGCGCAGAACGTCTGCTTGGGGCTCCAGGAATCCGGGCCGCTCACCATAATATCCGGCCTGCAGCACAGGGAATCCTGGTTATTGGCGCAGTTTGAAACCGTACAATGCAAATCCGTCATGTCTGGCACCCTTTCAAATAAAATCGTCCCTGTTTCCAAAGAAGACGCTTCTATTCTGCGCCAAAACGCCGCGGTTATTCAAAGTTGTGAAAGACGTGTTTTTTCAGCGGGTACCCGATGCCGTAGGCCGCAGCCCCGCCGATCACCGCTTCCGGGATCCCGCTCGTCAGGACCGTCAGGCCGATTAACCCCAGCAGCACGCCGATATCCTTGCCCAGCACGGCGGCGTAGCTTCTGCCGAAGAAGACGTAGATGCCCCCGAGGACCAGCACCGTGTTCACGAGGCTGCCGAGGACGCCGCTCACGGAATAGGCCAGGATATTTTTCCAGTGCAGCCGCGTGAAAAGGGAAAGGCACGCGCCGGCCACGGTGCCGACCAGAATCCTCGGCACAAAGCAGATGACCAGGCTCCAGAAATTGCCCTTCGCCGGCCCCAGGGAATAAACCGGCGTGAAGACGAACGCCGTCAGCGGGTTCGGCGGGAAAAACGACCACACGATAAAGCTGAACAGGCCGGCAAAGGCGCCCATCAGCGTCCCCGCGCCGGTGCCGAGCACAACCGCGGTGATGATGACGGGGACCATGCCGAGGGTCGCGACGATCGGCCCGACCGCCGGAAGCGAGCCGAGCGGCGTGAAGCAGACGATGGCTTCAATGGCAAGAAGCAGCGCGAACTGCGCCAGGCGAAGCGTATTTTTACTGATAGAAGCTCTCATGATACTTTCTCCCTGTTTTGTTCCTCCCAGGCGCAGACGGTTTCCGCAATCAAATCGACAGCCGGGTCGATCCCGAAGACGGAAGAATTGACGGAAAGAAAATAATTATCCGGCGCGCCCCATTTTTTGTTGGAACAATAACTGTAATAGTTTGAACGTTGTTTGTCTTTTATAATCATCTGCTCGGCGGCGTTCTGCACGGGAACGCCGTATTTCTGAACGATTCTGTCCATGCGGGAAAGCTTGTCCGCGCAGACAAAAACGCTGAACAGATCCGTCGTGCCCTGCAGCAGCCCGTCCGCACATCGGCCCACCACCACGCAGGGGCCCTTCTGGGTGGCCTCCAGCAGGATCTGCTTCTGCAGCAGAAAAACGTTCCGGCTCACCTGCAGCCCGTTGCAGACAGGGGCGCCGCCGTCGAACGAATAGTCGGCCGTCAGAAGGGAATACAGCTCTTCGCCCTGCGTTTTTTCCTGCGAATCTTCAAAAACGCTGACGCCGGCCCCGCTGTCGCGCGCAATCTCGGCAATCCTGTTTCTGTCGTAGAAGGGAATGGAAAACTTCTGCGCCAGTTTCTGCCCGATCTCCAGGCCGCCGCTGCCGAACTGCCGCGCAATGGTAATGACATACTTTGTTTCCATCAAACCACCTCATATCCCGCCTCGCCGTGCGGTTTTCTTCCGCCGCCGGATGAAAGCCGAACCGGCCGCCATCGGCACGGATGTACGGCGGTATTATAACACATAATGTCGAAAAAAGAAACCTCAATTTGCGATTCTCTGGGACACGGACGAATTCCGGGCGAAAAAATCATGCAAAAACGTCCCGGAGCGTCCGCTTTGGAGCTGCAGGCCGAAATGCGGATTGCCCGGGAGAAAAAGCGCTTGACAAAATATAAGCCCGCGCATATAATGGGGGCAATATTAAAAACCGGCGAGTAAGAGCAGTACTCCGGGTTCGGCATGAAACAAGAGAGCCGCAGGCGGTGTGATTGCGGCGGATTGCCCCGGACGAATGGACTTACGAGGGCGGAGCGAACGGCCTGAGTGTCTTGTAGCTTTCGACGGGATCTTCACCCGTTACCAAGGAAGCGCATATGTTTGTGTGCGGAGCGAGCGGGCGTGTTGCGCCAATGTGGGTGGTACCGCAGGAAAAAGTATTTTTCTCCTGTCCCTGATGTTTTCAGGGGCAGGAGTTTTTTTATTTTTCTTTCCCTTTCGGGCCATACTGTCAACGGGATTTTAAGGAGGGTTTCACTGTGAAAAAGACAAAAATGCGTGTGATGAAGACCTTGGCCGCGGTCATTCTGGCCGCCTCGGCCGCCCTTGCCGCGGCGGGGTGCTCTTCCGGGAACGGCGCGGCGCCGGAGGCGGCCGCCTCCGGCGGAAGCGGCAAGAAAGTGAGCGTCGGCGTCATTCAATATGCCACGCACCCTTCCCTGGACAACTGCTACACCGGCTTTCGGGAAGGGCTGAAAGAGGCAGGCTTTGAGGAAGGCAAAAACCTGACCATCGACTTTCAGAACGCGCAGGCCGACAACGGGAACTCGGACCTGATGGCAAAAAACATGGTGTCTAAAAAGTACGATATGATTATGGCGATTGCGACGCCCGCCGCCATGTCCGCCTACAGCGCGGCGAAAGACACGAACATCCCCGTCGTGTTCACCGCGATTTCGGACCCAGTGGCGGCGCAGCTTGTGCAGTCGCTCGACAAGCCCGGCGGCAGCTGCACCGGTTCCTCGGACGTTCTTCCGCTGGAGCAGCAGCTCAAGATGATCCGCGCTTTTCTGCCGAACGCCAAGAAGATCGGCGTCCTCTACACGACGAGCGAGGTCAATTCCGTCTCAAACCTGAAGCGTTTCAAAGAGCTTGCGCCGAAATACGGGTTTGAAATCGCCGACGTGGGCATCACCAATTCCTCCGAGGTCGCTTCCGGCGCCGCCTCGCTCGTGGCAAAGGGCGTCGACTGCGTCAACAACTTCACCGACAACAACGTCGTCAATAACCTTTCGACCCTTCTGCAGGCCACGGACGGAGCCAAAATCCCCGTGTTCGGCTCCGAGATCGAGCAGGTGAAAAACGGGTGTCTCGCGTCGGTCAGCATCGACTTTGTGGCGCTTGGAAAAGAAACCGGGAAAATGGCCGCGAAGATCCTGAAGGGCGAAGCCAAACCGGCGGACATCCCGGTCTATGTCGTGAACGAGGGCAAACCGGTCTACAGCAAAGCCGCGATGGAAAAATTCGGCCTGACGCTTCCGGCCGACTACTCCGGCGCCGAAGCGGTCGATTCTTCAAAATAACAGAAAGCTGGTACGGGAACCTATGGACATCTTTCTTGGCCTGCTGTCGAACGTGCTGCAGGAAGGGCTGATCTACGCGATTATGGCGATCGGCGTCTACTTTACCTATCAGGTGCTGAATTTCCCCGACCTCTCCGTCGACGGCACCTTCCCGCTCGGCGCATGCGTGACGGGGGCGCTGATTGCCGGCGGCATGAATCCGTGGCTCGCGTGCCTGGCCGCCTTCCTTTGCGGGGCCGCGGCGGGCTGCGCTACGGGCCTGCTGCATGTGCGGCTGCATATTACGGACCTGCTTTCCGGCATCATCGTCATGCTGGCGCTTACCAGCATCAACCTTGTGGTGACGGGCGGGTCGTCGATGATTGCCTATTACAGCAGACCGACCGTGTTCACATCCGGGCCAGCGGCCCTGATACCCAAATTTTCCAACGGATGGCGCACCGTCATCGTCGCGCTGGTGTGCTGCGCGGCCGTAAAGATCCTCGCGGACCTGTACCTGAAGACGAAATCCGGCCTTCTGCTGCGCGCCGCGGGCGACAACCCGCAGTACGTGGTCTCGCTCGGGCGCGACCCGGGCGGCATGAAAATCCTCGGCCTGATGATCGGCAACGGCTGCGCGGCGCTGGCGGGCTCCGTGCTGAGCCAGGAATCCGGCTCGGCGAATATCTGGAGCGGCACCGGTATGGTAGTCATGGGCCTTGCCTCGGTCATCATCGGCATCAGCCTGTTCGGCAGGGTCAGGTTCATCAAGCCGACGCTGGCCGTGATTCTGGGGACGATCGTCTACAAGGCCTGCCTTGTCGCCGCCATGCAGTTCGGCCTGCCGACCAACTACCTCAAGCTTCTCATGGCCGCCCTGTTCACCGCGGCACTCGTCGCAAACAATATGGCGCCGTCCGCCGGCAGGAGGAAAAAACAAAATGTCAACCCAACGCAAATCTGAATCTCCCGCCGGGCCGCTCGCCGAGCTGCGGGGCATCGACAAAACGTTCAACGCCGGCACCGTCAGCGAAATTCCGCTGTTTCGCGGCTTCGGCCTCTCTCTGCGGGAGGGCGGCTTCGTCTCCGTCGTGGGAAGCAACGGCTCTGGCAAGACGACCGTGCTGAACATCCTGTGCGGCAGCGTGAAACCGGACGCGGGCGAAGTCCTTTTCGAGGGCCGGGACATCGGCCGCCTGCCCGAGTACCGGCGCTCCGCGTTCCTGGGGCGCGTCTTTCAGGACCCGGCGCTCGGCACCTGCCCGCAGCTGACCATCCTGCAGAATCTTTCGCTGGCCGACAACAAGGGAAAGCCGTTCGGCCTGGGAAAGAGCGTCTCGAAAAAGCGGAAGGATTATTTCCGCACCCAGCTGGAGCTGCTGAAGCTTGGGCTGGAAGACAAGCTGGATCTGCTTGTCGGGAACCTTTCCGGCGGGCAGCGGCAGGCCCTGGCCCTTCTGATCTGCACCCTGACGCCCATCCGCCTGCTGATTCTGGACGAACACACGGCGGCGCTCGACCCGAAATCCGGCGAAAACGTCATGGATCTGACGGACCGTTTCGTGAAGGAAAAACACCTCACCGCCCTGATGGTCACACACAACCTGAAATACGCGCTGAATTACGGGGATCGCCTGCTGATGATGCACCGGGGAAGAATCATCCTCGACGCTTCCGGGGGCGAAAAAAGCGCCCTGCAGATCCGCGACCTGACCGACCGGTTCGACGAAATCAGCATCGAGGACGGCAACTCCGTCTGACGGAAAATATACGGCAAGGCCCCCGCCCGCAGATTGTGCGGACGGGAGCCTTTTTGCTGGGCTGACAGTCATCTGCCGATGTCGTGACGGAAAAAGGCGCCCTTGAAATGGACGGTCCCGGCCGCGGCGTAGGCTTTCGCAAGCGCCTCGGGGAGATCCTTTCCCAGCGCGGTCACCCCGAGGACGCGTCCGCCGTTCGTGTAGAACTTTCCGCCGCGGAACAGGGTGCCCGCGTGGTAAACGGTCGCGCCCCGCGCCTGGCCGTTCCCGTCCAGGCCCGTAATTTCAAAGCCCTTCTCGTAACGGCCCGGATAACCGCCGGAAGCCATCACCACGCAGGCGCAGGCTTCCCCGCTCCACTCGATGGGCTGATTTTCCAGCCTGCCGTCTATGACCGATTCGAGGATGTCGACGAAATCGGTCTTCAGCCGCGGCAGAACGACCTGCGTCTCCGGATCGCCAAAGCGGGAGTTGTACTCGATGACCTTCGGCCCGTCTTTCGTGAGCATCAGGCCGAAGTAGAGGCAGCCCCTGAACGGACGGCCCTCTTCGTTCATGGCGCGTATGGTCGGCAGAAAAATGGTGTCCATGCACACCTGCGCGACCTCCGGCGTATAATAGGGGTTTGGGCTGATAGTGCCCATGCCCCCGGTGTTGAGGCCCTTGTCGCCGTCGAACGCCCGCTTGTGGTCCTTGGAGGAAACCATGGGCCGCACACATTTCCCGTCCGTAAAGGCAAGGACGGAAACCTCCGGCCCGGTCAGGAATTCCTCCACGACGACGCGGCGGCCGGAATCGCCGAAAATCCGGTCTTCCATTATGCTTCTGAGCGCGGACTGCGCCTCGGCCTCGTCCTGCGCGATGACGACGCCCTTGCCCAGCGCCAGCCCGTCCGCCTTGACGACGGCGGGATAAACGCCGCGCTGCCGGATAAAGCGCAGGGCTTTCTGCGGATCGTCGAACACCTCGTACCCCGCGGTGGGGATCCCGTATTTTTTCATGAGGTTTTTGGAAAAGACTTTGCTGCTTTCAATCTGCGCGGCCCTGGCCGTCGGGCCGAACGCGCGGATGCCGGCGTTCTGGAGCTCGTCCACCATACCGCTGGCAAGGGGGTCGTCCGGCGCGACGAAAACGAGGTCGACCGCATGGTCCTTCGAAAACGCGACCACGCCGGGAATGTCGTTCACCGGAATGGGCACGCACTCCGCGTCCCTCGAGATGCCGCCGTTGCCCGGGGCGCAGTAGAGCGTTTCGACCCTCGGGCTTTCTTTCAGCTTGCGCACAATCGCGTGTTCGCGGCCGCCGCCGCCGATCACCAGAATTTTCATGCTTCGCTTCCTCCGGAATCAGTGGTGGAACAGGCGCAGGCCGGTAAAGGCCATGGCGATTCCGTATTTGTCGCAGGCGGCGATCACGTTGTCGTCCCGTATCGAGCCTCCCGGCTGGGCAATGTAGGCGACGCCGGAGCGGTGCGCCCGTTCGATGTTGTCCCCGAACGGGAAAAACGCGTCGGATCCGATCGAAACGCCGCTCTGCTTCGAAACCCAGTCTTTCTTCTCTTCGCGCGTGAGAGGCTCCGGCTTTTCGGTAAAGAACTGCTGCCAGACGCCGTCGGCGAGCACGTCCATGAAATCGTCGGAGATATAGACGTCTATGGTATTGTCGCGGTCCGGCCGGCGGATGTCGCCGCGGAAAGGCAGCGAAAGCACCTTCGGGTTCTGGCGCAGATACCAGACGTCGGCCTTGCTGCCCGCAAGGCGCGTGCAGTGAATGCGCGACTGCTGCCCGGCGCCCACGCCGACGGTCATGCCGTCTTTGACGTAGCAGACGGAATTGGACTGCGTATATTTGAGCGTGATAAGCGAAATCAGCAGGTCGCGCCGAGCTTCCTGCGGGATCTCTTTCGCCGCGGTGACGACGTTCCGCAGAAGGGAAGCGTCGATTGCGCTCTCGTTTCTCCCCTGCTCGAAGGTGATGCCGAAAATGTCCTTGTGCTCCGTCGGGGCGGGGCGGTAAGACGGGTCAATCTGCACGACGTTATAGGTCCCCCTGCGCTTGGTTTTCAGAATTTCGAGCGCCTCTGCGGTGTAGCCGGGCGCAATGACGCCGTCCGACACCTCGCGCTTGAGCAGCAGCGCGGTCTCTTTGTCGCATACGTCGGAAAGCGCCGCAAAGTCGCCGTAGGAAGACATGCGGTCGGCGCCGCGCGCCGCCGCGTATGCGCTGGCAAGCGGAGAAAGCTTCAGGTCGTCCACGAAAAAGATCTTTTTCAGCGTGTCGGAAAGCCCTGTGGCGACGGCGGCGCCCGCGGGGCTGACGTGCTTGAACGACGCGGCGGCCGGGACGCCGGCGGCCTGCTTCAGCTCCCTGACCAGCTGCCAGCTGTTGAGCGCGTCCAGAAAATTGATGTATCCTGGCCTGCCGTTAAGCACTTTGAGCGGAAGCTCCGCGCCGTCTTTCATAAAAATGCGCGCCGGCTTCTGGTTCGGGTTGCACCCGTATTTCAGCTCGATTTCATTTGCCATTAAGAATTTTCCCCTCCTGTCGGTTTCGCCGCACGCCCGCGCAGGGCCCGGAAGACGCCCCGCGGAGAATGCGAAAAAAGGTCACTCGGCTTTCATGCAAAGGTTTTTGTTGAAGATGCGCGTTTCCGTCAGGCCCGTTTTCAGGCTGATGTACCTCACAAAAAGCGAGATTTTATTTTCAGAATTCAGATTTTTCCACACGGCGTGGGAAAATTCGTCGATGCTGCCGGAAAGCTTCAGCCGGATCGGCTCCCCCTCGAAAGACGGCAGCGGATCCCCGTCGCCGAGATAAGTCTGGATCAGCCGGCCCTCCCCAGCCGTTGGGCTGCCGTACTCATAAAAGAAGCGCTGCACGGACTTTCCTTTCGGGTCGCCGCTTTTCAGAATGGAAAGGCGGTAGCTGAACGCCGCGCCGGTCTCCACAAGGCCGGAGATGCGCGGCGTGAAGTTCGGGGCGTCCGGCTCGAACGTGCGCATGCGCAGCGCGTCCTCGAACGTGCCGCCCTGCGCAAGCACATCGTAAGCGGTGTCCGTCTGGTCGCCGTTCGTCACAATCGTGCGGGAGTCCAGCACCCGCACCGGGGAATAAATAATCAGCGACGGGTCCGACACTTTCGATTCGTCGAACGCCTTCGTGCGGATTCCATCGCTGTCTTCGACAAAAATGCGATTCCGGCTGTTTTCGCTTCTGCCCATGATGAAATAGGCGGCGACGGCATAAATGCCGTCTTCGCTTCTTCCCAGAACGATGCCTCTGCCGGGGTAGGAATTGCCGCCCAGCGTCTGCTCAATGGTACTAAGATTCAACCTCGAGACCTCCTGTAACAATCACTTTTCCGTTTTCAATTTTCAGCCTGCCTGCGCAGAACAGCGCGGCCGCCTGCGGCAGCAACTTCCACTCCGCCTGCTCCATGACGCGCCTCTGCAGGGTTTCCGGCGTGTCGCCGGGCAGGACCTCCACCGCCTTCTGCAGGATGATGGGGCCGCCGTCGCAGATTTCGTTGACAAAATGGACGGTCGCGCCGGTCACCTTCACGCCGCGCTTCAGCGCCTCTTCATGCACGCGCAGCCCGTAATACCCCTCTCCGCAGAAAGACGGAATCAGGGAGGGGTGGACGTTCATAATCCGGTTCCGGAATTCGCCGACCACGCGGCTGCTGACAATGGTCATAAAACCGGCGAGGACGACGAGGCGGATATCGCTGTCCCTGAGCAGGCCGAGAAGGGCGTCGTCATACTCCCCCTGCCCTGCGAATTCACGGCGGCGCAGGACCTTCGACAGCACGCCGGCCTTCCGGGCGCGCTCCAGCGCATAGGCCTTCGGGTTGCTGGAAACGACCAGCGAAACGGTGCCCCCCGGAAGCCTCCCGGCCTTTTCTGCGTCGAGCAGCGCCTGCAGGTTCGTCCCCCCGCCGGAAACAAGGACGGCAATGTTCAGCATAGCACGACCCCTTCGTCGCCGGGAACAATCTCGCCGATCACGCGGGCCTCTTCCCCGCTGTCCTTCAGGCACTCCAGCGCCGCGTCCGCGTCTTCTTTCGCCACGGCGACGCACATGCCGACACCCATGTTGAACGTGTTGTACATGTCGCGCTCTGGGATGTTGCCCTGCCGCTGAAGCAGCGTGAAAATCGGCAGCCTCGGCAGGGACGCAAGCTCGATCTTCGCCGTAGTGCCGGGCTTCAGCATCCTCGGAATATTCTCAAAAAAGCCGCCGCCCGTAATGTGGGAAACCGCCTTGACTCGAGCCTTCCAAAGCAGCGAAAGGATCGGCCTGACATAGATCTTCGTCGGCGTCAGAAGCTCTTCGCCGAGCGTGCGGCCAAGCTCGGCAATCTGCATGCCGACGTTGCGCTCGCTGATGTTGAAGACCTTGCGCACCAGCGAAAAGCCGTTCGAGTGCAGACCGGAGGAGGGCAGGCCGATGAGGACGTCGCCCGGGACGATTCCGGAGCCGTCCAGAATCCTGACGCGGTCCACCACGCCGACGGAAAAGCCGGCGAGATCGTATTCGTCGGACGGGTAGAAGCCCGGCATCTCGGCCGTTTCGCCGCCGACGAGCGCACAGCCCGCCTGCACGCAGCCTTCCGCCACGCCGGAGACGATCTGCTCGATTGTCTCCGGGTGGTTTTTGCCGACCGCGACATAGTCGAGAAAAAACAGGGGCTTCGCGCCGCTGCAGACCACGTCGTTCACGCACATGGCGACGCAGTCGATGCCCACCGTGTCGTGCTTGCCCATCAGGAACGCGATTTTGAGCTTCGTCCCGACGCCGTCGGTGCCGCTGACGAACACCGGGGCGCGGTAGCCGGAAAGATCCGGCTGAAACAGCCCGCCGAACCCGCCGATCCCCGAAAGGACGCCCGGCACATTGGTCCGCTGCACATGCTTTTTCATCAGCTCCACGGCCTTGTACCCGGCGGTGACGTCCACCCCGGCAGCCTTGTAGCTTTCGCTGAAACTTTTCATTCCGCTTTCTTCTCCCTTTGTTTCTTCAGAGGTTTTCCGCCTGCTCGCGGACGGCGGCGTCCTTCTTCGCCACCTTCTCCGCAAGCTCCCGTTTCATGGCGGAAAGCTTGTCCGCAAGGACCGGGTCGCCGAGCGCCAGAATCTGCGCCGCGAGGATGGCTGCGTTCTCCGCACCGTTGATGGCGACGGTGGCCACGGGAATTCCGCTCGGCATCTGCACCGTTGCAAGCAGCGCGTCAAGGCCGTCAAGCTGTGATGATTTCATCGGGATTCCGATGACCGGCAGGGTCGTTCCCGCGGCCAGCACGCCGGCGAGATGGGCCGCCATGCCCGCCGCGGCGATGATGACGCCGAAGCCGTTTTCCGCGGCCGATTCGGCGAACTCCGCCGCTGCCTTCGGCGTTCTGTGCGCGGAAATGACGTGCGTTTCAACGGGGACGCCGAACGCTTTCAGCTTTTTGACGGCCGCTGAAACCACCGGAAAATCACTGTCGCTTCCCATAATGACGGCGACCTTTTTCTGAACGGACATTGCCAACACTCCTTCGAATTCTGGGATGATGCGGACCGGACTTCTGCTGTGATACTCTTATTCTAGAAGATCGCCAAAAAAAATGCAAGCGGCGGCGTCTCCTCCTGCAAAAAAGAAAACGGGCCGGATCCTGATGGGTCCGGCCCGGCAAAATCACTGTTTGTCTTTCGTTTCCCCAGCCGGGGCGGCGTCGGTAAAGAATTCCTTGAGGGAGGTCGCAAGCCCCGCAAGAGACTGAATTTCGGACGGAATAATGATCTTCGTGGCCTTTCCGTCCGCGGCCTTCCCGAATGCGTCGAGGCTCTTGAGCGCGATGACCTGCTGGCTCGGGTTCGACTCGTTCAGCAGCTTGATGCCGTCCGCCAGGGCCTTCTGCACCAGAAGGATCGCTTCCGACTCGCCCTGCGCCTCCAGGATCTTCGTCTGCTTCTGGGCGTCCGCGCGCAGGATGGTGGATGCCTTTTCGCCTTCGGCCACCAGGATGGCGCTGCTCTTCTCGCCCTCTGCGGTCAGGATCTGGGCGCGGCGCTCGCGCTCGGCCTTCATCTGCTTCTCCATGGATTCCTGGATTTCCTTCGGAGGAATGATATTCTTGAGCTCCACTCGGTTGACTTTGATGCCCCAGGCATCCGTCGCCTCGTCGAGCACCATGCGGATCTTGGTGTTGATCACGTCGCGCGACGTGAGGGTATGGTCCAGTTCCAGCTCGCCGATGATATTGCGCAGGGTCGTCGCCGCGAGATTCTCAATGGCGGAAAGCGGGCGCTCCACGCCGTAGGCGTACAGCTTCGGGTCGGTAACCTGAAAATAGACGACCGTGTCTATCTGCATGGTCACGTTGTCCTTCGTAATGACGGGCTGCGGCGGAAAATCGATGACCTGCTCTTTGAGCGACACTTTCTTGGAAACCTTGTCGATGAACGGGACCATGAAATGGAGCCCAGTGTCCCACGTCATCTGGTACGCGCCGAGGCGCTCAATGACATAGGCGTGCGCCTGCGGAACGACCTTTACGTTGGCGATGAGGATAATAAAGACCACAGCGATCAGGATGATAAGGACCCACGGCATAAACTTCCCTCCTCAAATTTCAGTCAGTTTTTCACGGACAATCAGTTTTACTCCGTCTATGGATTCCACCAGCACGCGCCGGCCCGCCGGAATCACCGAGCCGTCGGCGGAACGCGCGGTCCAGATGCTTCCCAGGACGGTCACCTGCCCCGCCCCGGCGGTGTTGTCGATTTCAGCCGTCACAATCGCAACCTTCCCCAGGTAGCGGTCGGCGTTGGTGCGCGTTTTTTTCACCGCAAGCTTCCGCATGGTCAGCGGGCGCATCGCCGCAAGCGTCACAACGGAAACGACGCCGAAAATAACGATCTGCGCGACCAGCGGAGCGCCCGCAAGGCAGGCGATCAACGCCGCAAAGCTGCCCACGGCAAACCACACGGAAACCAGCTGGACGGTCACCATTTCAACGACAGCCGCAAGAAGAATCACTGCGAGCCAGACATAAGGCATCATAACGGTCATCCTCCTTTCGCGGACTGCCCACGTCCGTACTGAGATCATTCTACCATGAAACCGGCCGGGGCGCAAGACCGCCGCCAGCCCGCCTGCTTTTTCTTATGCGCGCCGACCGGCGGATATTCCTGCCGTATTCCGCGCGGGGCCTAGCCGACCGTGGCGGACTGCCGGATTTGGGCCATTTTTTTGTCGCCGATGCCGTCGACATTTTTCAGCTCGTCGACGCTCCCGAAAAGGCCGTGCTGCGCGCGGTATTCCACGATGCGCTGCGCAATCGTATCGCCGATGCCGGGAAGGCCGTCGCTCAGCTGCCTGGCCGAAGCCGTGTTGATGTTAATTTTACCTCCAGCGCTCTGCGCCGCCGCGCGCGACTCGCCGCCGGAAGCCGCCGGCGCCCGGGAGGAGCCGGCCGCGGAAGCGTAAGAGGACGCGCCCCCCGCCGGTGCCCCCGCGGAAGAGCGGGGCGAAACCGACGAGGGGGTGTATTCCTCCGAAGAAGGATTCGGGGAAGACCCGTCGACGGTCACGGCCGGCTCGGAAAACGAAGCGTCCGGAACATAAAACGCATTGTAGCCGATGACGACGGCGCAGAGGGCCGCCGCAATCAGAATCAGATACCGCATCTGGCGGGACTGGTCGTCCATGCCGAAAAATCTCCTCGACAAACAGTAGTGGGTAGGCTCAAAGCGGGCGCAGGCGCCTGAGGAATTCCGTAAAATAAGGCGGCAGCTCGCTTGTCACCTCAAGATATTTCCCGCTGCGCGGATGGAGAAAGCCGATGACGCGCGCGTGCAGGCACTGCCCTTCCAGACCGGGGACGGGTTTCTTCGCACCGTAAACCGTGTCGCCCGCCACCGGATGGCCGAGGTAGGCCATGTGCACGCGGATCTGGTGCGTGCGGCCCGTCTCAAGCTTCAGCCGGATATGGGTGTATCCCTCGTACCGGGCCACGACCTGCCAGTGCGTCACGGCGGAGCGCGAATGCTGCATGGTCACGGCCATTTTTTTCCGGTTCACGGGGTGCCGGCCGATGGGAGCATCCACCGTGCCGGAGTCCTGCTTCATGTTCCCGACGACGACGGCCTCGTAGATGCGCGTAAGGCTGTGGGCTTTGATCTGCGCCGCAAGGCCCCTGTGGGCGAAATCGTTTTTCGCGACAATGAGCAGGCCGCTTGTGTCCCGGTCGATGCGGTGGACGATGCCGGGCCGCAGCACGCCGTTGATGCCGGAGAGCGATGCGCCGCAGTGGGCGAGCAGCGCGTTGACGAGCGTGCCGTCCGCATGGCCCGCCGCCGGGTGCACCACCATACCCTTCGGCTTATTGACCACGAGCAGGTCGTCATCTTCATAGCGGACGTCGAGCGGAATATCCTGCGGGACGGCTCCGGCGGGCACGGGGTCCGGCAGAAGCACCTCCACGGCGTCGCCCGGGGCGCACTGGTAGCTTTTTTCCGTCCGCCTGCCCGCGACCCGCACATTGCCCTCTTTAATCAGCCGCTCCGCCGCGGAGCGCGTGAGGCCTTCCGCCCTGAGGCTGATGAATTTGTCCAGCCGGATTCCGGCGTCGCCCTCCCCGGCGGTCAGTTCAATTCTGCGCATTTATTTCGTCCGCATCACTTTTTCGGCCTGATTGTCCTTTTCCAGGTAAAACAGGACGTGGATGACGAAAAACACCGCGCCGACCGTGACGCACATGTCGCCGAAATTAAAGATGGCCGGGAAAAAAAACACGTGCAGATAATCGACCACGTAAGTATGGGAAAGCCGGTCGATCATGTTCCCGATCCCGCCGCCGAGCACCAGCACGCAGGCGGCCCTGGAAAAGAACTCGTGGTTGCGGTACCGGAACATCGCCGCGACAATCAGCACGCAGACGACCGCCGTGACCGAAACGAAAAGTGCCGTGCGGTCCTGCATCATGCTGAACGCCGCCCCGCGGTTCTCCACATAGTCCAAGTTGAAAAATCCGGGAATCACGGAGATGCTTCCAACGGGCTTCACGTACTGAACGACAAGCAGCTTGAAAATCTGGTCGGCCGCCACGACCAGCGCCGCCAGCAGCAAAGAAACGATCGCCAAATGGCTCCCCTCCTCAAATATCATCTGGTTTCAGACATGCGAATACGGGAGAGCCGGACCGACCCTCCCGCAGAATTCTCCGTATTATTTTCCAAGCGCTTTCAGCACCGCCGCGCACCGGCCGCAGACGTCCGGATGCTCCGGGTCGCCGCCGACCGTGTCGCTGTAGCTCCAGCAGCGGGCGCATTTTTCGCCGTCCGCATGGAAGACGGACACGGACAGCCCCGGCAGGTCCTCGCCCTCGAAATCGCCTTTTCCGCCGTTCTCGATGTCCACATGCGAGACAATCAGCACGGTGGGCAGCACCGCTTTGACCGAGGCGGCAAAATCGTACAGGCCGCCTTCGCAGTGCAGCACGACCCTGGCATCGAGCGAAGAGCCGATGGTCTTTGCCGTTCTGGCAATCTCCAGCGCTTTTTTGACGTCGTCGCGCAGGAGATGGAGCTTATCCCATTTCTCGACGAAAACGGCGTCGGCGTCCACGGCGACCGGCTTCGGCATATCGTTGTAAAGCACGTCGCGGGCGTCCTCGCCCTTCCGGTGCTTCATGGCCTGCCAGATCTCGTCGGAAGTAAAGGCGAGAATGGGGGAAACGAGGCGCGCCATGCCGTCGAGGATGAGATACATGGCCGTCTGCGCGGCGCGGCGGGTCGCGCTGCCGGGCGTTTCCACATAGAGCCTGTCTTTGAGGACGTCGAGATAGAAGTTCGACATGTCGACCACGCAGAAATTGTGGATGGCGTGGTACGCCTCGTGGAACGCATACGTGGCATAGCCCTTGTTGACCTGCTCAATCAGGCCGTTGAAGCGGTGCAGCGCCCAGCGGTCGATCGGCTCAAGCCGGTCGGCCGGAACAAGGTCGGCGTCCGGGTCGAAGTCGTTCAGGTTCCCCAGAATGAACCTCGCCGTGTTGCGGATCTTGCGGTAGGCGTCGGAAAGCTGCTTCAGGATTTTTTCGGAGATGCGGATATCCGCGTGGTAATCCGCCGAAGCGACCCACAGGCGCAGGATGTCGGCGCCGTATTTCTGCACGATCTCGGAGGGATCGATGCCGTTGCCGATGGATTTCGACATCTTGCGGCCCTCGCCGTCGACGACCCATCCGTGCGTGACGACCGTATGATAGGGCGCTTTGCCTCTCCACGCGACGGAAGTCAAGAGCGAGGACTGGAACCACCCGCGGTACTGGTCCGCGCCCTCGAGGTACATGTCGGCCGGCCAGTGCAGCTCCGGCCTCTGGTCCGCAACGGCCGCATGGCTGCAGCCGGAGTCGAACCAGACGTCCATGATGTCGCGTTCCTGCGTAAAGGCGGTGCCCCCGCATTTCGGGCATTTCGTGCCGGCGGGCAGAATCTGCTCGGCGGTCTTTTCATACCACGCGTCGGAGCCCTCTTTGGCGAACAGGCGCGAAACGGCCATCATGGCCTCGCGGGAGATCAGCGGCTCGCCGCATTCTTTGCAGTAGAAGATCGGGATCGGCACGCCCCAGCGGCGCTGGCGCGAGATGCACCAGTCGTTGCGCTCGCGCACCATCGATGTAATGCGGTCGCGGCCCCACTCCGGGACCCATTCCACTTTGTTGATCTCTTCGACGGCCTTGTCCTTGATGGCTTCGACCGAGCAGAACCACTGCTCCGTCGCGCGGAACAGGACCGGCTTCTTGCAGCGCCAGCAGTGCGGGTACTGGTGGATGATATGCTTGACGGCGAACAGCGCGCCGATGTCTTCGAGGTGTTTGAGGATGGTCTTGTTCGCCTGCGCCGTCGTCTGGCCTGCGAACAGGCTGCCCGCTTCCGCCGTCATGCGGCCGTGGCTGTCGACCGGTACGACGATGGGAAGGTCCGGGTAATGGTTGTGGCAGACGTCGTAGTCCTCGATGCCGTGCCCCGGAGCGGTATGCACGCAGCCGGTGCCGCTGTCAAGCGTGACGTGGTCGCCGAGGATAACGAGCGACGTCCGGTCGAGGAACGGATGGGCCGTCTTCATCAGTTCCAGCTCGCTGCCCTTAAAGGTTGCGACGACCTCGTAATCCGTCTTGCCGGCTTCGCGCATGGCCTCTTCATAAAGCGCCGAAGCCACGACGAACCATTCGCCCCCGCATTTCACGAGCGAATATTCAAACTCGGGGCCGAGGCAGATAGCCACGTTGGCCGGCAGCGTCCAGGTCGTCGTGGTCCAGATGACAAAATATGTTTTGGCGAGATCCGCGCCCTTCGCGGTGAAAAGGCCCTTGTCGTCGGTGACGCGGAATTTGACGTATATGGAGTCGCACGGATCTTCCGCATACTCGATCTCCGCTTCCGCGAGGGCCGTCTCGCAGCTCGGGCACCAGTAAACAGGCTTCAGGCCTTTGTAGATGAGGCCTTTTTCCGCCATGTCGGCGAAAACCTCGATCTGCTTCGCTTCGAAATCAGGCGTGAGGGTGACATACGGGTGGTCCCAGTCGCCGATGCCGCCCAGGCGCTTGAACTCCTCGCGCTGGCCGTCCAGGTACTTAAGGGCGAATTCGCGGCAGATTCTGCGCAGTTCCACGTCCGAAATGGTCGTGGAGTTTTCGACGCCGGCCTTTTTGCGGGCTTTCAGCTCCGTCGGCAGGCCGTGGGTATCCCAGCCGGGGACGTACGGCGCCTGAAAGCCGGTCATGTTCCGGTAGCGCACGATAATGTCTTTCAGAACCTTGTTGAGAGCGGTCCCCAAATGGATGTCGCCGTTCGCGTACGGAGGCCCGTCGTGAAGCACATAAACCGGCCGGCCGGCGTTCTTTTTCATCACGTTCTCATAGACCTTGTTTTCCCGCCAGGCCTGCAGCATTTCGGGTTCGCGCTTCGGAAGGCCCGCCTGCATGGGGAAATCGGTCTTTGGAAGATTCAGGGTGCTTTTGTAATCCATTGGTTATTTCTCTCCTCTAAGATGTTTCATTCCTGCTCGCCGGGCTGCTGCTCCTGTTCCTCGTCAAAGTTTGAAATGCGGGCGGTAAACATTCCGTCCTCCTGCTCCGGCTGGCCGGGTTGCTGGGGCTCCGACTCCTGCGCGGCCTCTTCCGGCGCTTCGTCCTGCGTCTTCGGTTCGGCCGGCGCGGCGGCTGCCGCAGGCGCGGACGCCGGCTCCGGCTTATGGACCGGCAGCGCGTCGATAAGCGTGAGGTGCTCTTTGTACGTGTTCAGCAGCTTGGAGCGGAAATCGGAGACCGCCTGCTGCAGGCGTTCCAGTTCCCTCTTCTGCTCCGCAATCTTTTCGTCCGCGTTCGCAATGATGCGCTCCGCCTTGAGGTTGGCGTCCTTTATGATGATTTCCGCCTTGTGGCGCGCTTCCCGAATGGAGGCGTCGCTGAGCTTCTGCGCGCTGATCAGGGCGTTCTTAATCTCGTCCTCCTGCGTGCGGTACTCTTCGATTTTGCCCGCCAGGACCTGCAGCTTCTCGATATTCTGCTGGTTTTCCGCCTTCTGCTTGTCGATCTGCTCGGACTGCGAAACGTTCGTCTTCAGGAGCTCGTCGTAGGACTCCCGCACACGGTCGACAAAGCTGTCGACGTCATCCGCCCGGTAGCCGGAAAATCCGGATTTCCGGAAACCAATATTAATAATATCGTTCAGCGTCATCATGAAAATTCACCTCATCAAATATATTTTCGGCCCGCAATGCAAATTTTTCCCTTTTTTGTTTCCGGCCCCAGGCGGTCGACGACGAAGCGTCCCTTTCCGCGTACAGAAAGAATATCTCCCCCGCCGACCGCGGCGTCGGGAGCAAAAACGTCTTCGTGGTTCAGTGCGACCTGTTTCGAGCGAATCAGAGCCGCCGCCTTTTCTCGACTGAGTCCCGCAGCCGCGGCGACCGCGCAGTCAAGCCGCGCGGAAGCAATCACGGCCGAAAACTCCAAAAAGCGGTGCGCCTGCGGATACGGCTCCCGCGCGCCCCGCGCAATCCGCACGCCGGCCCCGCCGATCTTTTCGACCTGCGTGCAGAGAAAATCCGCGACCTCTTCCCGGCAGAACAGGACGCACCGGCCCTCTTCGACCAGAATGTCGCCGACCGCGGCGCGGTCCAGACCCGCATGGAGCAGGGCCCCCAGAAAATCGCGGTGCGTCAGGCGGTCCTGCGGCCGGTAGCCGGCCGTGAGCGCGCAAACCGGGAACGCCTCTTCGCGCGGCTTCATAAAACTGGGGAACGCGCCGAAAAACACGCGTTCCGCGTCCTCGTGCCCGCCCCAGAACATGACGCTGCCCAGGCTCTGTTTTTCGGCAATTTTCGCGGCGACGCGCGCTTCGCGCTCGTCCAGGAAGCCCACAAAGCGCGCTTTTCTGCCCGCAAGAGCAAGGCGGGCCGCGTCAGCGATGCGCGCCTCCAGCAACCCGCCCTGTGCAGCCGTGTTTCCGGCCATCAGAAATACACGCCGTTGTTCTCCAGCTCATCCATCACGTCTTCGCCCGTGAGGTCCACGTTGTACGGCGTGATGATAAACGTGCTGGTGGCGACGCGCTTGATTTTCCCGCCGTTGGCATAGGCCACGCCGCTGAGGAAATCGATAATCCTGCGGGAAATGTCCTTGCCCGTGTTCTCAAGGTTGAGCACGACGGTGTGCATTTTGAGCAGCTCGTCCGCAATGGCGCAGGTCTCTTCCCCGAAGCGCTCCGGTTTGAAGAGCACGACCTGAAGCTGCGCCGTGGCATGGATGTTCACGACCTTGTTTCCGTTCCCGCCGGACGGGGCGCGCCGGATGGAGTCGCGCTGCACGGGCTCCGACTCGGTCCCCTGCTTGTGGTCGGCCGCGCCGGCGGCCTCCCCTTCGTCCGCTTCATAACCGTAGTCGTCGTATTCATCTTCGGGCGGATTCCACATATCCTTGATTTTTTCAACAAAACCAGCCATTTTTCTGCCTCCCAGAAGTATTCGTCAATGATAAAGGCGCGGCCCGTACAGGGCGGTGCCGATACGCACAAGATTCGCACCCGATTCAATTGCAAGCGCATAATCGGCAGACATGCCCATCGACAGGCAGTCCATAGCTACATTATCTATTTTTTCCTGCTTTATGTCAATAAAATATTGATTCATCCTGAAAAAATAATTTCTCGTCTCCTCCTCCGGGGCGCCTGCGGGGGGAATCGCCATCAGCCCGCGCACGCGCAAACCCGGAAGAGCGGAGCAGGAAAGCAGCAGCCCGTGCAGATTTTCCGGCAGAACGCCGGACTTGTTTTCTTCGCGGCCGATATTCACCTCGGCGAAGATGTCGGTCACGGTCCCGTTCTTCACGCTGAGGCGGGAAATCTCGCCCGCGAGCTTTTCGCTGTCTACGGACTGGATGACGGCAACCCGGCCGACGAGGTACTTCACCTTGTTCACCTGCAGATGGCCGATGAAATGAAGCTCGCAGCGCCGGAGGTCGTAGCTTTCGTATTTGCCGGTCAGCTCCTGCACGCGGTTTTCGCCGATATGGTCCACGCCCAGGGCGATGCTGCGGTTAATCACCTCCACCGGCACCGTTTTGGTCGCGGCCAGCAGGGTGATGTCCTCGGGGCGGCGGCCGGACTTCACCGCCGCCTGCGCCATATTTTCCCGGATGACCTTGAGATTCTCCTCCACGTCCCGGAAGCGTTTTTCCAGATCACTGGACGACTTTTCCGTCATACAAATCAGTTCCTTCCACAACAACTTCGTCATACAGGTTTACCGTGCCCGAGGTAGATAATGCGGCTTTGTCCGGCGAAGGATCGCAGATCACGTAATTGTCCGCGCTGAATTCCGGCACGATCTGGCGGAATTCAATCTGGTTGCCGTGCATGACGTAGACGCCCTGCACGTTCTTTTTGCTCGTCGCCGCCTTGCCGGTAGCATCTTTCACCGTTTTCTGCACCGTCTCGAAATGAATCGCCTTCTGGCTGACCCGGATGCCGGTGTACTGCTGGGTGATGACCTGCGCCGTCTCGCTGCGGACCCCTGCGATCTCTTCGTTCATATCCTTGCACTCAAGGATGACGGCGGCCTCGGAATTCGGCTCCTTCTGGTTGACGGCGGCGACGTTGGCGGGGACCGAAGCGTCTGACACGAAAGGAAAACGCACCGAAATCTGCCGGCCGGAGCCGAGCTGGCGGAAGTCCGCCACGCGGTCCGCCGGGACGATGCAGGCGAGGTACCAGACGTAGTCGTCGCAGATTTTTCCGATCGCCCCGGCGACGGGCGTCCGCTGCGCCTGCTGCGCGCTGCGGATCTGGTCGCAGCTCATGGAGAGCACCTTCGAAAGATCAAAGGCGGATTCGAGGCCGTCCGTCGTCTCGATAAAATACCCGGAAGCGGGGGAAACGACCGAGCCTTCCGCGCTCCCGGCCTCGGCCGCGAGCGTTTTCTGCTGCGACTGCAGCGCGCGGATGCGCGCGTCGAAATTCGCGACCTTCCCTGTCGCAATCTGCTTTTCGTTGATTAAGCCGAGCAGCGCGTCCTTCCGGTCGAAGGCGGCCGTCAGATCGCCGGAATTCACCTCGCCGAGCAGCTGCTCCACGCTCTGGCAGATGCGGCCGTTCGCGGAGTCCACGCCGACCGCCGACAGGGCCGACCCGGGCGACTGAAGCCCCTGCAGCTGGGAGATAGCGTCCGTGACCTGCTCCAGCTCGCGCTGGGCGACGGCCTGGGCCTCGTCCCGGTAGAGCCTGGCCACGGTCTCACCCTTCGCCACTTTTTCGCCCGGGCTGACGACGTAATCGACAACGCCGCCGCTCTTCCCTTTCAGCAGCGTTTCTTTGCGGATTGCCACAACGTCCGCCTGCACCGAGTTGGAGGCGGTGAAATGCGTCGCCGTCTCGGTGCGGATGGAAGAGTAGCGCGCGCGGTACACCTGATAGCCCACGTAAAGAAGCAGAAGCAGGGCGAGCAGAGTCGACGCCGCTTTTTTTGTCCGGAAGCTGTTCAAAGCCGCCACCCCTTTCCCTCGACTATGGCAGACGAGCGGGCGAGCACGCCGTCGGAAGAAGCGAAATCGTCCCGCAGAATCCACGCGGCGTTCTCGTCGCGGCGGAACCAGGTCAGCTGACGCTTGGCGTAGCGGCGGCTCTCACGCTTCACGCTTTCCACGGCTTCTTCCAGCGTAGATTCCCCGCGGAAATACGGCACGAATTCCTTGTATCCGATGGCCTGCTTCGCCGTGCAGCCGTCGGGCAGGCGCAGCACGGCCTCCGCTTCCCGCAGCAGGCCCCGGCGCATCATTTCGTCCACGCGGCGGTCTATGGCGGCGTACAGTTTCGCACGGTCGCGGTACGAAAGGCCTATCATGCAGACGTCGTAGGGCGGCGGATTCTCTTTCGACCGCCGGAGCTGCTCCGTCATGGTGAGGCCCGTGACCCGGCAGATCTCGATGGCGCGGATCAGGCGTGCGGCGTTGTGCGGGTCGATGCGCTCCGCGGACTCAGGGTCCAGCGTGCGCAGCTCCGCGAGAAGGGACTGCGTCCCTTCCTCCCGCGCCTTTTGCCGCAGCTCGGCGCGAAGGGCGTCGCAGCGCCCTTCCGGGGCAAAGCCGATGTTGCCGAGAAGCGATCGGACGTACAGCCCCGTGCCGCCGGCGACGACCGGCAGGCGGCCGCGGCCGCGGATGCCGCGGATGCACTCCGAAGCGGCGGCGACATAGTCCGCCACGCTGAACGGCTGCCGCGGATCGGCACAGCCGACCATGTGGTGCGGCACGCCGCGCATCTCTTCCTCCGACGGTCTGGCCGTCCCCACCTCCAGCCCGCGGTAGACCTGCATGGAGTCCGCCGAGACGACCTCGCCGCCGAAGCGCAGGGCAAGCTCGACGGCAAGCCCGGTCTTGCCCGTCGCGGTCGGCCCCACGACCGCCACGACGGGGACGGTGCCCATTACGGGAGCCTCCCGAACCGTCGCTCCAGCTCTTTTTCCGTAAGCAGGAACGAGACCGGCCTTCCGTGCGGGCAGTAGCGGACGTCTTCTTTCTCCACGCGGCGCACAAGATCCATCAGCTCCTGCGGGGAAGCGGGGTCGCCCGCCTTGACCGCCGCCCTGCAGGCGACGTTGTGGTACAGCCAGTCCAGCTTTTCGGTCGTGACGTCCGTCCTGCTGGAAGCGAGGTAGCCCGCAATCTCCATGACGGCCTCGGCGACGTCGCCGCCGAGAATCATCGGCGCGCTGCGGACCAGCACGGTGCCCGCGCCGAAATCCTCAAGCTCGAAGCCGGCCTCCTCGCAGATCGCGCGGGATTCCAGCACGGCCGAATACTCTTCTTTCGCGAGGGACACCGTCACCGGCTCCAGCAGCAGCTGGCCATAGGCCCTGCCGCCCTGCGCCTTCAGCTTCTCGTACAGAAGGCGCTCGTGGGCGGCGTGCTTGTCGATGAAAATAAGGCTGTCGCCGCGCTGGACGATGATGTATGTGCCGAACGCCTCGCCAATCAGCTTCTCCGGCTGCTCGGCCGCCTGCGGCGCGGCGGTCGGCGTCTGCGCGGCGCTTTCCGCGCCCTCCGAAGGGGTACCAGCCGGCGGAGAAGGCGGCAGCGGTTCGTCGTCCCGCTCGATGTCCGGCGGAACGAGCGTACCGCGCGAAAAATCCGCCGTCCCCGGCACGGTATCTTCACGCGCGGGAAGCCCGGCCGGTCCGAAGGACGCGGCCGGCACGGACGGCCGTGGGTCTGACTGCGTCTGGGCGGCGGGTGCCTGCCCCGGCGCGGGCGGGGACGCCTGAAAGCGCATCTGCACGGCCGAGGGCTCCGCCTGACGGAAGGCGGCCGGGGACGCCGAGTCGGAAAGCTTCAGGCTGTGCGCCGTGTCGCCCACATGCAGCGCCGTTTTCGTCCCGTGGTAGACGGCGTCGAAAATCGGGCGCTCGTTCAGAAAACGGACCTCAATCTTCGCTGGGTGGACGTTGACGTCGACCGCGGCGAGCGGCACGGTGAGGCGCAGGACGCAGGCGGGGATCTTCCCCGTCATCAGCGAGCCGCGGAACGCCTCTTCCAGCGCGACGGAAGCGGTGCGGCTCTTGACGTAGCGCCCGTTGATGAAAAAGTTCTGCATGCTGCGGTTCGGCCGGGCCGCGGACGGTTTGCTGACAAAGCCCTCGACCCCGATGCCGTTCAGCTCGTATTTCACGGGGATCAGCCCGGCGGTGAACTCTTTGCCGAACACGGCATAGACCGCCGAACGAAGCTGCCCGTCGCCCGGCGCGTGCAGCGTCTCCCTGCCGTCGCGCAGAAAGCGGAACGAAACCTCCGGGTGCGCGAGCGCCTCTTTGTCGACGACCCCCGCGACGGCGTTGCCTTCCGTAAAATCCTTTTTGAGAAACTTCATGCGAGCCGGCGTGTTGTAAAACAGGTCGCGCACGACGATGGTCGTGCCCTCGGCGCAGCCGGCGTCTTCGCAGGACTGCTCCTGCCCGCCGGAAATGCCGTAGCGGGTGCCCGCGAGCTCGCCCGCCGTGCGGGTCAGAAGCTCCACGTGCGCGACGGCCGCAATGGAGGCCAGCGCCTCGCCGCGGAAGCCGAGCGTCGCGATGCCGTCGAGGTCTTCGCGCCCGGAGATTTTGCTGGTCGCATGGCGCAGGAACGCGAGCGGCACGTCGCCGCGCTCGATGCCGCAGCCGTCGTCGGTCACGCGCAGAAACGAAACGCCGCCGCCCCGGATCTCGACCGTCACGTTCTTCGCCCCGGCGTCGATGGAGTTTTCCACAAGCTCTTTGACGGCCGAAGCCGGCCTCTCGACGACTTCGCCCGCCGCAATCAGCTCTGCGACGTGTTTGTCAAGCACATTGATTCTGCCCACGGCCGGTCCCTTCCTTCCTACAGATACAAATCCATGATGACGTCGTCGTAATAGCTGCCGCCGACCTGAAAATAATTTTTCAGGCGCCCCGCCTGCCGGAACCCGAACCCTTCGTACAGGCGGATGGCCCGTTCGTTGTTCGCATAGACGTCGAGGTGGATGGTCTTCAGCGTCTGATTCGCCTCTGCAAACCCAATCAGCTCGGTCAGCAGGGCGCTCGCCGCGCCGAGATGCCAGTATTTTTTCCGGACGCTGATGCCCAGCTCGCAGTTGTGGGCGAGGCGTTCTTTCGATTCCGCCATCAGGTTGGCGGAACAGGCCAGCTCGCTCCCAATCCATCCGACGAAAAAAGCGCTGTTGGGCTGGCCGCGCACGTCCCGAATGAACTGTTTTTCCTGTTCAAGGTCAAAGCGGCAGCCGTTTTCACCGAATGTCAGAAAGTCGCTCTCGCCGCCGACATGGTTCAGATAATCGATCATTGCTTCGGCGTCGCTCTCCTCCGCCGGGCGGATCGTCATCTCCCTGCCGTCCTTTAGCCGGACTGTTTTCATGCCGCATCCCCTCTCTTTTTGCCCGGGACAAAAAAGGCCGCATCCGCCCTTCGGACCGTCTCCATCAGAATTTTTCGGCCAGCTCCGGCAGGGCCTCGCCGTCCAGCCGGAAGATTGTCCATTGCTCCTGCGGCTTTGCGCCCATCGCCCGGTAAAAATCCGCGGACGGCTTGTTCCAGTTAAGGCACGTCCACTCCATGCGGCCGCACCCGCGCCCGACGGCGAGGCGGGCCAGAAACGACAGCAGCGCACCGCCGATACCGCGCCTGCGGCACCCGGGCTCCACGAAAATATCTTCCAGGTAAAGCCCGCTTCTGCCGAGAAACGTGGAAAAGTTATGGAAGAACAGCGCGTAGCCGACCGGTTCGCCGCGAAGCTCCGCCAGAACAGCCTCGGCGCTTTTCTGCCGGAACAGGGAATCGCGCAGCGTCTCTTCCGTTGCCGCGACGTCGTTTTCCATTTTCTCGTATTCCGCAAGACCGCGAATCAGGCGAAGGAGCGTCGGGATGTCTTCCTCCCGCGCAAAGCGGAGGACAACGTCCGGGTCTTTCGTCCGATAGATCTGCTGCGTCCGTTCCATGTTCCGTCCTTTCCAACAGCGCTTTCTATTTTGCCAGCTTGCACAGCTCGAACAGCGCGTTCATGCACTCGATGGGCGTCAGGGTGTTCACGTCCAGCGCGCGCAGGCGCTCCAAGACCTCCGTCTCGTTCGGAGGCGTCAGCGCGAGCTGCATCGGCTCGTCGTCCTCCTGACGCTTTGCAAGGCGCTTCGGCGTCGAAACGTCCTTGCCGGCGTCCAGCTCGGCCAGAATCTGCTTTGCCCGCGAGATGATGCTGTTCGGCACGCCCGCGAGCTTCGCGACCTCGACGCCGTAGCTGTCGTCCGCGCCGCCGCGCACGATGCGCCGCAGGAAGGTGATGTCGTCCCCGCGCTTTTTGACGGCGATGTTGTAATTCTTGACGCCGGGGACAAGCTCTTCGAGGGCGGTCAGCTCGTGGTAGTGCGTCGCGAACAGCGTTTTTGCGCCGAGGCGCTTCGGGTCCGCGACATATTCCAGCACCGCTCGGGCGATGCTCATGCCGTCGAATGTAGAGGTGCCGCGGCCGATCTCGTCGAGGATGAGAAGGCTGTCGGCCGTGGCGTTTTTGACAATCTCCGCGACCTCGGCCATCTCCACCATGAAGGTGGACTGCCCGGCGGTGAGGTCGTCGGACGCGCCGATGCGCGTGAACACGGCGTCGGTGATGCCGATCTCGGCGCTTTCGGCGGGGACGAAGCAGCCGATCTGCGCCATGATGACGATGAGCGCGATCTGGCGCATGTAGGTGGATTTGCCCGCCATGTTCGGGCCGGTGATGATGGCGACGCGGTTCTCCCCCTTGTCGAGCACCGCGTCGTTCGGGACGAACGGCTCCTCGAGCAGCGCCTCCACGACCGGATGCCTGCTTTTCTTAAGGGCGATGCGGCCGTCGAGGCTGATGACCGGCCTTGTGTAATTGCGGTCGACCGAGACCTGCGCGAAAGAGAGCAGAACGTCGAGCCGGGCGACGGCCTGCGCCGTCGCCTGCACGCGGTCCATCTCGGCGGCGACCTTGCGGCGTACGTCCTGGAACAGCTCGTATTCAAGCTGCACGGACTTGTCGTGCGCGCCGAGGATGCGGCCTTCCAGCTCTTTGAGCTCCGGCGTGATGAAGCGCTCGCAGTTCGTCAGCGTCTGCTTGCGGATATACTCCGGCGGGGCCTGATCCTTATAGGCGTTGCTGATCTCTATGTAATAGCCGAACACGCGGTTGTAGCCGACCTTCAGCTTCGGGATGCCCGTGCGCTCGCGCTCCTGCGTCTCGATTTTCGCAATGACGCCGCGCCCGTCGCTCATGTCGCCCTTGAGCACGTCCAGCTCTTCGCTGTAGCCGGGCCGGATGATGCCGCCTTCGCGCAGGGAAAACGGCGGGTCGTCGACGATTGCCTTCTCGACGAGGCCGCGCACGTCTTCAAGGCCGTCGATGGACCGGCAGACGCCCGCGAGCAGGTCGGACTTCGAGCCCTGCAGCATGCTTTTGAGAGCCGGGAGCTTCGCCGCCGTCTCCGACAGGCTTTTGAGTTCCCTGCCGTTCGCCGAGCCGTACACGATGCGGGACATCAGGCGCTCCAGATCATGCACGCCGGTCAGCTGCTCCGCAAGGCTGCCGCGCAGCACGCTGTCTTTCGTCAGCTCCTCCACGGCGTTCAGCCTGCGGCCGATCTGCGCCGGGTTCAGAAGCGGACGTTCAATCCAGCCGCGGATGAGGCGCTTGCCCATCGCGGTGCGGGTGCGGTCCAGCACCCAGAGCAGCGAGCCGCGCTTTTCCTTGCTGCGCATGGTTTCGAGCAGCTCCAGGTTGCGGCGGGCCGTCAGGTTCAGGCGCATGTACTGCGCGCCGCTGTAAAGATCGAGGGAGTTCAGGCGCTCGAGGCCGGTGCGCTCCGTCTCTTTGAGATAGGAAAGCAGCGCGCCGAGCGCGCCCGTAATTTCAGGCTTGTCCGAAAGGCCGAGGTCGCCGGGGGTCCTGCCCGCAAACTGGGCAGTGACCTCCCCGGCCGCCGCGTTCGGTTCGAACTTTTCGTCGCCCGGCATTTCCACGCTGGCGTGCAGGCGATCCTTGATGAACTTCGGCAGGGCCGAAAGGTCGAGCACGCCTTCGTTAATCAAGATTTCGCGCGGGGAAAAGCGCGACAGCTCGTTCGTAAGCTGCGCCGTCAGCTCCGCGGCGTTTTTGGCGCAGAGCAGCGTGGCGTGAAGCTCGCCGGTGGAAATGTCCGCAAAGCAGACGCCCGCGCGGTTTTCGGCGGCGTACAGCGAACAGATGAAGTTGTTGCGCGTTTCGTCGAGCATGCTGCTTTCAAGCACCGTGCCCGGCGTGATGACGCGGATGATGTCGCGTTTGACAAGACCCTTCGCGAGGGCGGGGTCTTCCATCTGCTCGCAGATGGCGACCTTGTAGCCCTTCGCAATCAGCCGCGCGACATAGCTTTCGTAACTGTGGAACGGCACGCCGCACATGGGCGCGCGTTCCTCCTGCCCGCAGTCGCGGCCGGTCAGCGTCAGCTCAAGCTCGCGCGACGCGAGCTTCGCGTCGTCGTAGAACATCTCGTAAAAATCGCCGAGGCGAAAAAACAGAATGGTGTCGGGATATTGTTTTTTGACGTCGAAATACTGCTGCATCATGGGGGAAAGATCGGCCAATGCTCATCGCCTCCCGTCGCTGAGATTTCCCGTCTTAATGGCAGCCCGCGCAGGAAGCGCAGTTCCCGCCGCAGGCGGGTTCCGTGTAATCCGCCGTCTCGGGGTCGCCTCCCTCGGCGCTCTGCGAAAGGATGGCGTTCACGCGGCGCATCAGCAGGTCGAAATCCTTTTTCGCTTCATTGTAGGCGGCCATGCTGGGGTTCTTCATCACCGAGGCGTAAAGGCCGTTCAGCTCCTGCTGAAACGCCTTGACCTTGTCTTCGTCGCGCTCGGGTTTCTGCAGCTCGTTCTGCAGCGACATCCGCTTGAGGTTGTAATTGCCGATTAAGTCCTGAAGCTTTTCGTCCTCGTCCGCCGCCTGCAGCGCGATGCGCATTTTAAGGTAGCGCTCGTCCTTCTGAAGCTCTTTGCCGATTTCACGGGCCGAATTGATGATATCCATAAAGCTCTCCTTTAAATCTTTTCCATTATCTATATTTAAATATTGAATCACAGGTTCATACGCCCGCCGGGACCTTCTCGCCGCCCAGAATCCAATTGCGCGCGGAGGTGATTCCGACCTCCGCAAAGCTGCCGACCAGCGCAGCCTCCCCGGGAAAATTCACAATGACGTTGCCGTCGGTCCTGCCGCAGAGAAGGCCGGTCTTCGGGTTCTGCTCCTCCACGAGCACGCGGCGGACTTTGCCTATCTCCGCGGCGCAGCGCGCGGCGGAGATTTGCTCCTGCTCGGCGCAGAGCTCCTGCAGCCAGCGGGCCTTCTCCTCCTGCGGAACGGGGTCAGGCAGCTTTGCCGCCCGCGTGCCCTCGCGCGGGGAATAGATAAAGGTAAAGAGCGAGGTGTAGCCGACTTCTTTCACAAGCTCAACCGTCTCGCGGAATTCCTCATAAGTTTCCCCGGGAAAACCCACGATAATGTCCGTCGTCAGCGAAAGATCCGGAATTTTTTCTTTCGCGTACTCCACAAGGGAGAGGTATTTTTCCTTCGTGTAACCGCGGTTCATCGCCTTCAGAATCCGGTCGCAGCCGGACTGCACCGGCAGGTGCAAGTGATGGCTGATATGCCGGCCCGACGCCATGGTGTCAATCAGCTCGCACGTCGCGTCTTTCGGGTGTGAGGTCATGAAGCGCAGGCGGTAGTCGCCCTCCACCTCGTCGAGCGTCCGCAGAAGCTGCGAAAAGCTGACGGGTTCCGGCAGCTTTTTGCCGTAAGAGTTGACGTTCTGCCCCAGAAGCGTGATATCGTGGTAGCCGTGGGCCACAATGTCGCGGAATTCCCGCAGGACTGCCTCCGGCTCCCGGCTTCTTTCGCGGCCGCGCACGTACGGAACGATGCAGTAGGAACAGAAGTTGTCGCAGCCGACCATCACGGTCAGCCACGCGCGGACGCCGTTCCCGCGGCGGACCGGAAGCCCCTCGATGATTTCGGCGTCCTCCCGTTCGTCCCCGCGCTCGAACACGCGCCGGCCGGCCGTCAGAGCGGTCCACAGCAGCTCCGGAAAACGGTGCAGCACGTGGGTGCCGAAAACGAGCCCGACAAACGGGAATTTGCGGCGGATATGCTCGGACGCTTCCTTCTCCTCCATCATGCAGCCGCACACGGCGATAAGTGCGGACGGGTGCCGGCGCGCGAGGTCCTTCAGCGCCCCGACGTTGCCGAACACGCGGTTTTCCGCATGGCCGCGCACCGCGCAGGTGTTGAACGCGATGAAATCCGCCTGCTCGGGGTCCTCGGTGAACGAAAAGCCCATCCGAGACAGCAGGCCCATCAGCTTCTCGCTGTCCGCCACGTTCTGCTGGCAGCCGTAGGTCCTCACAAGCGCCATGGGAACGGCGCCGCGCCTGCGGGTCCGCATGATTCCGGCGACCTGCGCGATATAAAATTCCTGGGAGTGCTGCGGGGAAGACGGAAGCCCGGAAAAATTGTCTGCCAAGCGGAAACCCCTCCAATTGCCGGCAAATGGTTTGGCATTTATTATAGCATGGACGCCGGATTCCTGCAAGGAAAACAGGCCGGCGCCCAAGGCGCCGGCCAAACCGGAGAAGCAAAGCCGCACCGGGCGTTACGGGCGGTACAGCCACGGGGCGGTCTTCCAGACGAAGACGCGGCGCCTGAGCTCTTTTTCCGTTCTGCCGTCCGTCGTCAGCAACCGGTCGTAGCCGCTCTCCGAAAGATAGCGCCTGACCTGGGGGAACGTCTTCCCCTCCCGCATGACGACATCCACGCAGCCCATGACCGTTCTGGGGATTTTGTCCTTCTCGAGCAAGCGGAGCAGCTCCGCGTCGTCCGCCGCCCCGGCGTGCGCGGTCTCTCTGACGTGCAGCGCGGCCTGCACGCGCTGAAAGACGTTCCACCCCACCGGTCCCTGCCGGCCGCGCTTCAGTTCAAAGGTCGCGTCCCGCACCAGCAGCACGGGGGCCTGCAGCACGGAGGAAGCGGAAAGGAAGCAGCGGAGCAGGAATTCCTCGGCATACCCGTATGCGCAGGACTCCGAAAAAAGCAAGCCGCTTTCCATCAGGAACGAACGGCGGATCAAAACCGCGGCAAGGTCCGGCGAAACGGAGCGCCGCAGGGTCGCCCGGGCAAACCAGGCGCCGTCCGGCTGGCGGACGGCGCTGCTCACGATGCGCCGCTCCGCCGCGCGGATTTCGTCCTTCCCCATGCAGCCGAACACGAGGTCGGCCTGCGAGCGCTCGGCGGCTTCAAGCAGGGGCTTCGCAAACCCGCTGTAGAGCCTGCGCGAAAAAAGGAAGCTCACGTATGCCCCGCCGGATTTCTGAATAGCGGTGTTCAGCGCTTCCGGCACGAGCGAAGGGCCGTTCTGGATGACGAACCCGTGCAGCCCCAGCTTCTTCATCAGCCACACGGCCTGCAGCACGGTACGGTCGGAAGAGCCCATGTCGACGACGATGAATTCCGTCTCAAGCCCTTCGGTCTGCTCGGCGGCAAACCGGAGGATCCCCGAAATCTCGTTTTCCACATTTTTGACCGGAGCAAGGATGGACAGCGAAGCGGCCTGCATGAGCTTTATTCCCTTTCTTTCCGCCGGCCTCTGGGCCGGCGCCTGAAATCAGTCTTTCACCGCTTTTCAGTATATCATAAACGGGCAAATAGGAAAGATAAAAATCCCACAGATTGAACTGCGGCGCCGAAAAATTATTGGTGCTTTCGCTCACCAGTTAAAAAATACAAAACTTTGGCCTTTTTTCTGACAGAAAGCCGCAATTGTCTATTTGCACCCCGCCCCGCCGTCTGTATAGTTAAATTGAGGTGATTGTTAGCCATGCCTTATGAGAACGCCTTGAAACGCGCGACAATCGGCGCGACAATTGTCATGACGCTGCGCGACATGCGCAATAATCCGGGCCGGAGCATCCGGAACGCGATGGACTCTTTTGAAAACTACGCCGGCGAAGGCGCGGAAAATATCAGTTTTTCCCAGCTCAGAAAGATTCTGGAAGAAAACTGGCGCGGCCTGCTCCGCTTTCTTCTTTTCATGGTGAAGCACGTGGACCTTCAGACGATAAAGGCCGTCGGCACCAATCTTCTTTTCAACAGAATGCCCTCGGGGAATGCGGAGCACGCCGCCCAGCCGGAGGAGCACCGCACGGCGCCCGCCGGATGGGACGGCGGCGCGCAGGCCGCCGTGCGGTCGGGGAAAGAGAAAAGCGCCTACTTTTTCGTTCTGTACGGACACAGGCTGCTGACGCACCGCGACACCCTTTTCGACCTCTGCCGGCAGAACCGGGACTGCGTTTTCTATCTGCTTCCCGAGGCGCAGGAGATCGACGACGACTTCGCGCGCAGGGCGGCCGAGGCGAAAAACATCATCACCGCGGTAAAAATCCGCACCGACCTGCCGGAGGCGGAATTCTGCCGCGGGAACGGAAAGGCCTTTTCCCTGCTGAAAAAATACCGCTGCATGTTCGGGTTCTCGGCGCTGGTGGACAGCGCGCGCGGCGAAGCAAGCTGCGGCCGCCATTTTCTGGACTACGCCGGCCGGGCCGGCTGTCTGTTCGGCTGGTACTCCTGCGGAAAAAGCGCAGAAGGGAAAGCCTATGAGCGCAAAATCAGAGAAATCGTAAAGAAGACCCGGATCTTCCAGCGGATCCCCGTCCTTGCGGACGAAACCCTGGACCGCACCGTGCAGAACTGCTTCGAATTCGGCGGGCGGGGCTACCTGTTCTTCGGCAGAAAAAGGCTGCACGCGCGGTACAGCCTCAGCGTAAAGCATTAATCCCTGCGCTGCCCGGGCGTTTCGGGCGGGTCGGCCGCCCTGCCGAACAGATGAGGCAGGCCCGCGGCGCCCTCGCCGCCGATCAGCCGCCTGAGCCTTTCGACAATCTGCTGCGGCGACTCCTTCATGCCGCCGCGCGCCCACTGTATCGTCAGTCCCACAAGCCCGTAGGCGCAGAATTCGGCCAGGTAGTTCTTGTCCCCTTCGTCCAGATCGACCCTGCCCCTCACCGTCTCGGTCTCTTCGATGATTTCGATCAGGATGTCTTTCGTCACGCTGAAAAAATAGTCCTGAAAGGCGTTCTGCCCGGACGTGTTGAGCGCCTTTATGTAGAAAGACTTGTTCTGCCGCATGCTGCAGAGCACGTCGAGCATCACTTCGCTCCAGTTTGCGTAAGGATCGTTATGCAGCACCCGCGCGACCACGTCGTTGTAGAACACCCAGTTGACGAGGTCGTACTTGTCCTGAAAATGATAGTAGAACGTCTGCCGGTTCAGGCCGCACTCCTCCGCAATGTCGGAAACCGTGATCTTCTCAAAGCTCTTCTTCTCCATCAGTTGCTTCAAAGCGGAAGCCAGCGCTTTTTTTGTGATGAGCGAATCCGACATACCCGAACCTCCCTGCATTTTGACGGTTTGTCCGGAACGGCGCCGGCCGCTTCCCGATCGGGCGGCGGGTCCCGTTATTTCCAATTTTTCACTTAGAACAGTGTATCAGAATTTTACGCGTTTTTCAACTTCCGGTTCCAAAGCCGCAGAACGATATGGTAAAATCCCCGCGCCGCAGGAACAGATTCCTGAAGCGCGGGGATTTTTCGGCGGTCCCGCCGGTCACGGCCCGACCATCAGGTCGCAGATTTCATTGGAATACTCGACGGGGTCCTCGATGGCGACGCCCTCAATGAGCAGCGCCTGCGTATAGAGCAGCGAGGCGTACGTTTTCAGCCTGTCCTTGTCGCTCTGGTACAGGTCGCACAGCTTCTGGAAAATCGGGTGCGAGGCGTTGATTTCCAGTACGCGCTGCGCCTTGACCTTTTCGTTCTGCGCGTTCGGCATGGAGTTCAGAACCTTTTCCATCTCCATAGAGATGGCCCCGTTTGTCGAGAGGCACACCGGGTGGGTCTTCAGCTTCTGCGAAAGGACGACGCTGCTGACCTTGCCGTCCAGGGAATCCTTGAGGAAGGCGAGCATCTCTTTGTTTTCCTCGACCTTCTGGGCGGCCTCTTTCTTTTCTTCCTCGGTCTCGAGGCCGAGGTCGTCGGCGGCAACGGAGCGGAATTCCTTTTCGCCGTACTTCATCAGCATCTGGATTGCGAATTCGTCCACCGGGTCGGTCAGGTACAGGATCTCATACCCGTGCTCCTTCACGGCGTCCGCCTGCGGCAGAAGGTCGGCGCGCTCCACGGTGTCGGCACAGGCATAGTAGATGTACTTCTGGTCCTCTTTCATGCGGTCGGCGTATTCTTTCAGCGTGACCGGCTTCTTTTCGCTGGAGGAATAGAACAGCAGCAGGTCCTGCAGAACGTCTTTGTGCAGGCCGTAGTCCTGGTAAATGCCGTATTTGAGCTGGAGTCCGAAATTCTTGAAGAACTTCTCGTACTCCTCCCGGCTGTTTTTCAGCATGGTTTCCAGCTCCGAGCGGATTTTCTTTTCGATGCGCTCCGCAATCAGCTTGAGCTGGCGGTCGTGCTGCAGCATCTCGCGCGAAATGTTGAGCGAAAGATCCTGCGAATCCACCAGGCCGCGCACAAAGCTGAAATAATCCGGCAGCAGATCGGCACACTTGTCCATGATCAGGACGCCGTTGGAATACAGCTGCAGGCCCTTTTCGTAGTCGCGCGTGTAATAGTTGAACGGCGCGTGGGACGGGATGTACAGCAGGGCGTGGAAGGTCGAAGCGCCTTCCGTGTACATATGGACGGTCTTCGCCGGGTCCTCGTAGTCTGAAAACTTGTTTTTGTAGAACTCGTTGTACTCTTCCTCGGTGATCTCGTTTTTATTTTTGCGCCAGAGCGGGACCATGCTGTTCAGGGTCTCGTTCTCGGTATACGTTTCATACTCGTCTTTGCTGCCCTCTTTGAGGCGGCTCTTTTCCACGTCCATCTTGATGGGGTAGCGGATGTAGTCGGAATATTTTTTGACAAGGCCCTTGAGGCGGTAGGCGTCGAGGAACTCGCTGTATTTCTCGTCGTCCGCGTCGGGCTTCATCTCAAGCACGATCTCCGTGCCGCGGTCCTGCCTGTCGCACGGCCCGACCGTGTAGCCCGCCGAACCGGAGGATTCCCACTGCCAGGCTTCCTCGCTGCCGAACGCTTTGCTGCGGACGGTCACATGCTTCGCCACCATGAACGCGGAGTAAAAGCCGACGCCGAACTGCCCGATGATCTCAATATCCTCTTTCGGCTGCATGTCCTGCTTAAAATTCAGGGAACCGCTTTTGGCGATGGTGCCGAGGTTCGTCTCAAGCTCTTCCTTCGTCATGCCGCAGCCGTTGTCCGTAACGGTCAGCGTGCCCTTTTCTTTGTCGGGCACAATGCGGATGACGAAATCGTCGCGGTTCAGGCCGGTGCTGCCTTCCGAAAGCGCCTTGTAATAGAGCTTGTCAATTGCGTCGCTGGCGTTCGAGATCAGCTCGCGGAGAAAAATTTCCTTATGCGTATAAATGGAATTGATCATCAAATCCAGAATCCGCTTGGACTCCGTTTTAAACTGTTTGACTGCCATAGCCGTTCTCCTCTTGTTAAAAAAAGAATTAGCACTCTTTGTGTCCAAGTGCTAATTCTTATACTAAACCATTCCGGGCGAAATTTCAAGGGCCAAAATTGTTAATTTTTTATTGCGGCGCGCGCCGCGCGTCACACCGGCACGTAATCGTGGTCGACGGTGACGACCGGGTAATAGCTGGGGTCAAGCTTCCGGATTCCGTCCGTCACGGCCTGCGTGAGCTGCTCGTCGTCCATCCGGAAGCCGAACGGCACGCACACGTCGAACACCAGGTTCGCGTGGGTGGGGCCCCAGACGACCCGGAAGTCGTGAATCGTGATGTCAGCCGAAATCTCGCGGACGAGTGCAAGGACCCGGGTCTTCAGCTCGTTGGTCTTCGGGTTGTCGGTCACGATGGGGTCCATGTGGACGACCAGGTGGATGCCTTTGTCCGCAAGAAAATCGTGCTCGATGTTGTCGATGATGTCGTGGCTGAGAAGGATGTCCCGCTCGGCGGGCACCTCGCAGTGCACCGAGGCAAAACAGCGGCCCGGCCCGTAGTTGTGCACGGCAAGGTCGTGAATCCCCAGAATGCCGTCGTATCCCTTGATTGTTTTGTAGATGTCGTCCACCAGGGCTTTCGGCGGCGCCTCCCCAAGCAGCGTATCCGTCGCCTTGTGAATCAGTTGGCAGCCGGTCACCATGATAAGGGCGGCCACCGCAATGCCGAGGTACCCGTCGAGGTTATAGCCCGTAAAGCGGGCAATCAGCGAGCCGAGCAGGACGACGCCGGTCGAAAGCACGTCGCTTCTGCTGTCCGCGGCCGTGGCCAGCAGGGAATCGGAATGGATGCGGTTCCCCACCGCCTTGTAAAACGAGCCCTGCCAGAGCTTGACAAGCACCGAAACGAACAGGATCACCACCGCGGCGGTGCTGAATTCCGTCTGTTCCGGCTGAAAGATCTTGCCGAAAGAATCCCGTGCAAACTGAAAGCCTACGATAAAGACCAGAATGGAAACAAAAAGCCCGCTCACATATTCAAAGCGCGCGTGCCCGAACGGGTGCTCCTGATCGGCGGGCTTCGCCGACAGCCGGAAGCCCACAATCGTAATGACGGAAGAAACGCAGTCGCTCAGGTTGTTGACGGCGTCCGCGGTAATGGCGATGCTGTGCGAAACGGTGCCCGCAAAAATTTTGATGCAGAACAGCAGAAGGTTGGTGCCGATCCCCACGGCACCGGCCGCCCGGCCGAGTCTTTCACGGGTCGCTTCCCCCGCGTCACGGTTTTTGCCCGCGAGGAGGCGTATCAGCGCCCGGTTCATTTTGAGCCCTCAAAAAGGTTGCCGCCGTGGCAGTCGATGGCCACAATCAGCGGAAAATCTTTCACCGTCAGCCTTTTTACGGATTCGCAGCCCAGGTTGTCAAACGCGATGACTTCCATGGCGGTCACGCACTTTGCGGCAAGGGCGCCGGCCCCGCCGATCGCGCAGAGATAGACCGCCCGGTTGCGGCGGATGGCCCCGATGACCTGCCCGGACCTGCCGCCCTTCCCCACCATGCACTTGAGGCCCAGGTCCAGAAGGCGGGGCGCATAGGGGTCCATGCGCGCCGAAGTGGTCGGCCCGCAGGAGCCGATGGGCCTGCCCGGCGGCGTCGGCGTCGGCCCGGCGTAGTAAATCGTGGCACCGGAAAGCCCGAACGGAAGCTTCTCCCCCCGGTCAAGCAGCTCGAAGATCCTTTTATGCGCCGCGTCGCGCGCCGTGTAGACCGTCCCGCTCAGCAGGACCCTGTCGCCGGCATGAAGCGCTGCGGCGGCCTGCGCCATATTTTCCGTATTGACGACAATTTCTTTCACAGGTAAAACTCCCTTCTGCCGGCACCGTATGGTCCCGGTGCCATGTAAAAGCAGGGAACCGCCCGCGCGGCTCCCTGAAAAGATCGGCGGCGTCCGGGCCGCCACTATTCAAAATACAAAATATCGGGCATCGCGCTTACAGCAGCTTTTTCCGTTTCAGCAGGACAAAACCGCCCGCCATGAGCGCCAGCGAAAGGACGACCGGGAACCAGAAATTGGCAAGCGGGATATTCCCGACGTTCATCCCGTAAATTCCGGAGATAATGGTCGGAACGGAAATCAGCAGCGTGAGCGATGCGAGGACTTTCATGACGATGTTCAGGTTGTTTGAAATCACGGAAGCGAACGCGTCCATGGTGCCGGAAAGGATGTTGAGATAAATGCTCGACATTTCAATGGCCTGCTTGACCTCAATCAGCACGTCCTCCAGCAGATCCTGATCGTCTTCATACAGCTTAATCACCCGCCCGCGCATGATCTTCTCGAGGGTAATCTCGTTGCCCTTGAGGGAAGAAGAAAAATAGACCAGCGATTTTTCAATGTCCAGCAGTTGCATCAGCTCGGAATTCTGCATGGACTGGCGAAGCTCTGTTTCAACGTGATTGCTGATTTTGTCAATCTGCTTCAGGTACTGCAGGTAACGCGTCGCCACGCGCAGCATGATAAGCAGGACGAACCTGGTTTTCAGGTTCGTCTGCACCCCGCGCACAAGGCCCTGGGCAAACTCTTCCACGACCGAATTCTCTTTGATGGAAACGGTGATGACGTTTTTCTCAGTCAGAATAACGCCGAGCGGCATGGTGGAGTAAAGGATATCCTTGCCCTTTTTCTCAACGAGCGGAACGTCGATTACGATGAGGGTGTTTTCATTTTCATGGTCGATATGGGAAGACTCCTCTTCGTCCATTGCGGCGCGGAAAAAATCCGGCTCAATGCCGAAGGAGGAAATCAGAAAATTGACTTCTCCGTCGTCAGGCGCGACACAGTCGATCCAGCAGCCCGGCTCGCTCGCGGACAGACGCGTCATCCGGTCGTCGATCGATTTGTAATAGGATAGCATTGTGTCCATCTCCTCTATTAAATTTTTTGTTGCGACTTCGCGATGGGCCAGGTTTCACAATGCCACCCCCTTTGGTGCCGATTTGCTCCATGAGCTATTATAGCACAGAAAGAAGAGATTGCAAGCGCAAGAGGGATAATTTGCGCCGTGATTTTGCAAGACAGCCCCTGAAAGCCTAAAAAGCAGGAATTCAGACTGTTTCCGGTGTTTTTGACAGTTTCGCAGAGAACAGAAAAAGCGGGGAATAACCGCCCGCTTTTTTTATTGCGTTTTTATGTATTTTCAGGTCTTCCGGCTGAAGATCTGCATGATGTCGGTGAAATCGTCGTCCTCCGCAGCGGCGGCGTCCGCGGCCTGGCTCTTGTCGTCCGCCTTCGCGGCGGCCTTCTCTTCCGCCGCGGCATGGAACGAAGGCTCCGCGCCGTTTGTGGAAAATCCGGTCGCGATGACCGTGACGCTCATTTCGTCGTCCATGTCTTCGTCGAACGCGGCGCCCCAGATGATGTTCGCGTCCTCGTGGGCCTGCTCCGCAATCATGGAAGAAGCCGTCTCAATCTCGTCGAGGCCGATGTCCGGCGAAGAGGTGATGTTGATGATGACGCCCTTGGCGCCGTTGATGGCCGTTTCCAACAGGGGGCTCGAGATGGCCATATTGGCGGCGGCCTCGGCCTTATCCTTGCCGGAGGCCCTGCCCACGCCCATGTGCGCGTACCCGGCGTCCTTCATGACGGCGGTGACGTCGGCAAAGTCCAGGTTGACAAGGCCGGGCAGTTTGATAAGATCCGAAATGCTCTGCACGCCCTGCCGGAGCACGTCGTCCGCAATGGAGAAAGCGTTCAGCAGCGTGATGCGCTGCTCGCTGACAAGCTTCAGCCTTTCGTTCGGGATGACAACGAGGGAATCGACGTGCTCTTTGAGGGCGGTGATGCCGCTTTCCGCCTGTTCCATGCGGCGGCGGCCTTCAAAGTCGAAGGGCTTCGTCACAATGCCGACGGTCAGCACCCCCATGTCGTGGGCGATCTCCGCCACAATGGGGGCCGCGCCGGTCCCGGTGCCGCCGCCCATGCCGGCGGTGATGAACACCATGTCGCTCCCGCGGATGGCCGCGGCAATGGCCTCGCGGCTTTCGTCGGCGGCCTTCTGGCCCATCTCCGGCTTGGAGCCGGCCCCCTTGCCGTGGGTGACTTTTTCGCCGATCTGGATTTTCTGCGTCGCCTTGGAGCGGTAAAGCGCCTGCCTGTCCGTATTCACGCTGATGAATTCAACACCCTGCACGCCCATGGTGACCATGCGGTCGACCGCGTTTCCGCCGCCGCCGCCAACGCCGATCACCTTTATCTGAACGACATTGTCGAAATCGTTGTCAATTTCAAAAGGCATCTGCCGCATCCCCCTTATCAGTATATCCGGAATGACAGGAATCTCAGAATCATTCCAGGGATATTTCCAAATGGTTACAGAACTAATTATACACTTTTTATGTGCAATTTCAATCGCTTTTTTTGCGGCGCGCAGCCGCGTTTGAGTGCCTGCGCGTTCTTCAGCCGCCGGAGGACGCCGCGGAGGAGGAAGAGCCGTAATCCGGGTCGAAATAGGCCTTGTCCGTGTCCGGGACGACCGACATGTCCAGCGTCCCGCGCTCGCTGCTTTTGATTTTTTCGGCCAGAAGGACCTTTGCGAAGTTCAGCTTGTAGTCCAGATCGGACGGCATGCCGAGGTTGATGGAGATCCTTCCGTCATAAAGCACGAGGATGCGGTAGGACTGCGAAAAATCCACCGACGTGATCTTGCCGATCCCGCTTTTCCCGAGCGCCTCCATGACGTTTTGAAAGACGCCTGCCGTGTTGGCGTCCCTGTACACGACGGCCTTGCCGGGCTCAGCCGTTTTGACCGCCAGCCCTTTCAGAAGCGTGCAGCCGGAGGGAGGCTTCGACGCAATTTCGAGCACGCGCCCCTGCCCGCCCGCTATAATGTATTTTCCCCCGGATTCGATGGCCCCGCTGACGGAATCTTCCTCCACGTGGATGGAAACGGCCGACGGGAGCCGCCGGGAAACGTTCACTGTTCCAAGGTACGGCAGCTTCGACTTGATTTTTGCCGACGCCTGCCCCGTGCGGAGAAGGAACAGGTTGTCCCCTGTTTTGACCCCGCTCGCCTGAAGAATCTGCTGCGCGGAGTAGCGGGAAGACCCGGTGACCTCTACCTGAGAGATTTTGAACAGCACGGTCAGGGACAGCACGACCGCGGCGGAGCAGACCAGCACGAACATCGACAGGTAAAAGACGGCCAGAACGTGCCTTCGGTGCTTTCTTCTCCGCTCTGCGCGCCGCTGCGCCGCGGCGGCCAGATCCGCCGGCTGCGCGTCCCTACGGGGAACGGGACGGTACGCGCCTGCGGAACGGTTATCCTGCCGCGGCGGTTCTATGCGGCGATTGTTGTATCCGTTGCTCATTTGCTTTCTCCCGCATGGCCGCTCAGACCCGCCTGATGTCGGCGCCAAGCATGGCCAGATTCTTTTCGATGTTCTCATACCCGCGGTCCAGGTGGTGCAGGCCGGTGATCTCCGTCACACCCTGCGCCGCCAGCGCCGCCACGACAAGCGCCGCGCCGCCGCGCAGGTCCGTCGCCTCCACCGGCGCGCCGGAGAGGCGATCCACGCCGTCGACAACCGCGACGCGCCCTTCCACCTTGATGTTCGCGCCCAGGCGGAGCAGCTCCCCGACATGCTTGTAGCGGCTTTCAAAGATATTTTCGACGAACATGCTCGTTCCGTCCGCGGTCGTGACCATCGCCATGACCGGGGCCTGCGCGTCGGTCGGGAAGCCCGGGTACGGCATGGTCCGGATGCTTTTGATCCTGTGAAGGCGCTCCGGCGCGGAGATCCGGACGCTTTCGCTTCCGATCTCAAGCCGGCAGCCGCTTTCTTCCAGGACCGGGATGATGGGCTCGAGGTGCTCCGGCACGACGCTCGAAACCGTCAGCGTGCTGCCCGTGACCGCCGCGGCGGCGAGATAGGTGGCGGCGGCGATGCGGTCCGGGATGACCGTGTGCTCGCAGCCGGAAAGCTTCTCCACGCCCTGGATGAAGATCGTGCTGCCGCCCGCGCCGCGGATCTTCGCGCCGCAGGCATTGAGAAAGTCCGCCAGGTCGCAGATCTCCGGCTCCCTTGCGGCGTTGTTGACGACGGTGTTGCCTTTCGCGGTCGCGGCGGCGATGATAATGTTCTCCGTCGCGCCGACGCTGGGGAACGCCAGGGTGACAACGGCGCCTCGGATTCCGTTCGGGGCGGAACAGTTCAGGCAGCCGTGGTCTTCGTCGATCACGACGCCCATTTTCCGCAGGGCAGAAAGATGCAGGTCAATCGGGCGCGGCCCCAGCTCGCATCCGCCGGGGAACGAAAGAAGGGCCCGGCCGGCGCGGCTGACAATAGCCCCGAGAAAAATGATGGACGAGCGCATCTCGCGCATCAGGTGGTCCGGGATGTCGGAATGGTCGGCGGAAGTGGGGTCGATGACGACGGTCCCGTTTTCGCGTTCCACTTTGCACCCGAGGTGACGGAGAATACGGATGGACGTGTCCACGTCCGATAACGACGGGCAGTTATGTAGCACGCATTGCCCGTTGCAGATAAGAGACGCCGCCATAAGAGGCAGCGTACTGTTTTTTGCCCCGTGGATCTGGATCTGGCCCTCCAGCTTTTTTGCTCCGCAGACCAACAGCTTCGGCATAGCAACACCCCCATAGAATCTGTCAATATATTATGCTGGTGAGGGCATTGCGGTTCCGACGGCGCCTAGCGCGCCTGCGCGAGCACTTCGCGTATGATTTTGCAGATCCTTTCGCACGAGTCCGTGATGGCCATCTTCCGCGCGTTGGCGGCAAGGCCGGCAATGGTTTCCGGCTTTGCGAAAAGCTCTTCCACCTTCGCGCACAGGGCCGGGCCGCTCAGGTCCTTTTCCTCCAGAATGGCTGCGGCGCCGCGGTTCACCATTGCCATGGCGTTGTGGTACTGGTGGTTCTCGGCCACGTTCGGGGAAGGGATCAGAACGGCGGCGCGCCCGACGGCCTGCAGCTCGCTTAAGGTGATGGCGCCGGCGCGGCAGATGACGAGGTCCGCCGCGGCGAGGCAGTCCGGCATGTCGCCGATGTATTCCCGTACGGAAATCTCCGGGTGGACGGCAGGGTCAAGCCCTTTTTCCTTTAAAAGCCCCGGAAACCATGTCCCCCACTGCCCGTAGCCGTGGATATGCTGAAACCGGCCGCTCTGCGCGCTTCTGACCAGAAGATCCGCGGCCGCTTCGTTGATTTTGCGGGCTCCGAGGCTGCCGCCAAAGGAAAGAATCAGGGGGCGGCCGTCCAGCCCGAGCTTTTTGCGGGCCTGTCCGCGGTCGGCGCGGACGATTTCCTGCCGCACGGGGTTGCCGGTCAGCACGCAGCGGGAGCCGTCCGGCAGGTATTTCTGCGCGTCCGCGACGGCCAGCATCACGCGGTCCGCCCGCTTCGCGAGCATCCGGTTCGTCACGCCGGGATACGCGTTCTGCTCGTGAATCACGGCCGGGATGCCCATTTTTTCCGCCTCGCGGATGACCGGCCCCGCGACGTAGCCGCCCGTGCCGACGCAGATGTCCGGCGAAAAGCTGCGGAGGATGGAGCGCGATTCGCCGCTCGCGGTAAAAACATGGACGAGGGCGGCCGCATTCCTGCGCAGGTTCCTGAAGCTCAGCTTCCGCTGAAAGCCGGCGACCGTGATGCTCCTGAACCCGTAGCCGGCGGCGGGAACGAGCTTTTCTTCCATGCCGCCTTTCGCGCCGACGTAGAGGATCTGCACGTCCGGCTCCTGCTCGCGCAGGCAGCCCGCGATCGCCAGCGCCGGGTTGATATGTCCGGCGGTACCTCCGCCGGCAAACAAAACTTTCATTTTCAGGACTCCTGTTTCTGACCCAGTCGGTCTATGTTTTCTCAATGGAGGACGTTCGCGAGATGGAAAGCACGATGCCCATCTCGGCGAGAAGGACGACGAGCGAAGTGCCTCCGTAACTGAAGAACGGCAGGCTGATGCCGGTGTTCGGGATGGTGTTGGTCACGACGGCGATGTTCAGGATCACCTGCAGGCCGACCTGAAGCACAAGGCCGATGCCAAGCAGCATGCCAAATTTGTCCTTCGCGCGCAGGGAAATGCTGATGCCGCGCCAGACCAGCATGGCGAACAGCGCGACGATGATCAGCGCGCCGATGAAGCCGAGCTCCTCGCAGACGATGGCGAAGATAAAATCGTTCTGCGGCTCCGGCAGATAAAGGAATTTCTGCCTCGACTGGCCGAGGCCGAGCCCGAGCAGCCCGCCGGAACCGATTGCGTACAGCGACTGGCGCGTCTGGTACGTCTTGTCGATCAGCTCCTGGCTCGCGTTCGTGAACGGATCGAGCCAGCCGACGATGCGGGTGTTCGCGTAGCTGAACTCCTTTTTAACGACGATAAGGTAAAAGAGCGCGGCGCCGACAGCCCCGAACGCCGCGCCGAACCAGCGCAGGCGGACCCCGCCGATAAAAAGCATCACGGCGCCGAGCACCAGGATGATGACGGTGGCGGAGACGTGCGGCTCCCATAAAAGCAGCACCGCCGTGGCGCCGAGGATGAGAAGGTACGGCAGCACGCCGTACCGGAACGTGTCCATCCGGTTGAAGTTCAGCGAAATCAGGTGCGCAAAGATGAGCACAATCGCGAATTTCGCAATCTCGGAGGGCTGGAACTGACCGAGGGGGCCGAGCGTGATCCATCGGTGCACGCCGCTTTGGGCGGGCATAAAACGCACCACGACCAGAAGCATAAAGGAAAAAAGCAGAATCGGAATCGCAAATTTATGCAGATGGTGATAGTCGAAATAAGAGAGGGCAATCATGGCGATAACGCCCAGCACGGCGAACACGGCCTGCCGCTCGATAAAATAATAGCTGTTGCCGAAATGGTAGTAGGCGTAGGCATAGCTGGCGGAAAACATCATGACAAGGCCGATGACCAGCAGCACAAGCGTCAGAAACAGAAAGGGCAGGTCCATGCCTTCGCGGATGGAAAAAAGCCGGAATTTTTTCCGCGCCTTTCCCTCGCTGTGCATCTCCCGCCGCTCGCGTTCCGCCGTGTTGCCCGTTGCGGTGTTTCTCGCCGCCGGTACGTTTGTCATTCCGGATTTCCCCCTTTCCCAGGCGCTAAACTCCATTTAACCATACGCGGCGCGCCGAATCTGTCGTTTTCTGCAGGCCCTTACAGCCCGTAAGCCGTCAGCAGCGCGCCCGCCGCGCCGGCAAGCAGAGTGACGAAGCTGAAAACGGCGCAGATTTTCTTCTCGCTCCACCCGCACAGCTCAAAGTGGTGGTGGATGGGGCTCATCTTGAACAGCCGCCTGCCGTGCGTCGCCTTGAAATAGCTGACCTGCAGCACGACGGAGAGAATCTCGGCAAGATAGACGATGCCGATCAGCAGAATCAGGACCGGAAGATTCAGCGCAAAACCAAGGGCACACACGACGCCGCCGAGGAAAAGCGAGCCCGTGTCGCCCATGAACACCTTCGCGGGGTTAAAGTTCCACACGAGGAACCCCAGGCAGCCGCCCGCAGCGGCAGCCGCGAAAATTCCGACCGGCACAAGGCGCATCGCGCCCGCAATCACGAGGAAGGACGCCGAGACAAAAAAGGTCACGGAGGCGTTCAGGCCGTCGATGCCGTCGGTAAAATTGACCGCGTTCACCATGCCGACAATCCCGAGCAGCGCCGCAACCCAGTACCACACGCCCCAGTCGACGGCGCCTGCGAACGGCACCAGCATTTTGCTGCCGCTGCCGGAGCGGTACAGGGAATAGAGATACCCGCCCGCGACGGCAAACTGAAGGACCAGCTTCTGCCTGACGTTCAGCCCGAGGTTGCGCTTCTTGACGACCTTGATATAGTCGTCGATAAAGCCGATCAGGCCGAAGCCGCAGGCCATGAGCAGCCCGCCCGCGATCTTCGCGTACATGGCAAGCTCGTAGGGACTTTTCGAGGCGGCCCTGAAATACCCCGGCACACATACGGCGACGGCCAGAACGATGCCCGCGATGAAGAGGATTCCCCCCATCGTGGGCGTTCCGTTTTTCCGGCTGTGCCAGGTCGGGCCCGATTCCCGGATTGTCTGCCCGAAATTGATTCTATGCAGAAACGGGACCACCCATTTGCCGAGCAGGGCGGTCACGCCGAAAGCGATGACCGCGGCCGCAGCCGTCCAGACCAGATTCATTGAACCGTTCCACCTTTTCCTGTTTTGGCGCTTTTCCGTGCCTATTTTTTACAAATCGTCGAGATTCATACCGTTCAGCGCTTCCAGCACTTCCGCAAACGGAACGCCGGCCGCGATGGCGGCCGTCGAAGCGGCGAGGGCCGGCGGAACGGCGGCGGTGTCGCCCGTTCTGAGCCTGACCCGGCCGATGATGCCGACCCCGACGATTTCGAACGCCGCGTGGCCGTCCTGCGTCAGACGGACGTTCCTCGCCGTGAAGTCGGCGCCGTTCCGGTCTACGGAATACGTGACGGTGTTCCGCAGGCCGGAAAGCCGGGGATCCTGCGCGAGGGAATATTCCATGACGCAGACGGCGAATTTTTCGGCGTGCGCGGCCGGCCCCGGCCTGTCTGTCAGAAGGAGGACCGTCGCCTGCGGCCCTTCCGGGGCGGCCGCGGCGGAATCGGCAACGGCGATATTCTTCTTCCCGCCGTACGAGAGGATGCGTTTCAGGTAAACCGCTTCCCTGCTGGCTTCCCCGGCGACCACAATGATTTTGCCCAAAGGCTTGAATTCAGACACCAAAACGCCTCTCCTTCCAACTGCGGAAATCCAGTCACGCGACCTGATTGGATTCGCTGAATGTGACCGTCACGACGGTCCCCGGCTGGACCTTCGTGCCCGGCGAGATGTCCTGCGACGTGGAAACCGCGTTCGACCCCGTCAGCGCCGCGCCCGTGATGCTGATGTTCACGCCGGCCTCCGCGGCCTTCTGGTTGGCCGCGGAAAGCGACATGCCGGTAAGGGTCGGAACGTCGACCGTGCGCGAGGAACCGGAGCTGTCCGCGAACAAAACGATGGTCCCGTTCTTCGGCATGGTCTTCCCGGGGGCGGGCACCTGGGAAACGACCTTTTTGCCGCTGCCGAACACCTTCGTGGTCAGGTGGCCCGCAGCCGCCACAGTCTTGGCTTCCTCAATGCTCTTGCCAATCAGGTCCGGGGCCGTGCCGTCCAGCTTTTCCAGCTCCGCCGCCGTATATTTCGGCTCCACGCCGAGGTAGGGCAGAATCTCCGTCATCGTCTTGAGGAAGGTCGGCCCGGCAACCGGGCTTCCGTAATATCCGTTCGGGCCGTGCGGCTCGTCGTAGAACACCAGCATGGCAATCTGAGGGTCGTCGGCCGGGGCAAATCCACAGTAGGAGGCGATGTACTCCTGGCTGGTCTTGATCTCCGTCTTCTCCGAGGTCCCCGTCTTGCCGGCGATCCGGTAGCCCGCGATATAGCCGCTCTTCGCCGTGCCGGTGGTCGCGTCCTGCTGAAGGATCGCGCTCATGCGGCGAGAGGTCTCGTTTGAGATGACCTGCCGCTTCGGCGCCGTGCTGGCCGTCTTCACAATATTGTTGTTGCCGTCGACGATCTCAGAAACGACGTGCGGCTGCACCAGATATCCGCCGTTCGCGACGGCGGCCGCCGCCGTGATCATCTGAATGGGGGTGATGTGGTTCGTCTGCCCGAAAGAGGCGACGGCCAGGTCGAGCGCGCTCATCTGGCTTGCGGTGTAGTAAATGCTGCGGGATTCGCCCGGCAGGTCGACTCCTGTTTTATCTGCAAACCCGAACGCGTCGAAATACTTATAAAACAGATTCGCACCCAGCCTCTGCCCGACTTGCATGAACACCACGTTGCTGGAGTTGCAGATGCCCTGTGCGAACGTCAGGCTGCCGAAGCCGCCGGCCTTCCAGTCATGGACCTTGACGCCGTTGATGGTCAGGTACCACGGGCAGCTGAACGTGGTGTTTTCGCTGACGAGATTTTCCTCCATGGCGGCGGAGCCCGTAATCATCTTGAAAACGGAGCCGGGGTAATATGTGTCGCTGATGGCCTTGTTGCGCCACTGCTCCTGCTGCGCCTTCTGCGTGGCCGCCTTTTTCTGCTCCGGGTCGGTGATCTTCGCGATCGCGTCCGCCGTCGCCTTGTCGGAGATGACGAACGGGTTGTTGGGGTCGAAGTCGCCCTTGACCGCCATGCCGAGAATGGCGCCGGTCTTGACGTTCATCACGATGGCGCATCCGCGGTTCTGCACGTTGTTGTCCGCGAGGCCCTCCGCAAGGTTTTTCTCCACGTAATGCTGCACCACCTCGTCGATGGTCAGCACCAGGCTGTCGCCGTCTTTCGCGGGGACCTCCTGCTCGTACTGGTAGGGCATGTCGGTGCCGACGGCATTCTTCGCCGTCACAAGCCGCCCGGCCGTGCCCGTCAGCTCGCTGTCGTACTCCGCCTCAATGCCCGAAAGGCCCTGGCTGTCGGTTCCCGTAAAACCGAGGACGGTGGAGGCAAACGCGCCGTATTTGTAATACCGCTTATAGTTTTCAATCAGGCGGATGCCGTCCGTAATCTTGTTCTTCTCCTTGAACGCGAGGATCTGGTTGCGTATGTCGGAGTCCACCTTGCTGGCCAGCTTGTCGTAGTAGGTTTTTTTCTTGCTGCGGTCGATGATGTCCTGCTTGTCGAGCTTCAGGATCTTGGACAGGCCGTCGGCGATGACCTCCCTGTTTTTGTCCGTAATGGCGGCCGGCTCAAGGACGACGTCCCATACGGTCGCGCTTTCGGCCAGGGGCTTCATGTTGCAGTCGTAGATGGTCCCCCGCTTCGCGGTAAGGGTCGTGTCTTTCAGCTGCTGGTCCGTCGCCTGCATGCGCAGGCTGGCCCCCTGAACAATCTGCAGTTTGGCCAGGCTGAACACATCGGTCCCGAAACCCAACAGGGTCACCGCGGTCAGAACTGCCACCGTGCGGTGCCACATCCGTATTGTCGTTCCCTTTGCCATGTCTGCCTCCAAGAATCCTTAACGCAGGTCTTTGAAAACTCACCGATAAGAAATAAGAGTCAAGATCGGCTCTTAACTCTTCCCGCGGCCTGTTCTGAATTCCGGCCGCTAACAATACTTATTGGGTCCATACCGAGATTATGACAGATAACCTTCAATTGTGCGCCACAGGCGATCCAGCAGATTCGGGCTGTCGTCCCGGGCTACCACCTCGGCTTTGTCGCCCTTCGCAAGCTCCACCGCGGTGACCTGGCTGTCTTCGGCCTTCTTCATTCCGAGCTTACCGGCGGCGTAGGCTTCCACCGCTTCCATGGAAAGGCTGGAATCGGATTTGATTTTCATCTGCGCGTAGGCGCCCTGCTGTTCCTGAAGCGTTTTCTGCGCCGTGCCGAGCGACTCCGAAAGCTCCGCAAGCTGCACCTGGCCGTACACGAAAGTGCCGACGATGCCCGCAATCACGCAGAAGGTCAGGAACGTCATGAACATCTTCGCGGTATGCGGCTTTCTTCTGACGTTCTGCTCCAGCCTTTCTTTCGGGAGTTCAATGACATTCGATTTTTTCTGCGGCGCTTCTTCCGCCGCGCGTTTTGGCTCGAACAATGCGAAATCATACGCTTCGTTGCCGCGAACAGCCATAAAAATCATCTCCCGTTCAGACTGTTTCCTGTTTCAGTTTCACGCATACCCTCAGCCTTGCGCTGCGGCTGCGGGGATTTTCTTCAACCTCCTGTGCGGAAGGCGAGACCCCTTTTCGGAACAGCAGCTCTGCGCGCGGCTTTCTGCCGCAGACGCACACCGGAAAATCCGGCGGGCAGATGCACCCGGTGCACCAGTCTGCCATCTGCCGCTTGACGATTCTGTCTTCCAGCGACTGGAATGTGATGACGGCGAGGCGTCCCCCCGGCTTTAACAGAGAGAACGCGGCGTCCAGGCCCTCAGACAGCCTGTCCAGTTCGCCGTTGACCCGGATGCGCAGCGCCTGAAAGGTCTTGCGCGCCGGGTGGCCTGGTGCCCTGCGGACCGCCGCCGGGACGGATTCCTTGACAATCTCGGCAAGCTGGAGCGTCGTCTCGATGGGCTGCTTTTCCCGCGCCCTGACAATGCCGCGGGCGATGGACGGCGCGTTCCTCTCTTCCCCGTACCGCAGAAGGATGCGGGCCAGCTCCTGCTGGGAAAGCGTATTGACAAGGTCCCGGGCGGAAACGCCCCTTTTGCTCATGCGCATGTCGAGCGGAGCGTCGCTGTGGTAAGAGAATCCGCGTGCCGGGTTATCGAACTGCCAGGAAGAAACGCCCAGGTCGAGCAGCACGCCGTCGACGGGGCCCATGCCGGCTTCTTCAGCCGCCTGCGCCATTTCTGCAAAATTGCGCTGCACAATGGTGACGCACGGGAATTTTCCCAGCCGCTCTTTCAGAACGGCGACAGCGTCCGGGTCCTGGTCTATGGCCAGAAGCCGCCCTGTCGTAAGAAGCCCCGCGATGGCGCCGGAGTGGCCCCCCCCTCCCGCGGTGCCGTCGATGTAAAGGCCGTCCGGCCGGATGGCGAGGCTTTCGATAGTTTCGTGAAGTAAAACGGGCTTATGAACAAATTTCATGGGACCGCCGCCTAAAAGTTCAAAGAATCCATCGCTTCCGCGATGCTGTCCTGAGTCAGCGAAGAGTTGAAGGCGGCCCAGTGCGCCGAGTTCCAAAGCTCCGCCCTGCTGGAGGCCCCGATGAAGGTGACGTCTTTCGCAAGGCCCGCGTATTCCCGCAGCGACTGCGGGATGAGGACGCGGCCCTGCTTGTCCGGTTCCGCCTCGACGGCACCGGAAAAGAAGAAGCGCTGCAGCCCTCTCGCTTTGGAAACGGGCATGGAACTGATTTTCGCCTGGAGCTTGGACCATTCTTCGGAAGAAAGCACAAAAAGGCAGCCGTCCAGGCCCTTCGTGATGTAAAAGCGCTCCCCCAGGTCCTCGCGGAACCTGGAAGGAACGATTACCCGCCCTTTCGGATCGATATTATGTTGGTACTCCCCAATCAACATAACCGTTCCCTTTATGGGGGAAGCATGCCTGCTTGTACCACAGGATGCTACTTTCCCCCACCTTTCACCACTTCTTGAATAGATTATAACGTATTATTTCGCGAAATGCAACTTGAAATTTCACTGTTTCGGCGCTTCGGGGGCCAGTTTTTACGATTTTTCCATATTTTGTTAACCAGATAGAAAAAAAAGTCATACGCCACAAAATCTTGTGGCGTATGACTTTTTATTACCAATTTCGTCAGCTCTGACCCGTCCTCTGGGAGGATTTGATGTCCTGCCGGACCTTCCGCGCCTCCGACAGCAACTTCGACAGCTCGTCGTCGGTCCGCTTCATGAGGTCATCGACATAATCGTTTGTCGCCCGCCGCATTTCGCGCGATTTCGCCTGCGTCTGGTTCATCAGCTCATTGGCCTTCTGCTGCGCCTCGTGGGTAATCTCGTCCTGTGCGACCATCGCGCGGGCGCGGTCCTGCGCGACGCGGACGACCGTCTCCGCTTCTCGCTTCGCGTCGGCGAGAATCTGCGCGCGGTCCGCGACAATCGCCTTCGCCTGGTGAATCTCTTTCGGAAGCGTCTCGCGTATTTCGTCGAGGATCTCCCTGACCTGGGCTCCATCCAGCACGGCGCGGCCGTGGCTCATCGGAAGGCTCCACGCTTTCTCCACCATTTCGTACAGCTCATCGATCAAATCGTCAACATTCATTCTGTTTTCCTCCTGTCCGCAGACGCTGCTGGATATCTTCCAGAATACATTCCGGCACGAAGCTTGAAATATCGCCGCCGAAGCTTGCAACCTGTTTGACCCCGCTGGAGCTTAAAAACATATTCTCAGCGGTCGAAGTGAGAAAAACCGTTTCGAGTTCCGGGTTGAGCCGCTTGTTGAAAAGGGCCATCTGGAACTCGTATTCAAAGTCGGACACGGCGCGCAGGCCCTTTACAATGGCCGTGGCGTTTCTGAGCCTTGCGTAATCGGCAAGAAGACCGTCGAACCCGACGATCTCTAGATTCTTCATCCCTACCGTGCAGCGCTTCAGAAGCCCGATCCGCTCCTCCAGGGTAAACGCCGTCTTCTTTTCCGGATTGATCAGCACGGCGACAATCAGGTAATCGAACACCTTCGACGCGCGGGAAATAATGTCCATATGCCCCAGCGTCACGGGGTCGAAGCTGCCGGGGCAGATTGCGATTTTCAACCCTCAGCCACATCCTTTCGCCGGTAGACCGTCAGAATGATTTTGCCGTAACGGTACGAACGGACGCGCGAAAAGCCTTCGCATTCCTCCGGCAGATCCTCGTCGGACGGATTCTCGCAGATAACGGTCCCACCCGGATTCATATGCCGCACGACCAGCGGAAGAGCCTTCTGCAGCAGGCCGGTGCGGTAGGGCGGGTCAAGGAACGCCAGGTCGAACGGCCTGGTGGCACCGAGGAGGAACGCGTCGTACCCGGTGTTTTCGACCGCGGCGGATTCCGTGAACCCGCAGTCCGAAAGATTCTGACGCACCATCTCGGCGGACTCCCTGCTGGAATCCACAAAAACAGCCTCCCGCGCGCCGCGGCTCAGCGCTTCGATGCCCAGCTGCCCCGAGCCGGCGAAAAGGTCCAGCACGCGCCGACCCTCGATTTCAAACTGGATGATGCTGAAAAGGGCCTCTTTGACGCGCTCCGGCGTGGGGCGCACCTCGTCCCCCTGACGGGTCTGCAGCCGTTTCCCGCGGGCCGTGCCCGTAATCACTCTCATAGACAAACCACCTTAGACGATTTCGGCAGGCTGAGCCTGCACGCACGGCGTCAGCACGCCGCCTGCCCTATTATCACATGAACCGGGCGCCGTGTCAATGTCCTTTGCCGAATCTCACTGCCGGGGCGTCTCTTCGGAGCGGAAAAACGCGAACACGTTCTGCGCCGCCGGCTCCGTCATCCCCGGGGCTTTGGCAAGCTCTTTGACCCCGGCCTTCCGGATGGCCGCGATGGTCCCGAAATGCTTCAGCAGCGCTTTGGCCCGCGCGGGGCCGACGCCCTGCACGGACGTCAGCGTTGTGGAAATCGACGTTTTTCTGCGCATCTGCCTGTGGTAGCCGATGGCGAAGCGGTGGACCTCCTCCTGAATGGAAGAGACCAGCGTAAACGCGCTTCTGCTGGAACTGATGGCGATTTCGCCGCCGTTTCTCGCAATGGCGCGCGTGCGGTGGCGGTCGTCCTTGACCATGCCGAACAGGGGGATGTCGAGCCCGAAGGCCTCCAGAACCGGCTGGACGGCGGCGACGTGCCCCCTGCCGCCGTCCAGAAGGATCAGGTCCGGCAGGCGGCCGAAGCCCTCGCCGCTCTCTTTCTGCTTTTCATACTCCGCAAGGCGGCGGGAGATCACCTCGCGCATGGAGGCGTAGTCGTCCTGCCCCTCGACCGTTTTGATGCGGAATTTCCGGTAGGCGGAACGCAGCGGGCGCCCGTTTTCGAACACTACCATCCCCGCGACGTTGTCGCCGCCCGCGAGGTTCGAAATATCGTACGACTCGATGTAGACCGGAGGAACGGAAAGGCCGAGAAGCCCCGTCAGCTCGTCGAGCGCGGAAGCCTCACGCCCGGTCCGGCCCATGGTCTGGGCAAGCTGTTCCGCCGAATTGCTGCGGCACATCCGCACAAGCTGCGCCTGCTCCCCCTTCTGCGGCACGGTCAGGGCGACCCGGCGCCCCGCTTTTTCCGTCAGCCACTGCTCCAGAAGGCCGGGCACGTCGGCCGGGCCGTCGAGCGATATCCTCGGCGGGATGCGGTCGCGAATGGAATAATACCGCTCGACGAACTCCCCGCGCGCCGTTTTCGGGTCGCCGGTCTCGCCCAGAAAAAACGTCTCGCGGTCCGTCAGCCTGCCGTCCTCAAACCGGAACACCTCGAAGCAGCTGCGCCCCGCGCCCTGCGTCAGCGCAATGACGTCCTGTTCCGGCACGCGGGAGGCAACGACCTTCTGCCGCTCCCCCATTTTGCGAATCGCGGCGATGCGGTCGCGCAGCCGCGCCGCGCGCTCGAATTCCAGGCGATCAGCCGCCTCTTCCATGCGCAGGGTCAGCTTTCGCGCGCTCTCCGCGCCGCCGCCCCGCAGAAAGTCGAGCGCGTCGCGAACCGCCTCGTCATATTCCTCTTCGCTGATCTTCCCCCGGCAGGGGGCGCAGCACTGCTTGATATAATAGTACAGGCACGGCCTGCCCTTCCCGATCTCCTGCGGGAAGCGGCGCGCGCACGACGGAAGCCGGAAGATCTTGAGCGCCTCGTCGATGGACTGCTTGACCGTCCACCCGCTGATATAGGGGCCGATATACTCCGCGCCGTCGTCCGCGACCTGCTTTGCCTCCGTAATACGGGACCACGGCCCCGGCGAGACGCGGATATAATGATAGCCTTTGTCGTCTTTCAGGAGAATGTTGTATTTCGGGGCGTGCTGCTTAATCAGGCTGCATTCCAGAATCAGCGCCTCGAACTCGCTGTCCGTCAGGATATATTCGAAATCCTCCACGTGCGCGACCATCTGCCGGACCTTTTCGTCGTGGTTCTTCTCAGAGCCGAAATACTGGCTGACGCGGTTCTTGAGGGCTTTGGCCTTGCCGATGTAGATGATTTTACCCGTTTTGTCGTGCATAAGGTACACGCCGGGATGCAGAGGGAGCCTCATTGCTTTTCTGCGCAGCTCTTTTTTGTGCGCTTCGCGTTCGGTCAAACTTTTCACCGCCTCAAAAACACCTCAAAGAACACGCGCCGCGGTCCGGCGCAGGGACGGGACGGAGGAATTCCGATAAAAAAAGCACCGCGCGAAAGCGGTGCCCTCTCCCCCCGGAAAAAATCATTCCGCGAATCCGGACTGTACCAGCTTGACAAGGCTGTCGACAGCCTCTTCTTCGTCGGGGCCGTCCGCAATGATTTTGATCGTCGTCCCCCCGACAATGCCGAGGGACAGCACGCCGAGCAGACTTTTCGCATTCACGCGGCGTTCCTCTTTCTCGACCCAGATGGAGGATTTGTACTCATTCGCCTTCTGGATAAAAAAAGTCGCCGGGCGGGCATGCAGGCCGACCTGATTCTGCACCAGCACATCTTTTACATACATGTTTAAATCCACTCCTAACAAAATCGGAACCCTGAATTATTCCATACTGTTCTTTATATGCAGATTCAATTCTAAAGAATAACACAGTCATTATAACACTTCTGGACAGGCCGTCAAGAAAGCCACGGAAAGTTTGGATTGATGACCGAAAGCGCCGAAGGAGGGATGATACTTCTTTGTGCAATATGACAGGATTGTTGAAAACTTTTGTCCTGAATGCTATATACTATGGGAGTTGCTCCGGCGCGGGGACCTTATTTTTCTCCGTTTTTTCCAGGTTCTCCAAAAACGCCAAATCGTCGGCGTCCAGAGAGGCGGATTTCAGCAACTCCGGCCGTTTTTCCCAGGTGCGCAGCAGCGACTGCTCCCGGCGCCACCGGCGCACGTTCTCGTGGTGGCCGCTCAGCAGCACTTCCGGCGCCTGCCTGCCCCGCCAGTCGGCCGGGCGCGTATACTGCGGGTACTCGAGCAGAGAGCCGTAGTGGCTTTCCAACTCGAAGCACTCTTCGTCGGAAAGCACGCCCGGGATGAGCCGGCAGACGGAATCCGCGAGGATGAGCGCCGGCAGCTCGCCGCCGGTCACGACATAGTCCCCGATTGAGATCTCCTCGTCCACATAGGCGTCCAGGACACGCTCGTCGACGCCCTCGTAGTGGCCGCAGAGCAACATAAGGCCGTCGAGCTGCGCAAGCTCTTTCACCTTTTGCTGCGTCAGCGTTTTGCCCTGCGGCGAGAGGTAAACGGTGTACGGCTTGCGGCCCAAGTGGGCAATCAGGTCGTCCATGCAGAGCGCAATCGGCTCCGCCATCAGCAGCATTCCCATGCCGCCCCCGAACGGGCTGTCGTCCACCCGCTGATGCTTGTCGTAGGCGTAATTGCGGATTTGGTGGCAGCAGACCTGCACGGCACCTTTCCGGCGCGCGCGGCCGATGATGCTCTCCGCCATGACGGCCTCGCACATCTCAGGGAAAAGCGTCAAAAGGTCAATCCTCATCTTCAAACGTCCCCTTGATCGGCCTGACCAGCATTTTTCCCTTTTCCAGGTCGATGGCCCTGACGACGGAAGCAACCGCCGGGATCAGATAATTTTTCTTTGCAAGCGAAGTGATCTGGTAGACGTCGTTGGCGCCGGTGCGCATAATCTCGGTCAGCGTGCCGTAATAGATGAACGTGTCCGCGTCGTAGACGGAAAGGCCGATCAGGTCGTCCATAAAATAGCGGCCCTCCGGGATTTTCGTGTCTTCCCGCTTGAAAAACAGGATCTTGCCCCGCAGGGCATCCGCCTTTTCAACGGAATCGACGCCCTCGAGCACCAGAAGCAGCTGTTTTTTGAACACGCGCGCGGCAACGACGGAAACGGGCGAAGCTCCCCCGCTGAGATACAGCGTATGAAATTGCCTCAGGAACTCGGCGGAATCGCACCAAGGGTTGACGCGCAGTTCCCCGCGCACCCCGTGCGTCCCGACAATTTTACCCGCTTCCAGAAATTCTTTCAGCATGTTTTCCCCCTCGCGACAAAAAGCCGCCCTGCTGCGGGCGGCAGAGATTCAGAAATTCCGTCCGAACTGCGGCACGTGCGCTTTTTCCAGGACCTTCAGAACGACAAAAAGCATGGCGGCCTCAATCGGCAGCATGATCAGGTTGGTGACGACGCGGGCCAAAAACACCGCGATAAAGCCTTTCCCGTACAAGACGGAGAGCCAGAGCGGGTTCAGCAGCAGGCTGACGAGGACCGTCACGGAAGCCTTTGCGGAAAACACGCGCCAGAGCCTGACCGGCTTTCTGAAAAGGACAGCGCCGTACAAAAAGCCGGAGAGGAACGCATTGAGCGTAAAGCCCGGAAAATACGGCCCGGTCGGGCTGATAAAATACGAAACGACATCGCCGGCCGCTCCCACGATTCCGCCGGCCACAGGGCCGAACAGCAGGCCCGCCACGGCAATCGGCAGAAAAGAAAAGCCGATTTTCAGCAGGCTGGAAACGTTGACGGTAAACAGGCCGAGAACGACCTTCAGCGCCAGCAGCATGCCGCAGGCGGTGATGACGGGCACCGAGGTAAGCCCGCGGGCGGAAAGGCGTACGGAGTTGAGCAGTTTTTTCATCTGGAAAAACCTCCTTATGCAGCAGCGCTACATATGAAAGGAGATCTCTCCGGATATGTAGCAGCGGGATGCGATTTCTGCACCGCAAGTTTCCTTTTCGTCCCCCCGACAACTCCCCGTCCGGGCGGCACTTAACGCGCAAAAATCTACTCTGCATTTTAAATTTTCATTATTATACCAAGAAACGCCGCGGTTTGCAAGCCGAAGCCGAAAAGCAAAAAGGCCGCAACAGAGCTGTTGCAGTCTTTGCTGAATCAGTCGATTTCAACGGATACTTTGCTGCTGTTGCGGGTCGCGGCGGAACGCATCAGGGTGCGGATGGCTTTGGCGATGCGCCCCTGCTTGCCGATGACCCGGCCCATGTCGCTTTCCGCCACATGCAGGTGGTAGACGACGGTGCCGTCTTCCGCCGGATCGTCCACGTCCACCCGCACGGCGGACGGATCGTCGACGAGGCCCTTCGCAATGGCAATCAGCAAATCTTTCATGGCAACGCCCTCCTCTACTTACAGAACACCGTTCTTTTTCAGCAGAACCTTCACGGTATCTGTGGGCTGAGCGCCGTTTTTGATCCATTCCTTCGCCTTGTCCGCATCCACCTTCACGACGGAAGGCTCTTCCATCGGGTTGTAATAGCCGATTTCTTCAATAAAGCGGCCGTCGCGCGGAAAACGGGAATCTGCGACGACAATGCGGTAGAACGGAGCCTTTTTGGCGCCGACCCTGCGCAGTCTGATCTTTACTGCCATCTGTTTCACCTCCACACTTCATGTACGCTGGGATATATCTTCATCGCCGCGCCGGCGGGACCGTTCCCGGCCCGCCGTTCGGCAAGCGATAAAAATAGCTGTTTCCGGGCCGCGCCCGCCGGACGAACCCGTTCAGAACGGGGGCATCCCCATGCCGGGGAACCGCCTGCGGGCCCCCTTCTTTTTGAACTGCTTCATCATCTTCTGCATCTGCTCGAACCCTTTGAGCAGGCGGTTCACGTCTTCCACCCGCATGCCGCTGCCGGCCGCGATGCGGCGCTTGCGCGACGGGTTGATAAGGTCGGGCCGTTCGCGCTCCCGCGGCGTCATGGAGAGGATAATGGCCTCCGTGCGGTCCATCTTGCGGTCGTCGAGGTCCACGTCCTTCAGCTGCTGGGCCATGCCCGGAATCTTCGCAAGCACGTTCTTCATGGGCCCCATCTGCTTCATCTGGCGCATCTGCTCCAGAAGATCGTTGAGATCCATGCCGCTGTGGATGATTTTTTTTGCGGCCTCCGCCGCCTTTTTCTGGTCAAGGTTCTTCTGCGCGTCTTCAATCAGCGTAAGCACGTCGCCCATGCCGAGGATGCGCGAAGCCATGCGGTCCGGGTGGAACACCTCGAGGTCCGACAGCTTCTCGCCGGTGCCGGCGAACTTGATGGGCTTGCCTGTCACGGCGCGCACCGAGAGCGCCGCGCCGCCGCGCGCATCGCCGTCGAGCTTCGTTAGGATCACGCCGGTGATGTCGAGCAGATCGTCGAACGTTTTTGCGACGTTCACGGCCTCCTGGCCCGTCATGGCGTCCACGACAAGCAGGATGTCCGTCGGGCTCACCGCGGTTTTGATTTCTTTGAGCTCGTCCATCAGCGTTTCGTCAATCTGCAGGCGGCCGGCCGTGTCGATGATGACATAGTCGTTGCCGTAATCTTTTGCGTGCTTGATCGCCTCGCGGCAGATCTTGACCGGTTTTTCCGTGCCCATTTCGAACACGGGCACCCCGGCGCTTCCGCCGACGATCTGCAGTTGCCGAATGGCGGCCGGGCGGTAGATGTCGCACGCGACGAGCAGCGGCCTGCTGCCCCGGTTTTTCAGCATGAGCGCAAGCTTGCCGGCATGCGTCGTTTTGCCGGATCCCTGAAGGCCGCAGAGCAGAATCACCGCGGGCGGGGACGGCGGGCTGTTCAGCCTCGCCTCGCCGCCGCCCATGAGGGCGGTCATCTCTTCGTCGACGATTTTGATGACCATCTGCGCTGGGGTCAGGCTTTCCATGACCTCTGCGCCGACGGCGCGCTCGCTGACTTTGGCGGCAAAGTCCTTCGCCACCTTGTAGCTGACGTCGGCCTCCAGCAGCGCGAGGCGCACCTCGCGCATGACCTCTTTGACATCCGCCTCGCTGAGTTTGCCCTTCGATTTCAGCCGCTTGAATACGGCGGAAAGCTTTTCCGATAGGCTCTCAAACGCCAACGCTGTTCCTCCTTACCTCTCCGTAAGCTCCCGAACAATATTGAGAATCCGCTCCGCGCTTTCGCCGATCTCGCGCGAGCAGCTGTAATGATCGTTGTAGTCCTTGATGCGCCCCGCGGCGTCCCGGATTGTTTTGAAGCCTTCGCTGACCGCCTGGTAGCGGCCCGCATAGCCGAGGCGTTCCTCCATCTCGAGAAGCTGCGCTTCCGCGCGCTTGATGGCGTCGCGCACGCCTTGGCGCGTGATGCCTTCGTTTTCCGCGATTTCGGAAAGGGACAGATCGTCGTTGTAGTAATAATCGACGACCTCCCGCTGCTTATCCGTCAGCATATCCCCGTAAAAGTCGAGCAAAAAAGAGATTTTCAGGTCCTTTGCCATTCGGAGCACCGCCTTATGTAAAGCTGTTCTTCTTTACACTTTTCCAAGTATATCAGAAATGCCTCGCCGTGTCAAGCGCCTTTTCGCAGACCGGTGACGCTCAGGTGTAGGACTACAATACATATTGGACAGTTAAGGAAAAAATAGAGACAGGAATGGAGCGCATCGGTTAGAATTGAGTTACCACACACAGTTCAGCCGAAAGGAAGTGCCCATTCCTGCATGAACAGC
>JAEZCC010000039.1 GCA_023412715.1 Bacillota bacterium
TAGGTTCTCCATTATAAGTTATGATATGTCCTTTTGTTTCATTTACTGCTTGTTTTACTTTAGGATAAGAGTTTTTTATCCAATCTTCACCTTTGGATTTTTTTAATTCTTCATAGCTTTTATATTCTTGACAATGAGTATAATCAGTACATACAGCTGCACCTTTGTGCTTAGATGTTTCATTTTCTTGATTATACATAACATAAGTTCTAGCTGCAACAGCTTGTGCCTTTAATGCTTCTATATTAAAATCTGAAGGCATTTCTCCTGAAAGTACCCCATATAAATACTCTTCTATATCCATTTGTTGTGTTTTTCCTGTTTTATGGTTGTATATATTAATTTTAGGTGAATCTTTATCTACCGTTTCATAATTTATATATTTTGAGGATGATTTTTTTTCTATTAGTTGTTCTTGTTTTTGAGGAGTATTTGTTTCTATATCATCATAAGAGACTACACTTAAAAATATTGGTAATGTAACTGAGCATACTATTACTCCTGCTAAAATTCTTAAAGGGTTATTCATATACTTTTCCTCCTTAGATTACTTATCTTTAAAGTATATGAATAACCCTTTATATTATATTACTATAAAATTTTATTTATTAATCTTCTATTATTTGTATGTTTCCACCTAATGCAGTTATCTTCTTATCTATATCTACATATCCTCTTTGTATGTGGTATATTTCACCTATTTGAGTTTCCCCTTCAGCTATAAGACCACATAATATAAGTGCAGCACCTGCTCTTAAATCTGTAGCATTTACTTTAGCACCGTATAGTTGATTAACACCCTTAACAATTGCACTTCTACCTTCTATTTTTATATCTGCACCCATTCTATTGAACTCTGCAACGTGCATAAATCTATTTTCAAATACAGTTTCTATTACAGTTCCACTTCCATTAGCTACTGTAAGCATCGCCATAAATTGAGCTTGAACATCTGTTGGGAATCCTGGATGTGGTAAAGTTTTTATATCAATAGGTTTTAAAACTTCTGGACCTATTACTCTAACCGCATTATCCATTTCTATTATTTCACAACCTGCTTCTATTAACTTAGCTGTTACAGGCTTTAAATGTTCCATCATTACATTTTCTATAGTTATATCTCCTTTAGTCATAGCTGCTGCTACCATATAAGTTGCTGCTTCTATTCTATCTGGTATAACTGTATGCTCTGCACCTGTTAATTCCTTAACACCTTTTATTTTTATAGTGTTTGTTCCAGCACCCTTTACATTAGCACCCATTTCATTTAAGAAGTTTGCTAAATCTACTATTTCTGGCTCCTCTGCTGCATTTTCTATTATAGTCGTTCCTTCTGCAAGTGCAGCTGCCATCATTATATTTTCAGTTGCTCCAACTGATGGGAAGTCTAAGTATAATTTATTACCTACTAATTTTTCAGTTGTAGCTTCTACAAATCCATGATCCATATCAACTTTAGCACCTAAGTGCTTAAATCCTTTTAGATGTAAATCTATTGGTCTAGTTCCTATAGCACATCCACCTGGCATAGATATCTTTGTGTGATTAAATCTAGCAAGTAATGGTCCCATTACTAAGAAAGATGCTCTCATCTTTCTTACAAGCTCATATGGAGCTTCGCATGTTGTTATATTAGTAGCATCTACAGTTAAAGTATTATTATTATACTCTACCTCTGCTCCTAAATGTCTTAATAAATCAGATATAACATGTACATCTTTTAAATTTGGAACTCCATTTAATGTAGATTTTCCTTTTGCTAATAATGTTGCTGCTATTATAGGTAATACTGCATTTTTTGCTCCATCTATTTTAACGCTTCCTTTAAGCGGATTACTCTTTTTAACTAATATCTTAGGCATATTTTTACTCTCTCCTCATTATTAATAATCTAGTTTTATAATCGGTGTAGCTATGTATATTAATGTTTTATCATCATCTTCGCTATACCTAATTCCTATATTTAAATTTATCTTATTTCCTAAATACTCTAAATAATTCTCATTTAATAGTTCACTATATGCTGTAATAGATACCATATTCTCATTTTCGACTCTATCTATTTCTTCAGCACTCATATTATATAATATTTCTTGGAAAATATCATCATATTTGCTAAATTGTAATTTTTTAGAAAACTCTCCCGATATACATGTACTTATATCAACGATATTTGAATATTTATATAGTGATTTCTCAAGAATTGTATAAATATCCACTATATTTTTATATACCTTATTGTCCAATATGTCAACAATTATATACGATTCATTGCTATTTTTTTTAATCCCAATTATAGAAATACTTTTATTAGAATTATTTGATTGAATATATATCTGTTTTTCTTTTTCACCCCATTTTTCTTCCCACTTTATATCACTTTCTTCTAAACCCAAGTCATTAATTATATCTATGCATATATCCTTTATTTCATTCTTAGTTATGTCATAATTTATCATTCCGTTAGCTTTTATATTATAAAATTTAAAATCTGCTTGTGTATTATTAAATGTTTCTAAAAATTTATCATATCCACTATTATCAGTGTCTCCATATGAAATAAATATGCCTATTAACATTAGTATAAAAAAACTAGCTATAACCTTAACTATTTTCATTTAAAAATCCCCCTTAAAATTATCATTTCATACTTAAATTATTGACAACTTTAAGGAGGATATACTTTTATAAATTGTTTTTATATCTATTCAACTGTTACTGATTTAGCTAAGTTTCTTGGTTTATCTACATCACAAC
>JAEZCC010000022.1 GCA_023412715.1 Bacillota bacterium
TGCTGGTACCGTCAGCATTGTAATAGCTGGTGGCCCCATCCTTATTGGTGTAGCGAACGGCAGAATAGGTTTTGCCCCGATTGGTAAAGCGCGCCGCGAGGATATTGCCGGTACCGACGCGTTGCCCCTCTACGGTCTTCTCTTCATAAATAACTTCGAAGCTGTCGCCTTTGCGAATGTCGAGTGCAAAGTCGATGTCGTAGCCAAATACGTTGGCCAGATCCATCGTCAGGTTATGGCTGAGACCCGCGCGCTTCGCGGCTAGAAACAGACTGCTATCAATCTCACCGCGAGCGTATACGGAGCTGATTTCGGGCTTGATCTGTTCTTTTTTGAATGAATAACCGTCAGGCGTCTTCTCTAGCGCCAGCGTTTCCAGGCTGTTGAGTTTGCTGCGTAGGGCGGCTAGCCCGCCTTGCTCAGTCAGTTGAAACTCAAGGGACTGGCCGATCTTCAAACGGGAAAACTGTTTGGCATCCTTGCTGCTCGACAGGACGGCATGCATGACGGATGGGGAAAGGCCCACTTTGGAAAATACTGTCGATAGCGTATCCCCATTGGCCACGACCACGGTCTTCGTCAGAGAGTCTGACTCTGGAGCAGGGGCCTGGGTGAGCTCCTCTTCTTTCGGTAGCTCAGCATTCTTGGCCTCGGATGATGTGCCCAGCGTGGCAGTTGCAGCGAAGGGAGACTCGACCAGGCCTGGTTGGCTGTCGCCGGGCTCGACGACAATTTGTCCAGAGGAGGACTCGAGCTTCAAGTCAATGAAGGTCTTCTTAGCCTCGACTTCACGTGATGGGAATACAAGCAGCGCCAGGCTCAGCAGCGCAGCTACACCACTGGCAGCCAGAAGATGGCTCTTGGGGTAGTTCGGAGCTTTTGATTTGGAAGGCATCATTGGGCTTCTGGCATATTTTTGCACGGGAAATAACTGTCTAAAATATAAGCAAAGCGCATCGGAGGCAACCCTTGTGGCTGCTGAGCTGCTGGTCGGTACAAGCGCGCGGCTTGTAATCGGCCGTCGATCTTGTAAGGTTGTCGCCCTTTAATAATGGTACGGGGCTTGCCATGAAGTCGGTTGAAGAGCAACTGTCGGTGATCAAACGGGGCGCTGATGAGGTGCTCGTCGAATCGGAGCTGGTCACTAAGCTTGAGCGAGGCGAGCCGTTGCGCGTCAAAGCGGGATTCGACCCTACCGCTCCCGATCTTCATCTCGGGCATACCGTGCTCATTAATAAGATGCGCCAGCTTCAGGACTTGGGGCATCAGGTGATCTTCCTTATAGGGGATTTCACCGGAATGATTGGTGATCCAAGTGGCAAAAGCGCCACACGGCCCCCGTTGACTAGAGAGCAGGTCCTCGAGAACGCCGAAACTTACAAGTCCCAGGTTTTTAAGATACTGGATCCCGCAAAGACCGAGGTGGCGTTCAATTCAACCTGGATGGACAAGCTGACCCCAGCCGACTTTATCCGTCTAGCTTCTCAATATACTGTCGCTCGTATGCTTGAGCGTGATGATTTCAGTAAGCGCTACTCCACGAACCAGCCGATAGCCATCCATGAGTTCCTCTATCCGCTCGTCCAGGGGTATGACTCGGTTGCGTTGAGGGCTGACATAGAACTCGGAGGGACTGACCAGAAATTCAACTTGCTTATGGGACGTGAGCTTCAGCGGTCGTACGGTCAGGCCTCGCAGTGCGTGGTGACCATGCCGTTGCTTGAGGGGCTGGATGGCGTGAAGAAGATGTCCAAGTCCCTTGGCAATTATGTCGGGATCCAGGAAGCACCAGGCGTCATGTATAGCAAGTTGGTCTCGATCCCTGATTCGCTCATGTGGCGGTACTTCGAGCTGCTCAGCTTCCGGTCGCAGGGTGAGCTCGATGAGTTTCGTGCTGATGTCGAGCGGGGATCCAATCCCCGGGATATCAAGATCAAGTTGGCCGAGGAGATCGTTGCGCGTTTCCATGGGGACGAAGCGGCTGCGGCTGCGCATCGTTCTGCGGGTAATCGGATGAAGGAGGGTGAGCTTCCCGAAGACCTTCCGGAAATCGAACTGATCTCTGAGCAGGACATGCCCATTGCGTCGGTCCTTAATAAGGCGGCGCTGGTCAAGAATGCAGCTGTCGCGCGTGACTTGCTGGGTTCTGGCGGTGTCCGTGTTGACGGTCAGGTAGTGGATCGTGGTTTCGTATTCAGGCTTGGCGCGACCCATATTTGTCAGGCTGGAAAGAAGTCGTTCGCACGTATTTCCCTCAAGGCAGAATAAAACTGAAATAAACGGTTGACGTTGATTTTCAGGCTCCTATAATGCGCACCACTTCCGGCGCAGCCCTTAAGCAAAACATCTTGTAAATCAAAAGGTTAGCGAAATAAAAAGGGTTGCACGGATGGCGAATTCGAGTAGAATGCGCCGGGCTGGCAGGGTGGCGGTTGAATCCTGCTGGCGGCTTCGGTCGGGTTGATCGGAGGCGGTTGAAAGAGGTGGTTGACAGCGGTTTTGAACGCTGTATGATTCGCCTCCCGCTGACGAGAGACGCAAGTTGATCTGAAGCGCAAGCGGTTG
>JAEZCC010000040.1 GCA_023412715.1 Bacillota bacterium
CCGCCACTTTCTTCTCACACGCCGAGCCGCTTTGCGACCGCCTCGTAATTGGAATAGAACACAGGCGCTTCCACGCGGTTCCTTTTCCCGCAGTCGTAAACGTTCCGGCAGACGTACAGCAGATCGCCGAGGTTGCTGTGAAGCGTCATGATCCGCCGCGTCAGCTCGTTTTTCCGGAACATCCTTTTCATCACGACGCCCGCCAGCCCCGACGGAACGCGGTACGGCGCCAGTTCGCCGCTGTAATTTTTAAGCGCCACTCCCCTGGAAGCGACGATGCCCGATGTCTCACGGATTGCGCGCACGGCCTCCGCCAGCGCTCCGGAAGAATCCATCACCTGCTCCGCCGCTTTCGCCGTGTCCCTGACGTCGCCGTATTTCCCCGCCGTCGTAATGACCCCGGCATTGATGGCCATATGCAGCCAGATCCATTCCAGCATGTCGAACGGCGTCTCGGCTTTCAGACGGCAGCCGGCAAGCAGCGCCGTCAGCTGTTCGTAATTTTCGATGTTCGTCTTTTCGCGGCTTTCCAGCATAACGTGGTCGAACACGCAGCAGGTCAGTCCGCCTCCGCTTCTGCTGCCGCCCGCAACGGGATAGGCGAGAACAAAATCCCGGCCGTTCAGCGCGCGGTCCAGCCACGGTCTGTCTTCCCAGATGCCGCTCATTAAGAGCAGCGTCCCGCTGCAATTTTTCTCTTCCAGAGCCTTTGCGGCGCCCTCCAGCTTGCCCGCCGGCACGCTGACCAGGATAAAGTCATACGATCCGCCGCCGTCCGCAAGGCTGACCGGATACACGTCCGTCTTTTCTTCCCCCCGGCTGTCAGACCTGCCGTCCAGCAGACGGATTTCCAGCTTCTCAGGCGCTTCGCTTCTCTTGCCGTCCCGGACCAGATGCTCGACCTGATGGCCCGCTTTTTGGAACAGGTACCCGTAGGTCGTTCCGATCACGCCCAGCCCTATCACCAGAATTTTCATCCTGCCGCTCCCTTCCGCCCCGTTCTTCTATTAAAATCCGTCCCGCCGTGCGGGGTCACTTTTTGACAATCAGCTCCGTCACGTCGCGCCGCATGCTCAGCGGCGTGCTTTTCGTGGGCTGGCCGATGCGGAACAGCATCTGCACCGTGCCGCCGCCCGGCGCATAGGCCTCTTTGAACCCGGCGTAAGGGGCCTTCATTTCGGGGTATTCCTCCAGCGCCTGGCTGAGCGGCTGCATGGCAAGGCCCAGCGTATGGCCGGTCAGCACGAGCCTGCTGTAGAGCATCCCGCTTTCCACCTGGGCGGAACGGCTGTTGCCCGACGTCACAATCATCGCGTAGGCGGGCGTGCTGCCAACGGAGGCCCGGGTGCCGCTGATAAAGGTCCGGGAAGCGGCCTCGCCGGTATTCAGGGAGGGGAAGAGGGTAAGCAATCCCTGAAGAACGGGTTTCATCAGGCCGGAGGTTCCCTGGCCCTCCACCGAAAAGCCGTAGCGGTATTGGTTCTTCTGGGATTCGTTCGCCCGGAAGACGGCGTCGGATTCCTCCATCACGCGGGCGGTGCCGGCTTCAATTTCCGCGCTCTGCATGGCGTACCCGCCGATTTTGTCCAGATTGGGCTGATCCTGATACACCCTGACGGAACCGCCGCTCCCGTTCGAAAGGGACTCGAGGGCGGAAGCCTGCCGGGAAGAAAGCTTATCCGCCCGATAGGCCCCGCGGTTGGTGTCCGGCAGGAAGATGGCGTCATAGAGCGGGCTGCTCTTCGCCTGCGCCTTGGAGAGCGTGATTTTCGCCACCGGTTTTGTGTCCATGCTTTGGGCAAGCTGCGATTCGTCGTACGCGCCGTCGGGGAAAAGCTCAATTGCGGCGTTCCAGCCTTCCTTCTCCCCCGCCACGGCGGCGTATTCCAGAAAGGTCCCCTGCGAAATCATCATCTGGCGCGCGAGGGGATCGACCTCTTTTGTCATGCGCGAGCTGTCGGCATAAAGATAGAACCCCGCGGGGTCGGTCTTATCAAGCACGATTTTCCAAGGCTGCATGTTGTGACCGCTCGCCGCAAGCAGGCCGCCGGCCGTGAGGCGCACCCGCGGGTCGGGGTACTTTGCGGCATAATCTTTCGACCAGGGTTCCATATACGTCTGTTTCATGAAGCCTCCGCTGATGACAAAAAGTACGGACCATAATACGACGCACGCCCCGGCGATGCAGGCCAGGACGATTGCCGCGACTTTAAGCGCCGCTTTCCTTTTCATGCTGTTCCGCTCCGTTTCTGCTGATCAGACGCATCATCGTGTCAAACGATTCCGTCACAAATTCCCTCGAGCCGACCCGGTGGTAATTTTTGAGGTACTCGCCCTTTTTCGCCCCCGTGTTGAAGATGCCGACGGTGCATGCCCACAGGAACAGCGCGGCCCGTTCGCTTTCAAGCCCGCCGCGCAGGCTTCCCTCCTCCACGCCCTTTTGAAGCGCGCGGGAAAGGTAGTCGAAAATCTGCTCGCCCAGCCGGTAGCATTCCGCTTTCAACCCGTCTTCCACGCCGTCCCGGCCGCCGGGATCTTTCGTCTCGTATTCCATGATGGCCCGAAAGTACTCCGGATACTCCTCGCCGAACCCGAAAAAGGTGAAAAAAATGCAGCGCAGCTCTTCGGTGGCGTTCCGGGGCCGGTTTTCCCGAAAGCTTTCTTCAATCTTCTCAATCAGCAGCCGGTAACCCCGGATCATAATCTCAAAATAAATCTGCTCTTTGCCGCTGAAATAGACGTAGACGGTCCGCTTGCTGAACTCCGCCTCTTTGGCCACCTCATCCATCGAGGCGTTTTCATACCCCTTCGAGAAAAACACCCGTTCGGCGGCGTCGACGATGTCCTTCCGCCTGATCTCTTTTTCCCGCTGCCTGCGCTCTTCCTGGCCCATACGATCGCCTTCCGTTCACATGAGTGTAATATAGTAAACTGTAAGTTTACTATATACTAAACCAATCCCCCGGTTTTGTCAACAGGCGGGTGAAAAGCGCGCTGCCGCGGGCCGAAAGCCGGTTTTATCCTTTCTGTCTTACGATGTCTTCCGCCTGAACATTCGGGTTGTGATATCTCTGCCGCCCAACCGTCTTCCCGCCGTACTCAATGGCCCCGCACGGGCACCACTGAAGGCAGGCGAGGCAGTGCTCACAGCGATGCTGCCAGACCGGACGCCGGTCTTCCATCCTGATGTTGCGGACCGGGCATACCCCGGCGCACAGCCCGCAGCCGGTGCACCGGTCGGCCGCGCTGAATTTTTCGTCCCATTCGGCGATTCCCCTATAGAGATAGCAGCGGTTGGCCGCTTTGCTGAACAGCCTGGCCTTCCGTTCGGCCGGCCGCAGTTCGCCTCTCGCAGCCGCCGCGGCGGCTGCGTCTGCCTTGTGCATGGCGTCCCCGATCAGCTTCTGTATGACGTCGGGCGCGAAAGCCGGGTATTTGACGATATAATTTCCCGGCATCGTCGCACCGGCCGCATAGGACAGCGGGACGCCCTTTTTGCCCAGAAGATCCTCCAGCATCCCCAGCGTGTCCGCCGCGTTCCCGCCGAAGGTGATAAAGGCGAAGCAGTAGGTCCCCCCGAGGAGATTCAGCCTTTCGACAAAGTGCCTGACGAGCCTGGGCATCCCGACATAAAAGACGGGGAAAACGAAACCGACGGAGTGTCCGGGGCCGCCGACGGGCCCCTGCGGCGGCTCCGCGGCCATGGACCGCACGGCGCAGTCTTCCACCCCTTCTGCAATCCGCCGGGCGACGGTCAGCGAATTGCCGGTGGCGGAAAAATAGTAAATCGTCGAGCTCATGCGCGACCGTCCTTCCCGGATTTCTGTATACGGATTTCCCTCTGGTGCTGCAGATGGATCCCGATATGGCCGATGCCCAGAATCACGGCGGAAAGGATCAGCCAGACGACCTTCCCGTAAATTCCGAGCAAAAGAAAAGCGGCGACCGGCAGCGTCGCGCCCGCAACGGGGATGCCGAAGAACCCCCGGTAGAAGTCCCCAAGCGTCTTGGGGCTGCAAAAGTACCGGATCCACCAGCCCTCATACAGAAGCATCAGCCCACAAGACGCGAGCAGCCAGAGGCTCCAGGGCGACCAGGGCCGCAGATTGAAATCGGAAAACATCAGGGCCGTGCAGGTGACCAGAGCCTGCCCTGCTTTTTCAAAGCCAAGCAGCGCTTTGTTTTCCCGCCGGGGGCTGTACCCCGCGGGCCTGTGCTTCGTCCAGATCAGGTTTGGAATAAACAGCATCAGGAGGAAAAGGAACCCGACGTAGGAAAATCCAAAATGGCCCATTTGCATGCCCCCGCGGTTTCACTCCGCCTTGTTTTTCATCGGCTTTTCTCCGCGTCCGCGAGCCATCGGCCCCGGCGCGCCCTACGAAACGACGAACACATATTTTTTTATGCTGAGTCTGCTCTTGACCGTCTCTCTCAGATCTGCGTCGAAAAGGCCCAGAAGCTTTTGCGCAAGCACATTCTGCTGCGGATCTTCCACCCGGTTGACGGAGCAGATGGAAAAGCCGGCCTGCAGCATTTTCTCCATTTCGTGAACAAAATCAGCACTGCTGACTGGAATCAGGATGATACGTCATTTGAAATACAGAGCATTCTTTCAGGAGGATACGCTCCAAAGCGTTCCTATCTTCCGCACGGTTTGATAAAGCCTGTGATATTTTCTCAACCGTTGATTTGACCATTTCCGTCTGGTTGAGGAGAGCATCAATTTTATATAGCTGCGTGAAGCCATATTGCCTCGCCAGGGCGCAAACGGAACTTTCAAGGTATATCTTTTTACTGTTCAGGGTTTCGGATGCGCTGAATAGACCTAGTATCGCGTTCAGGCCTGCATAATTGTTCAGTCGGAAGATCAATACCCCATTGTCGTTCAACATGCGGGTCAAACTCAGAAAAATCGTTTTTAAATCCTCGGAAAAATAATTTAATGGTTCTTCAATAAAGATGATGTCAAATTTACCTCCAACGGTTTCGGGGACGGAGGCCAAATTTTCAGAAAAATATGTCTTATCGGAAATGGTCTTGAGATCCGTCATATACTTTTTTTCCACAGAAACGGAAATCAGGGCGGGCCGCACCCCGAATCTTCCCCAGATTATATTTTTAATCTGCAGGAGAGTCGCTCCGCATTTCACCCCGATTCCCAGTATAGAGTTTACCTGAGAGAAACCGTCGTAGAGAAGATTCAGAAACAGAGCGTCGGGTCTGGCGTCCAGCCAGGCATCGACATGATATCTCTCGAAAAAGGTCCGCCTTCCCTCTTCCAAGGAACCTGTCTTGTGATCGCTTTCCGTGGTCAGGCTACCGTGGTGGTACGTTACGGTATCCCCGCAGTAAACGAGACGGTACCCCGCCCTGCGGATTCGGAAGCTGATATCGTCATCTCCGAATTCCCCGCGGTAATAGTGGGTGTCGTAATAGCCGATGCGTTCCAGCAGGACGGTGGGGCAGCACAGGACGTCAGGCAGCAGGACGACGCGGTCCTCCCATTTTCTGGGGTCGCTGACATTGTACTCCCGGGCTTTTCCCTCAAACTCCGCGATGGAAGTAAAAGGGATCGATATCTGCTGCAGGTTTGAGATATTCGTCGCTCCCGGAGAGACATAACCGATCGCGGGGTCCGATTCGATGCAGGTGAGCAGGTTGCTCAGCCAGTTCTCCGGAAAGACGAAATCATTGCCCACGGCGGCGCAGTATTTCCCCTCCGCGGCCATCATTCCGATGTTGAAGCCCTTTACAATGTGAAGGTTGTATTTCAGGGAAATGACCTTCGCACCCTCTACGGAATCAAAAAATGCTTTCGTCCCGTCCTTCGAACCGTTGTCCACTAAAATGAGCTCGTAGTCGATCCCTTTTGTATTTTTTAAAATGCTTTCCACACAGTCCCGCGTAGAGCTCAGGTTGTTGTAGGCGAGGACGACGATGCTTACCAGATGTTTTGCGTGCCGGCCCTGTTCCAGAATCTTTTCGTGATCCACTTCCCCGACTTCCGGGTAAAAATCCGGGTACTGCGTTTTGTCTGCCGCGTGTTCCGCAAGGTAGGCGATTTCATATTCCAGCAGGCGGTAGAGGGACTGCAGGTGAAATCTGAAATCGAACGCGAAAGCATCCGGATCTTCGCTGATTTCCCGCTGGATCCGATCCAAGTAAAAACGGATATTCTCGTTGATCTCTTTGACCCGGTTCGGCGTATGCTCCGTTTCAACCCTCTGCTCTACCGCGGAAACCAACTCGGAAAGACTATCCAGAACCGCGGCAGCGGTTTGGCTCATGCGGTCCTGTTCCAGACAATTCCGGATATATTCGATCCCTTCGCGTCCCGTTCTGAGGAGATCGAGCAGTCTGACTGCCGTTTCTGTGTTCATATTTTCTCCACCGCTTCCATCCCGTCCGCATCCCGGTCGAAATCCTTCCAATTCCTGTCTTTGGCCGACAGAAGGAGATGATCGCGGAACGGCCACTCGATCCCGAATGCCGGGTCGTCCCAGCGCACGCCGGATTCATGGGAAGGGGTATAATACTGGCTGACCATATAGGTGACGCCGGCATTTTCCGTCAGGGTCAGGTAGCCGTGGGCAAACCCCTTGGGAACATAGAGGGACGTCCGGTTTTCGGCGGAAAGCGTAATGCCGAACCACTTGCCGAACGTGGCGCTTTCCCGGTCCAGATCGATAATCACGTCGTAGACCGCGCCGCTGATGCACGAGATGATTTTATCCTCGCAGAAAGGCGGCTTCTGAAAATGCATGCCCCGCAGCGTGCGGGCAAAATTGTTAAAGGCAAGATTGCACTGAACCGTATCGAACCGGATGCCGTATTCTGCCAGCGTCTTTTTGCAGAAGCTTCTGGCAAAGAAGCCCCGCTCGTCTTTGATGGGTTCGAGTTCAATTGTCACCGCGCGATTCAATGGAGTCTTTGTGATAATCATGTTACCCTACCTTTGATGTTTGATTTTGACTGCTGCGAAACAGCTGAGAATCCACCTGTACCGCCAGAGCCGAAAAGTCTTGGCGTTTTCGCCCTTCTATTTTGCCGAAGATAAAACGGCTTTCACCATTTCATTGACGAAAGCCGACAGGTCGTCCCTGGGGCGGATCTCGGGAAAGCGGCAGACGCTCGTGAATTCAAGGCGGACCGCGCCGCCCGCCCCTCCCGGACGGATGATCCTCACCGGCTCACGCAGGATGCGGGACGCCGTCTCCTGTACGAGCCCAGCGTATTCCAGGATGCTCATGGTTTTCTTCCCGTAAGCGTGAATCAAGTGGTGGGAACGGGCCTCTTCATTCTCCAGAATCCACAGCACAATCCTGCAGACGTCATGGACCCCCACAAAATTCCTCCGCTGATTCCCCGGCGTCAGCAGCGTAATGCGGCGGCGTTCCGCCGCCTCCTTGCAGAACGCGAAGGGGATCAGGTTCCACCTTCCGAACCGGCCGCTGTCCACGGGGACCCCGAACAGATTCGACGGCCGGATCACCCACGCGTTCAGTTTATTTTGCCGGTCGTACATCTGCACGGTCTGCTCCGCGACGTAATGGGCAAGCCCATAATCGTTGGCGGGCGCGGGCGGCGTCGTTTCGTCAAGAAGGCCCTCCCGGCTGCCGAACACGTGGAAACTCGAAAAATAGATGAAATTTTCGATCCGGTTTTTCACGCAGAAGTCGAGCGCCGCATGGATGCCGGCGGAGTTCTCCGACACCGCCTGATAAATATCGGTCTTAAACAGGCTCTCTTTCGGAGACACGGTGTGGATCATGGCGTCGATGCCGTCAACTCGCAGGTCCGCTATCTGCTCCGGTTTCGAAAAATCCATAAAGAGGTCGCTGTCGGGATGCCTGGACGCGGTGATCACCTGATGCCCATGCTCCCGCAGCGCCTGGATCAAATGTAAAGCGATATACCCGTTGGCTCCGCTCACCAATATCTTTTTCATCCGACAGTTTTCCCGCTTTCCGGAATCGGCACATTATAGAACGACTGCGCCCAGCAGTTTTGAACGAATTTCGTCATGGGCCGGCCCGTATCGACATCGCAGTAAAACAGGTGGTTTTCCTCCAGATCCCGATTCCGGATGAGCGCATTGGTCCCTACGGTCGAGCATTGCCCGATCGTACAATTGCCGACCACGGTCGACTGCGGGGCCAGGGCAACGCCCTTTTTGAAAACGGGGTAGACCCCGTGCGCGGCCCCGACCGTGCATCCGTGGCAGCACACAAAAAAGTCGCTGTAGGCCGCCTTGCCTAAAACGGTTCCGCTCCCGTGCAGGATCAGGAAAATATCTGGCATTTTGGCATCGTACATGCACATGACCCCGTTCAGCAGCTTATTGAGGCAGAAGATCTTAGAAGCAATGTCTTCGTCTTCGAACGCCTTCCAGACCGAGTTCGACAGGAACCACAAGAAAACCGTGTACTGATCCGCGTGCAGGTGCGAAAAAAAAGTAGTGTCCCCCCGGTTGTACGCCGTGAGCGCCACATGTTTAAAACAGTATTCCGTCCGCTCCAAAGCTCGGTCGAAAGCACGCGAAAAAAGCTCATCGTTCCCGGGAGTCTTGTTGTCCGGAAAAAAATGATCCAACTGGCGCAAAACATACGACTGCAGTTCCCTCACCGGCAGAGATGTCTGAAACATCTTTCTACTCCTGTCTGCTGACCCGCTCCATATAAAAAGTCAACTGTTCCCTTGTTTTTTTCCTCATGTCCAACCCTTCCCGGCAGCCGGCATACCATTCCGCCGTAAGCGCCAGGGTCTGGTCCAGAGAAAGGGCTGGGCTCCAGCCGAGCTTCTGCTTTGCCTTGGAGCAATCGAGACTGAGCAGGGCGGCCTCGTGCGGCAGTTCCCCCTGCTTTCCACTCTGCACGCCGCACCCAAGCGCAGCGGATATTTTCTTCGCGATATGGGCGACGTCGGCGTGCTGGGCAGGACTTGGCCCAAAATTCCAGGCGCCCGTAAAGTGGGCCCCGTCTTCATAGAGCTTTTTGCATAGCAACAAATAGCCGTACAAAGGTTCCATGACGTGCTGCCACGGCCGGACGTAACCCGGGTGGCGCAGCTCCACGGACCGTCCCGCGAGCGCTGAGCGGACAATATCCGGAATCAGACGGTGTTCCGCCCAGTCCCCACCGCCGATTACATTGCCAGCGCGGGCGGTTGCCACGTTGCAGCGGCCATCCCGGAAAAAACTTTTAACATAGCAGGCGGTGACCATCTCCGCACACGCCTTGCTGCAGGAATAGGGGTCGTCGCCCCCCAACTCGTCGCCTTCCCGATAGGGCCAGATCCACTCTTTGTTTTTATAGCACTTGTCTGTCGTGATCACGAGGACACAGCGGACGCAGTCAGATTTTCTGATGCAGTTCAGCACATTCGCTGTCCCCATGATGTTCGTCTGAAAAGTCTCCAGCGGAGCATCGTAGGAATTCAGAACAATCGGCTGCGCAGCCAGATGAATCACAATCTCGGGCCGAAATTTTTCGAGGACCGTCTGAAAATCCTGTTCACTCGCAACGTCCCCACGAAAGTCTTCCGCTAAGAATCCCGATATGTTTAAACTTTCGAACATAGAAACTGAAGTCGGGACCCCTATCGAATATCCGGCTACTTCAGCCCCAAGCATGTTCAGCCACATGCAAAGCCAACTGCCCTTGAAACCGGTATGCCCCGTTATTAGGATTCTCTTATCGCGGTAAAAATCAAAAAAAGCCATAATTAGTCTTCCCATACTTTCCAAGGGGCCGCATTGCTTTCCCATAGCGCATTAAGCTGTATCTTCTCTCTCAGGGTATCCATCGGCTGCCAGAATCCGTCATGCTTATATGCATTCAACTGGCCGTCTTCCGCCAGCTTCCGCAAAGGCTCCTGTTCCAAAATCGTCTGGTCGCCGTCTTGAAGATAGCCGAAGACCTGCGGCTGCAAAACCATATAGCCGCCATTGATCCAGCCTTCTTCTCCTCTGACCTTTTCCGTGAAACCCGTGACGTCGCTCCCGTCCAGCCTCAGCCTTCCGAACCGCCCTTCCGGCTGTACGGCCGTAACCGTTACATATTTCCCGCTGTCCTTATGGCTGCGGACAAGCTGATGAATATTGATATCCGCCACGCCGTCGCCATAAGTCAGCATAAAGGGATTGTCCCCAACATAAGGCTGAATTCTTTTCACACGCCCGCCCGTCATCGTGTTCAACCCGGTTTCAACCAATGTGACCCTCCAGGGCTCCGCTTTCGTATGATGGATTTCCACGGAATCTCCCGATGTAAAATCATAAGTGATGGAATCCGACATGTGGCGGTAATAGTTTGCAAAGTACTCTTTGATCACATAGCCCTTGTAGCCTAGGCAAATGATAAAATCATGATAGCCATAATGTGAATATGTTTTCATAATGTGCCACAAAATCGGCGCATCACCGATCTCCACCATCGGTTTCGGCCTGATAGAAGACTCTTCGCTGATTCTGGAGCCCCTTCCGCCTGCCAATATGACTACTTTCACGTTTATCAGAGCCTTTCCGTCCTATTTCCGCATTGAAACAAGGAACGTCCGTTCCATTGACATCCCAAGCTATTTTATGTATCGGCTGAAAAACATGTTTATTTAGGCTGCGTTTGAGAAAGCACGAGGCCATGTATATCGCCTCGCGAAAAAACAGACATTAAAAGAAAAAGCCCCAGGTCGTAGGATAGCGCTACAATTGGAGGCTTCTCCATATCGGAAAAAAGGGAATGACAGGGTATGATGAAAACGCAAGGGAACTAATCACCGCAGCCTCTGCTGTTGAAGGGTTGCCGCCTGCGATCCGCGAAAACAGGCGCCCGTGCGCCGGGGGTGGATTTTCCAAATCGTATATTTTATAGTTGAAGCAACTGAATGGAATGAAAATTCCAGGGCTTTCCGGCAAAAACCGGCCGGAACCGACGGGGAAGCGTCCGTAAAAGCCTCCTTTCCATTTTCATGCATGATTTCATGAAAATTATAACATCAATCGGGGCCACAAACAAGGACAGGCCGCCTTTTTCCCTCCGGAATCTGTCCCGTACGCCGGCCGGGAGCAGAGGTGCTTTTTTATGAAATTCAGAAGCGGCCGATTCGCCGATCAGTCCTGAACCAGATCCAGCATCCAGTTGATCCAGCCGCTTATCGTGGAGGCCCGCCTCTCGAAAGTGCTTTCGCTTTCGACATGGTATAAGTCCGCCTGCTTCATGAGCCTTACGATCTCGCCCTTTTCCGGCATGACGCCTTTTTCAGCGCACAGCCGAAAGGTCTCGTAAAACGCCTTGTGCTGTAAAATGCAGCTGCAAAGGGCCAACTGCCGCTGCCTGTAAGGCATCGACAGAATCCGTCCGGCTTTGTCGCTCAATGTGTACACGGGCTTATGGCCGGATTCGTAACTTTTCTCAATCAGCCCCAGGTAACGGCCCGCGTCCGTATAGTAGTTGGTCTGGCGGATGTCGAAGGCATACTCCTCCGTCACCTGTTCCCGGCTTAACCCCTGCGTAAGCAGAAGCTCGCACAGATTAACGACGCGCCCGAAGCTGTCGGCCTGCGGGAAGGATATTTTCGGTTCACGCTCCAGGCGCGAGCTCTTCATGACGTCCAAAAGGTCGGACATCCCGATTTGCGTATCCTCAATCGAGTAATTCTTCCGCTTCACGAGGACAAGCGAATTGTACCGTTTGGGATCCTCAAACTCATATTCGTACAGGGTAAAGATGCCGTTGGAATACACCAGGAAGATCGGCCTGACTTTTTTGCCCACTCTCGCGCGCCAGACCCGGTACGGATAATAAAGCTGCCGGATCAGGAAATCCTCGGAGATGTCGCGTTTTGCTTCCAGCAGCGACAGGCTTTCGATTCCCTCAAACGCCGCGTCGATCTCAATCTGGGAATTGTTGACCTCTATATGAGATCTTGCCCGGGACTCGGAACGATCGATATCAAAGGAAAAGCGGCCGGAACCCATTCGCCCGGCCACCGTTGAAAAAAGCGCGTCTTCCCCCAGAAAATCCGCCAGGATTCCGGAGGCAAACGCGCAGTTGATTGCGATTGTCTCGCTTGGTATTTCATTCGGATTCAGGCTCTGAAGATAAGGCGGCAGGTTTGCCCTGGTTACGGAGTCGTCTCCCGATTCAAACGGCTGGTACGCCTTGAAATGCGAGATCACGTAATCGCCTCTGGAAATGGGCAGGATGGCAAGCCTGTTCTCTGAGAAGATCCGGGGAAGATTGATATCATGATCGAATTTTGCCATGAGGCGGGGCTCTCTGTACTCTTTGATTTTGGCGGCGGAAATCACGAACTGGTTGTGCAGATCAATCTGGTTGAGGATGTCGTACCGGTCAAAAAGCAGCTCCCATGCGATATCGTTCTGGCTCTTCGGCTTGTCACTCATAATTTCTCACCACGACCTCGTCAATCTGTCCCCGCTTTGTCGCATCCGAATTGACGGCGCGTTTTGCCTGAACCGTCTTGATGCGGTATTGCCTGTACTGGTCCCGGATAAAATCCGTGGCGGAATTCGAGAGCATGAATTTGATCCCTCTGCGATCCAGGTCGTCGCAGCATTCCCTCAAGCGGATCTGATCGTCGTGCGAGAACCCCCCTCTCGCATACCCTGTAAAATTCGACGTGTCCGAAACAGGGTCGTAGGGCGGATCCAAGTACACAAACGTCCCCCGCTGTACTTCGGCAAGCACCTGGGCGTAGTCGCGGCAGGAGAAGGTGATTTCCGCCTGCTGAAAATATCTGCTCACGGCTTTTATCGTCGGCGCGTTGACAATATTGGGGTTCTTATAGCTGCCGAACGGGGTGTTGAACTCCCCCGCGCTGTTCACGCGGAAAAGGCCGTTGTAGCATGTCTTGTTGAGGTAAATGATCCGCGCCGCTTTTTCCGTCTTCGTCAGGGAAGCGTATTTCTTCTTGTCGCGATCCCAGTCCCTGACGGCGTAAAAATGCTCCGCCTCGTTCGTATGCTGCGCAAGCAGCTGGATCAGTGTCTCCGCGTCATCGCGGATCACCTCATACATCTGCATCAGTTCGCTGTTGATGTCGTTGATCCATGCCTTTCCGGGCTGCAATTTGAACAGCAGGGCCCCTCCCCCGACAAAAGGCTCGCAGTACGAAGCGATATGGCTGGGCAGAAGAGGAAGCAGGGCGTCCAGCAGCTGCCTTTTTCCGCCGACCCACTTTACGACGGGCGCAACCATACGATTCTTCCGCATGAATGTCTGCACCCCTTTTCCCCTCCGTATTTATTTTATTTTATCATGGCTCCAATCCGGTTGCAATAGACCGGCCGGAGGATTTCACGGGATCCCTTTCCGCCGCGTCCGTTTTGCGGCTGCTTCTGTCGTTCTGCCGACGGCAGGAAATCTTTTCTCATCGAGGTCCGTTTTTTGCGGGCCTATGCAAACCGGTCGGCTCTCTGTTTTTTCGGCCTTCCCGGATGCAGAGGATCCTTTTTCTTACCCGGCAGAAACATTTCGGCATTTCCCCTTTAAATTTAATCATTGAAAATTTCCCTGCCAAAGGAACGGAATCCATTTCACCGCGGGATAAATGAAATTTGGATTATGGAGGGAAACATATGGAAACAGTAGCCAAAATATATCTTTATAAAGACGACCCGAAAAGGGATTGGGCCTGCGGCGGACAGGCGGCGGAAAGCGGGGGCTTCGTCTGCCTGGTTCAGGGCGAAGGCGGGGCGGAGCAGCTGGAATTCCATCTGATGCTGGATCTTCAGACGCCGCTGGACTTAACGGGGAAAACGGTGACCTTCTATCTGACGAAACCGGACGGCCAGCAGATCTACCTTCCCGCCGTCATTCCGGACGGGGGCGCCGCTCCCGGCGCCGCACTCGCGGCGCTGACGGTCCAGTGCACCGCGGCAAGCGGAATTGCGAAGCACGGGGAAGTGCGCGTGACCGGAAGCGACGGAGGGGTCATCAAGTTTCCGGCCCCGGATTTTTACATCTTCGCTTCCGAAACGGAATCGGCAGTAGAGAGCCGGCCGGAATTCCATGCCCTCGACGCGGCGCTTGCCAAAACCGAATCAACCCTGTCGGAATCGCAGACCGCTCTGGCCTCGGCGCAGGACGTTCTGAACAGCGACCGCCAGGCCGTGACCGACGCCTCGTCCGCCGCGTCGGATGCCGCACAGAAGGCTCAGGCCGCGGGGGCCGCCGCAGCGTCCGCGGCAGATGCGGCATCCACGGCAAACGCCGCCGCCCAGAATGCTTCCTCGGCCGCGCAGGCGGCGAACTCGGCAGCTTCAGCCTGCAATTCCGCCGCATCCGATCTCTCTTCCGCCGTGGCAGCGCAAATCAGCGCACAAAAGGATATTGCGGGCGGCATCGCGTCTTATGACGCATTCCAAAGCCACAAAACAAATCTGAACAATCCTCACAGGGTGACGGCGCTGCAGATCGGCGTGTGCAGGCCGAACCTGCTGACGGACGGGAACATCCGGGTGTGGCAGGAATCGGAAAGCTTCACCGGCCTGACCGGAAACCGGTATACCGCCACCATGTGGCAGACCTGGCAGACGACCGGGGCCTCCTACAGCGTTCAGAAAGCCGGCGCCTGCGGAGGGATCCTTGTAAAAAATGATTCTGCCGACGCTATTAGCGTCAGCCTCGTCGCGCTTGTGGAGAAGGGTACCGTCAAGCCCGGCTCCGTCTACACCGTTTCCGCGAAGGGAACCCGAAACGGTTCGGTCTTTACGGTTTTTCTTGCGGATTATGGGGACGGCCCGTTCGCGTATAAGATCCTGACGGAAGCCGATCCCTCGTTTTCCTTTACAACTCCTTCCGCGCTGGACAGCCATTTCTTTGTCAGTATCGGGATCAGCGGTCTCGCGGCGGGATCTTCCGCGGAAATCGACTCGATCAAGCTGGAGGAGGGCGGAAACTTCACCGGGTTTTACACGGAGCAGTACGCCGACGTTTTCGCGCGGACGCTGCGGTACTATCAGCGCGGGTTCGACGGCCGTGCCCTGACGCTGGCCAGCCCATGTACCGGCACCGCTTCCATGTTCATCCCTTTGTTCCAGCCCATGAGGGCCGCCCCCGCCGTTTCCGTAATATCCGGGTCAAATTTAACCGAATGTATCGGTGCGAACTGGGATGCTAATGTCACGCCTACCAATTTGCGGTGTCTGAGTAGTAAAAGCGGCGGTTTTCTGCTTGTTTTTGACAACGCGACTTTGAACAAGCAGTATTTCATGCAGACGGATGTGATTCAGGCCGACGCGAGGATGTAACCATTAACCGAATTTTTCAAATTTGTCGCTTTTTACTAGATATGAGTGCTCCGCAAAACGAGCCAATGGCGCATCGCTTTGTGAATCCGAGTAGAAATTGTTAACTTCTATATTCGGATATTCCCGATTTAATCTATATAGTTTTTCTTTTCCATAACAATTCTCTCCTTTAAATTTCCCGGTTTTCTCATCGATAAGCGACGCAATCAACCTGATATTTAGTTCGTTACAGATTGGCTTTAAAAGGAACTCCGGAGACGCGGATATGACAATATCCGTGTCTTTTTTTTGTTCCAGATACCACGGCTGAATTTTTCTCCGGTTTATTCCCCAGAATTCGGAAGCCATGCGTTCCGTATCTTCTATTCCAGCCAAAAAGGAGAAAAAACGCGCTTTTGCCGCCGTCTTATCCAACCTGCGGGCCGAACATCGAATCGCTGCGGAAGCCTGCCCAGGCAAAAAGCGCAGAATATCCGGCTGCTTTTTCACACAAAACAGATAAAAGTCCACGGAACTGTCCCCAGCGTAAACGGTATGGTCAAAATCGTAGACATTTACTTTCATGCAGCACCTCTGCCAAGCATCGGAAGATAGATGATGACGAAGATTGACACGCAGTAGGCGATTACGGACCACAGCAATGTCTTATTGCTTAGAAGCACGTCGACCGGGTCGGCATAGCTTCCGGATTCCACGCAAAGACTGTATTTCATGCAGATCAGCATGACCAGCGGGACGGTCCAGATCAGAAGAGGCCCGAACGTTCTGCCTGCGGCGGCGGAATCCACGCACCACAGCGAGTAGAAAACGATCGTAATTGCCAGACAGGTATACATGTTTTTATCAAGAAAATTCTGATTGTAGAATTTCAAAACGGATCTGGTTTCTTTTGGACTGCTCTGTGTCTTAATCAGTTCATTGCGTCGTTTGCCCAGCACAAGGTAAAACGAAAGCGAGATCACCGTCAGATACAGCCACGAAGAAACCTGCTGCTGAATCACCGCACCGCCGTACAGAACGCGGAGCAGAAACCCGGAAACCAGAATCGCGATATCCAGAATCGGCACATTTTTGCAGCCAAAGCTGTAGCATACATTGAAAACAAAATAAAGCGCCAGAAACAGCAGCGGGTATAGCCAGTCGCGAACGGAAATAACCAGAATCAGAAAAGAAGCGGCCAGAACGAAAATTTCAAGGGCCCACGCGTTTGCGATCGGCACTTTCCCGGACGCAATCGGCCTGTTCTTTTTAATCTCATGGTTGCGGTCTTTTTCGACATCTTTGATGTCGTTCAATATGTAGACGGCTGAAGCCGCAAGGCAGAACGCAAAAAATGCAAAAACAGTTGTGAAAAGGGAGGGCATATCCGTCAGACGCCCGCTGAACACCAACGCGGCAAAAATCAGGAAATTCTTGACCCAGTGCTTCGGCCGCATCAATTGGATATATGCTTTCATACTATCATTCCTTTGGGTCAGTTCTGGCAAGGTATTTGTAAAAGGCTTTGGTTTCAGGATTGGGGACAAGGAAATTTTGTGTCCACCAGTCTGGACCGATTGCTTGCCTTTCGCTGAAAGAATAAATGGAATCATTAACAATCGGAAAAGTATGTGCAGTATACGCTGCCATGATTTTGCACTCCACATCCTGCACGGGACTCAAAATTGATATTACCAGAACCACAATCATCACCACCGCTCTCAGTGAAAGCTTTTGGTTTACAATATTCTCAAAAATCCACAGAACAGTCAAGATCATCAAGATAAATAAAGCCGGCAAGGATGCATTCATACAAAAATCCCTTTTCCCTTGCAGCCCCAGCTCAAAAAGGGGAATCAAAATTAAACTTAGAACCGCCGTGTAAAACACCGGCGTTTTTTTGTATTTTGGGTATATGATAAGACAAAGGATCCCGAATTCGAAGATATAAAATAAAATCAACCCGACAATCCTTAAACGATCAAATTTTTCCAATGGCAACATTCGGAACTGGGTTCCGGAAATATTGCAGGTAAAGAACAAATAGGTGATTGGAAAAACTGTGACCAGGGCGCTTAGATTCGGGATACTGAAAATTTCACGAGCGACGACTCCACCAGAAAAATGTTGTCTGTTTTGAATCATCCATACAACTGCCAGCAAGAAGAAGAATGGCAACAGACCAATAAAAGGGATAGGCGCATAGACAAAAACGCAGAGCCCAATGAACATAAATGTACTTGGACGTTTATTTTTTAAAATAAGTGGAATGGCAACCCACAATATAATAATTTGATTGAAAATCTCCTCTAAGGCTTCATTCGTTCCCCTGTAAAAAAAGTTGAAAGAATAGCCGTTATAAAGCTTATCAAGCCAGCTTTCCATGCTGTTCAAGCCAAACGGATACGCATTCATTCCTACCATGCTGGTTACGGAGGCCCCGACAATATTTAGTCCGCTAAATCCAGCGAACAAAATTACGGTAATCCAAAGCTTGCTTTTTGTTCTTGCCCCGTAAAAATCCAGCAACAGCAAAAAACATAGAATTAAACCAATATACGACCAGAGGAACAGTGCGGCATTTCCGGCAGCCCACCCAAATAGCTTGCCGAACAAAGCCGGAACCAGCCAAAACGTGATATAATAAACAAAAGCGTTGCCGGTTTTTGGGTAGATGACCGGCCAGCGATAGTTGATTAAATCTCTGAAAATGGCCATTCGCCAGGGATAATCGTAAGACGGAACAAAACATCCGCCAATATCGGTCGTCCACAGCCAGATCAAAATTAGAATGGATGCAAAAATCAGATGCCATAACGGCACTTTCATGAATTCCTGATTTTTCGCATAATTTCTCTTCAATAAAACAAACAACCCCATCGCCAGAATCACCGCCGCCGGGACTCCTATATACCACCTCAGCCACGACACAAAGAAAATCAAAATAGGCAGTACGATATAGCAATAAGCGACTATCGCAAGACTGCGATACCGAATGGTGATCGCAGGTCCTCTGACCGATTCGGCCACGGTAATGTCCATACCCGCATAGGCGGCAACCGCATAGTTTGGTCTTTTGCTTGGCCTTTTTCGCTGCTTTGCCATAAACAACATCCCTCCAGCAATTATATTCTTAATCCGATTTTCTCGGCAGGACAATAATCGCTCCGTTTTTATCCGACAGCCAGATTCCTCTGCTGGGAAGGTCAGAGTAATTATTGAGTGAACTGTTGTATTTATCGCTTAAACACTCCATAGAGAAATGCTTCGCGTCCAAAATGGTATTGTCGAACATGTCGTTTAGATAGCTTTCTTCGGCGAGAAAAATTCCGGAGTAATGGGCTCCGGTGACCATATTGCGGCAGATGATATTTTCATAATCCGCTGTAAAATCAATATCTTTGCTTTCGGCATCTCCTCCGGCATTGCCGAGCTCAATCCCAAAAAAGTGAAATTTATTGTTTTCCCCGAAGTTATTGTTTTCAATATTGTTATTCATGATAACGTTGCAAACGCCCGTTCTTACCATTTTGATTCCACTGCCGTAATTTTCTAGAAAATGATTATCCATCACAATATCGTAAGCAGTGTTATCCAATGAAATCCCGGGAAGTTTCGCTTTGGCGGAACTGTCCTGCATTCTGCCGAACGACAGGACGAAATCATTTTGAAGGTCTCTGTCGGTCTGGTTGAGGCGCCTTCCGTTTTTCTCGAAAAGGTTGTCCTTGACATAAGCGGCGATCGTTCCGTAATCGAGGCAAACTCCTTCTTTGTCATTATTTACAATTTGATTCTTTATGATATAGCAATTGTATGCCCCATCCGAATAAATGCCGGATGCGTTGTTATTTTCGACCGTGTTATTACGAACTATAATATTGCTGGGGCAGTGAAGCATCGTTTGAATCTGCTGCGATTTTGGAAAATGATTGTCGGTTCCAAAGCCCTGATAGGGATTTTGCGGGTCCCCGACCTCGGTTCCGGAAAGCACAATCCCCGCCATCCAATTGGAAGTGCCTTTATTCCCCTGCACGAGATTTCCTTCAATCAGGCAATCGGAAATTTTACCGTCATAATAAATGCCGCCGTTCCCATTGTTAACCACTTTGTTGGAGATCACGTTGATATGGTCGTTTTGTCCCATCACCGTGATTGGCTTTTTTACAAATTGCTCCAACGTGTTGTGAAGAAGCAGTACATTCGAAGAATCGACAATATAAATTCCATAATCGGACCCGTTTTTAAAAGTCAAGCCGTCAATCACGACGTTTCTGACCTGATTCAGCTGCATCGCTTTTTCAGGATTCTTCGATTTGACGACCTCCGTATCGTGACCGATCAGATAAGTATTGCTTTGCGGGACAATCGATTCGTCGAGCTGAATCTGCTGCGACCGGATTTGTATTTTCTTCCCGGGGTTGTTTTTTATGAACTGGTTCAGTTCGGAAGCTTTCGTTCCCTGAAAGAGTGTATCTGCATTCGCATTCAGATTTTTGGTCTGTTCGAGGATGGAACCGTATAATTTCTTCCAGTTTTTTTCAGGATACAGCATGCTGTCGACATTGAGGTCCAGGCTTTTGATTTTCTTCATAACCTGCAAAGAACTGATGTATTTATTCTGGTCATCTTCCGACATTCTGTTAAGGGATGGCAGTTTATAAAGCTCCTGAAAACTGACGCTGTCATTTGGGAGAATCTCGAGGGTGCTGTCCTGCGTAAGATTTTGCTGGATATAACTGGTAAAGCTCTGCATGTCTTGTTGTCTCGGCTGGTTGCAGGCATTTGCGAAAAATAAGGATACGCATGCAAATAAAATACATATTCCTCTTTTTACCCGTGACATATATATTGCCTCCTACTCGGTCACAAAATCAGTCCAGGCCCAGATATTTTTTCCAAAACTCCCGATTTGTCAGCTCCCTGAACCGCAACCTGTAGTCGAGCTGCGCATTTTTAAATTTCCGCCGGCCGGTCAGCGCAAGGCCGAAAAAACGGCGGTAACAGCGGAAAAACCTCTTCCAGCTTTTCTCCGTGACAAATCCTTTCTGAGCGCTTGCGTCATAGTTCAGCACCCGCTTCGCGCGGTAGAAATTGATCGGCCTCGCAGCCGCCATGGAAGCGACCGAATTTTTGTTTGCCCGGCAGAGCATCCCGTTCAGCGTTAAAAAGCGGACAGCCTTATGGATCGGATTTTCAGGCAGCAGCAACAGACTTTGTTCATAGCTTGGATAATCAAACTGAATGCCAATCTCCTCGACCGGCCGCGCCTGATACCCGGCCGCCATAATCTCTTTGTGGAGCGTTTCGCCGTCCTGCGCTTTCAGCCAGTCCACGCCTTTCATGAAATCTTCCGCCGCGCGGAACATCAGGTCGGTGCTTTGGTAGCGGTAATAGACGGTCTGCCGGGTAACCCGCCGGAACAAAAACCATAAAAAACGGTTCCAGGAATACCCGGGCACATGGAGCGCATTGTCGATGAGCTGATTGCGAACAATGTAATATTCCAAAAACGAGGAATACTTGTTCTCAAAGGTTTCGTGCCAGACGCAGATGCCGTTCAGCGTAATCAGACGCTTCATGTTGCGCAGGCCGTATTCCACATCATCGCCACGGATGAAGATGGGCATCGGCAGGTTCTGCTCCGTCACCACGCCGATCGGGAAGCAGCAATACCACCAGGCGTGGAAATCCGCATATTCCAGCGTCTCATTATACAGGCAGGCTTCGCTGCTGTCCAGATCCAAGCCGCTTTTCAGCGAGCAGAGCCTCCCCGCGTTCCAAACGGCGCCGGCTTCCTCCTGGATGCTCGGACGGTCGAGCCGCAGCATGGCTCCGCCGATGAAAGCATCCTGATATTCTTCCTTCATCATGCGCAGAAAATGGTAAGTCTTGATCAGCGCTTCCGGCTCGATGACGACGTCGTCGTCCATCAGAAGAAGGTGGGTCGCGCCATGTTCGTCCTTATGCCGCAGCGCCTCGATCATCCCGCGGGTGAACCCCCCCGCCCCCCCCGTGTTCCTGTTCCGGACGATGTGGATCTTCGGATCCGAAAGGCGGGCGATGTCCAGCGTGCCGCCGTTGTCCGAAATATAGACGTGCATGTGCTCCGAAAGGTCGCAATCCGGGTTGTTCAGGATGTTTTTCCGCATGATCTCCAGGTTCCGCTCGACGAACGGCTCCCTGCGGAAGGTGCAGATATCGATTCCCAAAGTGACGCTGCGCAGCGCCGATTCATCACATTCCGTTCCGTAATAGCCCCCGTAGAAGAACGAGCCGTTCTCCTCCGCTTTCAGCACAAAAGAGTAAATCCCCTTGAAATCGAAGGTATTAAAGGGCAGGCAGGCTTCCTCCAGCCCCGCCGAATGGAACGGAAAGGCGCCGATAGTCTTTTTGATCACGTCGCAGTTCTGCTTTTCCTCGCCGATCAGAAGGACTGTGAACGTCCCCTGCAGGCGCAGATGAAGCTCCAGGCTGCCGAGGCAGGTGTACCTTTTCCATTTTTCTATGGAAAAGCCGTTAAAGTACGTGTCGAATTTCGCCGAGGATCCCTTCCGGAACCCGATGCGGCGGCGGCCTTCGTCATAATTCGCGCCCTTCTTCAGCCGCATGTAAAGTTTCTTTTCAAAGCATATCCCCGTCTTCGGGAACAGAATGTTCTGGAGATTCAACTGTCAGCACCCCTCAATTTTCTCTGCCGAATTCTCGAACTACCGTTTCCAGCGCCGCCTCGATTACCTTGTCCATGTCGTAATATCTGTAGTTTCCGAGCCGCCCGCCGAAAATAACGTTTTGCTCCCGGCCGGCCAGCTCCCGGTACTGCGCGAACAGGGCGTTGTTCCGTTCGTCGTTGATCGGGTAATACGGCTCATCGCCCGGCTCCCATTCCTTCGGGTATTCGCGCGAGATGACCGTATGGGGCTGCGTGCCGAACTCGAAATGCTTGTGCTCGATGATGCGGGTATACGGCACCTCGCGCGCCGTATAGTTGACGACGGCGTTGCCCTGATAGTTCTCGCAGCCGAGATCCTCCGTCTCGAAGCGCAGCGTGCGATACTGCAGCGCACCCAGGCGGTACCCGAAAAACTCGTCGATCATGCCCGTGAAAACGGTTTTTGCGGCGACGCCCGGATTTTTCTTCGTGAACTCAAAATAATCCGTGCCGAGCAGGACCTCGCTGCCGGCCAGCAGCTTTTCCACGATCGGCGTGTAGCCCCCGATCGGGATGCCCTGGTAGCGGTCGTTGAAATAGTTGTTGTCGTAGGTGAATCGCAAGGGCAGCCGCCGGATGATGAACGCCGGCAGATCGGCACAGTCGCGGCCCCACTGCTTTTCCGTATACCCCTTGATCAGCTTTTCGTAAACGTCGCGCCCGACGAGGGACAGGGCCTGCTCTTCCAGGTTTTTCGGGTCCGTAATATGCAGTTCGGCGATCTGCTCCCGGATTTTGGCCCGCGCCTGTGCGGGCGTCCTGACGCCCCACATCCTGCTGAACGTGTTCATGTTGAACGGCAGGTTGTACAGCTCTTCATGATAGACCGCAATCGGAGAATTGATGTAATTGTTAAACTCCGAGAATCGGTTCACGTAATCCCAGATCTTCCGGTCCTTCGTGTGGAAAATATGCGCGCCGTACCGGTGCACATGGATTCCGCCGACATCCTGCGTAAAAACGTTCCCCGCGATATGATCCCTGCGGTCGACGACCAGGCATTTTTTTCCGCGTTTCGAGGCCTCGAACGCGAACACGGAGCCGAACAGGCCCGCGCCCGCCACAAGATAGTCGTACTTCATTTCAATTCGCCCTCCTTCTGATAGCGGTCGCAGACTTCCTTTGCCGCGCCGATCATCCTGACCGTTCCGTGCTCCAGCCACAGGACGCGCGAGCACATCTCACGGATCTGGCTCAGCTGGTGCGAAACGAACAGCACGGTCGTTCCGCCGCTCATCAGCTCCATCATGCGCCCGCGGCTTTTTCTCTGGAAATCCTCGTCGCCGACCGCCAGGATCTCGTCCACAATCAGGATCTCCGGGTTGACGACCGTGGCGATGGAAAACGCCAAGCGCGCAAGCATGCCGGAGGAATAATTGCGGATGGGCACGTCGATGAACTTCCCCAGCTCGGAAAAGCGGACGATCTCGTCGTATTTCCGGTTCAGGAATTCCTCCGAATACCCGAGGATCGCTCCGTTCAGGAAGATATTCTCCCGGCCCGTCAGGTCCTGGTCGAAGCCGGAGCCGAGCTCCAGCATCGGGACGACCGCGCCGTCTGTGGAAACGGCGCCCTCCGTCGGCTTCAGGATGCCGGAGATCACCTTCAGCAGCGTGCTTTTGCCCGCGCCGTTGCGGCCGATGATCCCGAACACCTCGCCTTTTCCGACTTCGAAGCTGACGTCCTTCAGCGCCCAGAACTCCTCGTAGCTCAGCCTGTGCCGCAGGAACGCGACCGTGAACTCCTTCAGGCTCCGGATGCGGTCGTGGGATATTTTGAATTTCATGGAAATGTGATCGGCTTTTATCATGGCAACCCCTCAGATGTTGAGCACAAATTTGTCCTGCGTCTTCTTGAACAGGAGCGCCCCCAGCGCGAACGGAACCACGGCGCACAGGATGCAGAACAGATACGCCTTCGGCTCCGGCGAAACCCCCTGCAGGATGATGGTGCGGCTGAACGTGATGAACTGGTACAGCGGGTTCATCTTATACAAAGTCATGAATTGGTCCGGAATAATACTTGTCGGATAAAAAATCGGCGTCGCGTACATCCACAGCATGCTGACCACGTTCCACAGGAACTGCACGTCCCGGAAGAAGACCATCCCCGCGGAAAGAATGAAGCTGACGCCGATGCAGAACAGGATCGTGCAGGCCATGCTGATGGGGAGCAGCAGCAGCGCCGGCCGGATCGGGGCATGCGTGACGACCGCCGCAATCAGAAGCGGGATCATGGAGATGAGCAGATTGATTGCGGACGACAGGACCCGCGAAACCGGGAAGATATACTTCGGGATATACACCTTCGTGATCAGCGGGGCGTTGCCCAGAATCGACATCAGGCCCATTCCGCAGGACTCGGAAAAAAAGTTGAAAAACACGATTCCGGTCAGCAGGTAAACCGGGAAATTCTCAATACTCTGCTTAAAAATCGTGGAAAATATTACATACTGTACTGTCATGGTGAGCAGCGGGTTGAGAAAGCTCCAGAAAATACCGAGCACGGAGCGCTTGTACTTGGTCTTGAAATCGCGGGAAACCAGCTGCTTCAGCAGAAAACGGTAGCGCGTAAACGCGGCGATGGCATTCAGGCCCAGGCTCTTCCTTCCCTTCTTCCGCCGCCGGCACAGGTTGACGCAGTAGGCGGCGAGCAGAAGCCCCGCCGCGCCCGCGACTTCAAAATAATGAGGGCCGAACCACAGGATGTCTTCATTCTGCGTGCTGAAACACATGGTCCCCTTCTGGAGCGCCCCGTTGAAGTACAACTGCCCGGCGCTCTGCACCGCGTCGTTATAGACGACGGAGGGCGCCGTTTTCGCGTCGGCGGAATCGGTCGTGATCAGGATGCTGAACTGCCTGCCCCGGGCGTTCTCGACCGGCCGCTCCGGCTTCACCAGCACGAAATCATTGTCCGGAAGGGAAGCCGCGTCAAACGCCGCGCTCATGACGACCGACCGGTCTGTGTCACTAAGGACGCGGATCATCATGGTTCCCTGGTTTTTCCGGGCAAACGTGCAGGTCTTGACCCAGACACCCTCAAGCAGGTCGGCTTGGGCGGTGAACGTCTGCTCGATGGAGCCGCCCTGCGTGACGGGCACGGCGCCCGCGGTGTCGGCGACGCTTTCCACATACCTCACACGGTGAAAGAACTGATCCCCGCCGATTAGGTAGACCGCCGCCGCAAGGACCATATATAGGACAACCGCAAGGCAGCAGCCTTCTTTCAGCGTGACCGGTTTTCTGCGTTTCATCTGGACTGCACACTCCCACTGTCTGTTGTTTTCCCGTCCGGCCGGGCGGAAACGGGCTCAATGCCGAGGCGGCCGCACCAGAACCCGAACGAGGTCAGCTCCCCCAGCCGATCCCGGTAGCTTTCGGCGGCCTTTCCGTAGCCGGAGATCATCCCGGCCGCCGTTCGGAAAAAGCCCGCCGCCATATGGAAAAAGGGCCTCGCCGGCTTCCCGCGGCCGGCTTCCGCGAGGCGCCGGTTCAGCTTTTCCGCGTCCGTCCGCAGAAAAAAGTCCGCGCCCTCCAAAAAGTCCCGGTATGCCGCGAACAAATAATCCACGCCGGCAAAATGATAAAGCACCGTTTGTTTGCCGAGGGCCAGAAACAGCTTCCCGAGATTATGCAACAGGCCGTACCGCGGGAAATGCAGGGCGTTGAGGATCATCTCGTTGCGCTTCAGGTAATATTCCAGAAGCGGCGTCTTTTTGCCTGCAAACGTTTGATGCCAGACGCCGACGCCGCCGATGAAAATCAGCCTGCTGCCCGACCGGATGCAATACTCGGAGTCGTCCGACTTGAGAAAAAAGGGGAACGGGAGGCCGAACCGCTCCGGCACGGCAAGCGGGATGCACATATACCACCAGCCGCAGTACTGCGCCTCCGGTCCGCGCTCGTTCAGAAGGATCTGCTCCGGGGCCCTCAAATCCATGCCGGCCCGCAGCAGCCTGCCGCGCCTTCCCTTCCAGACGCCGCCCGCCTCATACTGCACCCACGGCCTCTCCTGCTCCAGCATCCCCGCGGCGAGGCTGTATTCGGCGTACTCCGGCTTCAGGACCTTGAGGAAGGCGGCGGTCCGCTCCAGGACGTCCGTTTCAAACAGGATGTCGTCGTCCATCAGCAGCACGTGCGTATAGCTTCCCGGCTCCCGGCGGGCTTCGATCATCCCGCGGGCGAACCCGCCGCTGCCGCCCCAGTTCCGATTCCGGAACACGCGGACGTGCTCGTTTTCCACTTCGGTCCCGTCGATGGTATGCCCGTTGTCGACGATGAAAAAATCGATATCGCCGCGGATGGGGCCGTCCCCGGAATGGTAAATCTCCCGGTCCACATTCCGCATGTTCCGGTAAACGAACTCCTCCCGTCGGTAAGTGCAGACCACCGCCGCGATTTTGACCCGGTTCTGCGCGGCGGCCTCCCCTGCGGCAAAGCTTCCCCCATAAAATACCGCCCCGCCGGAAAGAGCCTGCGCTTCCAGATAAAGCAGGCCATCCTCCGGCAGGGCGGAAAAATCCTGAAGCAGGGAGACCGGGGCGTCCGGCAGGCAGTCGGCTTTCTTCTCCTGCAAAAGGCTGCGCGCCGTCCCGTTTCCGGCTGAGAGGCGCAGCGAATAAAGGCGGAAGGAAAAAGAGCCCTGCGCCTTCAAAACGACCCGGACGGAATCGACCCCGGTGTATTCCCTGAATTTGCAGAACGGAAACGCGTTGAAATAGGTGTCGAAAGACACGCAGGCGCCGTCCCGCACCGCCAGGGCGCCGTCCCGCTGCTCCACAGCCCGCGGATCGGCGGCGGACGCCCGGTAATACAAGGAGGATTCCGGGCAGATATTCTCTTTTGGGAATAAGATACGAAAAAGACGAATCACCCGCCCGTCCCCCTTTCCCGCGCCCCGCCTACCGGCGGAACATCTTTTTTGCGAACGCTCTCCGGGCGCTGCCCGGAGGCAGAATGGAATTGACAGCTTTTTTCATGAGGTAAGCGCTCCCCGGGCCGGCCACCCCTTCAAAATGCGCCCGCGGCAGCTCCATGCAGCGGCACTCCGCGTCCTTTTTCATCTGCGTATAATAAATCCCCAGCAGGCGCTCGGCAAGATAACCGTCCACCCGCGCGGCCTGCCCGCCGTACCCGGAAGTGTCCTTCCGTCGGTCGAATTCCGACAGGATCGGAAAAAGCCATTCGCAGTAAGAAAAAAAGCGCGGCTTCCTCATGACGAACAGGTTGCCGAAATAATGGACGCTTCCGGAAAGGTATTCCTCCGCGGAAGCGGAAAACTCCGGGTGCATTTCCCGCAGAATGCCGGCCGCCAGCCTGAGGTCCTCCGCGGACTGGTACCTGCCCCTGCGGTACTGCTCCGCCACGGAGACACGCATCTCTTCCCCCAGCGGGACAATGATGTCGCAGGGTTCTATCACCCGCCGCATATGCTCCGGCTCAAAGCCGAGCCCGGAAAGTGTTTTCCCGTCCGGATACCGGTAGACGCGGTACGGCGGCCGCCCGCGGCCCGGAGCCGTCCGCCGGAAAGAAAGATACCTTCGGTAATGGAAAAAGCCGTAGAAATCCGCCGCTTCGTTTTTCCACGCCCAGTACTGGGCCGTCAGTTCGCAGTAGGAGGGATTCTTCGCCGAGATATTGTCGCCGGCGTCGTCGCGGAGCATTCCGGGGAAAGACTCCGCGGCTCCCGCCGAACCGACCTGCACGGGAACCAGGAATTCGTGCGGCGGAACGTAAAACTGCCTGTGGCAGGAAACGTAGATTCTGATGATGCTTTTCACTGCTTACGCTCCTCGCGGCCGCAGGACGCCGGCCGGATCACTTTTGCAGAACCCTGCGGTACCGCTCCATCACTTCCGGGAAAACCACCGGAAGGGCAAACCGCTTCACCTGCGAAATTCCCGCTTCCCGCAGGGATTTTCTTAAGTCCCCGTCCCGCTGCAGCTCTTTCATCCGGCTTTCCAGCTCCGCCGCGCTGCGGAACAGCAGGCCGCTTTTGCCTTCCTGCGTCAGCTCGCGGTGGCCCTTGATGTCACTCGCGACGACCGGCAGGCCGCAGGCCATGGCCTCCATGACGTTGAACGGCAGGCCCTCGATCCGGCTGGAAGAGACGCAGACGTCGCAGGCGGCATAAAACCCGCGCATATTTTCCACATAGCCGGGAAAGAGGATCTGCCCGTCCGCATGAAGCCCGCGGGCCAGAGCTTTGCATTCCCCCAGCAGCGCGCCGTCTCCGGCAAGCAGCAGCTTCATGCGCGGATTCTGCCGGCAGAACCCCGCAAAGGCGCGGATCAGGAATGCCTGGTTTTTCCTCCTGGAAAACTCCGCCGCGTAGACATAGACAAAATCGTCTTCGCCGATTTCAAGCTCCGCCCGGGAGGAAGCGCGCTCCTCCGGGGCGGCGGGATGAAATTTTGAGAGATCGATCCCCATGCCGTCAATCCGGCACAGCCTGTCCCTGTAAAGCCTGTGCCTCCGCGCGATTTCGTAATCCTCGCGGTTCATGACCATCAGCACATCAGTCACGCGCGCACAGAGCTTTTCCGGAATCAGATACACCCATTTCTTCAGGCCGTCGCTTTCGCGGAATAAATATCCGTGCACGGTGCAGACGACTTTCGGCCTTTTGCGCAGAAGCAGGATCGCCGCGCGCACGGCGGCGCTGGCCAGCTCGGTGTGCGTGCTGACCGCGTCGAAGCCCTGCTCCCGGATCAGGCTGCGCGCTTCCAGCACGGCTTTCAGATTCCCGAAGCTCAGGAGCTTTTTGCGCATCGGCAGCGCAACGACGTGATCCGCATAAGGCACAGACGCCCGCCTTTCCGCGGCTACCCAGACCTCATAGCCCGTTTCATGAAAAGCCCGCAGATAAGGCAGATGGAAATTCAGAATATGCGATGCCGTAGAGGCGCAGTATAAAATTTTCTTCGCCATCCCGGCCCCCATCCTCCGCAAGACCGTTTTTACCCGGCCTTCCCGGATCGCTTCCGCCTGTTTTTCCTGGAACCCTGTATTTCAAGAACGGCATTCAGCCGATGCGCTTCAACATTTCTCTTCCGAGAGGACAGAAATTTTCTTCCTTTTAAAACGTGAGATATGGAATCAGATTGATCCGGTTCGCAAGCAGGATCCAGATATTATATAAATATCCGACAAACACGAGCACCGCCAGAGCGTAATAATAAATGTACCTGTGCGTATTGATCTGGCTTTTGATCTTCCGGCGCTCCTGCAATGCCTTTTTGCGGTCGGTCCTGCTCTTCGATTTCAGGCTTTCGGCGCTCTGCAGGGCGTCGGCCTGCACGCTTTCCACGCCGATGCTGGCGAACAGCTCCGGAATCAAAAGCACAACCGTCGTGAAAAACATCATGCCGAACCGCTGGAACAGAAAATGCTGGCAGGTCATGAGGTAAAGCAGGCCCGAGAAAACAGACAGATTGATAAGGACCGTATTGGTCTGATCCCTTCGCAGGATGAACGGCTTCAAAATCAGGATCACGGCCGTCGTGGCGACCGGGATCGCCGCCGTCTGCCAGTCGCGGCCCATCATGTAATACAGGCCCTGGTTCGTGGCGTAATACTGGTAAACGTATTTCGTGACCAGATTGAATATCGGCCAGGAAAGGGCCACGACCGCGGCCGCCAGCCCGCTCCAGGTCAGCAGGGACTTCCAGCTGACGGGGATCCGGGCGATGAAATAGACCGGAACCATAATCAGCATGGACTTATGGAATGTCGACGCCAAAAGAATAATCAATAAATACGGAACGAATTTTTTCTTCTTAATATACTCGATGGAATACAGATAAACGGCGATTGCGATGCACTGGCGGATGAAGCTGAGCGAATTGCCGTAAAAGCCGAAGCTGGCGAACACGAACATTCCGATCCACGGAATGGGCGAAACCCGGTACAGAAGAACGGCCATCAGGGTGACGACAAGGACGGCAACGACAAGCATGAAGATATGTACGTCGCGCGTGAAAAGGGAAACGAAATAATTCAGCAGGCTGTACCCAGGCTCGATGCGGTAGCCGTTCGCCGGGCTGATCAGGAAATTCCAGCCGCCGTCGTGGACCTGGTAAAAATAAGCTTCATACTGCTTATAGTCGATGCCGACCGTGTCCGCGCGCAGATAAGCCACGGCGATCATGGCAAGCGACGACAGGACCAGAAAAATGATGTTATTCCTTTTCGACTTCCGGATCTCGCACAGCAGCACGCCGCCGACAAGAATAAACAGAATCAGGAGGTTGTAGACCGTCATGTCGTTTTTTTCCTTCCATTTGCAAGCAGAATATCAAGAAAATTATAACATCAATCGAAACCACATACAAGAACAGGCGAATAAGAAATAAATTTCCCGACGGGAATCCCGTTTGGCTCCCCTTTGCTTTCCGCCGGAAAAAGGGAGGATTTCCCTGTGCGGGAGATGACAGCGGACACCGGAATATATGGGAAAGCGGGTGCATCGCCAAAAAAGAGAAGCACCCGCCTTGGGGTGCTTCTCTTTTTGTGAAATAACGGTAATTCTGAGACGGACTCAGGTATATATTTGCTACGGCTAAGTGTAGGGTCACTTTTTTAATTTACTGGTAACATCTCTTTTGGTCACAGATTTGAGGGAATACCACCCGTTTACATGATAAACGAAATGTGCCATAGAAAAGGAAAAGGCCCGGCGGGGATGGTTGTTTGCCACCCGTGCAGGCCTTTTCCATCAATGTTATGCAACGGTTTTCTCTATAAATCCTAACAACTCATTCAGCAGCGCGCCTTCCTTGACCGATTCTACCGCAACGCCGTATTCTCCGAGTTGGCGAATAAAATGCATGGTCTCAGTCGTGTTTCTGCCGATGCGAGAGGAGCTATACACAAGCAGAACGTCCATTTCTCCGTTTTTGGCGTCGGCCAAAATCCGCTGGATACCTGGTCGAGTCATTGTCGTTCCTTTAAACCACTCTTTCGTAATCGAGGAAATTTCATAGCCCTTCTCCCTGGCAAAATCGCAAACATGCTGTTCCTGCCGGTCAAGGGAAAGCTGATCGGGAGTTGCAACGCGGCAGTAGATGGCCGCTCTGGTTGGTTGCTTCATTTTCGTGCCTCCTGTTCCTGTACTTTGATTTCCGTGCCGTTCTTGAACGTGAATATGAGGTTGTTGGTCGAATACACAGTGACCTTATCCACAGTGGCGCACCATAATTCCTCGTCGAAACTTTCGATTAAACCGTCTCGCTGCCGAAGGTCGGCAAGAAACAGCGATATGCTTTCACGCTTCGCAGTGCGCGCCTGTTTCTCCCTCACAATGGCATCCAGCCGCTTCTTGGCAGCATCGTACCGTTCAACAAACCCGTTATACCTCTCTTGGTATTCCTCCTGATCCATCGCAGAATTGGCGTTTTCCTCCACACATTTGCGGATCAGTTCCATGATGACCGTGCATTCGTCCCGCAACCTCACGCTTTCCTTATCGAGCGCAGTGGTATCCACCAGAATCGCAATAATCGAATCGAAATCCCCGATAATCTGGTCTTTGTTTTCAATGACCCGGTTAAACGCCTTGATGAATGCCCGCTGCAACAGTTCCTCCGACAGACCCGGCGTGCTGCAGGAAGTCCCATTTGCAACCTTGTTATTGCATTGCCAGACGGTGCGCCGGTACTTGTCCTTGGAATGCCATACTTTTGGCCCGTAGAATCCGCCGCACTCCCCACAGATGACTTTACTCGAAAAGCAGTTTAATCCGCTCTGTCGCCGTCCCGCCGCCTTGCGTTTCTTAATTTCCGCCTGCACCAAATCGAATACTTCAGGCTCAATGATGGCCGGGTGCGAATGTTCCACATAATACTGCGGAACCTCGCCTTCGTTGACCTTGGTTTTCTTGGTAAGGAAATCCACGGTAAACTTCTTTTGCAAAATGGCATCGCCCTTGTACTTTTCGTTCTGCAGGATACTCAGAACCGTCGAGACGTTCCACTTTTTCTTTTTTGCCGGAGAGGGAATCCCTTGCTGCATCAAATAGCGGGCAATGGCGTTTTGCGTTTTGCCCTGCAGGTACAGCTTATAGATCAGCCGCACGATTTCAGCCTCCGACTCAACAATCTTCGGAAATCCGTCCGGCCCTTTTTCGTATCCAAGGAACCGTTTGTAGGGCAGGTTCACCTTACCGTCCGCAAACCGCTTGCGTTGGCCCCACGTCACGTTCTCGGAAATAGAGCGGCTTTCTTCTTGCGCGAGGCTCGACATAATGGTAATCAGAAGCTCGCCCTTGCTGTCCAGCGTGTAGATGTTTTCCTTCTCGAAGTAAACCTCCACGCCCTTTTCCTTGAGTTGACGCACCGTTGTCAGGGTATCCACGGTATTGCGAGCGAAACGGCTCACCGATTTTGTGAGGATCAGGTCGATTTTGCCATCGAGAGCGTCCTGCACCATGCGCTTGAAACCGTCGCGCTTCTTGGTGTTGGTGCCCGAAATACCCTCGTCCGTATAAACCTCCACGAACTCCCATTCATCGTTTTCGTGAATGTGCCGGGTATAATAATCTATCTGCGCCTCATAGCTCGTCTGCTGTTCCTCGTCGTTGGTCGAAACCCGCGCATAAGCGGCCACGCGCTTTCTGACATGCATGCGCATTATGTTGTCCTGAATGCGGGCAATAGTCGGCGGTATCACAGTCACCGCCCGTGCCGTTCTCATTCGCGGTTCCTCCTTTGTATAAGCTCGATTTGGCGCTCCCGCGCCGCCTGACGCATCGCGTCGTCCCAACTGTCCCTGCGGGATTTGTCCTGCCATGCCTTTTCCAACTGACGCCCGTCGCAGAAAATAAAAAGGAGCCGGTTGTTTCCCGGCACCCGGATCTCCGCAACCCGTTCTGCGAAAATCTCCGCGTCGAACGCCGGAATACCGAGCGCCTCTGCTGAGGCGGCTTGAAGGACATCCTCCGGTATTTGCTTTGCGGGGCAAGCCGTTTTACCTTCCTGCAGGTAGGTGGAGCAATTCCAATAAAACTTCCCGTTTGTGGTCTTGCGTTTAAAGTTCTTCCCGCAATTAACGCACAGAATTTTCCCACTGAACGGATATCGCTTCCGACCGCAGTCTTGTGCCCGAAAGTGTCGCCTGCGCTGCTCCATGACCGCCTGCGCCCTTTCAAAAGTTTCCGCGTCGATGATAGCGGGGTGAGTGCCTTCCGCAAAATACTTTGTGAGGGCACCTTTGTTCCGGACCTGCTTTTTCGTCAAATGGTCGGTCACATACCATTTTTGCAGCAGAGAGTTCCCAGCGTACTTTTCATTTCTGATGATCGATACCACACGCTCGCTGTCCCATCTACCGCCGCGCAGGGCAGGCACATTCATCGCCTTTAGTTTTTGAGCGATTTTGCCTCCGCCCATGCCGCCGATATAATCTTCAAAAATCATGCGGACGACGGCGGCCTCGCGCTCGTCGATCTGTACATCGCTTTTCACGATGCGGTAACCGAACATAAAGCGCAGGTTGACCAGCTCACCTTGTTTAAACCGCTTTCGGATGCGCCATTTGCAGTTTTCGGAAACCGACCGGCTTTCTTCCTGTGCATAAGAAGCGAGGATAGTGAGCATAAGCTCGCCGTCCCCGCTGAGAGAGTGAATATTCTCTTTTTCAAAATACACATCAATGCCGAGCGCTTTCAGCTCTCGAACCGCTTCCAGCATGGTCACCGTGTTCCTCGCAAACCGCGCGATGGATTTGGTGATGACCATGTCGATTTTACCGGCCCGGCAATCGTCCATCAACCGCTGAAACTCCGGCCTTGCCTCCTTGGTGCCGGTGAACGCCTCGTCGGCATAGACGCCGACATATTCCCAATCGCCTCTCCGTTGAATGTAATTGCTGTAATAGCTGATCTGAGCGGACAGCGAATGAAGCATGGCGTCCTTACCGCTGGAAACCCGGGCGTATGCGCCCACGCGCTTTCGAACAGGCATCTGCGGTGCCGAAGGTTCGAGTTTCCTGATGCTTCGCATAAAAAATCCCTCCTCGTATAATATGATTTGCAGGACATATTACTGGTGTTCCTGCTTAGTCACCAGCAAGCCGATCGGCTTGCAAATACCCATGATATAATTGACATAAGTCAGTCAGGTAAAAGTTCTTTTCGCTCCTGTTGAACCGAAAGGTTGCTTCATTGAAAGTCTGTTCCCCTGAACCGGAAGTTAGCTTCAAACCGACGGCTGTTTGTTGGAAGTGCGGCCTGCCTCTTAGCAGTGGGGGTTCGCAACAGGCCGCTTCCAAGTAGATTCTGATATGCGAGGGTGTCGATGCTCCGGTATCGTGGGTATTACCAAGCCGATTGACTTCAATTTCTGCTCAGAAATGAGGTGATAACGTGAATCAATTATTTGTTGGCATTGATGCGGGAAGCCGCAACAACGCTGTTTACATCATGCTTCCGGACGGCTCAAAACATAGTTCCTTTACTGTAGAGAACAATCTCGGCGGCGCTCAAGCCCTGTCAAAACGGGTAGTGGCCGCTTTGACAAAGTTGGAACTGTCAGATGTCGTGCTTGGCTTGGAAGCCACTTCGGTTTACGGGGACAGCCTTGTATGCTTTTTGCGTGATGATGGTACACTTGGGCGCTTCAACAAGAAGATCCATGTGCTCAACCCAAAGCAGGTTCGGAAGTTTAAGGATGCCTATCCAGAACTTCCAAAAAACGATGCCGTGGATGCTTTTATCATCGCGGACAACCTCCGCTTCGGAAGAATTTCCGCTGCTGTCTACATGGACGACTATCGTTACAAGGCCTTGCAAAACCTTACCCGAGCCCACTTCTTCGCCGTCCAGAACCTGACCAAAGAAAAGCAGCGCTTCATGAACTACCTGTTCATGAAATGTTCCGGTCTGGCTCAGGAAAAGACCTTTTCCAATAATTACGGAGCCGCCGCCCTTGCTCTTTTTGAAAGCTTTGATACACCCGATGATTTGGAAAATATGAGCGTGGATGAGCTCACAGCCTTTATCGCCGAAAAGGGTAAGAATCGTTCTCCGAATCCGGAGAAAATTGCCAAAGCAGTTCAGGCCGCTGCGCGGGGTTCCTATCGTCTGCCGAAAACGGTGAACGATTCTGTGAATCAAGTTCTGTCTATTTCAATATCCTCTATGAGGGCCATTCAATCGCAGATAAAGGCGCTGGATAAGGAAATTGAGCGTCAGTTTGAAAACATCCCCAATACACTAACATCTATCCCTGGTATCGGCCCTGTCTATTCTGCTGGAATTATCGCTGAAATCGGCGACATTAACCGATTTAGCAGCCAAGCCGCTGTTGCCAAATATGCTGGACTTGTGTGGTCACAACATCAATCCGGACTGTTTGAAGCACAGGATACACATCTCATCCACTCTGGAAACCGGTATCTCAGATATTACTTGTGCGAGGCGGCTAATTCTCTCGTGCGTTGCGACACGGAGTTCAGGCGCTATTACGACCTCAAATTCAAAGAGGTCAACAAGTACCAGCATAAACGTGCACTCGCTCTCACTGCCAGAAAATTGGTTAGGTTGGTCTTTCGGCTGCTAAAGGACAACCGCCTGTATATTCCGGCTGCGGTCTAACCGCACCACTTAATAAGTTCCATTTTTTGTAATGCGAATGGAGCTTTATTGGAAGGTGGCTTTTCTGCGCTTTTTTGCAGGTAAATATGCTGTTTTGAGGTGCTTTTTCAATTATTAACCTCTTGACATATTACCGCCGGACTTTCCGGGGTGACATGATACCTCTGGGGGCCGCATACATCAAGGCAATCTCGCCCGCAAACCGCCGATAAGAGGCCGGTATTTGCCGATGAGAATTGTATCAATTTTGCCGTACTCCTTCTCGCTGATCAACCCCAGAAAAGTTAAGATTCTGGCGATGGAAATAGCGGCCTGATAATTTTTCTCCCGCTCAAATTGTTCCTCCGTCATGCGCTTGCTTTCCTGCTATATTCGCCGAACCGGTCTTTGATGTAACAGGCATGACAACAGTATTTTCGGTTCTTATTTCCATAGCTCTCAAAGACCTTGCCGCAGCATGCGCAGGTGAGGTGATAAATCGCCTTGCGATTCAGCATGTACCGGTGGGCGCTCCACCACGCAAAGCGGCACTGATTGTCGCAGAAGGTCTTGGGTTTGCTCTTAGGCATCTGCTCCAGCAACTTGCCGCACTGCCTGCATTGTGTTCTTTTTTCTTCGTTTCCCACAGCTTTAGAAGCGTTGCGGACAGGTAGGTTATGGCGGCGGCAGAAGGATTTAACCGTATTAACGGACAGGCCGAGGAAACCGGCAATCCGCGAACAACTTAAACCCTGCCACCGCATATCCTCAATTCGCTGTTTTTGCTCATGCGTCATGACTGTCCACCTCCAGAAGAAAAACGCAAGGGCGGCACATCACATGCCGCCCTTGCTCTGTGGAGATGCCATGTCGCATTTTTTCATGCTTGGCTTGATAAAACGGCATAGGAGTCCCTCCCTTTTGGGGATACATAATACCTCCAAAAGGCCGGGGGATCAAGGCTTTTCTATTTGTAAACCGCCCAAAAGGGGACGGTACTTTTTGATAAGCATTGCTTCTACCTTGCCGTACTCCTTTTCGTCGATCAGCCCCTTGGCGTGCAGCGCCTTGGCGATGGCAACAGCCGCGCCATAGCTTTTCTCACGATCAAACTGCTCCGCAGTCATCGTAATGATCGTGTCCACCGGCGCGCCCCCTCCCGAATCGCCCTGCGATGTAGCAGGCGTGACAACAGTATTTGCGGGTCTTATTGCCATAGCTGTCAAACGGCCTACCACAGTGCGCACAAGACAAGTGGTAAATCGCCTTGCGATTCAGTCTGTCGCGGTGGGCGCTCCACCACGCAAGGCGGCATTGATCGCCGCAGAAGGTCTTGGATTTGCTCTTGGGCGTCTGCTCCAGCAGCTTGCCGCATTGTCTGCATCGTGTCCTTTTTTCTTCGTTCTCCGCATCTTTGGAAGCGTTGCAGGCAGACAGATTATTGCGCCAACAATGCATTTTTACCGCGCTCACGGAAAGGCCGAGGAAATCGGCAATTCGCGCACAGCTCAAACCCTGCCGTCGCATATCCTGTATGCTTTGCTTTTGCTCTTCTGTCACAACAATCACCTCCATGGAGAAAAAAAGAAGGGCGGCTCCTTTCAACCGCCCCAAACCTTTACTTTGGAATTTTAAGAACCTGTCCGGCATAAATCGTGGTGGAGGACAGTCCGTTTAAGGACATGATTTCAGGGTATCGCGCGCCGCTGCCGAGCTTGTTTTGCGCGATGCCCCAAAGGGAATCGCCCTTGACCACCGTGTAGGCGGTATACCCGGCAGAGCCGGACGGGGCGGAGCCGACAATGGAAAGCACGCCGGTATCCGCCCACGTTTCGATACCCGCTTCCTCGGAGCCGCCCGCCTTTTTGACCTTTTTGCCGAGCAGCACGCAGGTTTTTCCGCCCTTGACGACCGGCTTGCCGCCGGAGGTGACCTGCGTCACTCTGTGGTAATAATCCGAAATGACCCATGAGGGCACTTTGACGCTGCCGGGGTAGTAGTTGGCCGTGCCGCTCTTAAATTCCACCAGCGAGCCGACCGCGATATCGGAGGATGCGGGTTCCGGCGTCGGCTGGGGGGCGGGCGCGGCACTGACGGCGAGCGCCTGCTTGACGGCGGCGCGGAAGGCGTCCATTGATTTGCCGTGCTTCGGAAACCAGTGCATCACGTCGGCGTGATTGGTGGCAATCCCCAGCTTGTAGCCCTCGCTGTGGCAGATGATGTTGGATTCGTTCAGGCCGTACTGCTTGCACAGATATACGCAAAGCTCCACGGCTTCCTGATAGACCGCGTTAAAATAGGCCGCACCAGTCAGGTCGTCCTCACAGATTTCAAAGCCGATATGCGTGTCGTTGCCGGAACCGCCGCAATGCCAGCCCCGTTGGTTCCAGGGCAGCGTCTGATAGGTGGCAACCGAGCCGTCCGCCAGCTTGCCGATAAAGGCGTGGGGGCAAACCTCCCGCCCGTCCGGCTTGTCCCGGTTCCAGTCGTTGTTGTTCGGGTTTTTGCCGAGCAGGCCGTCGTCGGGGCCGACATATCGTTTGAGATTCGGGTTGTTCGCCCCCGTGGAATGTACCATGATGCCCTTCGGCGTGATGGTTCTGCCCGCCTTGTAACAGGCGTTGTTCGTGAGCAGTAATTTGTGCAGATTCATTTACTTGTCCTCCTCCTTGTTATTACGGTCGTGAAGCTGCGCCAGCACATCCCTGAGCTGGTCGGGGATGGGCAGCCCCAAATGCCCCGCGTTTTCCAGCAGCGATACGCCCTCGTTGCTCAGGTAAAAGAAAATCACCGCCGTGCGTATTGCGCCGCTGTCGCCGAGCACGAAGCTGTCGATCACGTTTCCCACGCCGACCAGCACAAAAATGAGCACCTTTTTGAAGATGCCCTTTGCGCCGATCTCGCTGGAGAGCTTTTTGTCGACGATTGCACACATCACGCCGGTCAGGTAGTCGATCACCACAAAGGCGATCAGCGCATAGAGAAATCCGTCCGCCCCGCCGAGGAACCAGCCGAGAAAACCGCCTATAACGGCAAGAGCCGCCTGTATCCCGTTCCAGATTGCTTTCATATCCATACCTCCTTTTTCATTGATTCTTATATATAGAAAAGCGCCTCCGCATAAGCGAAGACGCTTGACCCGTATTGATTACAGTGCCAGAAGGAGGTCCTGCAGCTGCTGCATCACCGCCGCTTTCGGACGGCCGGTTCCAATGGGCAGCCAGTCGAACCCCGGCACATCGAATATGGAAACTGTGTCGAATTGGTTAATAAGGTCGATCACCGGCTTGATGGCGGTGCGGATTTCGAGTATATGAAACGGCCAGTTCTTCACATAGGTTTTGCCCGTGAGGATATTCTCGCTCCAAACGGCCGACGCCAAGCCGTAGTAATTGCGCACCGTGTTGACGGCGGTTCGAAGCGCCAGAATGTGCGCCGCCTTTACTTTCGTTTCGTTGGCCGTGATGGTTTCAAACGGGGACGCCAGAACCGTGACGGCGCGGGTTACGTCGATGCTCGGGGCCTCGAAAGCCGGGTTTACGCATCGGACGGTTATGGTTTTGGCTCCGGGAGCCTGCTCCTCCGCGCGGAAAATGACGGCGGTGTTCTTCCCAATAGTCCCTCCTACCGAGAAAAGGCCGGGGTTGTTAACGCTGTCCTGCCAGCTTCCGGCATCTATTTTTACGCACACCACCTGCTGGTCAGGCTGCGCCCCGGTGGAAATCAGAAAGCGGGGGTGAGGGTTATAGGTCGCGCTTCCCGCCTTCGGGGCGGCAATGGTGGGCGTGGCTGCGGCGGTGGATACGCATAAGATGCTGTTGCTGACTTTCTCGCTGGAATAGACGTTCAGCGTGTCGATAGTCCAGAGTCCATACTGGGTATAGGTGCCCGGAACGTCCGAAGCCGTGACCGTCCGGCTGCCGCTGGAAGCCGCGAGGTCAAAGGTTTCGAGAACCGTCCATCCCGTCCACGTCGTTCCGTTTGTGGAAGTCTTGCTTGCGATCATGTAGCCCTTGATAGGGCTGGTGCCGCCCGAAGCTCCGCTCCACGTCAGCGTGATCGGCTCGGTGCTATAGGTGGCCGGGGATGCGGTCACGGTCGTTGCCGGTTGAGGAGGCGTGTTTTTCCTCACAGAATTCGTAGATACCTTCCAGCCGGAATAGTAGCTGGCCCCCGCCGAGCCGCGCGTGCGTACCTGAAAGCGGCGGTAATACCCCCGTGTCGAAGGCGGTGCGACAGAAACGCTGCCGCTCGCCGTGGAGGTGCTGACCGTCGTCAGCGCCGTCCAGCTCCCCCACGAGGAGTTGTTGCTCGAATCGCTATACTGAATTTCATAGGACGTGATGCTGTTGTTGGTGCCCCCGGATGCGCCGCTCCATGAAAGCGTGGCGTTTCCCTCCGCAACCGTGGGGGCGACCGAGCAGGCGGTCGGCGCGCCGCAGGCCGTTGTCAGCAGCGCGGAGCTTGTAACCGTATAGCCGGAATTGTCGATCACGCCGGAGGTCAGGGTCAGCCGCCCGTCCGACACCACCTGAAAGCGCACGCCCTGCGCCGCATTCCCCGTGGTGGAGGAGCAGGTCACCGAAACAGTCTTTACCCTCGGTGTCGTTCCGTCCCAGTTATCGCCGTCATTGGCCTTGATGCGCACCTGTGAGGACGAGCCGTTGACGGTTACGGTGCAGAGCAGGGCGTATCCCTCATGAATGTACGAGCCGGAGGAAGCAAGAGCCGCCGATATGGTGAAGCTGTAGGTCATCTGGCTGTTGTTCGGGCGGCTCTTGGAATAGGTGATAGTGTATTTAACGGTTGGGCCGGTGCCTGCCTGTAAAGTGACGCCGTTAATATCCGCCATGAAAAATCACCGCCTATTCATAAACCGCCGTCACCAGCGAATTCACCGTCCCGCACAGGGAGGTATTCAGCCGGGTGTCGGTGATATTCTGAGCGACAATGAGCACCGTACCCTTGGGCACAACAATATCCGCGATGCCAAGCTCGTACACGTCATTGTTCCTTGTGAGCGCCGGAGCCACAGGGGAGGCTGTCGCCATTCCCGTGAGCATCACCAGCCGGATGCTCCGATCCACTGCGCTCCAACGGACGACCACCCGGTCGATGCGGGGATTGACGCCGTCCGCCGTGACAATATCCAATTCCAAAGTGTCTGTGTTCTCATAGGCATAGCCGTTGATCCATGCGCTGCCCGCGAGAACGACGACCTGCATCCCGCTGCCTGCGGTCACCTGCAAATTGGTGGGCGCGGCGTAAAAGATGCCGTTGCTGACGAGCTTTCCGAAATAGGAGGCGAAGTCCGTTGCGTTATACACCCGATCCCCGCCGGTGCTGTTGAAAAATCCGCTCTTTTCCATTTACACCCCGCCTTTCAGTTTTTGGAACAGCGACAGAACGCCCTTGCCGAAAGTGATGCTCAGGCTCTGGCCGTCGCTGTCGTAGCTTTCCTCGATCTCCGTGATGCGGGTCGTCAGCGTCACGCCCCACTTTTTCGAGAGCACTTTTACGGTCTGGCCGAGGTCAAAATCTGTTTTGTAGCTTAAATTGCCGTGGGGATTGACGGAGGCGTCAAAGGATTGCGCCATCGCAAGCTCGCTGAGCTTGCTCTGCCCGCGAAAGGCCAGCGCGGCGGAATAATCCTCGCCGAAATCCTCCGACCGCAAATCCTTGGCGTCCACGAATATCTCGCGGCGGGCTTCGCCGGAGCCGCCGCCCGTCACGGCAAACACCCGTTCCGCGCCCTCGCCCTCGCCGCCGACCAGCGCGGTGTTGGCGTAATCGACGGCGCTTTGGGTGTAGGTCTGCTCGGTCAGGTTTTCGTATTCCTTTGAGAACACCGCCTGCGAAACGGCGCCCTGATAGAGTGAAACCGTAAAGCTCCCGGCGGCGGGGCTAAACGCCGTCCTGACGCCCGTGTCCGCCGCGTCGCAAAGCCTTGTCACCGCGTCCATGAGGTTTTGATACGAAATCTGCGTGCTGACCGGTACGGAAACCGAAGCGTCGGCATAGGACACAAACCCGATTTTACGATTGGCGTCGCTCGGGTTAATCAGGTGGTTATTCAGCAGTTGTCCGACGCAGGCCGACAATCCGCCGTTCAGCGTTTCGGTGCTCCAGATGATGCGGCGGGATAGTAGGGACGTGGCGAACCGCCCGCTGACGGTGATGAACTCGGCGTCGATCATGCTCATTTCCGCATGCTCGATGATGCCCGCTTCCTCGTCGTCGCTTTTCCACAGATAATTGCCGAGGGTGAGAAGGGCGAGGTTTTCCGGCGTTGCGATGGCTTTGATTTCAAAACTGCCGCAGGACGAATAGCGCCGCGTCCACCGGAAATACTCAAAAGATTCCACGATCCCGGCCAGGCTGCGGCCGGCGTCAAATATATACAGTTCCATCTCACACCCCCAAAAAGCGCGGGCGGTAGTAGACGCTGACCTCCAGAAGGTCCATGTTCTCATCCGCGTCATAGCGCAGAAGATTGCGCCCGGCGGCAAGCTGAAGGAAGGTTGAGCCCGTGTCCAGCACGGAGAAGGCGTTGCTTTCCGTCTGGCCCAAAACGCTCACGACCCGCTTTCCTGCGAAATGGGTATAGACCCGCAGTTCCTCGCCGGCGTCCATGGCTTTATTGACGCGGACGTACTCTCCGGTATCCACGTTCAGCAGCGACGGGTTCTCCACCGTGCCGAGCGCCTTGAAGACAATCAGGCAGCCGCAGGAGACGTCGCCGATGTTGTCCACCGTGATGATCTGGCTGGGCTGGCGCGATCCCATCTCGATGCCGCCCTCCGGGATCTCCAGCGGGAAGAGGAACAGCGGCGTCCACACGGCCAGCTCCGCGCGCACCTCCTCCAGCGTTTCAAAAAACGGGGACGGGCAGAGCAGGCTGACGAAAAAATTCGGTGCGCGCTCCCGGGAGGAGGCGGTGAACCCAGCCTCCTCCACCACGCAGGAAATCTGCCGCCCCCGGTAAATCAGCGTCCCTTGCAGCTTGGGCGTGAAAATGCGCAAAAACCGTTTTCTTTGCTCATAGGCTTCGCCGGGGGGGGCGGCGCCGAGCGGGCC
>JAEZCC010000005.1 GCA_023412715.1 Bacillota bacterium
ATTTCAGGGCGGTGCCTTCCCGGACGATCCGCAGCCTGCCGCCGCTGATCTCCGTTTCCAGCCCGCGGGCCGTGAACGTTCCGCAGAAATAGACCTGCTTCGCGTTCTGCGTGATGTCGATGAACCCACCGCAGCCGGGCATGCGGCTGCCGAACAGGGAAACGTTCACGTTCCCCGCGAGGTCGCCCTCGGCAAAGCCGACGAACGCCTGATCCAGCCCGCCGCCGTCGTAATAGTCGAACATGGCCGGCATCGTCACCATGCAGGTGGGGTTCAGGCTTACTCCGAAGTCGAGCCCGTTCGCCGGGCTGCCGCCGAAAAGGCCGTCCTCCACCGTGAGCGTGAACCGCCGGGTGATGCCCTCTTCCGCCGCAATGGCGGAGATGTATTCCGGAATGCCGACGCCGAGGTTGATGATGCTTCCTTCTTTCAGCTCCATGGCCGCACGGCGGCAGATGATCTTTTTGTTGCCGAGGGGGACCGCCGGCAGCTGTTTCGTGCTGACCCGGTGCTCGCCGGAAAAGCCGGGATTGTACTGCGTGTTCCAATTCTGCATGCAGTATTTCAGGTCGCTTGCGAGAACGACGACGTCGACCAGCGCGCCGGGGATTTCCACCTTGCGGGGGTCGAGCGAGCCGGATTTCACGACGCCCTGCACCTGAACGAAGACTTTACCGCCGGAATTTTTGCACGCCATGGCCATGGCGAGGGCTTCCCCTTTGACGCCTTCCCGCTCGAAGGAAATATTGCCGTCCTCGTCGGCGTAGGTGCCGGCGATGAGCGCGCAGTCGATGGGGACGCTTTTATAGAAAAGATAATCTTCGCCGTTCAGCTGCACCAGCTGGACAAGATCCTCTTTGCTTTGCGTCCTGTCGTTCATCTTGCCGCCGGCGAGGCGGGGGTCGACGAACGTGCCCAGCCCGACGCGCGTCAGCTCGCCCGGCTGATGGGAGGCCGTAATGCGCAGAAGGTGCGCAAGCACCCCTTGGGGGAAATCATATGCCTCGATCTGGTTTTTCACGACCATCTCGCCGATTTTGCGCGCCATGCCGTAGTGCCCGCCGATTGTCCGGCGAAGCATGCCCTCGTGCGCAAAATGCTGCAGCCCTTTCTGAAGATTGTCGCCCTGCGCCGCGCAGAAGTAAACCGTCAGGCCGTTCGGCTTTCCCGATTCCAGAAACCGGTTTTCAAGCTCCATGGCAATCTCTTCCGGAAACGCCGTCCCCATGAATCCATTCGAGCCGAGCGTAATGCCGTCCGGAATCATGTACGCCGCTTCTTTTGCATTGACGAATTGTACCCCCATAACCTTCGCGAGCCTCCCAAACAGAAAATTTTAAATTTTCAGAAGCCGAAGCGTGCCACTTTGTTAAGAATATATCATACAGTTTATTATATCATATCCGCACCGTTATGTACAAGCGATTTCTGCAAATCTGCGGCGGGATTTCCGCCGCCCCAGAATATTCCAGCGAAAAGTCGTTCCTTTTTTTGTTGGGAAAGCTTGACAGGAATATCCTGCGAAAATATAATAAAAACAGTATATTTTGCCTGTCCCCACAAATGGCCGGCTTTTTGTGTCCTGAAAGCCGTCGTTGGGAAGATCAGGGTGGGTTTTGACAGGCTGAATCGAACGAATGAAGCAAAATTTTGCAGCGTCCGCTTTTTTATTTTCAGAAAGGAAGTATCACATTGAAGAAAAAACTGGAGATTCTGTCGGTGGTCAGTCTGCTCCTGATCTCGCTGATCACCCCCGCCTATGCCGATGCCGCCACCGGCACGGTAGCGTCGTCTGTCTTCATGCACCCGGGGGAGGCGCAGATTGTGACGTTTTCCGGCAGCTCCGCTCCGCAGTGGAGCTCCGCCGACACTTCCATTGCCACGGTAGACGCCACGGGGCGTGTGACGGGCGTCAGCGCCGGCCATACCACGGTCACGGCGACGTTTGGGCCGGGCTGCACGGCGCAGTGCGCGGTCAACGTCGGGTATAAGGGGATCGACGTTTCCGAGCACAACGGTTCCGACCTCACAAGCCCCATCAACTGGGCCGCCGTCAAGAGTTCCGGCATCGATTTCGCCATGATCCGCACGGGGTACGGCGGCGACCTGGACTCGTGGTCCGAACAGACGGACGCCGATTTCGAAACCAATTACAGCGGAGCGACGGCGGCCGGCCTGAAAGTGGGCGTCTACCATTACAGCTACGCGATGGACGCGACCATGGCCTCCCAGGAGGCGGATTTCTGCCTCAGCCTCCTGAACGGCAGGCACCTTGACTACCCCGTTGTCTACGATGTGGAAAATACAAAAGAGGGCGCCTATAATCAGGCGACGCTGTCGGCGGACACGCTCGGACAGATTGTCCAGACTTTCTGCAGCAAGCTTCAGGCGGCCGGCTACAAGACCGCCGTCTACAGCTATGTCAGCTTTTACAACGCCCACCTGACCAGCCCGCTCGTCGCGCAGTACGACACCTGGATTGCAAATACGGGCGGTATTGCAAGCCCAATTTTTTCCTATCCGTACACTATGTGGCAGTACGCGCAGGACTATGTTTCCGGCGTTTCGGGCGCCTGTGACGTCGATTACTCCTATGTCGACTATTCGTCCGGCGGCGGTTCCTCCGGCACCCAGACCCCGCCGATGGATCCGATGACGTTCCTGTGCGACACGTCTTCCTATACGTTTGGCAGCAACCGCACCTATACTTATAAAATTACAACGCCGGACACCTACCCGCCCACGGCAGTTTCGTCCAATCCTTCCGCGGTGACGGTTTCTTCGGCGAGGACGACGGCGAACGGTTTCCTCTTTACCCTGACGAACATCGGCGCCGGGCAGGCGACTATCACGACGACGGCGGGCGACGGCAGGTCGGTTTCCTTTGTGGCGACGGGGACAGGCAGCGCGGGGGCCGGCACGCTGAAATGTGATACTTCCTCCTATACGTTCGGTTCCGCCAGCGGCGTCTATTCCTACAAGATTACAACGGGCGCTTCCACCGCGCCGAAGGCGGTTTCGTCGAATCCTTCCGCTGTTTCGGTGGCTTATTCGAAGAAGCTTTCCGACGGCTATCTTTATCAGATTAAAAACGTCGGAGCGGGCACGGCGGTCATCACCACGACCGCTTCGGACGGGACGTCGGTTTCTTTCCCCGCGACGGGGACGGCGCAGCCGGCCGTGCAGACAGGCGTAAAATCGGACACTCCCTTCTATTTTACCATGAAGCAGGGCAGCACCTACCAGTTTGAGTTTACGGGCGGATCCGGAATCCCGCTCACTTTCTCCATCGGGAACGGCTCTGTTCTGCGGGGAGTTTCCACCAAAAAGATCAACGGAAAATATTATTACAAGGTGACCGCCGTCGGCAAGGGCTGCGCGGGCCTTTATGCCGGTTATTCGGGCAAGGCGGAGCGCGTCAGCATTGTGACGGTCGCCTGACGGGGAACCCTTTTCAGCATCGCCGGTTTCTTCCGTCCCGCCGGAAGGCGGGACGGCTTTTTTACAGGCAGAACACCCCGGCCATATGGCCGGGGTGTTGTTTAAAAATATGAAAACGCCGCTGCGGACGCGGACTCTTTATTTTGGAGTTTTCGGAGCGGAAGGCTCCTGCTGCTGCGCGTTTACCTTTCGCAGATGGTCCAGTATTGCCGCCTGCTGCTTTCTTGGACAGACCCTGAAAAGGCCGACCAGTTCCTTTTCCGTGCCGGAAAGCTCATAAATGTGGCTGGTGTTTTTCTTGCTGAACAGATAGTTTGCCGCGGGCTTTTTCTGGGCCAGGCTTCTGTGGGGAATTTCGTCTGCAAGCAGATTGTCGATCGAAATATTGAATATCTTGGCAAGCGCCATCAGGGTGGAAACATCGGGAGTTGTCTTGCCGATCTCATAATAAGAGTAGGTGGATCGGTCAATATTCAATACTTTGGCTATCTGACTTTGCGTGAAGCCGCTTTTGACGCGCAGTTCCCGCAATCGTTCGCCAATGCGTAATTTGAACAACTGAAGATCGCCTTCCACTTCCAAATTCAACAGTTTACAGGAAAATCCTTATATCAATTTGTAACAGATTATATCGTATTCTTTATAATGTTTAGAAATTTAGTGATTACTATTCACATGGCGCGGAGGGAAACGAAATCTTTTCTGAAAAGTCTTGACGGAACAGTTCTAGTTGAGTATAATAAAAAAGTCGCCATGATTTGCTACTGTGGCTCAGTTGGTAGAGCAGCGCATTCGTAATGCGCAGGTCGTCCGTTCGAGTCGGACCAGTAGCTCCAGAAAAAAGCCGGGAATCCTGCGGGTTTCCCGGCTTTTCTTTTTGTCCAAATATATTCCATAATTGAATTATGCGGCAATGGATTCCGCCGTTCGCGCAGGGAAACGCCTTATGCCAGAAAGTTTAGCATATCCAAGAGGAGGGCACAAGTGCTGCCGCACATTACGGGCAGAAGCGGGTGCCGGTTTGGCAATGCCGCAGGCATAATAATGCAAGCCCGGCGTGGCGAAAAATTATTTTTTACGTTATCGTTGTTTTATATTGACAAAATGTCGAAACTATGTTATAAATCATTTATACAGATTGTTGGTTTTTTATCCAGCGTTAATTAATGAAGTTTCTTAATTAATAAGGTGATCAATTTGGCTTATATCGCTTCCGATATTAAAGGCATGAACCGCAAAATCGTTTATGACCTGTTTCTGTCGAAAAATGAAATGTCCAAATCGGAGATCAGCCGCGAAACGGGGATCAGCGCCCCGACGGTGATGAAAATCATCGACTATCTTGAAAAAATCGGCTGTGTGAAAGAAATCGGCGAGGGCAGGTCTTCGGTCGGCAGAAGGCCGAACATCCTGCAGTTCGACCCGAGCGCCGGTTATGCCATCGGCGTGGATTTTTCCGGCGTGGAGATCCGAATCGGCATTGTGGATTTCGGCTACCATCTCTGCTTTTTTGAACAGTTCTCCACCCAATCCGATTTCAAGCAGGTCTTGAACCACGATTTTCCGCTGCATGTGCAGAGCCTTCTGCAGAAATCCAGGATACCCCGTGAGAAGATCCGGGGAATCTGCATCGGGGTGCCCGGCGTTGTCAACTCGGTGCAGCAGACAATCGAGCTGGCGCCGCTGGTGGGCATCATCGAAAAAGAGGATTACGGCGCCATGGCCGCCAGAATATCGGCTTCGCTGAACATGCCCGTCATCTTTGAAAACGACGCGAACGTCGCCGCCATCGGGGAATTTGTCGCAAGAAAATATACGGACGACGACGACCTGCTTTTTATCACCATCGGGAAAGGCCTGGGCGCCGGCATCATCCTGAACGGCAAGCTCCGCAAAGGCGGCCGCGCGTTCGCCGGCGAGCTCGGGTATATGGTATTCAGCAAGGAATACCAGGTAAAACCCGATGAGGCGGGCTGGCTGGAGCGCGAGATCCAGCTTGACAGCCTGCGAAGCGAAAAAGAGATCGACATGGATTCCCTCGACAATTTAGCCTGCAACCTGGCCCTCGCCATTGTCAATATCTGCGTTCCGCTTGAGATCGGCCATGTGGTTTTGGGAAGATTCAAGGACGATGCGTTTTACCGGCTGCTGCTCAAAAAGATCGACGCCTATCTGCGTTCGTTCTCTACCCTCGAGGTTTCGTGCGAGGCTTCCCGCTGCACAGAGCCGGCGGTTTTGGGAGGAGCCCATCTCATTGTGGAATCCGTCCTCGACGAGCTGTTCGGGACCTGATGGGCGGAGCTTGGGTTGTCTGGCATTTTTTAAGAAAGTTTGCTAAAAAATAGAAGGAGCTGAGGCGAACGGTAAGTGAGGCAACCTGTGGCACAAAAAAAGGAAAAGGAGAAATCAGGATGAAAAGTTTGAAAAAATCCATTGTCAGCATCGGGCTGGCGGCTTTAATGGCAGTCGGCATGGCGGGCTGCTCCGGCGGCACAACCGGCGGCGGGGGCACGTCGGCGAAAAAAGACGTGACCCTGAGGGCTCTTTTTATGAAGCAGGCGGGCTACAGCGAAACGGACATCAACGCGATGACCAAGGATTTTGAAGCGGCGAACCCGAACATCAAGGTGGACCTGACCTTCGTCGCCTATGAGGAGCTGGAGCCGAAAATTCTCACCGCCGCGAAAACGGGCGGTTACGACGTGGTCCTGGGAGACTGCATCTGGCCGTCCCAGTTTGCAAAGTCCGGCATGGTGCTCGACGTGACCGACCGCGTGAAGAGCCTGAATGTCAGCGACATCTATCAGGGCGCGCTCGATTCTACGAAATACAATGGGAAATACTACGGCGTTCCGTGGCTGAACGACGTGAAATACCTGTACTGCAACAAGTCCATGCTGAGCAAGGCGGGCATCAGCGCTCCCCCGGCGACGTGGGACGAACTGATTGCGGACGCCAAGGCGATCAAGGACAAAGGGATTGTGCAGTACCCGATTGCTGCGAGCTGGTCCCAGGCGGAGGCTCTCATCTGCGACTACACCGTGGTCGCGGGCAGCTTCGGCGGGACTTTCGTTGATGCGAACAACAACCCGACGCTGAATTCCGACGCCAACAAAAAGGCTCTGTCCTTTATGTACGACAGCCTGAATTCCGGCCTGACGAACCCCAAGTCGCTTGAGATGATCGAGGACGACGTGCTCGGCACCTTCACCTCCGGAAATGCCGCATTTGCCCTGAACTGGACTTACATGTACAACGAGTCGAAGGATGACTCCAAGTCCAAGGTTGTCAACGACGTCGAAATCGAGCCCGTCCCCGGGGAGGGCAGCGTCAAGAGCGCGACGGTCAACGGCGGCATGCCGCTCATGATTACGGCCGGCAGCAAGAACCCCGACGAAGCCTGGTCTTACATGGTATATCTTTCCTCGAAGGACGTTCAGAAGAAATACTGCAAAGACGCGCTGCCCATCTGGAAGTCCCTTTACAGCGATTCCGGCGTGATCAGCACCGGCGGCGCCGACCTGGTCAAGGTCTCCGACACGCAGTACCAGTATATTGTGAACAGGCCGCAGGTCCCGTACTACAGCGAGCTTTCCAACAACATGCAGTCCAAGCTGCAGTCTGTGCTGCTGGGCAAGGAAGACGCCGGGAAGGCGCTCGACGAGCTGCAGAGCAAGGCGGAAAGCCTTCAGAACGGCTAAAGGATCGCCGCATGGATTTGTGTCGTTTTGCTACCACGAGGGAAGAATTTTTCTTCCCTCCCTTTTTAAGGGGATGACTGAATGAAGAAACGAAAGTCGGAGGAGCGCTTTGCCTATGCGGTGGTTTCCCCGGCGCTGATCATCGTCTTTTTCGTCGTGATTGCGCCGATGGTCATCACGCTGATGTATACGTTTGTCAACATGGACTCCACCTCCACCCGCACCGGGCAGTTTATGGGCCTCCATTATTATATTTCCGCCCTGTCATCCGTGCAGTTCTGGGCGGATTTCGGAAGGACCATGTATTACACGGTCCTGTCGACCGCCGCGGAAACCATCGTGGGGCTGCTGATTGCCCTGCTGCTGGACCAGGATTTCAAGGGAGTGAAATTCCTGCGGGCCATCACCATTATTCCGTGGGCAATCCCGACCGTTGTGAACGGCAGCCTTTGGAAGCTGATTTTCAACGGCCAGTACGGCGTGCTGAACGCGATTCTGCTCAGGCTGCACCTCATTTCAAGCTACCAGTCGTGGCTCGGCGACCCGAGCTCCGCCATGAACGCAATCGTCATTGCGGACGCGTGGAAGATGACGCCGCTCGCGGTGATCTTTTTCCTCGCGGCGCTTCAGGGCTTCAACCGGGCCACCTACGAGGCGGCCATGGTCGACGGCGCCGGCGTGTTCCGCAGGTTCTGGGTGCTGACGCTCCCTTATCTGAAACCGACCATCCTGATTGTCGTGGTCATGCGCACCGTCGAAAAATTCAAGGCGTTCGACCTCTTCTACCTCATGACGCGCGGCGGCCCCGCCGACGGGACGAAGACGCTGATGTACGACGCCTACCTGAAGGCGTTCACCAACCTGAACTATTCGCAGGCGGCGACCTACGCTTACCTGATTGCCATCATTGTCGTCATGCTGACGGTGGCTTATATGAAAATCATGCGGAAAGGCAGTGATGAACTTGAGTAAACGGAAGCTGAGGCTCCGCATCGTGCAGTATGTCTGCTTTGCCGTCGTGGCCGTCGGCATTCTGGCGCCGGTCGTGTGGATGATTCTGACCAGCGTGATGTACCCGAAGGATCTGACGTCCCTGCCGCTGAAGCTGATTCCGACGCAGGTCACGTTCTCGCGGTATGCGGAGCTTTTCAACGACACCAATATCGACGACGCCGCGTACGTTTTCAAGGGCGCCCTTCTGAACAGCGTGGTGATAGCGGCTTTTGTGACGCTGCTTTCCCTCGTCGTCGGCTCCCTTGCCGCCTACGGCTTCGCAAGGCTGAAATTTCATTTCAAAAACGGGCTGATGATGCTGACGCTTTTCACCTACATGATTCCGCCTGTCGCGATGGTCATCCCGATGTATCTGATTTTCAGCCAGTTCGGTCTGCTCGACAAAAAATCGGGCCTGATTGTGCTCTACCTGTCGTTCATCCTCCCCTTCATCATCTGGGTCATGCAGGGGTTTTTCGGTTCCATTTCCAAGTCGTTTGAAGAGGCTGCGGAGATCGACGGGGCTTCCAGGCTCCAGACGCTGATTTATATTTTCGCGCCGATTGCGCGTCCCGGCGCCATTGCGACGGGGATTCTGGCTTTCCTGATGTCATGGGACGAATTCTTCTATTCCCTGGTGTTTACCTCCAGCCTGAACGCAAAGACCATGCCGGTCGCCATCGCCGAATTCAACGGGAAATTCACCATCGACTACGGGATGATTTCCGTGGCGGGGGTCATTGCGTCCCTCATTCCGGTTCTGATCACGCTCTTTTTCCAGAAATATATCGTGATGGGCATGACCTCCGGGGGCGTGAAAGAGTAACCCCGCGCGCAGAAATTCGGCGGACGGCAGAAAAATAACAGGACAGATTATGGAGATATCGTTACTAAGGATGATGATGGTGGACAGATGCAGACTTGCTGTAAAGGATTTTTTGTCCCATTACGGGATGTACTATGAAGACAATTCCGCACATGATTTATTCGAGGGCTTCTTCGGAGAGATGGATCGCGGCCTTGCCGGGCAGGAAAGTTCTTTGAAGATGATTCCGACCTACCTGACGGACGGAAGAGAGATTGCGGCCGGGAAGCCAGTGATTGCCATGGACATCGGGGGGACGAACGTAAGAATCGCGACAATCAGCTTCGACGCCGCGGGAAACCCCGAAATCGGCGATTACCAGACGTACCCGACCCCGGGGATACAGGAGGAGATCTCGAGCGACGATTTTTTCCGCACGGTCGCCCGCTACCTTCGGCCGGTCCTAGACAGAAGCCGCTTGATCGGATGCTGCTTCTCTTTTGCCACGGCGCCCAAAGCGGACAAGGACGCCACGGTCATCGCCACGGGCAAGCAGCTGAAGGTGCGCGGCCTTCTTGGAAAAAATGTCGCCGAGAGCCTGAAAGCGGCTCTCGAGGAAGAACAGCTCGGAAAAGACAAGAGGATTATCGTGCTGAACGACTCCGTCGCGGCCATGCTGGGCGGCGAGACGGTGCGCGGCGACAGAAGGTTCAGCGGCAATATCGGTTTCATTTTCGGCACGGGCACGAACGTGTGCTATGTCGAACAGAATCGGAATATCGGCAAAATCGGGAACGCCGACCCGGCGGGGCGGATGATCATCAACGTGGAGTCGTGCGGATACAGCGGGTTCCGGCGCGGAGAAATCGACCGGGAATTCGACGCGGTGCTGCTGGACTACGGCAAGGATCAGTTTGAGAAGATGGTGTCGGGAAAATACCAGGGCGGGCTTACCCTCACCGCCATCAAAAAAGCGGCGGCCGACGGCCTTTTTTCGAAGGCGTTCGGCGAGCATGCCGCCCTGCTTCAGGACCTCTCTTCCCGCGAGATCGACGAGTTCCTGAATTATCCCTACGGAAAAAACCGTCTGGCCCAATGCTGCCGGGCGGAAGCGCAGGGGCCGCGGGACGACAGACGCATGCTGTACGACCTGATCGACGCCCTGAACGAACGGTCCGCCTTTCTGTGCGCGGTCGTGCTCGGCGCGGTGATTTTCAAGGCCGGCATCGGGAGCAACCCGTGCCTGCCGGCCTACGTGACGGCGGAAGGCTCCACCTTCTACCGGTCGAAAAATTTCAAAGACAAGCTGTATTATTATGTCAGGACCTTCCTGAATCGGGAGCTGGGGCTTTACCCCGAGTTTTTCAGGGTCAACGACGCCACGCTCATCGGCACGGGGGTTGCGGGGCTGACGAACTGAGGACGAAAACCATTCCGCTAAACAGCAAGGAGGATGAAAATAAATGCAGGCTGAACATACGTTGATGTGGAAGGAAATCATGGAAGAACCGGCCGCGCTGCGGGCCTGCGCCGCCGAAAACGGCCGCACGATCGCGCAGATTGTGTCCGAGGCCGGGAAGCGCGGCGTAAAGCGCGTGACGTTCTGCGCAAGGGGCACTTCCGACAACGCGGCGACGTACGGAAAATACGCGTTCGAGATTCTGACGGGGATGCAGGCGGCTTCCGCCGCGCCGTCCGTCCTCGCTCTGTACGGGCGCGACGTGGACTGGGAGGATTCCCTGGTCATCGGGCTTTCCCAGTCCGGCCAGACGGCGGACGTCAGCCAGATTGTCCGGGCCGCGAGGCAGCACGGCGCGCTGACGGTCGGCATCACCAACACGCCGGGCTCTCCGCTGGCGGAATCCGCGGAATATGTCCTCCTCTGCAGCGCGGGACCTGAAAAAAGCGTGGCGGCGACCAAGACCTTTCTGACCGAGATGGATCTGACGATCCGGCTGGCCGCGTCCCTTGCGGGGGCCAAAGACGTTCTGGCGCAGCTTTCGGACGTCCCGGACAATCTTGACCGGGTTTACGGGCTGAAGGACGCCGCCGGGGAAGCGGCGCGGCGCTACCGCTTTGTGGAAAAAAGCTTTGTGCTTGCGCGCGGCTTGAATTACCCGGTCGCCCTGGAAGCGGCGCTGAAAATCCAGGAGACGACCTACATCGGCGCAAAGGCGTTCGCCATCTCCGATTTCTACCACGGGCCGAAGGCCATGGTGCAGGGGGACACCGCCCTTCTGGTGTTTGCCCCCACGGGGCCTTCGTTCGAAGACGCCGTCGGATTTATCGATAAAATGAGAGAGACGGGCGCGGATTTTCTGGTCTTTTCGGACGATGAAAAGCTGTGCGGGCGCGCCGATGCGGCCCTGTGCATTCCGTGTTCGGGCAGCGATTTCGTCACGCCGTTTTACAATGCGGCGGCGTCGCAGATGCTGGCCTGCCAGCTTGCCGCCGTCAGGGGGAACAATCCGGACAAACCCAGAGGGCTGCAGAAGGTCATGACCTTGAATTAAAAAGCCGGCCCGCTTTCCTGTTTCAGCGGGCCGATGAAAAGATGTGAAAAGATTTTTGATAAAGCAGCGCGGGGAATATCGGGCTTCGTCCCTGCGGGATTCCATCCCCGGCCGCCGGAGGCAACTCTCCGGCGGCTTTATCCGGTGGGAAAAGCAAAAAGCCGGCGCCTTTCAGGCGGCCGGCTTTTTGGGATATTCAGCCCGCGCGGGGGTTACAGCTCTATCTGCACCTCGTACTTTTTCAGCCAGTAATTGACCTGCAGCAGGTAAGCCATCATCTGCGGGCCGGCCATCAGCTGGCCGAACCACGGCTTGCCGTAGTCCGACTTTTCGCCCAGGAAGCGTTCCGCCGCCTTCCGGTCTACCAGCTGGTGGATGGGCTCCTGATCGTCCTGCATGACGGCCGTGAGGCGTTCCCGAAGAATCTGCTCGTACCTGGGGTTGTGCGTTTTCGGGTAAGGGCTTTTTTTGCGCGCGTCCACGTCCGCAGGCAGCCAGGGCGCCGCGGCGTCCCGCAGCAGGGCTTTGGAAACGCCCTTGTGGCATTTATAGGACCACGGGGCGTTGAAGACGTATTCCACAAGGCGGTGGTCCGCGTAGGGAACGCGCACCTCGAGGCCGCTCGCCATGCTCATGCGGTCCTTCCGGTCCCATAGAGTTAAAATTTGCTAAGTTAGTAAAAATTTTACAGTTTGTCCATACAAACATCGTAATTTCCTGAAGTCTTGATTCCTAAAACCCGTCCCCCTGTTGTGGACGAACGAGCATGTCCTCCACATGCTCTGATTCACAGTACCGAACGAACCAAAATCCTGTCATGGGTAGTATAGCTCTGAAAGGCTGGAACATCAAGTGGATGCGAAAGAATCGCCGGATGAGAATTTTCTGCATTATTATGTTTTTGCATTCCCGCCGTCACGATTCATAAATTGCGACCCAGTGGATGCCCCACCTTAAATCCGATGAAGAAACTTCATTCGTGATAATCACGCTGAACCCCGTCGTGCTGATGCTTTTGATGTTGCAGTAGCCGAAGCCGTTGGTGTTGAGTGAGGTCAGGACATACGGAACCTCGGGCAGGGTCGTTCCGAATCCGATGCTGATTTCCGGAGAGTAGTAAATCGAGCCGTACGCTGTCTGCGTGGCCGTCGTGCCGGAGACAGCGCCCCGCAGAAGGCGCAGGCCGCCCACGGCGTCGGCGCTCGGGTGATAGGCGTCGCTGTAAGCCTTGGAGCCGGAGATGTAGATGTCGCCGCCCACGTCCAGCGCGCCGTTCTCCGGGATTTTGTTAATCCCGATCTGCCCGTCCCGAATCGAAAGAACCGGCTTTGCCGTGGGCAGCAGGGCCGACCGCGCGGTCGAGGCGTAGTAGTCTGATGCCGTGATTTCGATGTTGAACGACGAGTCGATATCGAAATCCCCGATGTTTTCATCGAACGAAAAGGAGCCGCCGTCCAAGATAGGAGAGATCGGGACGTAATCGCTCCACGTCCCGGAGAAGGTCGTTTTGTACCGGAATTTTAAGGAATATTGGCTCTTTGCCGCCATGTAGGCCGCGTAAGTCCCGGCGCAGGCCAGGATGGTCCCGGCTTCGATGTCGTTCACGCGGGAGAGCGACACGGAGGAAATCGCCGGCGGAGAATAGGGGATCGTCGTGACGGCGGCGCTCTGCTGATAGGTGTTGCCCCGGCTGTCGACGACGGTCACGGTCAGGCTGTCGTCTGCGGATACGGTGCCGAAGCTGATCACATTGGAGCTGCTCGTCACCGTTTTGGAGCCGTACTGTACCCGGTAGCTTGAGACCGCCGCGTAATTCTGCGCCGCCGCGCCGGTCACGGTTACACGGAGATTGGATTTTGTCCGGACGATCTGCGAAGCGTCGCCGGTCAGCGCGACCGTATTGGAATCCACATCCTCATAGGAAAAGCCGGTAAACGTCGGGCTGCTGTTCACGACACGGGCCGTGATGGAAAGCTCCGTGTACCCGACCACGTCACCGCCCGCATCGTAGGTATACAGGCGAAGCGTGCCGGTCCCGGCGTTCGAATTCGGGATCTGCTGGTACATTGCCGAAGCCCACCCGGACGTGTCCCAGACGTAACTGTCGGTGATGTCGTAGCTGAGCGTTGCGGCATAGCTGCCAAAATATAAATTCAGGGCGTGCGTGAACGAAGCGCTTTTCCGGTTCGTATAGATTGTGATGGAGCCGCCGATGTTGAACGAGCCGGAGGAAGCCGTGATCCGGCTTGCCCTCGGGATCGTTGTCAGCGTGATGTTCCGGGAAACGCTGAGGTTTTCCAGCTTCGAGGTGACGCTCGAATGGAAATATCCGGTGATGTTGACGATCTTGGTGCCGTCGGCGTTGTGCGGAACGGTCATGGTGGCTGTGCTGCCGATGTGAACCCAACTTGAGCCGATCGTGAAGCCGGAGGAGTATGTCATGGCCCTTGAGCCGTTGATGTTGATATAGGCGAGGCAGGAATCGTCATACGAGGGGCCGTAGCCGTCGCGGTGGACATACAGCGAAGCGGTGACCGCCGACGTATTGGCGGAAACGTTCTGCGTGTAGGAATACATGACCTTGACCTGCGAGCCGTTCTTCAAAGTGCTGATGATTTCTGCCATTCCGGCGATCCCCCCTATATCACCACAAAGTCCACGCCGACCCCGGCGCGCACGATCTCTTTGACGCTGCCGACGGTCAAGTCGTCCTCGATGATGGTTTTCTGCAGCCGCGTGCCGTCCGGCGCGACGTTGATGCGAAGATCGTCGCCGCGATAGATCTCAAAAGCCGACGTGGAGATGTGCGCCTTCATGTCGGTGGTATTGCTTCCAATCGTCAGACCGGTGCCGTCCGCGATGAAATTCGTCGTGTAAAGCTCCTCGTCGGACTGCACCCACGGCGCGACGTTCGTGCCCTCGGAAACGATCAGGTCGGACGCGAGAATTTCAACGGAGGCGAATATTTTAAGCGTGCAGACCGTATCGAGAGAATTGAACTGGAACGTGACGAACGTCCAGTCCGTGCCGGTGTCGGAATTGTCGTACAGGACGGCTTCGGCGCTGTTCTGCGCGACGCTGACTTTCACTTCCCCGCCGGAGCCGGACGCCCGGAAGAGCAGAGACACCGTGTGCGCCGCGTTGAATTTCAGCGGGAACTCCTGCGAGATCGCGCTGCCCGCCGCCATGAGGAAGGCCGAGTTGCTGACCGTGTTGTTCGAGGTGTCCGTATTCGAAATGGCGGAGGCCTCGCCGGTTACGCTCCAGAACGTCAGCCCATTCCGGCCCGCCGAGTTTTTCAGCAGGTTCCGGTAGCCGGTACGGCTGACCGAAAGCGACAGTCCGTCCACAGTCTGCCGCATGGCGGTGATCTGTGTTTCCGCGTCTTCCAGTTTGGAATCGTTATCCGAGACAAACCCGTCGAACGTGCTGCTCTCGACCTTCGTCAGGATCGCGGAATCGTGCTGCTCGATGGTCGACTCCGCATTCGAGAGCCGGAGCGCGATGCCATCCTCGGTATTGGAGATCTGGTTGTCGATGCTGGAAACGGTGGTCTGCAGGCCGCCGACGTCGGTCTGGATCGTTGTGATGGTTGAATTGATCGTCGTGATTTCCCCGGCATTGGAATCGACGCCGTTCTGCGCGGTGTCGGCCAGCGCCTTGAGCTTCGCGGTGATTGCCTGCACTAAAACGTTCCGGGCGGCGTAATAATCGGCAAATTTCTGCCGGTACTGCTCGCCGCTGATATCGGTGGTAATATCCCGGTGTTCATCGTCCAGCCAGAGAGGCAGGCCGTCCGTGTAGAGCGCCCCGCCGTTCAGATAGTTCGACAGAAGCTGGAATGTATCATTATAGGCTGACAATTCAACGGTAATGCCGAGCGCCGCAGCCTGCGTGCCGAGGGTTCCCTTTTCGTTGGCGAAGGCGCTCCACTCCCGCAGAGCGGCGCTCTTGTCGTTCGGGGTCAGCTTGTCGTCGCTGTTGAGATCACTCACGCTTCCGGAAACCTCGGCCACAGTTTGATTGGTGACCGTGATCTCCTGCTTTACTTCGCTGATCTGCCGGGAGGCGGTGTTGATGGAATTCACCACGGAGATTCGCTTTTCTCCGATCGTGAGTGTTTCGAACCGGTCGGTCAGGCAGTCGTAGGAAACCGCGCACACCCGGAGTTTCACGCTGACGCCGAACGGGGCATAATCGACCGTCACGTCGTCGCCGAGGTTTACCGTCAGCAGGGATTTGTATTTTTCATAGCCCGTGACATCTTTCCAGTCCACGAAATCCACGGAGAGGGAGAGCGTCGGAATGTCGGCCCCGGCGAGATACCGGTCGGCTACAAACTGCCGCATGGCGTCGTAACAGGAGTCGACCGTAGGGTATGGAACCGCGCCGTCAACTACTTTCCCGACCTGGTATCCGGTGTCCATTGCAGTGATGACCGGAAACGGGTAATCGGAAATACGCGGGCTGTCGATATACTTTTCCGGGAGCAGCAGGATTTGATTGTCCCCGGCCAGCGCCGTCGGCAGAATCCGCGTCGCCACGCCGGAAGCGTCCTCCTGAAATTCCAGCCCGGCCATGTTCTTTCCGTAGGCGATCCGCACCCCGTTGTCCGCGCCGAGGCGGGCGTTGACCGCGATATTATAGTTGTCGCGGACGATCTCGCCGCCCCACCGGGAGATAAATGCCTGATCGGCGTCGCCGAGAAACGCCCGCGCCGGCGACTGGCGGATATAGTATGCGGTGGAGGTGTGCGTGATGTCGCTCGAAAAAGTAAACGGCGTCGGGTACTGGCAGCCGTCCAGAATTTGCTGCCCGGCTTCCGCGCCGGTTTTGCCGGTCGGCCTGACGTCTTCCACGAAATTCGCCAGCAGGTCGTAGAAGATGTGGCGGGCGTTCACCTTAACCGTGCCGTCGACCGCGTCCTTCACCACCCGGTAGATGCGGAACGCCTGCGCGCCCCGGTGGGTGTTCGCCCGGATGATCTTGTTTTTCTGCAGGCGCTTCCATTTGCCGAAGGAGTCGACCGGGTGCGTCAGCTCCAGCTCGAACGCGCCGTTGATCTCTTCCGATACGACGCACGAGGCGGGGGCGACGGCCCCCAGCCCGTTGCCGTCGAATTCCTGTGTATTGGAATCGTAGACCAGAACCATTACAGCCACCGCCAGTTCGGAGTGATTTCAAGGGACGTGATCCCGCCGGAAAACGAGATGGTATTTTCTCCCGGCAGAAGCGCCGGGTATTCGCCTGTCATAACGAAATTTTTGCTGATGAGTTCCGTGCCGGTATCCTGATACGTTTCCTGAATCGTGGAATCAAGCGTCACCGTGCCATCGATATCGCTGAAAGACACATCGTTCCCATTGACTGTCATGTTCCCGGCCCCCGAGCCGGCGACCTTTATAATGGGAAAAGATTTCACCGTTCCGGGATTGATGAGCGTCACGCTTTCGCTGACCGTGACGGGGGCATTGTCCGTCGCGTACTGGAACGGCTGGCAGTTGAACACGATGATGAAATGAGAGGTGATCTTCAGCACGATCTCGAAGTCGATGCTGTTGACCACCTGCGCGAGATACTTCCGCCCCGGAATGTGGCTGAAAACGAGGTCGGCTTCGCCCGCGCCCAGAAGCCAGCCCTTGATGGCGCTGATTTTGGAAACGGGATCGCCGAGAAGCGAGCATTCCACGGAGAGCGTGATATCGCCGTAAGTGCCCTCGTCGCGGCGGAGCCTCGAGTCCATCCCCGGCACGTCAATATACGTCACGCGGCGCTCCGGCGACGGAATGTTGGGGCGCTTTTCCACATAGATACCGAAGTCCCGAAAGCTGTCTTTCCCGCCGAATTCGAAACTCAGCATCACGCGTTCCCCCTTGCCGCCGCTGCCTGCTGCCGATAGAACTCGAATTCGTAGGCAAGGCGCTGGATGTCCTTTTCCGAGTTGTTGACGAAGTTCTCGATGTGCAGCGTGAAGCCGCCGCCCGCAGAAGGATTACTGGCGGAACCGTTCGACGCGCCGCTCGTATTGACAGCAGGCGAAAGGTTGAAGCTCGTCGGGATCGCCGCCTGCATATCGGCGGAGATGCCGTCCATCGCCTTGCTGAACCCCTGCCCGATGCCCTGCGCCATATTCCCGCCGATCCCGGCGAACACGGTGGACGGCGAGCGGATGCCGAGCAGGCCTTCCACGCTGTCCACGATCCCGCCGAAAAAATCCTTCACCCTGGCATAAATCCAGTTTCTCATCCCGGCGATGCCCTGCCAGATGCCGGAGACAAGATTGCTCCCGATGTTCGTGAACGCGCCGAGCAGCCTGCCGAACCCGCTCACCATCGCGGAGATGATCTGCGGCGGCTTCGCCACGAGCGTCGGGATCGCCCGGATCAGGCCGGCTGCCAGCGCGACGATGATCCTGACGCCCGTTTCGATGATGAAGGGCAGGTTGTTGACGATGTAATTCACGATGGAGTCGATGATCTGCGGGAGACGGTCGATCAGCTTCGGCAGGGCGTTGATCAGGCCTTTCGCCAGCCCTTCGATGATCCTGAATGCGGCGGCGAGCACCTGATCCATGTTATTGAGAAGCGTGTTCACGATTGTGAGGACCGCGTCGATCACGGCGGGGATGAGCTTCGGGAGCGCGTCGCCGATGCCCGACGCCAGCGTAATCACCATCGTCAGCGCGGCGCTCACCAGCTGCGGCAGGTTTGCGACGATCCCGCTGACCAGCGCCAGAACCAGCTGCAGCGCGCCCTGCGTGATCTGCGGGAGCGCGGCAACCAGCCCCTGAAGCAGGGTCATGACGATCTGCGACGCCGCGTCCACCAGCAAGGGCAGGTTCGCAAGTATCGCGCCGCCGATGCTGGACACGATGCTCAACGCGAGCTGAATGATTTGCGGAAGCTGCGCCATCAGCATGGAAACAAGGCTGCCCACGGTGGTTCCGATGACCCCGCTGATTTTCGTCCAGTCGCCGTTCGCCTCGGCCAGCCCGCCGGTGAAAGTCCCGAGCAGGGAGACGCCGCTGTCGGCCAGCACCTGAAGCTGCGGCAGAAGCACCATGCCGAGGACGTTCTTCGCCGCCGCGCCGCCGGACTTGAGCCGCTGGACGCTGTCGTCAAACTTGCCGAGGGCCGCCAGCGACTCCTCGCTCATGACCGCGCCCATGCGTTCGGCCTCATCGGTCAGCGCGGCGATGCCCGACGAACCCTGCTCGATGAGGGGATTGAGCTCCTGCGCCGATTTGCCGAAGAGCTGCATGGCGAGCGCGTCCCGCTCGGTTTCGTTCGAGACGCTGCCCAGCGCGTCGATGGCTTCCCAGTAGACCGTCTCGGAATCGCGCAGATTTCCATTGGAATCAGTCACCGAAACGCCCAGCGCTTTGTACGCGTCGGCCATTTTGCCGGTGCCGCTCTGCGCTGATGACATGGAGCGCACGTTTTTCGCCATGGAGCCGGTCAGGGTTTCAAGCGACGTATCCACAAGCTCGGCGGCGTATTGGTAGGCCTGCAGGCTGCCGGCGCTCATGCCCGTGACGGAGGACATCGTCAGGATGTTGTCGGCGTATTCCGAAGCGCCCACGGTCATGTCGGTCAGCGACTTCGCCGCCCCGACGGCCGCCGCGCCGACCGCCACGAAAGCCGTGCCCATCGCCGCGCCCACGCCTTTGAGGACACCGCCCAGCTTCCCGAACCTGCCACCCGCGTCGTCCGCCTGCTTGCCGGAGTCCTGCACCTCGTCGCCGAATTTGTCGGCGTCCTTCGCCCCATTCTGAAACTCGCCGCCCGTCGCTGCGAGGGCTTTTTCGTTCCCGGACAGCTCGCGCTCCATGCCGTTGAGCTCCGCTTCGGCTTTATTGAGCTGAATCTGCCAGTTCTGCGTGCGACGGTCGTTCTCGCCGAAGGAGGCGGCGGCGTTGTCCAACGCGGCTTTCAGAGTGGTGATTTTGTCCTTCTGCGCAACAATCTCTTTATTCAAAACGGCGTTGCGCGCGGAGAGGGCGCGCACGGAGGAGTCGTTTTTGTCAAACTGGCTGGTGACCAGCGTCATCTCCGAGCCGAGGACTTTAAAGCTCTGGTTGATGTCACGGAGCGCGTCTTTGAAGGCTTTCTCACCCTCAATGCCGATCCGCAGGCCAAAATCGTCAGCGATGTGCGGTCACCTCTTTAAATAAAATGCGCGGATTGAAATATGGGTGATTCTAGGCGTATAATAAATTAAAGTCTTCATTAATCAGGTGATAAAAGCATGAAATTGCAATTGTTCCTAACCACAGTTGAAGAATATAAGCTCTTTGCGGAGCAATTACCATTTAAACAAAATGATGCTTCTAGCGAAAGCTATGATGAATTTTCTTATGTAGCGATCCAAACCAGATTGATATTGCTGAGGAAATACATATGTAGAAATGATGGTGTTCATATTATAAAAGTAATAGAGGAAGCTGCAGAACAGTTTCCAGAGGATTCAGACTATTTGAAAGAGTTAGCCACGAGATACCATCAAGACTGTGAGGGATCACTTTCTCAGATATTAGCAGATGGCACAAAATTAAATTTATATGAATCTATAGAGGATATTTTGTATGGTCTCTATCTACATGCGGACAGTGATAAAATTCTTAGATTAAGCAGAACGAACGTGATGTTACGCTTTTTTTGTGCAAGACGATTTGTTGTTTCCATTGAGACCATTCTATTTGAATTATATGATTATTTAAAGCAAAAATCTGTTAGCCCAATAATTGAGGGAAAAGGAGAAAAAGCCCCAATTGTATATCTGGGAAATCCTAATTCTGAAGCACAAGATATTAAAGAATCCCCCTATTGGGGAAATATTTACGGCCATGATGCTACAAAAGAGGAATTGATAGAGAGTTGTAAAAAAAACACGTTGGAAGAAAATCAAATCTTAAAATGTGCAATTGCTTTTCTTGACGCGTTAGTAGAACCGAAAATATCAATTACTAAAATGGAAAATATGGTTTTTCAACAGACTAGAAAAGATTGGGGCGATTTTTCAGAAGCAAAAAATTTTTATGAGAAGATTTATAACCCAGGCATAAGCAATAAAGTACGCTTTAATGAAAATAAGGATGTTGCTTATGTCCGGGTTTTCCCAAATGTTGAAGATCCTTTTATGGTTAGTACACCTCATGTACTCTCAGATGTTGTTGAGATTACACTCATCAAAACTAATTTTACAAAAAGATGGAAAGTATTTGCGTTTGGGGCACGAGTTGATCCATACAAACACAATTCTTAAAAATTCCCCGGTACCACATCATCAATTGTCTGCTCCCGATACGGCTTCTCCATCCCTAGAAACTGCTTGTGGCAGGCCCATAAATCCAGAAAAAGCCCGATGGGCGTGAGCCAGAATCGCTCCGGCTCCATGCGCATCTGGACGGTTCCGTAATAATACAGCCGGGTGAAAAGCTCTCCGTCGCTTACCCGGCTGTTGGGTTTTTTAACGCGTTTTCCGCGCCATCGCTGACCACGTTCCGGGCGGTGCCCTTGAACATGGCTTCGGTGATGGCGTTTTTGTATGACGCCAGCTGCAGGGGCGAGGTGAGAAGCTCCACTGCTTCCTCGGTCAGCAGTTCCTTCGGCGCGTCCTTGTGCTTGAGGTTGTAAATCAGGACGGACTGGTTCGCAAGCAGAGTCAGGAGCCAGACGATCTCATCCAGCGCCAGCTCAAAATTCTCGGAGCGCATCAGTTTTTCGCCCAGGTTCTCGAGACCGCCGTAGCGTCCGGCGATGGCCTTGGTCGCTTTTGTGGTGAGGATCAGCTCGTATTCCTCGCCTCCGATGTCGATCACCGCGCCGCGTTCATTCTCCATACGTCATCCCCCTTTTCATCCGCCGGATGGCGGCGTAGTTGTGTAAGTCGGCTCGTAAACCTGGGTGTACCAGCCGGAAATCGTGGTATCCGACACGCCGGCGTCGCCCTCGGTCGCCTCGGCTTTCCAAGGGTGCTTTCCTTTGCTGTCAGCCTTGTTCCGGCGCATCACGGTGCCCTCGATGGTGGGCGTCTGGAACGTGATGGAATCGCCCTTGGTCTCCAGATTGGTGTCTGGAATGCCGAATTTGACGCGGTACAGCCAGAAATAGCGGTATTTCCCGTTCGGTTTGAGCGCCCGGAAACCAACAGCCACAGCAGAGCCTTCGTTTTCGCTGGCAGAAACCAGCACGCCGTTGTCGTCCACGGCGGCTCCCGTCAAATCCTGCGCGGCGGTCACGCCGATATCGTCCACGCCCAGGGAGAGCGTACCGGACTTGAACTCCTTGACGACATAGGCCGTGCCGTCGTCGGCGTAGAGCGTCGCTTCCGCGAGGTCGATTGTCAGATCGGCCTTGATCGCTTTCGCCAGCTGAACCGGCGTTGCGTAGGTTTCCTCTCCGTTTTCGGCTTCGGTGATTTTCGAATAGTACAGTTTATCCATGCCGATAGTGGCCATCCTCATTCCTCCCATGCATACGGTTTCGCCACGTCGATGGCGTAATGGTGGTAGCCGGTGTCGTCCTCGTGCGCGATATACCGGCGGTCGGTGACGGTGAACCCGGCGTCCAGAAGCGCGCGGACGATCCGGCTTTTTATGTTCAGATAATTGTTTTGGGAGTAAACGGACAGCCGCGCCTCCTGCGTTTCAAACTCCGGCAGGTTGTCGCCGAACAGCTCAAACGAATCGGCCATCGGCGTAATGACCGTGTATTCGGCGGGAGTCTCGCCGGAGAAAACGCCGGTTTCCACCGCCAGCCCCAGCCCGGCCATCAGGGCGGTCAGCTCCCCGAGGATATTCATAGGCCGTCGATTTCCTCCTCCAGCTTTTGTTTCATCGCCTCTATGCCCGGTTTGCGCGCCTGCGTTTTGGCAGTCTTGAGAAACGGCTTCGGCGGCTGGCCGTGCTTGCCGTATTCGAGGATGTTGGCGATTTTTGCGTTGCTCTCTCCATCTGAACGCGGCTCTGAAAAACCAACCTTGACGTTAAAATTGCCGTCCTGATCCATCTTCGCCGGGGAAAGGCCCAGCGCCGCTTCCAGTTCCCCGGTGGAACGCGAGGGGAACTTGGTATCCCGCCCGACGGCCTCCCGCAGATTATCCCGCACCTTCTCAAGGGCGACCTCGCCTCCCGCTTCCAGCACGCGGGGAATGATCTCGTCGGTTTTCTCGCCGAGAGCGGAGACTTTCCGCAGGAAATCATCCGGCATCTTAAAACTCACTTTTGCCACTTCGAACTCCCTCAATATTTACTCGGTTCCAGCCGTTCCGCCAGAACCTCGATATACATGCCGCGCCCCCGAACATCCTCCGCGCTGAGGATGCGGAACCGTTCGCCGGAGCAGGTGATGAAAAGTGACGGGCGGATTTCCACGCCGGGGATTTTGCGGAAACGGAACAGACTGGCCGCCGACGACCATGCCGCCCGGTTCGCCCACAGTTCGTTCCCGTGCCGGTCTTCCCGGTAGGCGCGTACGCTCGCCAACACCGTGTCGGTCGAGGTGACGAATCCCTCGGCGTCCTTGCTCTGCTCGGTCTGGATAATGTCGATGAAAGAATTCATTTTGCCGAAACTCATTTTCATCCTCACAGTCCGGTAAAAACAGCTTGAAAAAAACGTGGAAAATATGTTATTATTAAATACAGTCGCGTAACGCAAAGCGTGTAAGTCCAGACAGGGCTTATGCGCTTTTTTGGCGCGAAAAAATGTTGATCGATATGGAGGATACCATGCCAAAAACAAAATTCCAAAGTAAGGTTTTTAGTCTGCTCATGTCATTTGTGATGGTATATGGAATGGAAGTTTACAACCATATTGTCGCCGGAAATGTAACGATTTTAAGCTTTATCATTCCCGTTGTTGAACTGTTGGGATTAATGGCGGTTGTAATATTGCTGGAGGAACTCATCGCCGGACGGATAGCCAGAAAGATTGCATTCAGTATTTTTAATCCTGAGAAGTCCAAACCGCTGGCAGTAATTATTGCGATGCAAATATCGACCGTTTGCTTAATGTGCCCAATGATGAGCTTGGTGGCAACGATTGTATTTAAATCGGCAATACCGGCACCCCTGCCAGTAAAATGGCTGCAAACTGTTGCGATTAATCTACCTATGGCAATGGCATGGCAACTGCTTATCGCAGGTCCGCTGGTAAGAAGTATTGTAAAACGAGTAAAATGGTAACCATTAGATTTTCCATTCTCTGTCAAGGCGCAGGAGCGTGTTGACCGTATTCCAGACCTGCCCCGCCGCCGGGACATTGTCGGCGAAAAAGCCGCCGGTGGAGCCGTCCCGGCTTTCATAGAAATGGCTCGCCAGCATGACGACCGCCTGCTCCGTGGTCGCCGGCATGGGATTGGAAGTGTAGAATCCGTCCTCCACATGCTGGTATTTCTCCGCATAGGAAGTCGCGGCGGCGAGGTAGGTTTCCAACATGGCGTCGTCCTGATCGTGCTGTAGAATCAGGTTTTTCTTTAACCGGTCAAGCAGATCCGCCATATCATGTTGCCGCCTGCTGCAGCACCTGCACCGCCTCCGGCAGAATCAGCTTTCCGTCCACGCGCTGGGTTGCGATAAAGCCTACCTGACCGGTGGCAGCATACAATTCATTCAGTCGCTGGAACGTGCGGCCCTGCCGGTCGGCGATCCAGTAATAGCTGAAGTCCCCGAACGCCACGGTTTTTGCGTTTGCCGCGATGGCCGGGACGTAAGCGGAAGTGTAAATCGGCCTGCCCAGAATCGTGTCCGGCGCGGATGCGGTGATTGCCGGCTGCCAGAGGTACTGCCCGTTCTCGTCTTTCAGCTTCCGGATGGCTTTCACAGTCGTGTCATTAACGACAAATACCGCTTTCGCGCGGTACGGCGACCGCAGGCTGTAATATAGATCCAGAATTTCGTCCAGCGTGACGGCGGTCGCGGAAGCGGTCGTTTTGCCTACCTGCGCGCCGCCCGTCGCGGCGAAAATGCCGGTGGGCTTTTTCACGCCGTCGCCCACGAAGAACGCTTCCTCCTCTTTTGCCCCGATGCGCCGGGCGAATTCGTTCGCGATGTAGCTCTCCAGCGGGAACACAGAATCGTTGAGCAGCTCCTGGCTGACCTTGATCAGCGTCGCCAGCTTATACGCGCCGAGCGTTATCTGGGCGAACGTGTTGTCGCTGGCGGGAATTTCGCCCTCCTCCTCCACCCAGCTGGCGGTACCTTTGGTCGCCACCACCGGAATGATGTGGTCGCCGCTTGCCGTCTGGATGATCCGAGCGAACTGCCGGAAAATGTTCTGTTCCTCCAGCGTTTCGATGAGGGTGTGCTCGAATTCGTCCGGCACCAGATACCCGCCGTTTGCGTCCGTGCCGACGCTGAGGGAATTTTCGGCCACCTTTTTCCCGCGCAGGGCGTTCCAGAAATTCTTTTTGTACTCGGCGGACGTCCTGCCGGACGGGGCCGCCGTGCCGACGGGGTTTGCCGTCAGCGGCTGGCTGGTGGGGGCGGACAACTCCCGGTCAAGGGCTTCCTGCTGTTCCAGACGCTCAACCTCTTTGCCCAGCGCGATCACATCGGCCTCCATTTTGTCATAGACGGCGGCGTCCTCCGCCGACACCATGCCGTCCGCGCCGCGCTTGCTGTCGAGAAAGGCCTTGGCGGCGTCCCATGCTCTGGCGCGTTTCTCGCGCAGTTCCAGAATTGTGCTCATACATTTCCTCCTGTCAGCGTTTGATTAATTTGAGCCGCCGTTCCAGCTGGTCGGCGGGTACGCGGGGTTTTCTTGCCGGGATTTTATTCAAAAGCGATGCAGTAACCGCCATTCGGGAAAAGATCAGGCTGTCAGTCGTATCCTGCGGCGCATTCTCTGAAAACAGAATGCCGTCCGCGAAGCGGAGCTCCACCGCCTTCTTGGCGTTCATCCACGTTTCGTCGTTCATCATATGGGAGATCACGGCGCGCGTCTGCCCGGATTTTGCCTCATAGGCGTTGATGATGGACTCCTTGACCTCGTCGAGCATCGCCTTGGCCCGTAGCATTTCGTCGCCGTCCCCGATAGCGATGGTGGCGGGGTTGTGGATCATCATGCAGGACACCGGCGACATAAGCACCTGATCGCCCGACATGGCCACGACCGAGGCTGCCGACGCCGCGATGCCGTCGATTTTGACGGTCACTTTGCCGGGATACTCCTTGAGCATGTTGTAAATCTGCGCCGCCGCGAATATGTCACCGCCGGGGGAATTGATCCAGACGGTGATGTCGCCGGAGCCGGAAAGCAGATCGTCCTTGAACAGCTTCGGCGTGACCTCGTCGCCCCACCACGTTTCGTCGGAGATCGCGCCCTCCAGATAGAGAGTGCGCTCTTCACCGTCGTTTTGGATAAAATTCCAAAACTTGCGGCGAGCCACCGCAGGCAATTCGCGCTTTAGGGTTGATGCCTTCTGCGAGCCGTCCGCCCGCGACTGTTCATTCATGAGCCGGAACCCCCTTCGTTTTCTGCGGATTGTTTTGTATATGCCGCGCCCGCGTCGGCAAGCTTCACCATGTTGCCGTTGACCAGATACAGATCGCCGCCGTCCTCCAGCGGGATCTCGTTCATGTTTTCGAGCCGCCGGATGTCGTTCGCCGACAGCCATCCGTTCTGCCGCCCGATAGAATACCCGTTCATGCGGGTGGCATAATCGCCGCGCAGCAGGCCGTCCAGATTAAATTTGATCAGGAGGACCGCCTTTTCGGACGGGAGCAGCAGGGACTGGTGCATGGCCTGCTCCCACCGCACCACCCACGGGTCGAGCGTATATTTCACAAACTCCATCGACTGCTGCTCAATATTGGAAAAGCTGGACTTCTCCAGGTCACCGACCATATGGGGCGGGATGCGGAAAATGCGGGCGATCTCGTTGAGCTGGAACTTGCGCGTTTCCAGAAACTGCGCCTCCTCCGGCGGAACGGAGATCTGATGAAATTTCAGCCCCTCCTCCAATACGGCGATGCGGTGCGACCGGCTCCCGCCCTTGTAGAGCGATTCCCACGCCGCGCGGATCTGGTCGGGATTTTTCAGCGCCCCCGGATGTTCCAGAATGCCGCCGGGGTTCGCGTTGTTGGCGAAGAAGGAAGCGCCGTAATCCTCGGTGGCGATTGCCATGCCCACCGCATTTTTGGCGAGGGCGATGGGCGAATAGCCGACCAGCCCGTCGAAGCTCAGGCCGGGGATATGCAGGACGTCGTCTTTGGAGAGCGTGACGCCGCCGCTTTTCCTGTCGGGGCGGCTTTCGTCCGTGTTCCGCCAGTAGGTGTAATAAATCTGCCCGTCCGCGCCGCGCCACACGTCCGTCTTGTTCGGGAGCAGGGGATAGAGAGCCAGCACCCGCCCGCCGCCGTCACGGATGATCTGGGCGTAGGCGTTCCCCCACAGCAGCAGGTGGCTCATGAGCGTTTCCCGGAACACGAAGCTGGTCATCTCCGGATTCGGCGCGTTGTGCAGGAGGTTATACAGGTAGTGCCCCGGCAGCAGCTTGGTGCCGTTTTCCTCATAACGGTAAACATGGAGCGGCAGGCTCGCGATGGCCTCCGAGATCACCCGGACGCAGGCGTACACCGCAGCCGTCTGCAGGGCGGTATTCTCGTTGACGAGGGTGCCCGAGGTGGAGCCGCCCCAGAAGAAGCTTTTCGAGGTGGAGAGGCTGTCTTGCGGTCGTTCCTTCTTTTTCCGTGAGAAGAGGCCCATCATCCCCACCCTTCCTCTCCGTAAATCAGCAGGCTGTGCGTATCGTACACGCTGCCGGGAAGCGCGCCCTCGTTGCGGATGGCCCGGTCGAGCGCCATGATAAGCGCCACCACGCCGTCGATCCGCTCGGTCGCTTTCTGCTTGTTGGGCTTGATGTTGCCGGCGGCGTCGGTGCTGACGCAGAGGTTATCCGCCATCCAGCGCAGGGGAGGGTTCCCGGCGTGGGCGATCTTTTGTTCCAGCGTCAGGCGCATCAGCTCTTTTGTCGCCGGGGACATATCCTTGAAGCCCTGCCCGAACGGCACGACGGTAAAGCCCATGCCCTCCAGATTCTGCGTGAGTTCCCACGCGCCCCAGCGGTCGTAGGCGATTTCCTTGATGTTGTATTTCTTTCCGAGTTCCCCGATGAACTGCTCCACGAAGGAATAGTGAATCACGTCGCCCTCGGTGGTCTGCAGGAAGCCCTGCGCTTTCCACAGGTCGTAGGGAACGTGGTCGCGCTTGACGCGGATTTCGAGCGATTCCTCCGGTATCCAGAAAAACGGCAGGATGATGTATTTATCTTCTTCGTCCTCGGGCGGGAACACCAGCACGAACGCCGTGATGTCCGTCGTGCTGGATAAATCCAATCCCCCGTAGCAGATTCGATTTTCAAGTGACTTCGGATCGAATTTGAAGTCGCAGGCGTCCCATTTCTCCATGTTCATCCAGCGGACGGACTGCTTTACCCACTGGTTGAGGCGCAGCTGGCGGAAGATGTTCTCGTTGACCGGGTTCTGCTTCGCGTCCTCAAAGGCCTGCCGCATGGTTTCCATCGTCACCGTGATGCCGAGGGAGGGATTCACCCTGCGCCACACCTCCTCGGAAGTCCAGTCCTCATCTTCGGCGGCGGAGTAGATCACCGGATAGAAGGTCGTGTCGATCCGTTTGCCGCGCAGAACGTCCTCGGCTTTCTGATGCATCTCCCAGCAGATGGAGTTTCGGTCGACGCCGGCGGTGGTGATGATGAAATGCAGGGGCTGCTCGCGCGCGTCGCCGGAGCCTTTCGTCATGACGTCGAACAGCTGCCGATTGGGCTGGGCGTGGAGCTCGTCGAAAATCACGCCGTGGGCATTGAGGCCGTGCTTGGTGTACGCGTCGGCGGAAAGCACCTGATAAAAGCTGTCGAGCGGCGTGAAGGTCAGGCGCTTCTGCCCGAGGTTCAGCTTCATCAGCCGCTTGAGTTGTGGGAACTGGTCGACCATTTCCACGGCGACGTCGAACACGATGCTCGCCTGGCTGCGGTCGGACGCGCACCCGTAGATCTCGCCGCCGTGCTCCAGATCGGCACAGGTGAGCAGAAGCGCGACCGCCGCCGCGAGCTCGGATTTACCCTGCTTTTTGGGAATCTCCACATACGCGGTTTTGAACTGGCGGCATTCATCGAATTTGCGGACGATGCCGAACAGGTCGCGGATGATCTGTTCCTGCCAGTCGATGAGCTCGAACGGCTCGCCGTACCAGCGCCCCTTGGTGTGCCGCAGGTTGTTGACGAAATACACCGCCGCGTCCGCAAACCGCTCTTTATATACCGAACCCGCCGCCTTGAAGCGGGAGGGTTTGTAGTTTTTCAGCCTTCGGAACTCCTCCACCCGCACCGCCTCCGGATAAAAAATAGGGAGTCCTTCTCGGGGCTCCCGGCAGACTGCTTCAATCTTATGCGGCGGTTTTTCCCATTAGCACGCCGGACAGACTGTAAAAATACAAATTTCGATAGACAAGCCGGCGATTTCTGGGAGGTGGTCAGGGTAAACGTGCATATTGTTTAAAAAGAAATGGACGAAGCGGCGAAATAGTGGTAATATGGGAATATAATGTAGAAATATAGGAATAAATCGGTTAGCTTTATTAAATTTCTATTATAGCAAAATATGGAATTCTCACCGAGGTAGATTATAACGAACATGAAGCTTATCCATCAGAAATTCATAACGAAAAACCCGAGTTGAGGTTATTTAGAAACTTGGTAACGTTCCGTGTATCTTAGCTATTTTCACAATAGTCATCTTACTACCTTTATCGTTTAGTATATGTCAACATTGAAGTGTGAAGATTATATAGGAGGCTTAGTATGCGTTATATAAAAGGTTCCGAATGGAGAAAATGGGACTTGCACATTCATACACCTGTATCTATTAATCAAAATTATGGCGGGGAGTCTGCATGGGACAACTTTATTGACGCTTTAGAGCATTTACCTGAAGAAGTTAGAGTGATTGGAATAACTGACTATTACTTTATAGATGGTTATGAAAAAGTAATGAATTATAAAAAACAAGGTAGATTGCAAAACATCGATAAAATATTTCCTGTGTTAGAATTTCGAATTGATACATTCGGTAGTGGTAATGTAACTGAATTACAAAAAATAAATTTGCACATTTTATTTGACTTGGATGAATCCAATTTAAAAGAAGAAATAGAAAATGTCAAAAAAGAATTTATCGGAATTATACCAATTTCAAGTGCGGAAAAATATAGCACAAAAATGCTCAGTAAGAAAAATTTTATAAATATTAGTGGCAATTTACAAAAAGGCTTTTCGGAAATTATACCGCCAACAAAAGTAGTTCTATCGGTAGCCAAAAGTGACACTTGGAAAAATAGAACTGCTTTGTTTTTGGGATATAAAGAATGGTCAAATTTAGAAAAGAACCAGCAACTCAAACCATTAAAGGAAGAACTATACAATAAAGTTGATGCATTCTTTACTTCTAATTCGACCAATATTGTAAAAAATCAGTTATGGCTAAATGAATATGGTAATAAAAGATTATTGCATTCTGGTGATATCCACTCCTTTACTTTTCTAGATACAGCAATAAAAAATGAGAGTGGTGATTATATACCAAGTAAAAATTATAATTGCTTAACTTGGCTAAAAGCCGATCCGACCTTTGAAGGCTTGAAACAATGTACTTATCAGCCGGATGAACGAATATACATAGGCGTTTTACCACCCTTGCTTGATAGGGTTCAAAAGAAAAAACAATTTTATATTAAGAGTATTTCGGTTACTAAATTGGCTGAAGCTAAAAATAAAGAAGAATGGTTCAATTTTGAAATTCCACTAAATCCCAGTTTAGTGGCTATAATTGGTAATAAAGGTAGTGGAAAAAGTGCTTTATCAGACATTATTGCATGTCTTTGTAAAAATCATTCTGCGATAAATGATGATGCTTCATTTTTAAATAAACTACGTTTTAAAAAGCCTCCAAAAAAATATTCTGCTGATTACGTCGGAAGTATACTTTGGACAGACGGTCATCAGATAAAAGATATGTGCTTAGATATAAATGAGTTTGACACTTCAATCGAAAGCGCGCAATATTTACCACAAAAATATATAGAACGTATTTGTAACGACTTAGGTGATGTGTTTCAAAAGGAAATAAACAAAGTAATATTTTCATATATAGATAGTACCGATAAGGGGAATTCTAGTGATTTAGATGAATTAATTGGCTCCAAGTCATCATTTATTTTACATGCAATTGAAGAAATAAAATCAGAAATTCATAGTATAAATAAAGGCATAATCCTTCTTGAAAACAAGAAAACCAATATGTATCGCAAAAACATTCAAGAGAATTTAGATGAATGTAAAAATTTGTTGGAGCGGCATGAAAAAAATAAGCCTATTGTAGTAGAAAAGCCAACAGATAATGCGGGCGATAATAAATCAAAAAATATAGATGAATTAAATGAGAAGATCGAGCAATTAAAAATAGCGATACAATCTCAAAAAGACATGTTAAAAAATGTAAATGATCTACATAGTAAATTAAATGGTTCTATTGAAGAAATGAATTATGTGCAGAAATTCATTGATGAACAGAATGACAAATTGGCCTTATTAACAAAAGATTTAAACTTACCAGATGGCTCTTTGAAAATTTCCGTTATTATTCCAATTTTAAAAATGCAAGAAAGCACAAAATTGTTAACTGAACAAAAGTTAGCTCTTTTAGCATCATTAGACGTCAGCGAAAATGCGTCACCAGAAATATCTTTAGTAAAAAGACTTTCTTTATGCGAAACAGAAAGAAATAGTATATTGGAGCAAGCTAACGCATCTCAAAAGGCATATCAAAAATATTTATGCGATGAAGATGAATGGGAAAAATCTAAAAATAAAATCTTAGGTAATTCTACCACTGAAGGTACAATTAGATACTATGAAGCTGAGCTTAATTATTTGGATGAGGATTTGGAAAAAGAATATCAAATTAAACGGGCTGAGAGAGAAGAAAAAATCAAATTACTCTATGAGCAAAAGAAACAAATCAGGAAAATTTACTCTGATATTTATGCTCCTGTCTCAATTATAATAGCAAAACTATTAGCAAAAGTAAGTGAAGAAATTAAATTCAAAGCAGAGTTAGAATTAATTAATAAAAACATTGGTGTTGATCTACTGAGCCAGATAAACAAAAGTTATAGTGGCACCTTTGGAAGAAATTCAGATGCGCAAAAGCAGATGGATGATTTTATAGCATCAACTGATTTTAATGATGAAAATAGTGTTATCGAGTTTGTTAATAATGTTCTAAAGGTAGTAGATGAAAACATTGATTTATCAGAAAAAAGGGTAAAAAGTAAAGAGGAATTTTATGATAAGCTTTGCCATTTAGACTATTTAGATGTTAATTATAGCTTAAAAGTGGAGAATAAAAGTTTAGAGGAGTTGTCCCCTGGCGAAAGAGGGCTGGTCCTTTTAATATTCTATTTAGGATTAAGCAAGGATGATGTTCCAATTATAATAGATCAGCCTGAAGATAATTTGGATAATGAATCAATATATTTAAAACTGGTTTCTTGTATTTGTCAAGCTAAAAGAAACAGGCAAGTTATTATAGTGACTCACAATCCCAATATAGCTATTGCCTGTGATGCAGAACAAATTATATATTGCTCAATTAATAAGATCAACAGTCAAATATCTTATGAAAGTGGAAGCATTGAAAATGAAGAAATAAAAAATCACTTGATTGATGTACTAGAAGGAACAGAACCAGCATTTTGTCTGAGAAAAACGAAATATGAAATTTAATAAGTAATAAGTGCCAACAGAACTCTTTAGACTGTAAGTTTAGGACGCAAACGCTTTTCCGTAACGCCAATAAATGATTTTCCTATTATTGAAGACACATCTGGTTAAGGCGATTAAAATAAGGAGGATATTCATATGGCAATGCTAAAAAATGCAGACTTTTATTATGGTGCATTCCTTTCCGCCTTGCTGAATTACGCGGGCAAAAAGCCTTCTTTGTTTGATAAAACAGAGTCCCGAAGAATTTATAAAATTGCCACGGAAAATAGCAAGAAAGATTACATGGTATTTACAAAGGCAGTAAGTGAACGAAAAAATAAAGCAGGAGAGTTTCGACACTGGATATTTAACTTTACACAAGATGAAGTAGATACACTTAAGAAACTTAATGCCGAAAACGGCAATGTAAAGCTGTCATTGATATGCTTTACTAGTAACCTCAAATATGGTGAGATTGCCTTGATCGACTATAGTGAAGCAATGGACTGTATGGGAGTCACAAAGAATATTACACCGTATTGAACCTTTCTCGATTTTTCGGAGACAAAGAAGTAGTGCAATCGGCTGAAATCAAAGAATATTACGCAATTGCTGGCTACGCCGCCTGCTGCTGATAAAAACGCCTCCGAAATTCCGCTGGTGTA
>JAEZCC010000043.1 GCA_023412715.1 Bacillota bacterium
ATTTTGGCGTGCTTTCCGGTCAGTGGCTGATTGATAAATCGACTCACAGTTTTGTGCGCAGCGGCTATACCACTGAAATCGACGTGTCACGCGGGCCAGCGACCAGCCAGTAAGGAGGAAATATGAAAGGAGTAACCCGTCAAACGGGGATTATCAGCGATATTGACGAAACCAGCGTTCGGGTGCGAGTCACGCTTCCGGAGTGTGACAATCTGAAGAGCAACTGGCTTGCGGTACTTCAACGCAATTCCCAGGACAATAAAGACTACTGGCTACCGGATATGGGCGAGCAAGTGGAAGTTCTGCTGGACAATAACGGTGAAGATGGCGTGGTGCTGGGCGCAGTTTATTCTACGGTTGACACCGCGCCTGTGGCCTCGCGCGATAAACGTTACGTCCAGTTTTCTGATGGCGCAGCGTTTGAATATGACCGCAGCACCCACCAGCTGACGATTAACGGCGGTATCGAGAAAATCGTGATTGAGGTTATCGACAGTACCCGCCTGACATCACCCAACGTTGAGATTAAAGCCCAACAGGTCACCGTGACTTCCGATACCGTCGATATTAAAGCGACCGATGTCAGCATCGACGCCACTAAGGTCGATGTTAAAGCGGCAGCAGTGACGGTAGATGCGCCCATGAGCACCTTTACTGGCAATGTCACGGTAATGAAAAAACTCACCTGGCTTGGCGGGATGGCAGGAAGTGGAGGCATCGGTAACGCCGCCACGATAACTGGCAATGTCAACGTGATCGGCAACGTTCAGGCCAGCGGCGCATTGCAGGACAGCGGTGGCAACTCCAACCACCATACACACTGACGTTTAACCCGCCTGATGGCGGGTTTTCTCTTTTTAATCAATCAGTTTTCTAAATCGCTTTAATATCGCCACAGCCCGTTCAGGGCGAAAATACCCTCATGAACACAAAAACACGACCCTCAACGCTGCACTGGCAACCGGCCTTGCAGCGGCCTGAAGAATACGTCTGCGGACTGGATGATATTCACCAGGCAATACACATCATTCTGCGCACACCGCGCGGCAGTGATCCCCACAGACCGCTGTTTGGCAGCAACTTGTGGCACTACATCGATTACCCCATCGAGCGGGCAATTCCGCATGTGGTACGGGAGTCGGTGGAAGCCATCCGCCAGTGGGAGCCGCGCTGTCGGTTGCTGAAGGTGACACCAGTAATCGACGGCGAACATCTGACGTTACGTGTGCAATGGCGCGCCGCTGACGGCGTTATCAACTCAACGGAGGTGTTATGGCGATAGCCGAACCCAATTTTATTGACCGCGATCCTGCGCAAATTACCAGTGAGATGATTGCGCAATACGAAGATGCCAGCGGTAAAAAACTCTATCCGGCACAGGCTGAGCGGTTGCTCATCGACCTGTTTGCCTATCGTGAAAACCTTGTACGCATCGCCATTCAGGAAGCGGCGAAACAGAACCTGGTCGCGTATTCCCGCGCGCCAATGCTGGATTATTTAGGGGAGTTGGTGGGCGTTCACCGTTTGCCTGCGCAGCCGGCAAAAACGACGTTGCAGTTTTCGGTCGTCAGCGCGTATACCAGCAATATCCTGATTCCCCAGGGAACGCGGGCCAGTGCCTCTGATAGCGTGATGTTCGCCACCGATGAAGATGTTCTGCTTCCGGCCAGGAGTTTGCATATCGCCGTTCCTGCCACCAGCCTCGCAGCAGGTGAACAGGGTAACGGCTGGCAGCCTGCACAAATTAGCGCACTGGTCGACAGGATTGGTCATTATGACATCAACGTAACCAACCTGACTGCGTCAACGGGCGGCTGCGGTGAAGAGAGCGATGACGCATTGCGCCAGCGTATCCAACTGGCACCAGAAAGCTTTAGTAATGCGGGCAGCTATGGTGCCTACCGCTTTCATACGCTTTCTGTTAGCCAGTCGATTATTGACGTTGCAGTACTGGGGCCGGACGAGGGATTGCCAGAAGGCTGCGTGGAGATCTACCCGCTAACTCTGAACGGACTGCCGGGAATAGAACTGCTCGCGCAAATTCAACAGGAGGTTAGCAAGGAGAAAAAACGTCCGCTGACCGACAAAGTGAGTGCGAAATGCGCTCTTCGAGTGCCATATGAGATCCGTGCGCAGCTAACGCTGTTTACCACCGCCGATCAGGAGACAACGCTGGCTGCAGCGCGTAAAGCGATTAGCCTCTGGACGCAACAGCGGCAGAAACATCTGGGGCAGGACATTGTGCCAAACCAGATAATCAAAGTGTTACAGGTCGATGGCGTCTATGACGTTGCGCTGAATATGCCTACAAAACGTATTTTGCAGGCGCATGAGTGGGCGGAATGCACCGCAATAGACGTCACGATTGCCGGAGTCAGCGATGGATAAATTGCTGCCACCGCCGCCGCTTGCCAGCGATGAGCGTTTTTCGATTCTGGCAAATATCGCCGCCGAGCGTTTTGCCCAACTCGATCTGACGGCGTTGATGGTTTATCTGATCGACCAGGTTGATGCTTCGGCATTACCAGCCCTTGCAGAACAATTTCACGTTCAGGGGCTGGAAGGTTGGTTATTTACCACCGATGAGCGGGAGAAACGCGAGTTAATTAAACAAGCCATTGAACTGCATAAATATAAAGGAACAATTTGGGCGGTGCGGCGGGTGCTGGAAATACTCTCATTACCAGGAACTATTTCAGAATGGTTTGAATATGGGGGAAGGGCTTATTTTTTTAAGGTGGATATAGCGCTGGTGGATAAAGGCCTGGATGAAAACCTTTTCAATGATTTGGTAGAACTCATTCATGAATATAAAAACACACGTTCAAAACTGGAAGCATTAATCGTCTGGATCATTAACCAAAGTGCTATTCCTGTTATTGGCTGTGCACTTTATGGTGGTGAACTGACGACGGTTTTACCTTTCCAGATACGGGAAGTACAGCACAACACATCGATTTATTACGGAACAGGGCAATGGAGCCTTGAAATTACATCTATTTACCCGGAGTAATTATGGACAATGAGTTTTATACTCTACTCACCGACAGGGGAATGGCAAAAATTGCCAATGCTCTGGCGGATAAAAAACAGCTTCATCTACAAAAAATGGCTGTTGGTGACAGCGGAGGACAATATTATGAACCCACCGTCAGCCAAACTAAATTACGCCATGAAGTATGGCGCGGTGATTTAAATACATTAACAGTTGCACCCAATAACCCTAACTGGTTAATTGCGGAACTCGTGCTGCCCGAAAATATCGGCGGCTGGTATGTACGTGAAGTCGGCGTTTTTGATACCGATGGTGAACTCATTGCTATCGGTAAATTCCCGGAGTCGTATAAACCACTATTACCCGGCGGCAGCGGTAAGCAAGTTTGCATTCGCCTGATTATGGAAGTTTCCAACACGACTGCGGTAACACTCACCGTTGACCCCAGTATTGTACTGGCAACACGGGATTATGTTGATTCACAACTGGATGAACATGAGCGTTCGACTAATCATCCTGATGCTACGTTAACGCAAAAAGGCTTTACACAGTTGAGTAACGCCACTGACAGTGATGACGAAACCAAAGCGGCTACGCCAAAAGCGGTGAAAGCGGCAATGATTGAGGCTCGAAATCATCGTCATACCTGGAGTCAGATTACTGATATACCAGATGGTACGCTGACACAAAAAGGGATTGTGAAGCTTAATAACGCGACAGACAGCAACAGTACGACGGAGGCGGCGACACCGAGCGCAGTGAAGGCGGCGTATGACCTGGCGAATAGTAAGGCTGCGGGTAGTCATACGCACCCCTGGGGGCAGATTACGAGTATTCCTGACGGTACCCTGACACAAAAAGGGATTGTGAAACTTAATAACGCGACCAATAGCAACAGTACGACGGAGGCGGCGACACCGAGCGCGGTGAAGGCGGCATATGACCTGGCGAATAGTAAGGCTGCGGGAAACCATACTCACCCATGGGGACAGATTACGGGTGTTCCAGACGGCACCCTGTCGCAAAAAGGGATTGTGAAGCTTAATAACGCGACGGATAGCAACAGTACGACGGAGGCGGCGACACCGAGCGCGGTGAAGGCGGCAATGGATAAGGCAAAAACTGCAGCTCCAGCTAATCATACCCACACTAGTTTTTATACTACAAATGGAACATTTATAGTTCCTGAGGGCGTAACAATATTATTTGTGGAAATTATGGGCGGCGGAGGTGGGGGGGCCGGAGGAGCACAATCATCACATTATGAAGCCTGCGGAGGTAATGCAGGAGAATTGATTGTTGATTACTTAAACGTGGCACCAGGCCAGCATTTTTCAGTAAAGATCGGAGCTGGAGGTAATGGAGGTCCTTTTTGGAACAATCCACCTGTTTCACAAATAAAGTATTCGTATGATAAAACAGAGACAACACAAAAAAGCTTTGATGGTGGAGACTCTTCGTTTTCTAATCTAACTGCAAAAGGTGGCCATGGAGGATATAACATTTATCACTCTAACACTACGCAGCCTTATATAAAATTCAGTGACGATCCTAAAGGTACTCCACCAAATGCAATACCGTCATCTGCAGAATTTTATCCTGGAAAGAATGGTGAAAATTCTATATATGGAAAGGGAGGGGCTTCAGGTACTGTTATTACAGAAAACCTAAGTAATGGTGGAAAAAAAGCAGTAATGGCAAAGCCAACAGCAGCAACAGGTTATGGTTCTGGAGGAGCTGGGGGATCTTATTTACCTCCTTTTCAATATAAAAATAATGAGTTAACAAATTTAGGCAATACTAGCGGAACAAAAGGTGCCTCTGGCTTCGTAAAAATATCATGGTAATTAAAAATGACAAAATATGCTTGTTTTGATCCTGAAACATTTATCGTTCTGGACTGGATCGATACAGAACACTACAACTATCCTAAAGTAGAACATTTAGTTGAAATAACTGATCAGCAATGGCAGACATATGCGAAAGCTAATATCCCAATTTGGATTAACTGTGAAGATTTATCCTTTATCTCTACGCCACCACCAGATAGATTTCACAAACTAAAAAAAGGAGAATGGATAGTTGATACAGATTCAATGCTTAAATTTATTTCAGAAATAAAAGCGGATATAATAAGAAGAATAAAATCCAAACGGGATTACGTCACAACCGATTACATCATCATCAACAACCATCACTTCCACAGTGATACAAACAGCCGTATCCAACAGCTCTCACTCACAAAAATGGGAGCGGAGAAAAAAATCCCTCCAGGGTTAATGTGGAAAACTAAAAATAACGGTCTGATCGAGTTAACCAACGAGATCGCCGCCCAGTTTGAATCGGTAACAATGGATCACGATATGCGCCTGTTCGCCAATGCCCAGCACCATATCGCGGCGGTGGAAGCTCTGGACGATATTCAGGCGGTGCTCGACTACGATTATTCAACAGGCTGGCAAGCATGAGTAAAACCACTGTCTGGCTCGCTTGTTATAAGGGCCGAACAGAGCACCGTGGTATTGCCCGACTGGCTGACTGGCTTACCCGTAAAATCACGCGCGGTAGTTATTCCCACTGTGAATTAGCCGTTAAGCATGGTGAAAAGAGTTACCTTTGTTACTCTGCATCACTGCGCGATCGCGGTGTACGCGGAAAGATAATGCCATTGCCAGCGGATAAGTGGGATATGCTGCCGCTCCAGGCCAGCCTTCAGGACGTGGAAGCGTTTTTCCATAAACATGATGGCAAAAAATATGATTGGCGCGGCGCGCTTGGAATTATTACCGGTAATAAAGAACAGCGTGAACGCCTGTTTTGCAGCGAATTTTGTGCCGAATTTCTGCAATTAAAGGAGAGTTGGCGCTATTCCCCAAACCACTTGTACGCTTTAGTCAGTAGCTGGCAATATCAGCCGTAAAATAACGCCGGGCTTCACGCCCGGCGCATTACCGTCTGGTACAGTAAACTATCCAGTTCTTTAACGTCCCCTTCCCGGCTGTCTGGTAACAGCGGAGGAATTTCCCCGCGCGCCAGTTCCGCACGAATAAACGCATGTAACAAAGGACGGCGCAGTCCATATTCCGCTTCACCCGCACGCTGTTTACGCTCCAGCAATTCATCTATTTCTGCGCGTAATGCCGCATCCAACTCACTTCCCGCCAGCAATTCGGAAAAACGCATTGGCGGTACACCTTTTCCCGCTTCAACCCAACGAACGGCCAGCAGCGGGCGCAGCACGTAAAAGTATTTTTTCAGTCGAACTTCATCGCCCTGCAAATATCCGCGGAAGTTTTTCTGCGCCATCGAATAGTAATGCCAGCGCGCACGCAGCGGAGAAAACCACATTGGGACCATTGCCTTAAGCGCCGTTATCGTTTCTTCATCTTGTTGATAGACCACCGGAGAATCCAGCCATTCTATCAGCGTCGGGTTCGCGCCTTTCAATAATCCCAGCGCCTTACGCCACTCCCAACCGGAAACATCTAACTCGTCGTCGATGGGCAGCTCGATAACATCGCGCGGCGGCTCCACCCGCAGATACCATTCCAGCGGGTGAACATACAAAAACCGTACATCGTAGTCGCTGTCGGGCGAGGCAAACCCCCAGCCGCGGCTCCCGGATTCACAGGCATACAGCACTTTCACGCCGTAGCGCCGT
>JAEZCC010000048.1 GCA_023412715.1 Bacillota bacterium
GTGGAGGATCTGGGACATCAAGTCCCGCGACGAGGAGATCGACTACGCCGAGGCGCATAACATCCCCCTGAACATCACGAGGGAGACGAACTATTCCAAAGACAAAAACCTCTGGCATCTTTCCCACGAAGGGCTCGACCTTGAGGACCCGGCCAATGAGCCGGACTACGACAAGATCCTCGAGCTGGGCGTCCCCCCCGAAAAGGCTCCCGACAAGCCGGTCTATGTGACCATATCTTTTGAAAAGGGCGTGCCGGTCAAGGTAAACGGCGAAAAGCTCTGCGGCGTAGACATCGTCGCAAAGCTCAACGGGATCGGCGGGGCAAACGGCGTCGGCATCGTCGACCTGCTGGAAAACCGGCTCGTCGGCATGAAATCCCGCGGCGTGTACGAAACGCCGGGAGGAGCCATTCTCTACCATGCCCACCAGAAGCTTGAGGAGCTCTGCCTCGACAGGGACACCTTCCATTTCAAGCAGGGCGTCGGGCAGAAGTTCGCGGAGCTCGTCTACGACGGCAAATGGTTCACTCCGCTGCGCGAGGCGCTTTCCGCCTTCGTGGACTCCACGCAGCAGAACGTGAACGGCGAAGTGAAGCTGAAGCTCTATAAGGGGAATATCATCGACGCCGGGGCGTTTTCCCCGAACTCCCTGTACGACGAGGAGATCGCAACGTTCAGCGAGGATCACGTCTACAATCAGGCGGACGCGGACGGGTTCATCCGGCTGTTCGGCCTGCCGATCACCGTACAGGCGATGAAGAAACTGAAAAAGAAGTAATTTTTTCACCTTTCCCCGGGGACGGGGGTATGCGCTCAGGCCGCGCTGGCCCGCCCTTTCGGTCTTGCCCGAAAGGGGACGGAAAGCGCAAAATGCCGCTCATTTCTGTTGATTTCCAGCTCATTGCATGAGCTTATCCATTCTTCTGATTTTCTTCTACTACTGCACTCAAGCCGTGCAGGCTCATACTTTCGGCTCCGTCCGAAAGGACGCAAAGCGTCATACATGCCTACGGCGCCCGCGACTTCAGATTTTTTAGGAAAAAAGCTTTCTGTACGCGGAGTGAAAGCTCTATCGGGGCCAATCGAAAGCGAGCCCGATGCGAAAGCGAACGGCAAAGAAGCTTTTATGTCTTAGTCGTGTGCACCGAAGGTGAGTAAGACGTTGCACGTCCCGCTGCATCCCCGGAGAGCCGTCATGGAGTTGATGCCGGTCTTCTTCCTCGCGGGTTTTCATTGACGTATTCCAAACAGGTAGTTTACTGTAAAAAGCTGCCTTTATGGAACGTTCCATGAAAATCATATTTCTTTAGAACATTGCTCAGACTGTTGGGGAATCCTGAGGGGTTCAGGGGGGATTTTCTCGAACCAATCCGTCGGGAGTTGAAAATCCCCCTTGATCAGTCTTTGCGTACTTTCGTCTGATTACGAAAGTACGGGCCTGTCCGGCCTGAGGACAAAGTTAAAAATAAAACGAAATTATTATAGTTCAATTACAGGTTGGCTGAAAACTTCAACCGCACGGCCTGAGAGTAAGCCAAAAATTAAAAGTCTTATCCGCCTGCGCATTTGCCGCAGGCACAAAATCAACCGACAGGGAGGCGCCCTTTTGAAGCTGTGGGAAGGAAGGTTCCATAAGGAGCTCGACAAGAAGACCAACGATTTCAATTCTTCCATTTCGTTCGACAGCCGTATGGCCCGGGAGGATATCGAGGGCAGCATCGCCCACGTGGTGATGCTCGGCGAGTGCGGCGTGATCGCCCCCGGGGAAGCGGAAAAGATCCGCGGGGGCCTTTCCGGCATCCTCGCGGACCTTGAGAGCGGCGCCCTTGCGGTCGACCCGGACGCGGAGGATATCCACACCTTCGTGGAGGGCGAGCTGACCGCGCGCCTCGGGGAGACGGGGAAGCGGCTGCACACCGCGCGCAGCCGGAACGACCAGGTCGCCGTGGATGTGCGGCTGTACCTGAAAAAGCGGTGCGGCGGCCTCCGCTCTCAGCTTGCCGAACTGACGGGGCTCCTGTGCCGGAAGGCGCTTCTGTACAAGGGCGCGGTTATGCCGGGCTACACCCATATGCAACGCGCGCAGCCCGTCACGTTCGGGCACCATCTTCTCGCCTACGCGGAGATGTTCCTGCGGGACATGGGCCGCCTTACGGACGCGGAAAAGCGTATGGATTTCTGCCCGCTCGGCTCCTGCGCCCTCGCCGGGACGACCTACCCCGTAAACCGCGAACGGACGGCGGAGCTGCTCGGATTTTCCGGCGTGACGCAGAACAGCCTCGACGGCGTCTCGGACCGGGATTTCTGCATGGAGCTTTCGTCGGCCATAGCCATCGCGATTGTGCACCTTTCGCGCTTTGCGGAGGAGATCGTGCTCTGGTGCTCGTGGGAGTTCAAATTCATCGAGCTGGACGACGCGTTTTCCACGGGCTCGAGCATCATGCCGCAGAAAAAGAACCCGGATATCGCGGAGCTGGTGCGCGGAAAATCCGGAAGGGCCGTCGGCGACATGGTGACGCTTTTCACCATGATGAAAGGGCTGCCGCTCGCGTATAATAAAGATATGCAGGAGGACAAGGAAGCGGTCTTCGACGCCGCCGATACGCTCGAAATGTGCCTGACGGCTTTCATTCCGATGATCTCCACCATGAAGGTGCTGACGGACAACATGCGCGCGGCCGCGGCGAAGGGGTTCATCAACGCGACGGACTGCGCGGACTATCTCGTCGGGAAGGGCATGCCGTTCCGGACGGCGTACCGCATTACAGGCGAGATCGTCGCCTGCTGCATCGAGGGCGGGTTCACCCTCGAGACCCTTCCGCTTGAAAAATACCGGGAGTTCAGCGCGGATTTCGACGAGGGCGTCTACAATGCTATTTCCCTCGAGCGCTGCGTGAACGGCAGAAAGGCAACGGGAGGCCCCGCGCCGGAAAACGTGGAAGCTCAGGCGAACAGAATACTGAAACTGCTGGAGGAAGAAAAATGATCAAGGCGGGCGTTGTGGGCGCTACGGGATATGCGGGAGCGGAGCTTGTGCGGCTTTTGAAGGGGCACCCCGGCGTGAGGCTCGCCGCCGTCAGCTCCGTAAGCTTCGAGGGGAAGCTCCTCAGCGAGGTCTATCCCTCTTATTTCGAATGCTGCGACATGGTCTGCGGCACGCAGGAGGAGGTCGTAAAAACCTGCGGAGTGGTCTTCGCCGCCCTGCCCTCCGGATATTCCCAGAAGCTTGCCGCCGCGTGCCTTGCGAAAGGCAAGGTGTTCATCGACCTCGGGGCCGATTTCCGCCTTGAGGACGAGGAGGATTACAGGGAGTGGTACGGCGGGGATTTTTCGGACCCGAAGCTTCACGGGGAGGCCGTCTACGGCCTGCCGGAGCTGTTCCGCGATACCATCAGGGGGAAAAAGCTGATCGCGAACCCCGGCTGCTACACGACGGCGGTCCCGCTCGCGCTGGCGCCCGCCCTGAAAAACGGCCTCGTCTCCGCGGAGGGGATCATCGCGGACTGCAAATCCGGCGTGACGGGAGCGGGCCGCAAGCCAACGCAGAACACGCATTTCCCCGAGCTCAGCGAGAGCATGACGGCGTACAAGGTCGGCGCGCACCGCCACACGCCGGAGATCGAGCAGACCTTCCGGAAGCTCACGGGCTCCGAAGTCCGGGTGACCTTCGTGCCGCATCTGCTGCCCGTCAGCCGGGGGATCCTCGCGACCTGCTACGCGAGGCTGAATCCGGGGGTGACGCCCGGACAGATCCGCGAAGCGTACGAGGCCGCGTACAAGGACGAGTATTTCGTCCGCCTGCTTCCCGAAGGGCGAGCGGCGGATATCAAGAACGTGCGGCTTTCCAATTTCTGCGACGTTTCCCTGCACACGGACGCGCGCACGGGTACGCTGATCGCCGTTTCCGCCATTGACAACATGGTCAAGGGCGCGGCGGGCCAGGCGATCCAGAATATGAACCTCGCGTTCGGGATGGACGAGACGACGGGCCTCCGGGCGATCCCGCCCGCGTTTTAAATACCGGATATTTTCGTTAGGGCGGTTCGTGCGGACCGCCCTGCAAAGGAGGGTGCGCAATGTGGTTCTGGCGAAGAGCGGAGG
>JAEZCC010000009.1 GCA_023412715.1 Bacillota bacterium
CCTTCAGCTTTGCCTTGATACGGTGGTTGTTGTAGTAATCCAGATAGTCCATAAGTTCAGTCTTGAACTGCTCAATCGAGTCAAACTCCTGCAAGTACAGCAGTTCGCTTTTGAGCAAGCCAAAGAAATTTTCTATCACGGCATTGTCGAGGCAGTTTCCCTTTCGGCTCATGCTCTGCCGGATTCCCTTGTCTGCAAGCATCTTCTGGTACTGCTTGTGTTGGTACTGCCAGCCCTGGTCGGAGTGCAGAATCAGCTCTGTTCCATCCGGAACGGCCGCAAATGCCTTGTCCAGCATCTCCGTTACCATAGACAGCGTCGGTCTGTCCGAAATGGTGTAGCTGACGATATCCCGGCTGCACAAATCCAGAATCGGCGACAGATACACCTTTTGCCCGAACAGGCCGAACTCAGTGACATCCGTGACCCATTTCCGATTTGGGATTGTTGTTTCAAAGTTCCGCTCCAGCAAATCCGGAGCGATTTTACCCACCTCGCCTTTGTAGGAACGATACTTCTTCAACCGTACCCGGCAGACAATCGTTATTCAGTATATCATACTGTCTAACAATTGGGGCGCAGTTCAGGCAACGGGGCATGCTCATTTTTTTCTGCGCCGAAGCCGTGGGCGCCGGGCATCCGTGGGAGCGGCGTCGCGCTGTCCGCATATACTGTTGAGGAACATTATTTCAGAATAAAGCGGGGATGTCATATGCCATATACGGATCGGGAGCTTCTCGCAAGGCTTCTGCAGTGCGAGGCCGACGGCGAAGGAGATGTGGGCATGCAGGCCGTCGCTTCCGTGATTATGAACAGGACGAACGTGCCGTACGGCGAGTTCTTCCGGGTGAGCAACGGGGGCGACGTCAGGGCAATCATGCAGCAGGCCGGGCAGTTCACCTGCATGATGGAGACGGTCGGCGGTTCCTACAACGCCCAGAACGTCTACAACATGAATCCGCAGGAGATTCACTACCAGATTGCCGACTGGGCCCTTGCGGGCAGTACGCTCGGCGAGGTCGCGAATTCGCTTTTCTACTTCAATCCGTTCAAGCCCACCTGCATCCAGAACTTCCCGTCCAACGGGACCGGAAGCTTTCTCACGCGCATCCGCAACCACTGCTTCTATGTTCCGACGCAAAAATATGCAAAAACGTAAGGGGGAACTTTTGATGAATAGGCAGAGAATACAGGAAATCAACCCGGCCGACGCAGCCGCGGGCTGCCCGACCTGCGGCCAGCAGGCGGTCACGGCGTACCCGGGGCAGATCGTCCCGGCTCCGTCGGGCACGGCGGGCGCGACGGCTGCGCCCGGCGGGCAGGCCACCAGCCTGGCGCCGGCAATGCCGATTACCGACACCACCCAGCCGATGCCCGTGACGGCGGAAAGCACCCAGTACCTCAACGGCTTTCTGCGCACCCAGATCGGGCAGCAGGTCCGGGTCTCGTTCCTGATCGGCACGAATTCGTTCCTTGACAAATCCGGCAAGCTTCTCGATGTCGGCGCCAACTACATCATCCTGCAGGAGGCCATGACGGACGATGTTCTGGTCTGCGATTTCTACACCATCAAATTCATCACCATCTACCACTGAAGCCGCCGGTCAGCCCCGCCGGTTGCTTTGCACGGCGGGCTGTGGTACAATCAGAATCAAATCAATCGGCGGAGGCAGTCGAATGGATCCGGATTCGGGAAACATGAAGTTCAACAGAAAAGGGGAGGTCTGTTACCTGACCTTCCCTTCGTTTGAAAAATACCCGTTCGTGCGGCACGCGTTCTCCACCCGCCTCGGCGGGGTGAGCCGGGACCAGTTTTCTTCCATGAACCTGGGCCTGAGCTGCGGCGACCAACGGGAAAACGTGCTGCAGAATTACCGGCTGTTCTGCGCGGCGGCGGGGTTCGGCTACGCGACGCTCGTCTCTTCCGCGCAGGACCACCATACGTTTGTCCGCAGGGTGGGCAGGCGGAACCTCGGCACCGGCGTTTTCAGGCCCAAGGACATGGAAAGCGTAGACGGGCTGATTACGGACGAGCCCGGCGTCACGCTGGTGACGCATTACGCGGACTGTGTGCCGGTCTTCCTTCTGGACACGAAAAGAAGGGCAATCGGCCTGGTGCATGCCGGCTGGCGCGGGACCGCCGCCAAAATAGGCGCCGCCGCCGTGGCCGCCATGCGGCGGGAATTCGGCACCGACCCGAAGGATCTGGTCGCTGGGATCGGCCCGTCGATCGGCCCGTGCTGCTTCGAGGTGGACGCCCCGGTCCGGGACGAGTTCGCCAAGCTGGAAGAGCTGCGCCCGGCGGAATGGATCCGGGAAGACGGCGGGGGAAAATACCACATCGACCTGTGGGAGGCGAACCGGCGCATCCTCACGCAGGCGGGCGTCCCGCAGAGCGGCATCACCGTCGCGGGCGTCTGCACCGACTGCAATGCCGGGTGGCTGTTCTCCCACCGGGCGACGGGCGGCAGGCGCGGCAGCCTCGCCGCGTTCATGGCCCTGCGCGAACCGGGCGGCGGCCATGCGGATTGAACGCTGCACGCTCTGCCCGCGCCGGTGCGGCGCGGTAAGGGAAGCGGACCGCGGCTTCGGCCGCTGCGGCATGGGCGCCGACGCCGTCGTCGCGCGGGCGGCGCTGCATTTTTGGGAAGAACCGTGCATCAGCGGGACAAAAGGCTCCGGCGCGGTCTTTTTCACCGGCTGCCCGCTGGGGTGCGTCTACTGCCAGAATTACGAAATCAGCGCGCAGCGGAAAACCGGGCGGCGGGTCTCCGCCTCCGAACTGGCGCGGATTTTCGAACGGCTCGAGGCGCAGGGCGCGCACAACATCAATCTCGTGACCCCGACGCATTTCGTTCCCGCCGTTCTGGAGGCCCTTTCGCTGCGCAGGCCGTCCGTGCCGGTCGTTTACAACTGCGGCGGCTACGAGACGCCGGAGACGATCCGGATGTTGAAAGGCTTTGTGGACATTTTCCTTCCGGATTTCAAGTATATGGAGCCCGGCCTTGCCGCCGCGCTTTCCGGCGCGCCGGATTACCCGGAAACAGCGAAGGCGGCGATTCTCGAGATGGCGCGCCAGACCGGCCCCGCCGTTTACGGGGAAGACGGCATGATGAAGCGCGGCACGATGGTGCGGCACCTGATTCTGCCGGGTCATACCCGGAATTCCGTCGCCGTGCTGGAATGGCTGGCCGCGAATTTCCCGTCCGGCGTGCCGGTCAGCCTGATGGCGCAGTACGTGCCCTGCGGCCGGGCCGGGGAATTCCCCGGCATGGACCGGCGCGTCACGCGAAGGGAATACGGGAAGGTGCAGGACTGCCTGTTTTCCCTCGGCCTCGACGGGTACGTGCAGGACCGCGGTTCGGCAAGCAAGGCGTACATCCCCGCGTTCGACCTGGAAGGGGTGCGGCCCCCGGCACAGGAATGAAATCCCCGCTCCGGCCATATGATTGGTGATGGGAGCGGGGATGCTTTATGTTTATTTGCCTGCGGGCGGGCCGCCTGCTGGTTTCTGTCCTGACTGCGGCCGCGGTGGCTGCTGCGGGCGCTGTGTGCTTTGCCGCGTCCGATGCGTTCGGCGCCCTGCAGCGGACGCAGGCCGACGCCCAGGAAGAAGGCGTCAAGCTGCCCGTCATCATGTACCACAGCGTGCTGAAGGAGCGGCAGCGCCTCGGGACGTATGTCGTTTCTCCGGACACGGTCGAAAGCGACATCCGGTATCTCAGCGAGAAAGGCTACCAGACCGTCACCATAGAAGATCTGCTGGAGTATGTGGACCGGGGCGTGCCCCTGCCGCCCAAACCGGTCATGCTGACGTTTGACGACGGCTATTACAACAACTACACTTATGTCTATCCGCTTGCCAAAAAGTACGGCATAAAGGTCGTGATTGCCCCCGTGGGCCTCTACACGGACTCCTTCACGAAAAACGACGCCGACCACACCGCATATTCCTACCTTACCTGGGGAGAAGTCGCCGAGATGTCCGATTCCGGCTTCGTGGAGATTCAGAACCACAGCTACAACCTGCACGAATCCAAGGGGCGCCTGGGGGCGAGCAAAAAGGCCGGCGAGAGCGCCGCGGCGTACACCGCGCTTCTCGAAAAGGACCTGCGGCAGATGCAGGATGCCGTGGAAGAGCACACCGGCCGCGCGCCGACCGCGTTCGTCTATCCGTTCGGCGCGGTCAGCGACGAATCGATCCCCGTCGTGAAAGAAATCGGGTTCCGGGCAAGCCTGACCTGCCGGGGCAGAATCAACATCATCACAAAGGACCCGGAATGCCTTTACGGGCTTGGAAGGTTCCTGCGGCCGTGGGGAATCCCCACCTGGGAGTATTTCCGCAAAATCGGCGTCACCTGACCCGGCGCGCGCGGCGGCGCGCCGGCTTTTCTTCGGCGGAAAAGCGGTCGACCAGCCGGTACGTGACAAGCAGCAGCGACGCCGCCAGCATCAGCATCAGCACAAGAACGAGCAGCATCGGCAGCGTGACGGGCGCGACCTCGAACAGGGCAGGGAAAAACACGAGGGCGAGGACGAATCCCGCCGCCATCAGGGAGAAGAGAATGGTGTGCCAGGTGCCGAACGGCATGCAGACCCGGAACAGGACAAGCAGCCCGGTGTAGCCGGTGACAATGACGGCCAGCGTCGAGATCTGCCGGTCCGAGAAGCCGAAAAACAGCGAGACGGCGGCAAGCAGGCCGATGTTCAGCGCCATGGTCAGGGCGCCCGGCAGCGACCGCTGCATCACGTTGACGCCGAATTTTCCGCGCAGAAGCTCGCGGTTCGGCTCCAGCGCGAGGAAGAACGAGGGGATGCCGATGGTCACGGCGTTGATGAGCGTGAACTGGATCGGCTGGAACGGGTAGCTGCATCTGAGGAAGATGAACATCACCGCGATGATGACGGAGAAAATCGCCTTCACCATGAACAGCGAGGCCGAGCGCTGCAGGTTGTTGATGCAGCGGCGGCCTTCGTTCACAATATGCGGCATGCTCGCAAAGTCGGAGTCCAGCAGCACGACCTGCGAGACCGTGCGGGCCGCGTCGCTGCCCGAGGCCATGGCAATGCTGCAGTCGCTCTCTTTCAGGGCGGGCACGTCGTTCACGCCGTCGCCCGTCATGGCGACGGTGTGCTTCTTTTCTTTCAGCGCCCTGACAAGCTCCAGCTTCTGCTGCGGCGTCACGCGGCCGAAAACCGCGTACCGCTCGGCCGCCGCCCGAATGTCGTCGCCGTTTTTCAGCGCGGTCGCGTCCACGTACCGGTCGGCGTCTTTCAGGCCCGCTTTTTTCGCGATGCTTGCGACGGTGGCCGGGTCGTCGCCCGAGATGACCTTCAGCTCCACGCCCTGGGCCGCGAAATACTCGAGCGTTTTTCTGGCGTTGGCGCGGATTTTATCGCTCAGAAGGACCAGGACCAGAGGGGTGATGCCGTTCGGGTCGAGGCCGTCGGCGGAAATCTCTTTCGCGCGGGCGAGCAGCAGCACGCGCTGGCCGCGGCGGGCGTATTTTTCCGTCTGTTCCCGGATCTCGCCGAACCGGTCCCGAAGGATGAATTCCCCCGCGCCGATCACGTAGGCGCCTTCGCCCTCGAACTCCGCGCCGCTCCATTTGCGCGCGGAAGAGAACGGCACCTGACGGACGCAGTGCCGCCGCTGCGCCGGGGGGAACGCCTCGCCGATGGCCTTCATGGTCGGCGTGCCGTCGTTCAGGGCGTCGGCCAGCGCCGCGAGGACGGCTTCCGTTTTCTGCTTATCGACATCGTCCGCGAGCGGTACGAGCGAGTCCAGCTGTATGCTGCCCTCGGTGAGGGTGCCGGTTTTGTCGAGGCAGAGGGTGTCAACGTGCGCGAGCGTTTCAATGGAAAAAAGTTCCTGCACCAATGCTTTCCTGCGGGAAAGGCGGATGATTCCGACGGCCAGCACGACGCTGGTGAGAAGGACGAGCCCTTCGGGAATCATGCCGATCAGGGCGGCGACGGTGCTGACCACGGCGCGGCTGACCGGCTGGCCCGAAACCGCGGTCTGCTTGTAGTAAAGCGCCGCGCCGACGGGAAGAATCACGAAGCCGATTGCCTTGATGACCCGGTTCGTCCACCGCAGAATCTCTGAAACCGGCTTCTTGACGTACCTTGCGCTCGCGGTGATTCTGGAAGCGTAGTTCTGGCCGCCGATATGTTCGACCTTCGCGTGGCAGCTGCCGCTGACGAGAAAGCTGCCGCTTAACAGGCTGTCGCCCGGATTTTTTGGCACGGCGTCCGATTCGCCGGTCAGGAGCGATTCGTCCGCCTCGCACTGTCCTTCCAGCACGATGCAGTCGGCCGGCACCTGGTTGCCGGCCGAGAAGCGCACGACGTCGTCGAGCACCAGCTCGCTCACGGGCACCTCGCGCAGCGTGCCGGCGCGGACAGTCCGCGCTTTCGGCGCGGTGATGAGCGACAGGCTGTCCACCGTTTTTTTCGCGCGGATTTCCTGAAACGTGCCGATGAGGATGTTGCAGACGATAACTCCCATGAACAGTAAATTTTTGTAAGACCCGACCGCCAGGATCAGCGCGGCCAGGATAAAATTCAGGATGTTGAAAGGCGTCAGCAGGTTGCCGCGGACAATCTGCCCGAGCGTTTTTGTCCTCACCTCGTCCGTGCCGTTCACAAGGCCCTGGCGGATCCGCTGGGCCACCTGCTGGTCCGAAAGGCCGGATACATAGTCCGGCTCAAAACGTTCACAATAAGACTGCGGGTTACTCGTATTACGCATCATGATTTTCCTCGTCCGGCTCTTTATTTTCATTCAATTGCGATTTTTTTCGACCGGTACTGACCCAAGTATAAACGATAGAGAAAAAAAATTAAATATTAACCGCATAATATTTCATATGACGTTCACATTTTTCGTTATAATAGACAAATAACAGCTGGTCTGCCTGTTACATTAAGAAGGTATTCATCTTGTTTCGGCTGTCTTTTGTGATATAATGGTCAACTGGGCGCGAGTTGCGGCTTTTGCCTGCAGCTCTTTGAAAAGAAAGGGTGACCTTTTATCGTTCAGGCGATTCGCTCTTATTTTACCCCGAGGGGCGGTTTTTCATCATTGGCTTTTGAGCGGGCAACAGTGCTGTTGCTGACGCTTTCCATTTTTGCGCCGTTTTATTTCAGCCTGGTGACCGTCTGCCTCGTCGCTCTGATGACGATGATCAATTCCCGCATCCGGGAAAAGGCTTTCCGCGCTCCCTACACGAAGCTGATTTTCGTGTTCCTCTTCATCTGGTTTTTTGTGGCGGCCACCTACAACAATTATATGGGTATGGCCTACACCATTTTAATCTACGCGATTTTCACGGCGGGGCTTTACCTGCGCAGCGTCATGACGCGCCCGCTGTTCCATGAGTCGCTGGACGCCGCCTGCGTCGGCAGCCTGTGGTGCGCGGCGGTTGCGGTCCTGCAGAAATTTGCCATGATGGGCGCCGCGCCGAACTACCGGCCGGTGTCCGTTTTTACCAACGCCAATTACTACGGCATGATGATTGAGTTTACGGTCATTATAGCCCTTTACCGCATTTTTACAAATCCGCGCCGCACCCCGTTTTACGCCGCCGTGATGGGCGCGAACTTCGTCGGCCTGTACCTCACGGGAAGCTGCTCTTCCCTGATTGCCATGCTGTGCGCCGTGTTCGTCGTGCTGCTGTACCAGAACAACAGAAAGCTGATGGCGGGGTTCTTCCTTGCCGTCTTTGCGGGGGCCGCCGTCGGCATCCTGTTCCCGGCCGTCCTTCCGCGCAGCTCCGACGCGATTGAGACCACGCTTTCCCAGCGGATGTCCATCTGGGTGACGGCTCTGCGCGGCATCCGCCAGCATCCCCTTTTCGGCCGGGGCGCGATGGCGTATCAGATGATCTACGACCGCTTCGGCGGCTATAAGACGTACCACAGCCACAACCTGCTGCTCGACATGCTGCTCAATTTCGGCGTTGTCGGCACGTCGGCGGTCTGCGCGTACATCTTTCTGCAGCTGCGCCTGCTGCGGGCGCGTTTCCGCTGCTTCAAGTGCGGCGAAATGAACGTCCTGATTCTCGCCGCCCTGACCGCCATTTTCGTCCATGGGATGACGGACGTGACAATCCTCTGGATTCAGACGGCTCTGCTGTTTTTCCTTCTGGTTTCTTCGCTCGGCATCGGCTCGGCTTATACGGAGGAAATTTCCCTTGCGGAGCTTCTTCCCGCATACGGCGGGAGCCGGTCCGCTCTGGCGGCCTATCTGAAGGACTGAGCGTGCCGGGATTCGATTTTTCCATCCTCCGCCATTTTTGCATAGAAAAACAGGCGGAGGATTTTATTTTGCGCGAAGGAGGGGATCCCCGTGAAAAAAACGAAGACCGACGCCGCGATTTCCGGCGTCAAAGAGATTGCCCGGTCTCTGGTCGAGTATTCCCGCATGGAAAAGTACATACTCCTTTCTCAGCTGAAAACGCGCGAAAAGGGGCTTGACATTGTGGACGTCGAGCTGCTGTCGGACCAGTACCCCAGCAACGAGATCTCCCACGACAAGCCGAAGCCGTGGTACGCGCAGCTGGCCGGCGCTTTCGTCAATCCGTTTACCGGCGTGCTGCTGGCGATTGCGGTCATTTCTTTCATCACCTCCGTGCTGCTCGCGAAACCGGGGGAGAAGGACCCCTCCGCCGTCATCGTGATCCTCATCCTTGTCCTCATCAGCGGCGGCCTGCGCTTTTTTCAGGAGTTCCGCTCCGGAAAAGAGGCCGAGGGCCTTCGCACCATGGTCAAGACGACCGCGACGGTCATCCGCCGCGAGAACGGCAGGGAGGAGATCAATATCGCCGATCTGCTGCCCGGCGACATCGTTCAGCTTTCCGCGGGGGACATGATTCCCGCGGACGTCAGAATCCTGAAGGCGAAGGACTTGTTCGTCAGCCAGTCCGCGCTGACCGGCGAGTCCGAAATGGTCGAAAAATATTCCGACGCGGACCGTTCCGCCGACGAAAGCAGCCTGTTCGACCTCAAAAACATCTGCTTTATGGGCACGAACGTCGTCAGCGGCTCCGCCACCGCGGTCGTGCTGGCGACGGGCGACCGGACGTATTTCGGCAACATGTCGAAGACGCTTTCGGGCCAGCGCGAGCCGACCAGCTTCGACAAGGGCGTCAACTCCGTCAGCTATCTGCTGATTCGGTTCATGCTGGTCATGGTGCCCGTCGTTTTCCTCATCAACGGTCTGAACAAGCACGACTGGGTGCAGGCCCTGCTGTTCGCCATCTCCGTCGCCATCGGCCTGACGCCGGAGATGCTCCCCATGATCGTGACCACCAACCTTGCCAAGGGCGCGGTGAGCATGGCCCACAAGAAGACGGTGGTCAAGCACCTCAACTCCATCCAGAATTTCGGCGCGATGGACGTGCTCTGCACCGACAAGACGGGCACTCTGACGCGGGACGAAATCGTCATCGAACGCCATATGAACGTCGCGGGCGAGGAGGACATCCGGGTCCTGCAGTACGCGTATCTGAACAGCTATTTTCAGACCGGCCTGAAAAACCTGATCGACCTGGCGGTCATCGACAAGGCGGCCGAGACCAGCATTACCTATCTGGACAACGAGTATACCAAGGTGGACGAAATTCCGTTTGATTTTTCCCGCCGCCGCATGAGCGTCGTCCTGAAGGACCGGCAGGGGAAGACAAAGCTGATTACAAAAGGCGCCGTCGAAGAGATCCTTCAGATCTGCGCCAGCTGCGAGTATGAGGGCGAGGTCGTCCCGCTGACGGGAGAAATCCGCGAGCGGGTGGCGCAGATGGCCGAAAAGCTGAACGGCGAGGGGATGCGCGTCATTGCGGTCGCCTGCAAGGACAATCCTTCCGTCGAGGGCGTTTTCGGCGTGAAGGATGAAAGCGCGATGACCCTGACCGGCTATCTGGGCCTTCTGGATCCGCCTAAGAAATCCGCCGCCGCGGCCATCGGCGCCCTGCGCGAATACGGGGTGCAGGTCAAGGTGCTGACGGGCGACAACGAAGTCGTCACGAAGAAAATCTGCGGCGACGTCGGGCTGGAGTCGGATCATATCCTGCTCGGCTCCGAGCTCGAAAGCATGCCGGAGGAAGAGCTGCGCAGGCGGGTCGAGAGCACCACGGTCTTCGCAAAGCTTTCGCCCCTGCAGAAGGCCCGCGTGGTCGGCGCGCTCAAGAGCAATGGCCACACGGTCGGCTTCATGGGCGACGGCATCAACGACGCGCACGCCCTCAGCAAGGCGGACGTCGGCATTTCGGTCGACACGGCCGTGGATATCGCGAAAGAAAGCGCCGATATCATCCTTCTGGAAAAGGATCTGAACGTGCTGGCGCACGGCGTCGTGGAGGGCCGGAAGATTTTCGGCAACATCATCAAATATATCAAGATGACGGTCAGCTCCAATTTTGGCAACATGCTTTCCATGCTTGTCGCCAGCGCGTTCCTGCCGTTCCTCCCGATGACCCCCGTGCAGATTCTGCTTCTGGACCTGATGTACAATATTTCGCAGATCTCCATCCCGTGGGACAACATGGACGAGGACTACCTGCGTATTCCGAGAAAATGGGACGCTTCCGGTATCAGCAGGTTCATGATCTGGATAGGGCCTGTCAGCTCCGTGTTCGACATTGCGACCTACGCCCTGATGTGGTTCGTGTTCGGATGCAACACGGCCGCCGACCCGGCCAAGGTCGGGCTGTTCCATGCGGCGTGGTTTGTGGAGAGCCTGATTTCCCAGACGCTCATCATCCACCTGATCCGCACGCCGAAGCTGCCGTTCGTGCAGAGCCGCGCGGCGAAGCCCGTGGTGCTGCTCACGTCGGTCATTATGGCGGCCGGGGTGCTTATCCCCTTCATGCCGTTCGGGGCAGGCATCGGCTTCCGGCCGCTTCCCGGCCCGTATTTCGGCTGGCTGGCGCTGATTATTCTCTGCTATATCCTGCTGGCCCAGACGGTCAAGAAAATCTATATCTCGGTCCATCATTCCTGGCTGTGAGCCGAAAGTTTTTGTTGCAATCATTTCCGCAACGTGGTATAATAGCTCACGTTGCGGGATTGAATTCGGCGGCAATTCCGGCCGTTTTATGGGCCTGTAGCTCAGCTGGGAGAGCACGCGGAACGGTTTTAGCAACGGTACGTAACTCACTTGGCAGTCACGCGGGTCACATCACAAAATTGAATAACACATGGGCCTGTAGCTCAGCTGGGAGAGTGCACGGTTCGCATCCGTGAGGTCGAGAGTTCGAATCTCTTCAGGTCCACCAAATAATTGAGGCAGCCACCCTTTAGGGTGGCTGCCTCAATTATGCAGAAAAATTAAGAAAAAGGACAACCCCGCAGACCGGTTGTCCTTTCATGCTACCCTCATATTGACGTTTGAGATTGTCTTTCCGCTTTTGCTTAATCTTTTTCTTTTGTAGCTTCAATGGATTTCAAGCAGATGTGCGGCACGTTGTAACTCCTGAGTGTTGAAATCAGGTGTAAGTCGGAATTAAGCGGATAGTCTTTCGTTAAAATATCATCCCCGGATACGGATATCAGGCCGGTATCTGAACGGTATTCAACTTTTGTAATATGTGCGTAATTATGACAATGGCCGCCGGAATATGTGCATTTTAAATTATAAATAGTTCTCGCCCCCTTACGACATTTTATTATACTCTTAAAAAAAGAATTTAACAAGGCAGAGAGTGCCGGAGAAACCATGCGGGCTTAAATATAAAATGAACCTCCAATCAGTCCAAAGAATCCTGCCCTTCAGATTTATCTCCGGCAAAGCTGTCGCATAAATTACAATCCGCATTCCCGCACGAGGAGTTATCGCAGGATCTTATGGCCGAGCCGTTTGGAAAGTATTTAATGCGTATTGGAACATATTTATTTAGAAAACTGCAATGTCTGCCTAATGTTTTATCATTCACCATATTTATCTAATCCCCTTTTTATCATTATAGCACACAATTCGTCAGTACCCAGCGGCAGACATAAATTTTTATCCAATTAGTAAAATCTAAATAGTTTTAAACAATTTCAACCGAGTTTTCAACATGCTGTGATTGACAAATATGGATAAACAACATTTTGAGTTCCCATCGCGGCAGTCTTATTTGACAGGCAGCAGAAAGTATGTTATTATATCAAGGTTGGAAATATTCAACGAACCTGTCTTTTCGCGCCAAACCGGAGGCTTAAATTCGGTGTTATGTCAAATAGGAACTGTTTTGTTGGCTTGACAAAAGAGGGTAAGCAGTCGATAACCCGGGCGTTACACGGGACCAAATATTACGGGCATCCGCTTCTGGCGGGTGCCCTTTCTGTCTGCTCCGGCAGGTTTGCAAAAACTCCTGCCGCCAGGAAAACCAAAACCCGTACGTTACGCGCGGGTGATAAGGGGTTCCAGCAAAGAGCATCGCCGCTCTGATATCACGACGAGTGTTCAGACCGTCAAAAAGGCAGAAGACAGAAAATAATTTGCAATCGGCTCAGGGCGGATATCCAATCCGGCGGGCAGAAACTGCATAGAAAGGAAACAAGCGCTCGCGGGACACAGGGTAAAACCACACTGCCCGCATCTCTTCAGATCCATCCGGGAGGTCAGAAGCCATATGGCTTTCTGGCCTTTTCTTTTTGGCAAAGCAGCGGTTGCCGCAAAAGGATGCGGGCATATTCTCTTCAGATGTTGTTGCATAATCGATAACTTTATTATATTATTGTATAATAAATTAGTGAATTAGTAGAGGCCTGCACCTCGGCGGGCTGTGCGGGAAGCCGCTTTCAGCTCCAATCGCAGAGAAAATGACAGTCGGGCGGGAGGGATGCTTCGTGAAATTATCGCTCAGGCGCCGGATGATCCTTTTTTTCTCCTTTGCCCTTTCCGTCATGATTGCCGTTTTCGGCAGCGTCATCCTGCAATACAGCATCACCGCTTTCCGCAATCAAAGCTATGCTTACTGTCAGCAAATCGTCGAGTCCAGCATTGGCCTGATGGATACGTATTTCGGCCAGATGAAGGACGTTTCGATGATTATTGCGAACGACGCGGACGTGATTGAAGCGGTCAATTACCGGAACGGCATGCAGGCCGCCGATTATGAAAAGGAACTGTACTATCAGCGCAAAGTCACCGATAAGATCAAACAGGTCGACGTCCTCGGCAACATAGAAGTCTCCCTGATCATCGGGGACCGGTACCAGTACTTATATTACTACGGCACTTCACCCAAAAGGAACTATGATTTCAAAAGCCAGAAATGGTTTATGGACGCAGTCCGGCAGACCGGACGCACGACCTATTTCACAGGGTACCACGACACCGACTATCTCCTGTCCGATACGCAGGGGAAAGCCATTTCGATCATTACGCCGATCCTGAACACCTCTCAGTACGCCACGGCGCAGGCGGCGTACTTCATGTGCGATTTTCAGCTTTCCTCCGTGATTTCAGGCGCGCGTCCCGGCAGCAACGTTTCCATCGCCATTTACGACGGGCAGACGCCGGTTTATTTTCCAAGCGAAATCAAGCTTGCGGACGGGCAGAAAGACCGGCTTTCCGAATCCCTCGCGCGCGGGCAGCGCAGTTTTACCCTCGAGGCCGCGTCGGACGGGCCGCAGTCCTATCTGGTCGTGAACCAGACCTCGAAAATTTCGGGATGGTCCATTCTGGGGCTGATGCCGCTCACCGAAATCGACGACCTGCGTTCTTCCGTCACCTCTTTTGTGGCGGTGGCAATCCTGATTTCCATTGCGGTCGTGGTCGTCCTTTCCCTTCTGGTGTCAAAGTCCATCCTGATCCCGATCGACAGGCTTGTGAGAAGCTTTAATCAGGTCGCGCACGGGGAAACCGACGTGACGTTTAAGCAGAGCGGCAGCGAAGAGGTCAATCTGCTCGCGCGGACCGCACAGGAGATGCTTGCGCATATCAATTCGCTTTCGAAGGATCTGATCCAGAAGCAGAGGCAGTTTTCACAGGAACAGCTCAAGGTCCTTCAGCACCAGATCAACCCTCATTTTCTGAACAACGCTCTGCAATCCGTCAAATCCCTCGCCGTGACCGGGGACATGGACGCCGTTTCCAGAATGGCGACCCTGCTGGGCAAGCTGCTTTCCTATTCGGTCTACGAGCCGTTCGGCAGGGTGCCTCTTTCGGAGGAACTGCAGTATACGGAAAATTATATCATCCTGCAAAAGGCCCGGTACCCCAGCATCGATTACTCCGTTGACTGCGAAGACGCCGTTCGGAATGCGCCCGTCCCGAAGCTGATTGTCCAGCCTCTTGTGGAAAATGCAATCGAGCACGGGCTTCCGGGCAACAAGGAAGGGCACATCAGCATCTGCGCCGAAGCGGACGAGGACGAGATCCATGTGATCGTCGCGGACAGCGGCACCGGATTCAGCGAAGAAAAAAAGAACGAAGTGACCGCAAAGCTCAAAAGCGGGGATTCGGACAGCGCGTCCGGCAGCATCGGCCTGCTGAACGTGCACAGACGCATCCAGAGCATTTATGGAAAGCCGTATGGGGTTTCCATCCTTTCAAGGCCGGGCATGAATACCAGCGTCGTTATCACCATCCCGCGGAAGGAGGAGGAAGAAAATGCTGAAAGCCATGCTGGTGGATGACGAGGTCCTTACCATAAAAATGCTGGAAAGCATTGTCGACTGGAGCCGTTACGGAATCGGGATTGTCGCCACGGCGACGGACGGGGCGGAGGCACTTGAGAAATACCAGTCCTTTTTCCCCGATATCATCATCACCGACATCCGGATGCCGAATCTCGACGGCATCGAGTTCATCCGCAGGGTGCACGCCGTCAGCACGGAGTCGGAGTTCATCTTCATCAGCGCCTACGCGGATTTTAACTATGTGAAGGAAGCGATTCGGCTCGGCGGCGCCAATTACATTCTGAAGCCGATCGACGAGGTGGAGCTGGAAAAAACGCTTCAGGCCATCGTCATGAAGATCAGCGACAAGACCATAGCCAAAAGGCTGGTGGCCAAAGACGAGCAGAACAGAAAAAAGCTGCTGCTGTACGATTACATGAAGACGGGGCGCCTGGCGGACGCGGCCCGTCAGGCTTTTCTGGAATATGCGGCGTCCGGTTCCCCGTTTGTCGTGGCCAGCGTCAACCCGAACGAAGAAACCGTCAACGACTACGTGGGCCTGAACAGCTTCACGGGGGAACAGATGCACTATCTTCTCGGCCGCATGCAGGAGGGAATCGAGCGGTCCTGTGCCTGCGTGCTCTTCAAATACGACGGTTCCGCGTGGACGGCCATTCTGTTCAGCGACTCCGTGCAGCAGGTCGTGGCCACCTGCGAATCCCTGCTTCAGTTCCTGCACGGCCAGTTCGGGATCCGGGCGCGCATCGCGTTCAGCCGGCCGGCGAGGCGGATTCAGGAGCTTCCGGCTTTATACGGGCAGGTGTGCCAGTATGTAAAATACAGCCGGTATGTGGACCGGACCGGCATTTTCGGGTACGGCTACAACTGCAGCGAGGACGAGTTCGACAAAATCAAGCTGTCGGCGCTGACCAGCAATATGAGGGAGGCGCTGAAGCAGCGCAACAAGATCGAGATAGGCCGCATCCTGAACTCGGTTTTCCGGATGTCGGAGAACATCAACCCGAAGTATCTGCACGACATCTACGAGTTCTGTTTCCTTACGATCCTCGGCATCCGTGAGGCCCTGCGGCCTTCGCCGGAAGCGGCGGAGCAGGGGGCGGCGCTGACCGCGACCTACGAGGACATCCTCGGGATTCCGTCGCTGCAGCAGCTGGAAAAATTCATGGTCGGCGCCGCGGCGCTTCTTTCCGCCCCGCCCAGGACCGAAAGCAGGAAATACTGCGAGCTGGTCGAAAACGGAATCGACTTCCTTGAAAAAAATTACAACCGCAACCTTTCGCTGGAGGAAATCTGCGAACATCTTTCGGTCAGCAAAAACTATTTTTGCTATCTGTTCAAACGGGACACGGGGGTCAGCCTGTGGGCCTTCCTCACGAAAATCCGGATCGTCCGGGCGCGGGCTTTTCTGGAAAACACCGACTGGAAGAATTACGAGGTCGCCTACAACGTGGGGTACGACAACCCGGGCTATTTTAACAAGCTTTTTAAAAAATACACGGGGAAAACGCCGAGCGAGTACCGCGCCGGCAAGAGGAAGGAGCGCGGGCAATGAAAGGCAGGCTGCTGGCCGCCCTGGCGCTGCTCTCGACCCTGGCGGGGTGCGCGTTCGGGCCGAAGCGCCCGGTCTCCGCGGGGCCGTCGGCATCCTCCGGCGCGCCCGTGACGGTCCGGATTTTTGCGTATAACAGCGAATCCGTCCGTTCGACCTATCTCGACTATCTGCGCAAACAGTTCCCGGACGTCACAATCGTCTACGACTATGTGCCGCTGGAATATTACAGCAGCGACCTGAACGCCCAATTGCTTTCCGACAGCGGGCCGGATCTGATCGAGGTCGGCGGGGAGACGCACCTGCTCGCCGATTCCGGGATGCTGCAGGACCTGACCGGCCAGCCGTTTATCGGCCAATATGCGCCGAAGAGCCTGATTCCGTACTCGGTGAACGGGCGCGTCTACGCCACGCCGCTGCAGTCCTGGTTCGAGGGGATTTTCTATAACACGGAAATCTTCGCGCGGTACGGCCTCGCGCCGCCGGAAACCTTCGACGAGTTCATCGCGCTGCACAAAAAGCTGGCCGCCCGCGGCGTCAAGCCGCAGATCATGGGGGCGCAGTCCTGGGAGCCGATGATGAAGCAGAGCATTGCCCTTGTCAACAGCGAGTTCTATTCAAAGCCGGAGAACGCCGGGTTCGACGCGGCCTTCGACGGGGGGAAGGCCCGCCTGACCGACAGCTGGCTGCCCGCGGTGACCGAATGGTCCCGGCTGATCCGCGAAGGCTGCCTGACGCCCGACATGCTGAGCTACAGCTACGAGCAGGCGCTGGACGAGTTCGCGCGGGGAGGCGCCGCAATGTGGGAGAGCGGCCCCTGGTCCGTCGGCACCATCCTTCAGAAAAACCCGGATATCCGGCTGGGCATGTTCCCGATTCCCGGCCTGCGCAAAGGCGGCGGCTGGCTGGTCGGCGGCCCGGGGTCGGCGCTCGCCGTCAATAAAAATTCGCGCAATTTGGAGACAGTCCTGAAGCTTCTATCCGCTACGGCCTCGCCGGAAGCGCAGGAGGCGCTGCTCAGCGACAACGAGGGGATGTCCTCCGTCGTCGGCGTGCACGCGGACCTCGCCCCTATTTACAGCGGCTGCAAAGAGGCTCTGGACGCCGGGCGCATCTACGCCCCCTGGACCGCGACGTGGACTTACGGAAACCCGATTGTGGAGACATATGGCAAAGCTCTGCAGGACGTCCTCGCCGGCCAGAAGACGGTAAAGCAGGCCCTGGAGGAAGCGGATTCCCTCAACGAAAAGCTGCATCAGACCTTCCGGTAAAAAACGACATGGTTTTGTTCCCGCGGCGAGAGCCGCGGCTTTTTTTTGCCCGATCGTAATATTTTACCGTAATTTATTTCATATGCAGCCGGTTCTGCGGAAGGGAAAATCACCCGGGCCCCAAAATCGTAACATCGCACCATAACTGCGGAAGATCGTTGATTGTTCCGGTCCGTGAGGAGGCCTATACTGAATCCGTTCGGCAGATTAAATAAAATAGATATCGATAAATTGATTATTTAGGAGGCATTCAACATGAAAAAGCGCATTTCTTCCCTGCTGCTGGCTATGGCCTGCGCGGCATCCATGCTTCTGCTCCCGGCCTGCTCGGGAGCCTCCGGGGCTTCTTCCGCCGCCCCGGCGTCCCAGCAAAGCAGCAGCGCCGCCGGCGAAGGCTCCGCATCCAAAGCGGCCGACGACAGCCTGAGCGGCGAAATCACCTTCGCCTTCTGGGACGCCAACCAGCAGGACGGCATGCAGGCGCTGATCGACGCTTACACCGCCAAACACCCGAACGTCAAGATCAAAGTCAGCGTCACGCCGTGGGACCAGTACTGGCAGGTGTTGGGCGCCGCCGCGGAAGGCGGCATGCCGGACGTCTTCTGGATGCACTCCAACAATTTCGTGGACTATGCGAAGAAGGGCATCCTGATGGACTGCACCGACCTTTATGACAAGTCCAACTTCCCGGAGGGCCTCAGCCAGGTCTTCCAGTGGGAAGGCAAACAGCTGGGCGTCCCGAAGGATTTCGACACCATCGGCCTTGTTTACAATAAGGCCCTGTTCGACAAGGCCGGGCTCGCTTACCCCGACGACACCTGGGACTGGAACACCCTGCTGGAAAACGCCAAGAAGCTCACGAAAGACGGCGTGTACGGTTTCGCCGCGCCGGGCAACGAAGATCAGAGCGGTTATCTGATCCCGATTTACCAGGCGGGCGGCTATACCGTGAAAATGGGAGAGAAAAAATCGGGATATACCGATCCCAAGAGCATCCAGGGAATGCAGTTCTGGATCGATCTTCAGACAAAATACAAGGTTTCCCCCACGCAGAAACAGCTGACGGAAATGAGCCAGCACGACTATTTCAAGAGCGGGAAGGCCGCGATGGTGTTTCTGGGCAGCTGGGAAATCAAGGGCTACATCGAGGCGATGAAAGAGCTGGGCCAGGAGTTTGACATAGCCGTGCTGCCGAAGGGGCCGACGGGAAAACGCGTCACCATTTACAACGGCCTGACCTATGCCGGTTATAAGGAGACGAAGCAGCCGGAGATCGTCAGGAGCTTCCTTACCTTCCTGGGGACCAAGGAGGCCGCCGAGGTCATGGGCAAGTCCGGCGCGGCAATCCCGGCGTTCAACGGCACGCAGGACAGCTGGTACAACAACTTCCCGGGGCATAACGTCAAAGCCTATCCCGACATGATCAGCTACGGCGTGCAGTACCCGTTCTCCGTCACGAAAGCCGAATGGGGCGACGAGGAAAAGTCGCTGATCGCGGAGCTCTACACGCAGAAGAACCCAGACGTGCCGGCGCAGATGGCAAAGATCCAGAAGGTTGTGGACTCTTACCTCGCCAAGGAATAACGGCGGATGTCCGCAGGCAGTTTTCCCTCATCCGAAAAGAGCAGGGCGCGGGATCGCTTTCCCGTGCCCTGCTCCGGAAAGGATATGAAAATCCATGAAGCAGAAGATATCGCACCGGCAGGGCGGCCGCCCCCGCTCGGAATGGGCCTGGGCGTACGCCTTTATCGCGCCGACCATTCTCGGCCTTGTCGTGCTCAATATCATCCCGTTCTTTCAAAGCGTCTGGCTGTCCATGCAGGATAAATACACCGGGACCCCCACAATTGGCAACTACGTCAGAATGTTCACCGAAGACGGGCTTTTCTGGCGTTCCAACCTCAACACGCTTCTGTTTACCCTGCTGACGGTCCCGGTCGGCGTCCTTCTTTCCCTGCTCTTCGCATCGCTGCTGAACCGCAGCGTTAAGGGGCGGAACCTTTACCGCGGCATCTTCTTCCTCCCGCTGGTCTGTGCCCCCGCGGCCGTCGCCATGGTTTGGAAATGGGTGGTGTTCAACTCCCAGAGCGGTTTTCTGAACTATCTGCTCAGCCGGATCGGCATCACCGGCCCGGAGTGGATCTCCGACCCGAACGCGGTCATGTTTTCCATCGCCATCGTCGCGGTCTGGAGCTCGGTCGGGTACGATCTGGTCCTGCTGCTGGCGGGGATGCAGAGCATCCCGAGGGTTTACTACGAGGCCGCGACGATGGACGGCGTGAGCCCGATGCAGCAGTTCCGGTACATCACGGTGCCTCTCGTCTCGCCGACCCTGTTTTTCGTCGTCGTCATGCGCACCATGAATGCCCTGCGCCAGTTCGACCTGAGCTTCATGTTCGCCAAGGACACCGACCCGACCTTTCCGGCGGCCCAGACGCTCATCTATCTGTTCTACCGGGAGACCTATGTGAAGCTGAACCCGAATTACGGCTCCGCAATCGTCGTCTGGACCATGATCCTGATCCTCGCCCTGACCGTGCTGCAGTTCCGCGGCGAGAAAAAATGGGTCCATTACGACAGCTGAGGGAGGAGGGCCACAATGCCGAGTCAAACCGCATGCGTACATACGCGCAAAAAGCTGAACAAGGGGAATCTGGCCGCCCACTGCGTCCTGATCCTTGCAAGCGTTCTTATGATTCTTCCTTTTGTCTGGATGGTGCTGACCTCTTTCAAGACGTTTGGGGAATCGATCCGGATTCCGCCCCTGTTTTTCCCCGAAAGCATCCCGGGCAGGGTCTTTTCCGGGGAGAAGGGGTTCGGCTACCTGTTTACCAATTATCAGTTCGTGCTGGAGAAGGTGGACTATTTCGGGCAGCTGTACTGGAACACCTTCGCGATGATCGCGGGGCGCATCGTCCTTGCGGTTTTTACCAGCTCGCTGGCAGCCTACGCCTTTGCCAAGCTGAATTTTCCGCTCAAAAAATTTTTCTTTTCCGTCGTTCTGGTGCAGCTGATGATGCCGAACCAGATCTTCATTGTGCCGCAGTTCAAAATGGCGGTTGCCCTCGGCATCAACAACTCGGTCGCCGGGCTGCTGTTCCCGGGCCTGGTCAGCGCGTTCGGCACTTTTTTCATGAGGCAGTTCTACATGGGCCTGCCGAACGAGCTGTCGGAATCCGCCACGCTGGACGGCTGCAACCACTGGCAGATCTTCACGCGCGTTCTGTTCCCGCTGACAAAGACGCCAATCATGGCGCTTTCCATCTTCACGGCGGTGTTCGCCTGGTCCGACCTGATGTGGCCCCTGATTGTGAACCCGGACAACCGTCAGGCGACGCTGGCCTCAGCCCTGTCGAAAATCCAGCTGATGAGCCTGGTGTTCAAGACGCCGCATCTGATGGCGGTCTCCGTGCTCGCCATGATCCCGATGGTTGTTCTGTACCTCGTTTTCCAGAAGCAGTTTGTGGAGGGAATCGCCATAACCGGGCTGAAAGCCTGAAGGGAGAAATGATTTTGGACTGCATCGATTTTGCAAGCATCGACATCAAAGGCGATCTGGCCGTGCGTTCCGGCCGCAATTTTGCCCGGCTCGAAGGGAAATGGTACCGGCCGGAGGAGGTGTTCCACGCGGATGCGCACGGCTGGCCCGCGGACTGGGAAGGGCGCCTGCTGCTCGCGCTCACGCTGCTGGAACAGAGTACGCACAGGGTGAGCGCCTACCGGGAGGAGATCCTTTCGCTGATCCCGGAGCATCTGAACGAAAGAGGATATTTCGGCCCCATTTTGCCGCCGGGCGTCTTCGACGAGCAGCATTTCGGCGGGCACAGCTGGATGCTGCGCGCCCTGACGGAGTCCTACCGCTATCAGAAGGATCCCGCCGTCCTTCCCCTTCTGGAGAGGATGGTGCAAAACTTTCTGCTGCCGGCCGGCGGCGCCTTTGCCCGGTACCCGATTGACCCCGCGACCCGTTTTCAGGAACAGGACGTCTGGCGCCTCTCCAAACTGCAGACAAAGACCAGGCATCACGCCGAAACCTCCGACGCCGGATGCGTCTTTATCATGATCGACGGCGCCACGGCGGCCTACGGCGTGCTGCGTTGGCCCCGGCTGCGGGAAGTCATCGAGGAGATGATCGCCCGCTTTATGGAGATGGACCTCGAGGCCCTTCAGATTCAGACGCACGCGACGCTGAGCGCCACCCGCGGCATCCTGCGCTTTTACGAACAGACCGGGGAGAAGCGGTTCCTCGACATGGCCGTCCGGCGCTACGGGCTTTACCGGGAAAAGGCGTGGACGGAGGCCTACGGAAATTACAACTGGTTTGGAGCGCCGCGCTGGACGGAGCCGTGCGCCATTATCGATTCGTTTATGGCCGCCGTGCAGCTCTGGAAGCACACCGGGAACGTCTCTTATCTGAACGACGCCCACCTGATTTATTATAACGCGCTGTCGCACGGCAACCGGATCAACGGCTCCTTCGGCACCGACCGCTGCTGCGGGGCGCGGTCTTCGGAGGAGCCCATTTTCCTTTCGCCGGTGAACTACGAGACCTACTGGTGCTGCAGCATGCGGGGCGGGGAAGGCTTTTCCAGCGCCATTGCGTACAATTTTTTTCTGGAAGGAAACACGGTGTTCGTCCCGTTTTACAATTCCTGCACGGCGCGCCTGACGCTTCCGGGCGGAAGGCTGGTTTTGAAAGAAAGCACCAGGTATCCCTTCGACGGCCTTGTGCGCTTTACGGCGGCCGAGTCCTCCTGCGGCCCGGCCTCCCTTCGGCTGTTCGTCCCGGCGTGGAGCGGGGCCGTCTCCCTTACGGTCAACGGGGAACCGCTCGCGCGGAAGCCGGAGAACGGTTTTCTCACCGTGGACCGGGCGTTCCGGTCCGGCGATGTTCTTGAGATGGACCTCGGCCTCGGCCTGCGCGCGGAGGAGGCCGATTTTAAAAACAGCATAAAGGGCTACCACAAATTTTTCTACGGGCCGATGCTGCTCGGCCGCAAAGCGAAGGCGGAGACGGACTCGCTGGACGGCAACCGGTTTGAAAATTACGCGGAGAGCCGTTACAGGTCCTCTGAAATCGTCCCGATTCCGAAAGACGCGCGTTTCGACCGCCTGGGGGAGCACGAGTTCCGCGTGCGGGGCAGCGACATCGTCCTTTCCTCCCTGTGCAGCGTCCGCGACATGACCCGGGAGGACACCATCCGCCAGATGCTGTTCGCGGAAAAATAAAACGCCGGTACCGACGCGATGGATATGCAGAGAAAATCATTTTATATTCCCGCGGTTTCTGGTACAATGGGAACAGGCGCTCAGGTTGAGAACACGGGAATCGCGCCTCACGATCGCCAACAATTCAGGAGGGAGCCTATGGCCGCGCGCTCTCAGAGAATGCGGCGGCCGGACAGAAAGCTATGCCAATTTTTTATCATCCATCGGCGCGGGAATTCCATTTCTGCAACCAGCAGATCAGCTACATCATGCGGGTTATGGAAAACGGGCAGCTCGGCAGCCTCTACTTCGGGAAGCGGCTTGCCGACCGGCAGTCGTTTCACGCCCTGCTGCCGGTGCAGGGCGAAGGCCGTGCCCATGCCGTCGTGGCGTGCGAGGGATCGTCCCTCTGCCTGAACCACGTGCCCCAGGAGTACCCCTCCTATGGGACGGGGGATTTCCACGACCCAGCGTTCGTCATGGAACAGGAGAACGGAAGCACCGTCTCGAATTTCACCTATGTTTCCCATACCGTCTATGCCGGGAAGAGGGGACCGGACGATCTGCCTGCCGTCTACACGGAGTCCGACGGGGAGGCCGACACCCTTGAAGTCGTGCTGGAGGACGCCGTTTCCGGGGTGCGCCTGATCCTCCGCTACACGATTTTCAATTCGCTGCCTGCCCTTGCGCGCAGCGCGGAATTCATCAATGCGGGCACGCGCCCGGTCATGCTGAAGCGGGCGATGAGCATGAGCGTCAGCCTGCCGGATGCGGACTTCGACATGCTGTCCCTGTGCGGCGCGTGGGCCAGGGAGCGGTACCCCGTCATCCGCCGTCTGACGCCGGGGATCCAGAGCGTCGGCAGCATGCGTGGAATCAGCAGCGCGGAATATAACCCTTTTCTTCTGTTCAAACGCCCCCGGACCGACGAGTTCGAAGGGGAGGTGTACGCCTGCAGCCTGATCTACAGCGGGAACTTCCTCGCCCAGGCGGAGGTGGATCCCTTCGGCCTGACGCGCGTCCTGGTCGGGATCCACCCCAATGGCTTCTCATGGCATCTGCAGCCCGGGGAGCATTTTCAAACGCCGGAAGCCGTTCTGGTCTATTCCCGGGAAGGGCTGAACGGGATGAGCCAGACCTTCCACCGGCTGTACGGCAGACGCCTGGCGCGCGGCCCCTGGCGGGACAGGGACCGGCCGATCGTCATCAACAACTGGGAGAGCACCGGCTTTGCGTTTGACGAGGAAAGCATCCTGTCGCTTGCAAAGACCGCGCAGAAGCTCGGCGTGGAATGCTTTGTGCTGGACGACGGCTGGTTCGGCAAACGGAACGACGACCGCGCCGGCCTGGGCGACTGGACGGTGAACCTGCAAAAGCTGCCGGACGGCATCGGCGGGCTGTCGCGGAAAATCAACGCGATGGGGATGCAGTTCGGCCTGTGGATCGAGCCCGAGATGGTGAATATGGACAGCGATCTGTACCGGGCCCACCCGGATTGGATCCTGCATGTCCCGGAGCGCAGCGTTTCCCTAAGCCGTCATCAGTATGTGCTGGATTTTTCCCGGCCGGAGGTGGTGGATGCGATTTATGAAATGCTGCATCGTCTGTTGACGGGCGCCAATATCTCCTACCTGAAATGGGACATGAACCGCTATCTGACCGAATGCTATTCCGTTACAAAGCAGCCGTGGGAGCAGGGGAAGGTCTTTCATTCCTATATTCTGGGCGTATACCGTCTTTACAGAAAGCTGCTGGCCGATTTTCCCGGGCTGCTCATAGAGTCCTGCGCCAGCGGAGGGGCCCGGTTCGACCCCGGCGTGCTTGCCTATGCGCCGCAGGCCTGGTGCAGCGACGACACGGACGCCGTGGAACGCCTGAAAATCCAATACGGAACTTCTCTGGCATATCCCATCAGCAGCATCAGCGCCCATGTTTCGGCGGTCCCGAACCAACAGGTCGGCCGGGTCACGCCCCTCCGGACGAGGGCGGCGGTCGCCATGTTCGGCGCATTCGGCTACGAGCTGGACCTCAACGCCCTGACGGAGGAGGATCGGCAGATGATTGCGGAGCAGATCGCCTTTGTCAAGCGGCACCGGAAGCTGCTGCAGTACGGGACGTTCTGGAGGCTACTCAGCCCGTTCGACGGCAATCAGGCCGCCTGGATGACCGTTTCCGCAGCGCGGGAGGAAGCCGTCGCGGCCTATTACTGCATCCTTAGCGGCCCAAACGAAGAATACAGGCGGCTGAAGCTCAGGGGCCTGGACCCCGATCGATGCTATTATGTTAACCGGGATTCGGACGAAGCCTATCCCGGGGACGTCCTGATGGAAGCCGGGTTGCCGATTTTGCCGAAGCCCTCCCGCGATTTTTCCTCTTATCTTTTTTATCTGCATGCCGCCCCGGACGGCGGCTCCTGCTCCGCGGAGCCATGAGACCCCGCCCGGCGTTCCCCACGTCGGCCATATGCCGGACCGGGTTTTCCGGTCCGGCGCTGCGCGGCGGGGTCAATTTCTTATTGACAGCCGCCGCAGGATGCAATATAATGGTTATAACAATATGGAAAGCAAACGGACTGAAATCACAGGGATTTCAGTCCGTTTGCTTTCCATAGCTTCCAACATACCGGATGCATGATTCGTTTTTTGCCTGCGTCGGGCAGATAAGCGAAAATTTACAGAGGTAAGGCGTCGTGAATACGCGGGACATCCATGCTGAAGGATCATCCGGGCGAGCGCTCCTGCGGTGTTTTTTAGTTTTGCGGCGGCCGCAGTGCGAGGGGGTATGAATTTATCCCGGACTGAAAATCCCGGCCCGGCGGGCGTCCTCCTATCTTAAAAAAATATCTTTCCCATTTTTTACAATATTCTACAGTATAATGGAGAATATTACAGGAAAGCGGGAAAAACAGATGAGAGCGACAGGCATTGTACGTAAAATCGACTATCTCGGAAGGATTGTGATTCCGAAAGAGCTGCGCCGCAGCATGGAACTGCCCGAGGGCGTCTCGATGGAGATTTTTGTCGACGACCGGAATATCATTCTTCGGAAGTATTCCCCAAGAGAGATGACAAAAGAGGATATCCTGCTCGCCGCTCTGCAGATGGCCTGTAAAGAAGCAGGCAAGGATCCGGTGGATTACCTCAATAAGGTGCGGGAAGGGCTGCCTTTATAAATTCCCGCGGCCGCATTCCGGAAGAGGCCTGCCGGTCGGCATAAAACAAGCCGGCCAATGCGCTACCATCGACCGGCTGTCACCAATTTGTTTGCCATAGACTGCTGCACGCCGGCCTATTTTTTACATGAGTCGCTTCACATCCGTTGATGATTCCATGACAAGCGACGCAATGTAGCGATTACGCTTCTTTCGCAGTCTGCACTTCTTAGGCGGTAGGTGTTCCGCGTAATTATGCTTGCCCCGTCGCAAGTGCGACTATGTAAGCGGGTGTCGGCCGCTCACAAAGTATGGTGCAGGGGCAAATACAAAAGCTTTGCTAACCATACCGTCACCTCTTTTGCAATGCCCTTAGGGCTAGCTTCATTCTAACTTATAATTCCTTATTAGTAAATATGTAAACGATCAGTTAGAATAATTTTACAAAATGTTAATAATCGACAAATATGGCAACATTTTCTATCCAAGGCGCAGAAAAGTACCGCGCCCGGGCAGAACACGGGCGTTTTCCGCAGGCCTGCCCGCTTGCCGCCTGCTTGCCCCGGCGGCGACGATGCGGAGAGATCCGGGCCGTAACCGGGATCGGGCCCCGGCGCTTTTTCTGCAAAAGAGCGGATTGCAGCGATTGACGCGGAAATGAAATCGGCCTTAGGGTCGGCCGGTTAATGTTTTCCCCGGAACGTATACCAGAAAGTAAAAATCATGATTGCCAAGGCAAATACGAAAATTATGTATAAGATTGTATCGACAGAAACCAATATGCCGTCCATAACGTACCTCCAATGGTATAAAATGTATCAGCACGCCGTCCTTTTCATGAAGAGCCGCCCTGCCAAAGGCGGCTCAAAAAGAGGGAACCTGAAAAAGGCAACTCTTGTAAACTTTTGATGTAATAAATAGTAACAAATTTGTAACCATTTTGCAAGGGTAAATTTTACCAATGGAAGAGATATTTTATGGATGCAGGAAATTACCTGTGAAAAGCGGCGCATCAGAAAGA